>JBARYP010000039.1:0-59313 GCA_049647945.1 Nonlabens sp. | reverse complement strand
CCTTAAATTCTTCCTGGGTCTCAAATTTCTGGTAGAACGCCCAGTAGACGTTCTGTAACAGTTCTTTTGGTAAATCCATGTCTTTTGTTTTTAAAAGTAGATACAGGGGTTGATGTTCTTGTTGTTCTTAAAATACCGCTGGTACTTTTTAAAGGACCCCATTCTCCTGCCCAGCGGCATGCTGCGGTTTCTTAGTTTGATCCCTTTGACCTTTTGCTGTTCTATGTAGGCCCGTTCCCATACGGCACTCTCAAACTCGGTCATCTCTACAAAGGCGTTTGCTCCCTTATTCAGGTTGGGGATAGCATCGACGTTAGCCTTCCAGCTATAGTAGGTTTTCTTACCATTAAGAGCGCGATCACCTTCTAGTTGATGTTCATATAACCGCAGAGCAAGATCGTTTCTCGTAGTTTTCCCAACATATTGTATATCAATATCACCAAACTTTCCTAATCCATAAAAAGAATACCCACGTTTACTGGTGCTTTTATACCCTGGTCTCTTATTGCTGTTATGTGACAGCAACCCGGTTGCTCCCACGAGGTAGTTGTGCAGGTCTTCCACCTCGAGGTTGTAGGTGGTTACTTCTTCCTCTATCACCTTCAATTCAGTTATTTTGACCAAATCATCTTTCTGAGGATCATAGAGATGCATGCCTACCTTGAGCTGGTGTACCTTGATCCAGGTATCGCTGCTCTTGACATAGAACAGGTGCTGTCCCGTGGCCTTGAGTTCATCGCCATTTTCTGTGGTTATGATCCTGTATTTGTGGGCATGGTTGCGGTAGGTCTGGATTACCTGCTTTCGCGAAAGCGTGCCTAATTGAGTATCATAGCACAGAACGATATCGCCTATGATAATCTCCTGGATCGGCTTTATACCAGTCGTGGTATGGACGGGTGTGCCGGCAAGGAAGCAGGGTTTTTTAGGTGGATTAGGCGGTGGGAAAAAGTCTGAGAAGTGGAAGTCGTCCCAATATTTAGCGCTGTTTGTTTTTCTCATTTTTTCAAAAGCTGAGGAGAGTCTGTTATCAGCATCATCTCCGTATTTTTTTACTGCATCAATATAATCATCTATTCTATTTTGTGGTTTGTCGAGTAGATTTTTTAGTGCCTGTGAATATTCTTTTTTGGACGAATATCTATCTATATCAATTCCTTCCAATAAAATCTGGAAACCCTCATCGACCTGCGAGAACCTAAACCCTTTTGCCAGAAGTCTGTTCATAGCTCTTGACATTATGCCTTTAAGGGCAGAGATGATGGCAGCGGTTATGGGATCAAATACGGAAAGGTTGATGTTACCATTGACGATGAGATCTGCTTTGAGACTCTTTATCAAATCATCAATCACCTCCTCAAGCATCTTGAGATACTCAGGAATATTTCCTGCGATCTCTCTACTTTATTTTCATAGTTTAATTAGGATTAACTCCATAATCTTTTCATTCTTTATATTTAATCCAAGTGTTTGTCCTAAAAATCTTCCGTGGCCATGAGAAAGTTATTATCTGAATTTAATTCAGTTTATTAAGTCTAAGATTTTATCACTATCCAGTTTTTTATCAATTTAATTTCCTTCATCTCTATTTCTGATTCAATTAAGACCGTGAAAATATATATTTCTGGATTTACAGGATTATAACCTAATACTTGAGTTTGAATGGTCATTGTGGCTTTTCCATTAGTACTTTTCAACTTGTCTCCTATTTTTATGTCTAACGAGTTCAACTTTATTTTTACAGTTTGGACTGATGGGTTAGTTTCGATATCGATAAGTTCAATTTTATTCTCCATTATTTAATCTTTTAAATTGTTCCTTTAACAATTCTAGTCTTTTCTTAATAAATCTAGTTTCATCTCGATCTAAATCTAAAGATTCTGCTCGTTGTATTAATTTTTCCGCTGCATCTTTTTCCAGCGCGATTTCGCCCATTCTATTTCCATATTTTGCTATCATCTCGTGATGCAAACCAGAACGGTGTTGAGCAGCATGGATCAATTCCTCGTAGACTCCTGATTTACTTACGTCTGGACCCAGCATTATTAGAGATTTGTTTAGGCTGGCCGCTTCGGTTTTTGTGCCTCTTCCTTTCTCCACCCAAGATATATAGTCAAATGATTCTTGATCATATTTCATAAGACCTCCCAGATTTTCAAACTCTATTTGTAATTTTTTCAATAAGGTTGAATCGATAGGTTTTCCAGAAATATTTGTATACAGCTCAATCTCATCTAAGTAATCATCAACAGCTTCCTTGCCTTTCTTTCCACTACCAGCGCTCTCGTTTATTTCATCAATTTTTTTCGCAAAAGCGTCAAAGGCCTCATCTGTTCCGCTAAAAATAGGCGTATTGTTTCTTATCGCAACTACTCTTCCCTTTTGAACCTGTATTGACAGTTCTGGAAACAAATTCTTATCAATTTTGCGGGTTACGATCACACCTAGGTCGTTGAGAAGGTCGATCACGGCTTGGTATTTCTTGAACAAGGCATCAACGTTTGATTTTAAGCTCCTCGTTAAGTTATTAATGAGAACTTTATCCTGTTTATTGACGCTATTGTTTTTCAACATTTAATTGTTGAGGTAATTCGGGAAACCTCTTGAGGTATCTTTCTAAGAAAAAACTTTCTGTATACATAAACGTATTATTTTATAATTCGTTGGTCGGTTACCGAAAATACAACTACCCTTATTTCACCTTCGCGCATTCCTTTTGTAACCTTTAGTTGATACTGCAATAAGTGATTGCCTCGTATACTATTGCCATATAATCTTCCCTTATAAAAACATCTATCCAGTTCACTACTGAAAATTAGACAAAGTATACGCCCTCTGGATTATTGAACTTGTACTTGCGACTTATGACACTAATATAAGAATTATACTCTGTTGGCACCGAGTGCAACTCGGCGCTAGCGGGGGACTTTTCAATTGATAGAATTAAACAAATTACCAATGCTCCTTATAAAAATCAGATTCCATCTCTAGAATTTGATTTTCAGAGAGATCTTTTGGCTTTGCGGACTTTGTATGCTCAAGAAATTCCTGATCAACCGAAGTAATATGACCTGTTTCAAGAAATTCCTTGAAATATTGAGGCCACAAATAATATCCGTCAGTATGAATCGCCAAGTATCCTTCTGTTTTAGTAAAAGAGTCCATGTCTTCTGGATCGTATGATTCTTCAAATGGATTTTCTGTTGTTCCCATCAATGGCACACATAATAATCCTATATTTAAATATTGAATTAACACACGGCGATCGGCAGCTGATAACGTACCACCTAAATATTCTGACCTCTCTTTAGCTGGTATAAAATATTCTTCTATCTCAGTAATAAATCCTACGTATTTCATTTTGTCCTGGGTTTAAAAGTCCTGAAAGTACCTTTTCCTTCAAGTACGATGTTTAAAGTTTTTTCTTCGATAGCTACTCGAGTAGTTGGTGCAATAATATTAACACCAGTCAAATCGGCGAATCGCTGCGCAAAACCTGTATTTGATTGACCAGTTTTGCAACATAGCAACCTAATGGGTTTATCAAATGTTAGCCCTTTTTGCACCAATATGTCAAAAGCCTCTTTAGCTTTATATTTAGTTCCGTTAAATTTAATATGTTTGTGATCACCATGCGATAATATTTCAAAGTACCCCTCATCGGGACGCTGTTTTAATCTTTGCAGGTTACGCATTGTTAGTGGATCAGTTCCCAATCTAATATAACTAATTGAAAGCCAATCCAATTTTCTGAAATTAGCAAAGAACACCCTCTTTTGGATAAAATCAAAATCTAAGGATTCATCGATTTGACTTTCAAATTTAATCACCCTTTCCGAACTTCTTCTCAACTTTTTCGCAACAGCAGCAGTCACCTCACCACTCAGGCTAGCAATTTCCAGCCAAAACAGAATCTCCTGCAGATCTTGAGCCCACGGCTCATCCTCGAGCTCTGCCAGTTTGATTAATATATTGAGCGTTGCGCTACTTATCTCAATAGCGTTAATAGTTGCCCTACCAGCTACTTGTACTGCTTTACCTATTCTAACCACTTGCTGCAGTTTTGATAGCTTGAGTAAGTGTCTAAACTTATAGATATTACCTGCTCCAGAAGCCAGTATGGCAATATCTAGCGCATATTCCCCAACGGTAAGCCAGTTACTGGTGTCGTTGCGTTGCTTTGCGGCATAAAGAATAAAGGAACTATTCGCTTTCGCGAAAGCGTACTTACTTTAACCATTTGATTACCTCTGGATATATACCTGGCGGTACGGGACCCATTTCAAAGGTCTCGTGGTCCCATGTGCGATAAGTCAATACGTCCCGTAGTGCTTTTGTTTCATAAAATCCATTCGGATCCATAATAAATAAAGAGGTATGGGGAATACCCATGCAATGTGGCAAACAAATTAACAGGTTGAAATCTCCAGAAACATTTATTATAAATCCATTTCCAGTCAATTTAGAACTATACCAGATCCATCTTCTATTCTTTTTCATTATATAAATTATTGCGTTCAATGGCTGGGCAATATCATCCTCGTAAATATCCTCTTCGTTCAGTTGATCAGTAAACTTTATCAATCGTTGAGGCAGTATCTCTTTCCACCGTGGACTGCCTACGGGTAGATCCTGATTTTTAAGAAAACCGATCATGAATGATTTAAGGTCTTCTAGGACTACCTCGGCATGCTCAAAATCTTTAACTATAATCTGGTTCCATTCTGTAGATGGTACCTCACCGTTAGTATGATTTTCTATATTTTTTTGTTCGCTGTTTTTCATTTTATCAAAGTATATCTTTTATTAAAGATTAGGTCAAAATCTTTCAAACTAATAGAGTATGCAGAACCATAAATAGGTGGATATGGGTCACGGATAAAGACTCTGCCGTTCTCTATTTTATCCACGACAATGGCATGAGCACCTGAAAATCCCTTTCGCTTTACACTGACCACTGCACCTTTGGCATTTGTTAGTTCGGATTTAAATATACCCAGATAATCCTCAACATCCTTAACCTGTCTTGAAACGGCCTTGATGGCGGTAACGTTGAGGTTTTGAAGTGCGGTAGGTATTCTGAATATGCTGGCACCAAGCCCCTCGGTAGTACCTAAAGCCATGGACAATGTGTTTTCCGTAAACGCCTTACCCAAATCATTTAAAAGTATATTTAAACTGCATGCCGCACAAGTATCTAGTGTCCTCTGTCCCGTGACTATGCCGTCTGGAAGATAATCCTGTAAGTCATCTATCCTCGCATAGGCGGCAAAAGACTCTGACTTATCGCCACCTTTGACGCCTCTTTCTGCGAGTTCATCTAGATCATTCAACAATCGCGGTTGCACTGCTTCGTCAACGCTGGTTATCAGTCTAGCCTTATGCTTAACTACCTCCCTTGCACTCTTCTGTAATCTTTTAGCGACAGCAGCAGTCACCTCACCACTCAGGCTAGCAATTTCTAGCCAAAAAAGTATCTCCTGTAAATTTTGAGCCCACGGTTCATTCTCGAGCTCTGCCAGTTTAATTAATATATTGAGCGTAGCGCTACTTATCTCAATAGCCTTAATAGTTGCCCTACCAGCTACTTGTACTGCTTTACCTATTCTAATCACTTGCTGCAGTTTAGATAGTTTAAGTAGGTGCCTAAACTTATAGATATTACCTGCTCCAGAAGCTAGTGTGACAAGGTCTAGCGCGTATTCACCTGCTGTGAACCAGTTTGCCGTATCTGCCCGCTCGTCTGCGGCGTACAATACAAATGCGGGAAGCAGGGTTCCTGTCCCTGACTGCTCACAGAAGGGAAATTTTGGGCTATCAGCATTTATAAACCCTACAGGTGCAAAGGGGTGGTAGGTGCAATTCACTATCTCACGGTCAGGCAGGCCAGAGTCCCGTACCCGTGTAGCCACTGTTTGATCCTCTGTCACAGTAATCTCTAATGTAATCGAGTTGTACTCGGTCATAGCTACATTGGTGTTAGAGGACAGGAACCCTGCTTTTTTGCCCGTGGTGTAGGGTAATGTACAGATTGTGCTGCTTCTACAAGCTGCATATAATATTTCAAAGAACTATTGTTTTTCTTGTGAAAGACTACTACAGATCAGGCTGTTCACGACTTAATGTAGGATGGTAATATTTCATTTTAGTCTCATCATAGGAAAGGAAAAATTCACTTCGCTCCCAACTACAAAACGTAACTAATACATCTAGGTCATTTACGATCATTAATGGTGACACAACACCTTTTTTATAGTCATCATCGGTATGTTGAAACCTAACAAACCAATGAGGGTAATCAAATAAAGAACTATTTTCTTTATAATGTGCACTAATATTTGTGAATTTTTCCCAATGTCCAATGTCTTTCAAAGCTTTCTTGGCTTCTGTAATTGCTTGTTCTTTTCTCATAGTCTATCATTTATATCGAATAAATTTGTAATAAGGTTTTCTTAATAGGGACTCCATTTCCTCCGTTATAAGCGCTTTTCTAGCATTTTGCCCTTCAGCTTTCTTCCTAAAATATCTGTAGGAATCTACTAATTCATTTTCAGTCCATTTTTCTTTCGTTTTCCAAATCCTAGCCCAGACCATTTCTTCCAGCTTCCAGTTAGGTGTCTCGTAGAATTTCTTTGCGCCCAGCCGCTGCAAATCCTCCAGATGCCATACCTCATGTTGCCAGGAAAGCTCGGTTACCTCCCTTCTAAAATATAAAACTGGTGGTGGTCCTTGATTAAAACTGCCCAGTACGTTTCGCCTGTTCCAGTCGCTCAACTTTCTGAGGTTGGTTGCTTCGTCGACAAACTCTACCCGCAATCCGAAATTGGCATACTTTTGAGTAAGAGTACGTATTCGTTTGCGTAAAGATCTTTCAGATAGGAATTTACCCCCATCCCATTTACTGGTGTGACGACGTTCTACTTATGCAATCTCGGCAAGGTCATCTAGCGCATCTTCTCTCTTTATTAATTCATCGTAATTCTCTGCCTGGTCAATTAGGTCATCCTGAGAATTTATAACCCTTCTAGAACTGGCTCTTAATCTTTTCGCTACAGCAGCAGTCACCTCACCACTTAGGCTAGCAATCTCCAGCTGGTACTTTACTAAATATGCATCTTTATGCCTGGGTTCCTACTTATAATTAAAACATAAATAAGGACAATGCATTTGTACCGCTCATTTTATTTACCTGACTATCGACTACCTTAAAATTTTGTTACTCAATATTACTGAGGTTTTCTACATCACCACTACTAGTCGACTTGGTCAAGCGGCTCATCATAATCATCTGGTTTTTCGTATTGATCCCAAAAATCAGTTTGTCCATATTTTAATAAAATATTTTTTTCAATATCAATTGCTTCTTCTTTGGAAATTTTATATCTCCCGAGCTGTTCCGGAGTAATAGGGTGAAGAATATATCTCAACGTATGATAGCCTATTTCATGCTCCAAAAACAGGTCAGAAGTGTCGTTTTCAAAAACTAGCGCACCTCCAAGAGATTCTTTAAATTTCAATTTCATTTTATTAAAGCTTTAAGTTTTATACTTTTTATACCTTTAGAAGGGTAGGCAGGGGAATCAATAATGAGTTCTGGTATATTCCCAGAGGTATATCCCCCAGGCAACCAAGGTGCATCTAGGGCACCTTTCTCGTTGCCATTAGGCATTCTTCTGTTTATAGGGTTTTTTATCAAATGTACTACTGGATCATTGCCTAAGTTTGGGATACCTAAAAGCTCTTCAAGGATTTTTGGATTACCACCTGAAAGATCTATCGTAAACTAAAGCAACCTCCTCCTTCACACAAGTAACATCCCAGTTCTTAGGAAAGAAAGTAGAGGTACTTTGTTTTTTAAATAGCGATTGGAATATCGTAGCTCCACGTTAGCTTGAATTGGCAAATTAATTGGTATTTCATCAAGACTTAAACCATTAGGACGTATAATGTTACCTATTCTTATTTTTTTACCATTTTCCAAAAAATTATGCGTTTCGTGGGATTCAAAGTATTGTTTTCCATAGAGTTGAAAATACTTTCCGCTTATCAATAATCATGAAAAGGTTACTGCCATCTGCTTCTATTCCAATTCTTGTTTATTTTGAACTATATGTAGTGCATTTATATAGAGATTAAACCTATAGATTAGTTCATCATGTAATCAATAATATAAATATATAATTGGTCTGGGTTTTGAAATACTTCAACCACTTCACCGGTATATCGATCTAAAACTGAATATGTCAAACTGGCGTCATCATAAACATATAAATCGTCACCAGATTCCCCAAGAAATGTATACTTCAACATCTCTGGATTAGCATCCTTTAACACATCACTCCACTCACGATTTTGAAATAATATTGACAAATGGTTGTTATTTGTGAAACCATATATACTTATACCATTATAATCTAAACCATTTATTTGTGTAATAATTCTAAGTCCCTCAATAGTAATAACTTTAGATGCTTCATTAAGCATTTTTTGAGCGAGTGCTATTAAGTCATCATCATTTTGAGCGTTTAATTCTAAGCCAGGTTCATCAATTTTCCTTAAAAGTAATGTCAATCTATCTTGTAGCTGTGCATTCATAATTCTATGGTATATAAATTTCAAAATTATAGTTTGGCCATTGCAATAACTTAGACTCATCGACTTTCATACCTTTAGTCCTCCTTATTTGATAGTTGGTAAGAGCCTTATGATATGGATTATTTTTAATTAAAATAAGATTTGAAAATTGATTATCTCCATTGTCATCAAGAGGAAGTCTATGATGAACTTGAAGTCCAGAATTTTTTGGTAACTTACCTTTATTCTGAATCATAAAATCAATAATAGAAGACTCAATTCCCGATTTCTTCAAAAGATCTAGGCTTTTATCATTCGTTACTAAATATTTAAGAAAATCTTTCTTCACTCTATTCTTGAAAACATTTCGTTCTTGGTAATATTTACTACGCACTTTCTTAGTATAGTTAATTTGTTCAAAATAAAAACCTGGCAATCTTACTTTTCTTCCTTTTAAATCAAGTTCTACATCTAAATCCTTAAACTCAACCTTATCCAAATGTTCCTCTACCGCATTATGACCTTTCCTACCCCCACCAGCATCAGCATTGATCTGATCTATTTGTTTCGCGAAAGCTTCAAAGGCCTCATCAGTACCGCTAAAGATAGGCACCTTATTGCGAATTACATAGATCTCACCCTCCAGGCCACGGGCAACCAATTCTGGAAATAGGTTCTGATCCAGATTACGGGTAATAGTTACACCTAGTTCGTTTAATAGCTGTACCGCAGCTTTATACTTAGCGAGCAGCACATCAGCATTTGCCATAAGCACCCTAACCAAATCATCCAGCCATTTGTTGAGTTCAGTAATTAGCTCGGGAACACGCTGGGCATAATAGCCCAGGTATTGCACACCATCTAGGAACATGGTTGCCGCTCCACGAGCAATTTGTCCAGTAGCTCTTGCACCACTCGTGGTAGCTTTTGCCATGTCTTTAAACAGGGTCTTATAGCCCGTAAAATAGACTTTGACAGCTTTGGAAAGATTTGCCGCACCACCCGTAAGCAGCACCCCAGCAATTTCCTGTGCCAGCCAACCTACCAAATAGCCCAGATAATAGCCCAGGTCATGGGCGTAGACTTCTCCTGCACTCCTTACTAGATTTCCCCACAGCAACGGTAGTACTTCCGATATTTTACCGGGAAGCGCAGCGTAAAATACGAAAAGAGCTGCAAAATTTTCTTTACTAAACAGGTTTACAAAAGCCTCTATAATATTCTCAAGGGATTCAAAGAAAAAACTAAAAAACACCAATGGCGACTGCCTAAAGCTACTAGTTCCCCTAGTCATCGTACTCATATACCTAAAGAGCATGGCCAGAACATCTAGAATGAACTTGACCAGTTCAATAATGGTATTGAGCAGCCCCACGATAAAGGCATTCAAGAACTCCAGTCCAGCAGCGAGTGCATCCACCATCACGTCCACCATACCTATCAATAGATCAGGAATACTTTGAACCACCGTAGATAAAGGCTTTAATCTACCCACGACCACCGCGCCTACAGTAGGCAACTTTCCCGCGCTGTAAAGAGCTTCATCCAGACGTTCAGCCAGCGGTGTCACCAGGCTGTTTGCGGTTCTTACCATCACGAGATTAATAGTTTTTTTGACATGGTCTTTATCGGCTAAGTCCATGTGAGGCAGGAGTGGGTCGTACTCCTCGTTACGCTTACCATCAATAATGCGGTTCCAGTAATTAATGCCCAGCATCTGTTCTCCTGTCCAGGAAGAAGCAGCCTCCAGTATGGTGGCTACACCATCCAGAATGGTGGTGGTAGGGGCAACAATGATATCTTCTATAAGACCATTAACAGCGGTGGGAAGCAAGCTAAATTCTGTACTGCGGTCACGCAATGCCTTTTCCACTTGCTGCTTGAGTTGTTGCCGTGTCGTATTGATCCCGTAGTCCTTGAGTACGGTAAGAAAAATATCGTAGGGAAAAATCGATCTGGGATCAAGACCCTTGCCCGCTTTGATCCTAAAAACAGAACCAAATTTGTTTGTTCCATCATCCTTTTCCATAAAAAACACCATCTCACGCGACTTGATTGTAGTTACACGCTGGAAGGCGTCATCCAATCTCGCACCATCGCTACTTTTAAAAATGGACACATGTATCTGGCTGCTGGCCAACTTTCTACCCAACTCAAGAGGTTTATCGCCTGTAATGTAACTAGTATCCAGCGCAAAAACGGGAAACGCGATGTACCGCTGTCCCAAATAGTCCAGAGCAAAATAACTGGAGGCAAAAACTACTTCATTAAAATTCAAAAAGTCAATGGTGACCTGTGCAAGATCATCGTGAGGTATGTTAGACTGGGTAACTACATCCCCATTTATGGCAGCCGTATTTAAATAGTTTGCGCCGGCATTTAGAGCAAGCACTTCCCATTGTCCCGTAGCGTTTTGGTTTACGGCAAGATAGGTATAGAGCAGCAGGTCTTCTGGCTCCTGTCTTCTTATCGTTTTAGGCTTTACACCTAGTGTGTAAACATCAAGGAATTCAAATGCTGCTACTTGTTCAAAAAAGCGTCTTCCATATTCTTCACTAGTCATAATTAATGAGTTTTTTAAGTTGTTTCCGCTTTCGCGAAAGCGGAAACAACTTATTAATTAAAGAAAATAGATTATGAAGCTGTCGAGCCGCCTATCTGAGCTTTATTGTCTTGCCATGGTGATGAATAACCATCTCCACCAGCATCTGTATCAAAAAGAGTCTCGCCGCAATCACTATTACAAGGTAGCCCAGTAACATCCAGCCCTAGACTGCTAGCCTGAATGACCGTGAGTGTTGTAGGCACTCTGGTAGTCCAGGTATCCTGAGGCTCTACGGTAGGAGTACGCACATCATTGATGATCGCCTGAAATTCAGTACCCTCTACTCCTAATGGGTCAGTACCGTTCCAGGGTAATCCCGTACTCATAAAGAAGGCTACTGCTTCTTCATAGCCAGGTCTGACAGTTACCAGCACCCTAGCCATACCGCTACGTATGAAGGCCCTGAAAGTACTATCTGCCTCCATGTGCGCATACTTGCTATCCTGTCTGGACTGCGCCGCCCAGTACCATGGATAGAGTTCATAGCTCATAATATTCCACTCAAAGGCAAGCTCCATAAACTTAACCAAACTTGCATAACTCTCAAGACCCTGTGATTGTACCGGCAAACCTGTTGCAATGTGATCTTGTGCATATACCTGATTGCGCAACATGTAGGCAATACAGTGCTTACGCAGGATGCTTTGCTCCATATCCCTGTAGAACATGGGATTGAGATTGAGTTGCTGATCTTCTTCTAGCTGTACGGCTTTTAACTGGTCGTGGTACAAGCGCAATTTTTCTTCATAAGCAGCCAGTATGGCTGTAATTGCTTTTGAACGCCAGGTAGTAAGAAATTCCTGTGTAAGCCTTAATTTAAAGGTAATTGTAAGTGAACCCGCATGCCTACCTACAGCAAACATTGCGTAGGGAACCTGTGTACCAGCATCAATAGATATATAGCTATTACGGGCACCTGCAACTGGCAAGTCCATATGAACGGGGGTTCTTCCGGCAATATCATCTCTCGTATCACCTACCATCAAACTAGCACTAGCAGCACCTTCTGCAGAGAACACTACCTGTGCTCTAAAACTAGTAGCTACATAACCTTCTGGAACTTCGAATTTACCAGATACACTAGCGGCTTCATCCAGCTCAGTATCAGCCTGACCGTAGGGAATATCAAAAGCCTCTGAAACTCCCATCGACATTTCTTGTAGAGGTTTTAAATCAACCTCCACTCCATAAATTTTTGCCCAGTAATAAATACTGGCTTCACTTGCAGATCTGGCATCTCCTAATTTTAAGTTAGCACTTTCTCTAGGATCCTGAGGCTCATGCATTAACAAAGTACCATCGTTCTGAGCAAGTGCTTGAACTGCTTTATTATGAAAACTAGCTGGCTCTGGAATCATAAACTCATAGATCAGTCGCTTGCCATAGTTAAGTAGCTGATTCTTATAGATCTTATCTACCCAGCGGTACACTCCAGAAACATGAGCATCACCCTTGCGATTATCAAAACCATGCTCATCAGTCTGAGTATATTCCTCGATCACACGACGCGTACGTTCTGTAGTGACCCTAGTCACGATACGTTCCTGGGCTCGCTCAGTAATTTCTTGGGCGTGAGTTATTGCCTGTTGGTTACTGCTTTCACTCGAGCTACTGCTGGCTATACTTCCATTTGCAGTAGTTTGTACGGTAACTGGGGGTTCATTGTAGGTAACAGAAACTCCTGCACTTGCGGCACGGTTTCTATCTTCGGCAATTATATTAGCCACCTCGGTAGCGATTTCATTGCGAGTAGTGCTAACATTTTCTTGTAAGGTCTCGCTCTCGTTCTCTACAATACGGGCATCAAAAGTATCTACCGTACGCTTGCGAGTAGTGGTTTTGCTCTTGAACTCGCGCGCCATGATATTCTCAATATGGCTTAATTCTCCCGGTACGTAGCAACAAACGGTCTGTATGACCTTGCGGTAGTCCATTATACCTAATCGTAGCATGCCAAATCGCTCACTAGGTATACTAGGAGTTGTTACATCTCCAGGCCCTGAACCCTCACCTGATGAGTCATCAACTCCGTTATCTTGGTAGTTGAATTCTAAACTATAGCAAGCTTCTGGCGCCTCCTTTCCTAAATTAATAGTTCCATCAAATTCTAAGCGTGAACCGTCAGTAAAATTGAGTTGCCCTCTAACTCTCTT
This sequence comes from Nonlabens sp., assembly GCA_049647945.1. Taxonomy (GTDB): domain Bacteria; phylum Bacteroidota; class Bacteroidia; order Flavobacteriales; family Flavobacteriaceae; genus Nonlabens. The sequence goes on along the minus strand of JBARYP010000039.1, from coordinate 45,981 downwards.
TATATCTATTCGAGAGAAGGTCTTGAACCTCATCACATGTGGAGTACCGTTACTATAAACTCTCAATTCATCTTCAAGAGCTACCTCAATATTATCTGAATAGGTAATCATGCCAGTTACCCTAGCAAGATCTACGTGAGTTCCAAGTCCAGAGATACTAATTGTAATTTGTCGCCTAGAAAACACTCTTAAACTAGGGGTGCATAATCTTACCGCCGTAACGGTACTTTGGCCACTAGAAAATGGAAGGACCACACCGCGGTATGCAATAGTTCCTGTAGATCTAGATTGAGTAGAATCTGCAACCTTATGTACTAGATCACGCTGGCTCTGGCTAACGTAGTTTCTAACATCGTTAAAAGTATAATCTGAAAAAGTTGTAATCACGTCTTTTAAATAGGTAGCAGTTTCTTTATCGATAAAGTCTGCGGCTGTATTTAGTACAGTTAATAAATCAACATCAACAACTTGATATTCAGGTATCGTAAGATTTTCATAGTACCCACTTTTTACGACCTTACCAGTCTCAGTATCATAAACAGGTTGAACATAATTTGCATTTTTAAGAGCTTCGTTGTAAGCCTCTTGAGCGTTATCTTGATTTTGTCTAGAAGTAATTGTTGACTTTATCAACAAATGTTGCTCCACAAGGTCCATATCTTTTAAGACCTGATCAAGAAATTCAACTTTAGATTCCGCAATAACTTTAGCGTCCATCGATAATGTAGGCAAATTACTAGTATTGCCTTCTTGAGGCTTAAATCCCACTTTAAAATCTTCAGGAAGTTGGACAATGGCATAGAGCAGCTTCTCGAGATTGAAGCTAGTTTCACTATTTACGATCTTTATTATATGATTTGCAAATAACAAATTACTGACTGCTGTAGCCAATCTTAAATCCGTTTTTTTATATACATAAAAAATGAGATCATTAAATAATCTGGTTTGAATTTCACTTCCTAGAGTTTCCATGCTTGCCGTCTTACCCTTAATTTCAGATAATTCAACAGATGTTCTATTGTTTTTCACCCAAAGAGCAAAATCATATAAATCGTTATGTTCAGTTCTAATATCTTTAATACTAGACAGATAGGGTTCATAAGACCAATCTTCAATATTCTTTAGAGTTACTAAATTCAGGCCACTTGGAGAAATAAATTGTACATCTGTTTCAATTCCTCCTTTATCAGGAAGTTGTGGAGGTCGTACGGTTGCAAAGCGATAAATGGTGTTCTCGATCATAATTAAAATTTAGAGTTAATAGGTTTTATTATTGTTTAAAATTGTTTGTTGTTTTTACTACCTGATGCTCTGTGCCATCAAATCGTGTTTACTGGAGATTTCAGAATGATCCAGTTCTTTCAGGCAGACTTACATTTAAGAATTTCCCACAATCTTGTGTGTTTTGACGAGCTTTCTCACCTTTGACATACAAGACAGTACAAATATACAATCTAGTTTGTATTGTACACAAACATAATTGCATAAAATGACAAATTTCTTTGATAGATTAATGTCGGAGCTTGAAAATCAAGGAGTAAGGGATGTTTCTACGCTTTCGCGAAAGCTGGGCTACGACAGGCCTGAGAAACTGTACCGATTAAAACGCAACCCAGACAGCAAACCCAGTATGGATATATTGACTGACCTAACAAACACGTTTGCAGGTCTGGATCTAGAGTTTCTCATAAGCGGTAGGCGCAATTCAACGGGTAAATATTCCGCAAGCAAGGGAACAACTGGCCTAGGCAAGTCTATTTCCATGCCATCTGTGATCACGGTAGATAGTGAGGGTAGAGAAAATATCTTACTGATACCGCAGCAAGCACAGGCGGGTTACATGGCTGGAATAGGTGACGCCGATTATATGGAGAGCCTACCGACCTATCGCCTTCCCAAAGTCGATGCGGGGACCTATCGCATGTTTGAAGTCAAGGGAAATTCCATGCAACCCACCCTGCATAGTGGGTCTTATGCCGTGGGAAAATGGGTGGAGAACCTCAATGATATCAAGGACGATCAAATCTACATAGTCGTGCTTAAGGAAGAAGGAATCGTAATTAAGCGACTGATTAATAGAATCGATAAATATGGGCATCTCTATGCCAAATCTGACAACCGCAGTACCTTCCATCCCTACACGATAGAAACTGACCAGATAATGGAGATCTGGCACCTCAAGACGGCGCTTATCTGGCAATTCAATAATCCGATTGACATTTATGATCGCATTACTGATCTTGAGGCTGAGGTTAATCAGGTGAAGAACACGATACAGATGGTAAAGCAGAAGAAATAGGGTCAGTCAGCTCACACTAATTAACTATAAGATTGGGCTATTATAGGTACTACAGATGTTGGTAATAAAGGAGTCAGTTAACGCATAGTGATTATACTGAATTCACTTTGCTGTCTGTTCTTACGCTACGCTGCTAGCAGTTCATCTAAAGTATTCCACATAATTAGTTGGGTTTAAGGATTGGTTTAAGTTCAGGATCCGTTGCAAGATCGTATGCTGTCTGACCATCATTATTCTTGATAAATAGATTGGCACCATTTTCAACCACTTTATTAGCAAACTTAAGCAATTGGCTCTTATCATCATAGCTAGCGCAATGTTCTATCGATCGCATAAGTAGCGTGTAGCCGTTTTCATCCTGTTTATCTATCTGAAACCCCAGTTCAATCAATTGTTGTAAAGCATCAAGAGACCAATCTGGTTCGTCAGGAATATCAACGCATATGAACAAACCAGACTTTGGAAGTATATATTCATAGTCAATAAGTCTTTTAATAATTATGTTGTTAGAGTGACGCAATGCAACATGGAACAGAAAGTCCAAAACATCTGAAGGTAATTCGTTCTCAAGCCATAATTCTATTATTTGTGTGTCGTTGCTTAAAATTATAGCAGAGGGCAAACTTTTAGGCGTCCCATACCTCCCACCACCAGTTGAAGTACATTCCAGCATGGGATCACCACCATTCTCTAGATATTCAATGACTAGTTCTGGCTCGTCGTTGTCTATGGCATTGATGATGCGCAGGTCTTTCTCATTGCAAATGGGGTTGCACGAAGTGATCATCGCTAACAATAAAAGGTGAATTAAGTGACGCATAATGGTTTTAAGTTATTAATACTCAAGGAAAAATTGGCTAAACAAGCAAGATTGTTTAAACATTTCAAATAATACAACTATTTCTAAAACATACAAACTAGTTTGATTATACCTACAATTTTATAAGCTTATACGACACGGGCTTTCATATTACGGAAGAGATATTATCAAGTCTGTATTGATTAAGTTTACCTTTGCAATATGAGCAACGAGGTTTCAAAACGCTATGCCCAGCGTGGCGTAAGCGCCGGTAAAGAAGATGTGCACGCAGCGATAAAAAACGTTGATAAGGGGCTTTTTCCCCAGGCATTTTGCAAGATCGTACCCGATCACCTTACTGGTTCCCAAGATCATTGCCTAATTATGCATGCCGATGGTGCTGGAACCAAATCAAGCCTTGCTTACCTATACTGGAAGGAAACCGGTGATCTATCAGTCTGGAAAGGGATTGCCCAGGATGCGCTCATTATGAATATTGACGACCTACTGTGCGTGGGTGCCACTCAAAATATATTGCTGTCCAGTACCATAGGCCGTAACAAAAACCTGATTCCCGGCGAGGTGATAAGCGCCATCATCAATGGAACCGAGGAGCTAATCGATGAGCTCAAGCATCACGGTGTAAACGTTATTAGCACCGGCGGCGAGACGGCCGATGTAGGTGATCTAGTACGTACCATTATCGTAGATTCAACGGTTACCGCGCGCATAAGACGGGACAAGGTGATCAACAATGCACGTATCAAACCTGGGAATGTGATTGTAGGATTAGCGAGTTTTGGTCAGGCCACTTATGAGAGTGAATATAACGGCGGCATGGGTTCAAATGGTTTGACCAGCGCGCGGCATGATGTGTTCCATGAGTCGTTGGGATCACGCTTTCGCGAAAGCTATGACCCACAAATACCCCAAGAACTAGTATATACAGGTTCAAAAAAACTGACCGATGTCGTAGAGGGGAGTCCGCTGAATGCGGGAAAACTGGTATTGTCACCCACGAGGACCTATGCTCCCGTAATCAAAGCCATTCTTGATCAGGTAAACCGTGAAAATATAGGTGGTATGGTTCATTGCTCTGGAGGTGCACAAACCAAAGTGCTGCACTTTGTAGATGATGTGCACGTGATTAAAGACAACCTATTTGAATTGCCCCCGCTTTTCAAGATGATTCAGGAAGAATCCGGAACGGACTGGAAAGAGATGTACCAGGTTTTTAATATGGGTCATCGCATGGAGCTTTACGTTGATGAGAGTGTTGCCGGTCAGATTATAAATATTTCAAAATCATTTAACATAGACGCCCAAGTTGTAGGACGAGTGGAGAGTGCAACCAGCAAGCGCCTGACGATAAAATCAGAATACGGCACATTTGAATATTAAGGGGCTGATTTTATCGTCTATGATAAAATTCTAATTACCAGCGGTGGCGTAAAGCATCGCTTTTATAGTGGTAAAGTCAACGGTCTGATCTTCATTGATATCATATTGAAGCAACACCTCGCCCCACCGCTGCCCGTCAAAAAAGTTTGCCAGGATCCATTTATTGTTGATAAGCTGCATATCGTTGACGGCAAAACCCCTACCCTCACCTTTATAAGGGATCAAATTATTCCCTCCCTTTTCAAGATTTCTAGCTCTCAAAGCGTCTTTCACTAACTTCTGTACTTTCTCCACGGTCATATTGCGACTGTAAAAATAGTTTTCGGCCTCTGGGTTTTGATCTAGAGAGAAAATGGCACCCGCAGGCGCTGGTGCGTTGCGGTAGTCCTTGAGCTGGGCCTCGCTGGTACTATTGAGTGATCTTAATTCCGTAATTTTTTCCTCAAGTTCCTCTTGATACTTACGACCATTGATATAGGTAATAAGCGCTACAAGTGCTGCAAAAATGAAGAGGTAGAGATATAAGTGCTTTTTCATGTACTACTGGTTATAGTCAAGTTATCATAGGCCAGAAATACATTTTCTGGCAATCTAGCCTGCGCCTGGGCATGAAATCCCAGGTGGTGGCTTATGTGGGTAAAATAGGTTCGTTTTGGCTTGAGCTCATTGATGAGATCCATGGCTTCATCCAGATTCAAATGTGAGGGATGCGGCTCATCTCTCAACATATTAATAATAAGTACATCAAGGTTTTCCAGTTTCTTACGTTCTTCTTGTTCTATGGTCTTGACATCAGTCATGTAGGCAACATTACCCACCCTAAAGCCATGGACCGGCAAATAACCGTGACTGGCCTCTACAGGTGTAACCATTGTGCCGTTAATCGTAAACGGTGCATTTGAAAAATTATTGACCTCTAGCGTGGGAACGCCTGGGTATTTATCCACAGTAGCAAAAATATATTTGAAACGGTCCTTAAGTGCCTCTTCAACCCTTACTGTCATATAACAAGGAATATCACCCTGTCTAAAATAAAATGGACGCAAATCATCAACTCCTGCCGTATGGTCTGCATGTTCATGAGTAAAGAGCAAGCCATCAAAACGAGAGACGTTGTGTTTGAGCATTTGCTGTCTAAAATCTGGCCCACAATCTACAATCAGGATGGTATCTTCTACCTCGATCAGTACGCTTACCCGCAGTCGCTTGTCACGGGAATCTGTAGAAAGACACACGGGGTGTTTACTACCTATAATTGGAATCCCCTGTGAGGTACCCGTGCCCAAAAAAGTTAATTTTACTTGCATAACTAATGGTTAAAAATAGCCATAAAACCTACGCTGGCTACAAGTCTTAACTACCTTTGTGTAAACCTAATTACAGCTATAATGGCTATTTCTCTACCTGGTGACCACGATTTTGAATCGGTACCCTCAATTAAAAGTAAAGCTTTACGCGTTAATCTCAACAACAATATTTACGGCACGTTTGCAGAGATAGGTGCTGGGCAGGAAACAGTCCGCAACTTTTTCAGATCTGGAGGCGCATCTGGTACCATAGCAAAAGCCATGAGTGCCTACGACAAAGACTTTAGCGACGCTATTTACGGTATCGAGGAAGATGGACGTTACGTGACCGAGTCTAGGCTCAAAAAAATGCTGTCCTATGAAACCCAACTTATAGAGGATAGACTGTCCAGGGAGAAGCACCCTACCAAATTATTCTTTACCTACGCAAATACGGTAGCAACCATTGATTTTGCAAAAAGATATATGGGTCACGGGTGGCTGGGGATTCGTTTTCAGGTAAATCCAGAGGAAGAATATTCTGAGATTGTAATTCACGTAAGGTTTAAGGAGAGAGATGCAAAACTGCAGCAAATCACCCTGGGCATCCTGGGAACTAATTTGATCTACGGTGCTTTCTACAAACATGACCAGCCTAAAAAATTGCTGGAATACCTGTACGACCATATCGACAAGGACAAGATCGAGATCGACATGATCAACTTTTCTGGTCCCATATTCAAAAATGTGGACAATAGGTTGATGAGTCTACAGCTCTTAAAACATGGCATGACTGAGGCGGTCATGTTCGGTCCAGACGGGAACAATATCTTGAGTGCAAAAATCCTTTACAAAAAGAATGTCCTTGCCCTACGGGGTAGCTTTAGGCCGGTGACTAAGGTGAACATGGATATGTATGAAACCGCCCGGCGCCGATTCTTGAAGTCTGGTACGGTCAAGGAAGAGAAACTGGAAACCCTTTTTGAAATAACGCTGTCTAACTTGCGTTCAAGCGGAGAGATCGATGAAGAAGATTTCATCCACCGTGCAGAGCTGCTTTGCTCCCTAGGACAAACGGTAATGATCTCCAACTTTAAGGAATATTACAAACTGGTGGAATACCTTAATAATTACACCAAAGAGCGCATAGGTCTAGTCATGGGAGTCAATAATCTGGTAGAGATTTTTGACACTAAATACTATACCCATTTAAGTGGCGGTATCCTGGAGGCCTTTGGAAAATTATTTTTTAAAGATCTACGTGTTTACCTCTACCCATCAAAAGATGGTGAGACTGGAGAACTCACGACTAGTGAAAACCTCAAGGTCCACCCTCGTATGAAAGAACTCTACAAATTCTTCAAATACAATGGTAAGCTCAAAGATTTGCTAGACTACAATCCAGAGATTCTTCACATCTACTCGCGCGAGGTCTTGCGCATGATTGATGAGGGTGAGAATGGATGGCAAAAAATGCTGCCAGAGGGAATCGCGAAAATTATTGAAAAGGAAAACCTATTCGGCTATCAGTCAGAAAACGAGCAGGTGGAAGCTGCGGGTTTATCCTAGATTGCGATGAGAAGAGCTTCCTACCTACTGGTCCTAATTTGTAGCCTTGTTTACGTTTCTTGTTCAAATAAAAACAAGGAACAAAAGCAATCAAGTTCCATGAGCTTTCCTCAGGATTTTGCGGGAATCTATAAAGGTGATCTCCACATCGTAACCAGCAACGGCGATAATCCCATCCCCATGGAATTTCACTTACTTGAAACAGCGGACTCATTGCGGTACGACTATAAGATCTTTTACGGCAAAGAACGGTCAGAAAGGGCGTACAGTCTACTGGTTACTGACAACCTTCATATTTTTGAAATTGATGAGAATAACGGGATCATCCTGCAATCTGCCTATGCCCACAACACCTTATACAGCACGTATGAAGTGGCGGGTAACCTGCTCAACTCTACTGAGGTTTTTCATGCCGACCGTATGGAATTCATGATTACCATGTCCAAACTTACTGATACGATTACAGCCGGTAATGCTGACGATATACAGGTGATGGGCTATCCCATTTCAGTAATGCAGAGGGCGGTATTGTATAAGCAATGACTTGCGGCAAATCTTAAGGTGTCTGTATTAAGTGGGTTGAGTATTACGCTTTCGCGAAAGCGTAACTCTATAAAAAAATGAATATCACAGCTACTTCAAACAGCATCGACACAGCATCCTAAGTAGCTTCCCCGAAAATCCAACTTACAAAAAAGCCCGCTAGTTAAAGCGGGCTGTTGAATGGGTAATAAAAACCTTACAAGCCGAATCGATAGATCAAATCCAGCCCAAAATACATACTGCTATCAAACTCACTGTTCAAGCGGATACGTTCATCTCCTTCTACCTGGAATGTCAACACCTGTACACCTACCTCGTCACCAGCGTTGTACAGGCCATAATCAGTAGTATCCAGTCCTACTTTTGCGCGACCTATTACCTGACCCTTATAGAGGTCCAGTGAAGCGTAAAGCGAGAATCTGATGGATTCCTCCTGAACGTAAAAATCGTTTCTGAAACCGCCTAGGTCATAAGCCTTTACTGAGGTGCGTAAGTCTGCCCCTACTCCAAAGAGAGACGTTAGTGCGTAGTTAGCTTCTGCCCGTATGGGAAAAGTAGCATCGGCATAGAATTTACCGTTAGGTGATCTATAGTAACCACCTAATAAGGGTGTGATGATTTGTCCAAAACGCTCTGATGAGGTGTACACACCAAATTTTGCCCGCTTTCTACTCTTGAATTTATAATCTAACATAGCTAGCGCGCCAAACTGGAAGCCATCGCCATCAATATCATCCCAGTTAGTAGCCAGCTTTGGCAACAATACATAGGTACCGGTCCATTTACGATTGTGCTGGATTTTGGCTCCCAGATTAATACGCAGCATGGCTAGGTTTTCCTCGTTAGGTATGGTAGGCTGCTGGAACTGGGGCTTTACAAAATAATTGTCAATAGCGGTGTTTTCATAGGTGAAACCTAGGATACCAGTCGTTTTACCTCCCAGCGGCACCGGATAGAGCACTTCAAGATTTACGTTTTGAACATCAGTACTGCGAGCGTCGTCTAGGTTATCCAGTCTGGTACCAGCAATGTTTAATCTAATAACATCCAGGTAATCCTGTGCAAAGGTGGTAGTTGTAGACATGAAGACTACAAGAAGTAAGAGTTTTTTCATTGCTGTTTGTTAAGTTGAGAGCCTAAAAGTAAATACATTTAACGTTATAGTAACAATTACTACTCATTTTAATTTTGCCTGATTTTGATACAGGTGCAGTAAATAATCGCTTTTTAAGAGCACAAAAGCGCTATTACAGATTAGTAAACACCGTATTCCTAGTTAATCCATTTTCAATTGATATAATAATAGGAATAGCTGTTGGTAATAAATTATAGACGCCAATAAGCAGCTATGATCATTTTTGGACCTAAAAAAGATGATTAAATAACGGATCTAATAAAATTGAGGACGGTTTGAACATCATTAAAATCCTATCAGGAGCGTTGACCTGTATAAGATTATTTGTTCACTCCCGGTATAATAACTCTTGCGATTGACAAATAATAGCAAAAAAACCGCTGGCAAGCCAGCGGTTCTTTTATTCATTCAATTTTATTATTAAGCGAACGCAGCCGCTACACCAGCGCTCATTCTTTTATAAACGCCACCGTCCAGACGTTCTCTAATACCGTCAAAGGCGTCTAGAGTCGTCTCGATATCCTCCATGGTATGAGTTGCCGTAGGGATAAGGCGTAACAGGATCATTCCTTTAGGGATTACTGGATAAACCACGATTGAACAAAATATACCGAAGTTTTCTCGCAAGTCTTTCACTAGCGCCATGGCTTCAGGAATACTCCCTTTGAGATAAACCGGGGTCACGCATGACTGGGTAGTTCCTATATCAAACCCGCGCTTACGTAGGCCGTTTTGCAAGGCATTCACATTTTGCCATAGCTTTTCCTTTAACTCTGGCATGGTACGCAACATGTCCAGCCTTTTCAATGCACCCTTGACCAGTTGCATTTGTAATGATTTGGCAAACATTTGAGAGCGCAAATTGTATTTCAAATAGTCAATAATTTCTTTATCGGCGGCGATAAAGGCACCGGTACTGGCAAGCGATTTTGCAAAAGTGGCAAAATAAACGTCTATTTGATCCTGTACACCTTGCTCCTGACCAGCTCCTGCTCCCGTCTTACCCAGCGTTCCAAAACCATGCGCATCATCAACAAAAAGCCTGAAATTATATTTCTCTTTTAAAGCAACGATTTCACGCAGCTTTCCTTGCTCGCCTCGCATTCCAAAAACCCCTTCAGAAATGACTAGGATACCACCACCCGTCTGCTCGGCGATTTTTGTGGCTCGTTGTAGGTTTTTTTCAATACTTTCTACATCATTGTGCTTATAGGTAAAACGTTTACCGTGATGCAGTCTTACCCCGTCAATGATACAGGCATGAGCATCGACATCATAAACGATAACGTCATCTTTAGAAACTAGCGCATCAACGGTAGAAACCATTCCCTGATATCCAAAGTTTAAAAGGTAAGCGGCTTCCTTGTCCACAAACGCTGCCAGTTCATCTTGCAGTTGCTCGTGTAGGTCTGTGTGACCGCTCATCATACGGGCACCCATAGGATAGGCGCTACCATATTCTGCAGCAGCCTCAGCATCTACCTTACGTACCTCTGGATGATTTGCAAGTCCTAGATAATCGTTGACACTCCAGGTAATTACTTCACGACCGTTGAATCCCATACGATTGGAAATGGGTCCTTCAAGCTTTGGGAAAACAAAGTAACCCTCTGCCACGCTGGCCCATTTTCCCAATGGTCCTTTATCCTTATAAATCTTATCAAATAAGTCTTTCATTATCGTTTTTTACCAGTTTGCAAATATACGGTTTTAGGGCTAATTAAGTTGTACCAACAACTACGTATAGGCCTTTACCAACTGATGCCCAAAGCGTTATACACTAAGCAATCGATATAGTTGCCGCATGGAGTATGTACGCAATACCTGACGGTACTTTCAGTAAGAAAGGAGTGAATTATGAATTTAAAAGGTGTGTAGTAAGATCACGCTTACGCAAAAGCTTAAATACTAGCAGACCTCATAGATTTAATAGTAACGCTGCTAGTACCCAGCCCATATTATCGCGTTAGGGATTGAAAGAAAAGCCCGCAGCGGCCATAACCGTTTGAAGGCATGCCGCGAGGACTTGCATTGAAAGCCTGACCCGCTTCTTAAAAGCGGGTAACGCCCCGTAAATAAATAAAGTCCAATGATTAAATAATTACAAATGAAGCAACAACTGTACTGAACTGGAACGTTCTGTGAGAATATGCTTGCTTTGTACTACAATATAACAGAGTGATGACGCCTAGGCTTGTAAACTTCAACTAGACTTATTCAGCTTGCGGTATGCGATATGTAAATTAATTATCATCAGTATAGCCATCAAATTAAGGATCCCAACCATGAGATAACGTTTCTGGAACGGGTTTACCGTAAATAGATCACTAGCAGCTGCCAGACATAGGAGTAAACCTATGATCCATACGGCCGTTGCAAAGACCACCAATCTGCGACGTATTCTAGGCGTAAATTGCTCTAGAAAACCATACAACCCCTTCATTGTTATTTAACGTATTCTATAGGTTGTTTTACCGTGGTGCGGGAATCAAAAAAGCCTTGTGCCTGCATCCATTCATCATTGTAGATCTTGCTCATGTATCGAGAGCCATGATCTGGAAAGATGACCACCACTTTGGAATCCTCGTTGAACATGCCCTGCCTAGCCATTTGTTTGACCGCTTGCATGGCGGCACCACTGGTATAGCCTACAAAAAGTCCCTCAGTCTGGGAGATATGCCTAGCCATGTGCGCAGCATCCTCGTCCTTGACCTTCTCAAAATGATCTATGCACTCAAAATCGGTCGCCGTGGGAATAAGATTTTTACCTAATCCCTCTATGCGATAGGGATAAATCTCATTTTTATCAAAAACCTGAGTCTCGTGGAACTTTTTAAGTACGCTACCGTAGGCATCAACACCCAGAATTTTGATATCGGGATTTTGTTCCTTTAAAAAACGAGCGGTACCCGATATGGTTCCTCCAGTTCCTGAGCAGGCAACTAGGTGCGTTATCTGGCCGCCAGTCTGCTCCCAGATCTCGGGCCCCGTAGATCTATAGTGCGCATCAATGTTAAGCTTGTTGAAATACTGGTTGATGTAGATGCTATCCTTGTTCTCCTCGTGCAACCTTTTGGCTACCTGGTAATAGCTACGTGGATCATCTGCAGATACGTTTGCAGGACATACGTACACCTTTGCACCCATACTTTTGAGCATATCAATCTTATCTGCGCTGGATTTTGAGCTTACCGCAAGAATACATTCATATCCCTTGATGCGACTTACCATGGCAATACTGAAACCCGTGTTACCACTAGTGGTTTCAATAATGGTATCGCCTTTTTTTAATAAGCCTTGACGTTCTGCCTCTTCTATAATGTGAAGCGCGATGCGATCTTTTGAGGAATGTCCCGGGTTGAAAGCTTCGGCTTTGGCATAGTACTCGCCTGGAAAATCTGCTACCCGATCTGATAGATGTATCAGGGGAGTCTCACCTATTAATTCCAGTACGTTGTTGTATGCCTTTATCTGACTGCTCATATAAATTAATTTCGGCTGTAGTGTTGCCAATGATGACTTTTCTAAAACCGCGCCAAATTTAATCATTTCGCAATTAGCGTAAGGCTTGATTTAATTACTACGAATTCATCACGCGATTTCACAGTATTACCAGTTTATGGGTAAGTACATGATCTTTCGGAATTTTTATCTTTCACATGATTCCGGATAGCTATAAACGTGGCGCAAGCGATCCTAACTCTTTTAAAACGTGAGTCAATTATGTATTTAATAGATACTTAAAAGACAACAAACTATTTTAAGGAAGCCACTATTTGGCATCCTATTGTCGCTAGTCAGTAATTCCCTCTAGATCGAGTAAAAATGCAAAATCAATGGCAACTTCTTTTAAAGCATCGTACCGTCCAGAAGCCCCACTATGCCCGCTAGATAAATCAGTCTTGAACAGGATCGTGGTATCGGCATTATTGAATTCTCTAAGTCTTGCCACCCATTTTGCCGGTTCCCAGTATTGAACCTGACTATCATGGTAACCTGTTGTTACCAGCAGGTTGGGATAATCTTGTAGCTTAACTTGATCGTATGGCGAGTAACTGAGCATGTAGTCGTAGCTCTCCTTATGATTGGGATTACCCCATTCATCATATTCACCGGTAGTCAATGGGATGCTATCATCCAGCATCGTGGTAACTACATCGACAAAGGGAACCGCCGCGATCACACCCCGGTAGAGTTGTGGAGCAATATTCATAACGGCACCCACCAGCAATCCCCCAGCACTACCGCCAGACGCATATAGACTTGCTCTCGTAGTATATCCATTGTCAATTAAAAACTTGCTACAGGCTATAAAATCTGTAAAGGTGTTGCGCTTTTTAAACATCTTGCCACTCTCGTACCAGGGCCTACCCAGATACTCGCCGCCCCTTATATGTGCTATGGCAAATACAAATCCACGGTTCAACAAGCTTAATCTTGATATTGAAAAATAAGGATCTATGGTTGCTCCATAACTACCATAACCATATTGTAGCAGCGGGTTACCAGTATCTTTCTTGAGATCTGTTCGATAGACTAGGGAGATGGGAATCTTTTCTCCATCGCCAGCAGTTGCCCAGACACGCTCTGAGGTATAATTATCTGGGTCAAAATCATCGTCCTGAACAGTCTGCGATTTAAGAATCTTTTGCTCACGAGTCTCCATATCAAATTCTACCACGCTAGGAGGCAAGGTGAGAGAATTATAAGTATAACGCAGTTTTGTAGTGTCGTACTGAAAGTTTGCGCTGGTATAAGCCGTATAAGTCTCATTATCAAAAGGCATGAAATAATCTACCGTTCCATCCCATGATTTGATTCTTATCCTATTCAAACCATTGAACCGGTCTGAAATTACTAGGTAATTCTTAAAGATATCGATGTCCTCTAATAAAATATCTGGATCATGAGCTACCAGATCCTCCCAGTTCTCTATTTCAGGAGTTGTAATGGCTGTAATAACGACTTTAAAATTTGTGGCGCCGTACGCATTAGTCATTATATAAAATTTATCCTCATAATGGGATACGCTGTATTCCAGATTTTGCTGGCGCTGCTGTATGATCTTAAATTCAGATTCTGGCCGGTCTGCATCTATAAATCTCACCTCGTCGCTCAGGGTTGACGAGGATTTAATCATGATAAATCTTTCTGACAACGTTTTGTAAACGTAGCAGTTGAACTCTTCTTCTATTTCTTTATAAATTAACTTACTACTTCTTGAATCAGCGCCTCTGGTATGTGAAAAGATCTTGTCTGCTCGTAGTGTGACCGGGTCTTTGCGGGTATAGAAAAGTGTGCGGTTATCATTTGCCCACACGCTACCGCCAGTTGTTTGCTCTAATCGATCCTGTAGAAGATTTCCTGTTTGTAGATCTTTGATATAGATATCATATTCCCTTCTACCTACCACGTCTACACCATAGGCGATGTACCGGTTGTCTGGCGAGATATTGAGCGAGGTTATCTTATAAAATTCATGTCCAGCGGCTAACTCATTGACGTTGAAAAGCAGTTCATCGCTTGAGGTACCATCTTTCCTTCTATAAAAGTAGGGATAGCTGTCGCCTTTTTTCATTTTTGTAAAGTACCAGTAACCATTGAGCAGGTAGGGAACAGATTCATCGTCTTCCTTTATCCTACCCTTGATCTCGTTAAAGAGAGATTCCTTTAGATCTGCTGTATGCGCGGTGCTGGCTTCATAAAAGTCATTTTCTGATTTTAAATAAGAGAGCACCTCGGGGGCATCACGTTCAGCCATCCATTGATAATGATCGACTCGCTGGTGGCCGTGTTTATCATGGATGAACGGAATCTTCTTGGCAACAGGTGGTTTTTGCATGGCAACTTTTATGGTCGCGCAAGATACGTTTTGGCATAACATTGTTGAATTTTTCTCAGCTCCTCTCCTTATGAAATAAATTTAGAGGTTCCGCTTTCGCGAAAGCAGAATTTCACTAAAACCCCAAATGGTAGTATAGGCTCCCTGCCTGCAACGGTATTTGAATACCGCAACCATAATGATGTCACGGTATGGTTTAAGAGGTATCTGGAAAACAGGTTTGTCTTGCAATAATTCAGGCTTTCAGCTTTTGATAATCAAAGCCTGTGTTTACTCTAAATAATTTGTTCAAAATTCATTGAGTCAGATTCTCCAGCATTCAACCTTTCTACTCTTCTTAACGTAACTCTAAGTTTAATTATACCTTGATGGAATATTTTTGAGCGCAAAGCAACACGATTATGTTCGGAGATTTAATGGGTAAATTGAAGGAAACCCAAGAAAAGGTAGAAGCCACTAAAAAACGCATGGACACCGTGCTTATAGATGAGAAATCCCGCGACGGTTTACTCTCCATTACCGTTACCGCAAGCCGTAAGATCAAAAGCATCAATATAGAGGATGCCCTTCTTGAAGACAAGGAGCAACTAGAAGATTATCTCATTATGGTTAGTAATAAGGCACTAGAAAAGGCCGAAGGCATTTACGAGAAAGAAGTTGCCGCAGTCGCCCAGGAGGGCATGCCCAACATACCGGGGATGGATATGTTTAAGTAGTTTCTCGTAGATAGGATCTATTCTATATTTGCGCCACAGTCAATCAATTCTTGTGAGCGCAAAGAAATACGTATTCAAATTCCTGAGCACTAATAAGTTGTGGCTCAGATTTATTTATGCCCTTATCGTCCTGAACGTAATTCTCATCATACTGGAGAGTTACCAGCAATTCTATTTAGAATTTTCTCAGTTTTTACGCATTTTTGAAATCATATCTGTCGTAGTCTTTACGATAGAATATCTACTACGTATCTGGACGGCAGACTTACTGTTTCCTGATAAGAACGCATTTACAGCTCGATTAAGGTTCATAACCTCCTTCTACGGCATTATAGACCTGGTGGCAATCCTGCCGTTTTTTCTTCCCCTGGTATTGATTCTGGATCTACGTGTGGTCCGTATTCTACGATTATTCCGTTTGTTGCGCATCTTTAAACTGGGTAGGTTGTCTACCTCAATGAAAACAATCAAGGCAGTACTTAAGGATACCCGTGCAGAGCTTTCTACCACCCTCTTTATAACCTTTGTCCTTCTTATATTGTCATCTACTCTTATGTACTATATAGAGCACGATGCCCAACCAGAGAAATTTGAGAACATAGGTCAGGCATTATGGTGGAGCGTTGCCACGCTTACCACGGTGGGTTACGGCGACGTCTACCCCGTAACGGGAATAGGTAAAATATTGAGCGCAATAGTGGCTCTGGTTGGAATAGGTTTTATAGCGCTGCCTACTGGTATTGTAAGTTCAGCCTTTATCGACCGGGTACAACAGGAAAAAGGTAAAAAGAAGAAGACAAACAAAATCTGTGAATGTCCTAATTGTGGGCATCTTTATAAGGAATAAATCTCTGGAATTGAACAGCCCTTGTTTTGAACTACCCAGTAATATCTCTTGCTAAGCAGCAAATACTTAAATTTCTAGCTAAGAATTGAACTTTGAAAATAGCTCGAGGGCGCGATTATGCATTGAGTCAGTATAATCAAGGTGGGTCACTAACCTTAATTTACCCTGTCCCATATTGCTGATGATTAAATCATGGTTATCGCAGTACTCCATCACAGCTATTTCATCAAACACTTCAAATATGACAATATTGGTTTCTACTGGTTCCACCTGCTTTACATAAGGTAACTGTTCCAGATGGTTTGCGAGTGACTGCGCACGCTCATGATCAATAGACAAGCGCTGTATGTTGTTGTCCAGGGCATAGATACCTGCCGCAGCAATATAACCCACCTGTCGCATCCCACCACCCAGTAGCTTGCGCACTCTCATTGCTTTTTCCATGACTTTTTTCTTTCCTACCAGTACGGTGCCCAGGGGGATCCCCAGTCCTTTTGAAAAGCATATGGATATGGTGTCAAACAAATTGCCGTAATCCTTGGGGTCTTGTCCCGTCTTGACCAGCGCATTGAAGAGCCGCGCACCATCCAGGTGCATTCCTAATCCATAAGTTGTTGCAACTTTTTTGATCTGTGCGATATCTTCTAATTCATAGCAAGCGCCGCCACCTTTATTAGTGGTATTTTCAAGGCAGACCAGCGTGGTGAGTGGACTGTGATAAAAATCAGGCGGATTGATGGCTGCCGCAACTTGACTGGCATTGATCATACCCCGATTACCGTCCAGCAACCTGCAACTCACGCCACTATTGAAACTTACACCACCGCCCTCGTAATTATAGACGTGAGCATATTTATCACAAATGAGTTGCTCTCCAGGCTGGGTATGCATCTTGATTGCGGCCTGGTTTGCCATGCTCCCAGTAGGAAAAAACAATCCCTCGTCCATACCAAACATTTGGGCAACCCTAGATTCCAACTCGTTTACCGTAGGATCCTCTTTATAAACGTCGTCTCCCACCTGCGCATTCATCATGGCCTCAAGCATGAGTGGCGATGGTTTTGTGACGGTATCACTTCTAAGATCGATCTTCATGATTCTACTGGTTTGACCAGTAAAGATACAGGCAGTTCTTGATAGTAAAGAGCTCGAGACAGGTTGTATAAGCATCTCAAACCCTATTTTTGTGGGCTGTAGATTGAATAATTCCGCTTTCGCGAAAGCGTAACCCACCAACCCCCATGATTACACAAGAGCAGATTAAGGAACTGGAACAACGTGTTGCAGGATTGAAGGGTTATCTACAAATAGATGCAAAAAGTATCGAGATACGCAATCTGGAGGAAAAGACCTTCTCACCAGATTTTTGGAACGATCCCAAAAGCGCAGAGTCTATCATGCGGGAATTGCGAGGCAAAAAGCAATGGACCACAGATTATGAACTTGCGGTTACCCTAGTGGAGGATCTAGAGGTGCTTTTTGAATTCTATAAGGAAGACGAGGCAACAGAGCAGGACGTGACCTCAAAATATGCAACCGCCCTGGAACTGGTTGAAAAACTGGAATTCAAGAACATGTTGTCAAACGAGGGGGACGATATGAGCGCCGTGTTACAAATTACCGCCGGTGCTGGCGGTACTGAATCATGTGACTGGGCAGAAATGCTGATGCGCATGTACATCATGTGGGCAGAGAAGAGCGGTTACAAGGTCAAGGAACTCAACTTCCAGTCGGGAGATGTAGCGGGAATAAAAACGGTAACTCTGGAAATTGAGGGAGACTACAGCTTTGGCTGGCTCAAAGGAGAAAATGGGGTTCACCGCCTGGTGCGCATTTCTCCCTTTGATTCAAATGCAAAACGCCATACCTCCTTTGCATCGGTTTACGTGTATCCCCTAGCCGATGATACCATAGAAATCGACGTCAACCCAGCCGACATCTCTTGGGATTTTGCGCGGTCCAGCGGTGCGGGTGGTCAAAATGTAAATAAGGTAGAAACCAAAGCAATACTGACCCACGGACCTTCTGGAATCGTGATTCATAATTCTGAAACGCGCTCGCAATTAGAGAACAGGGAGAAGGCAATGCAAATGCTTAAATCCCAACTGTTTGAGATAGAATTACAGAAACGTAATGCTGCGCGCGATGTAATTGAGGCCGGGAAGATGAAAATCGAGTGGGGATCCCAGATACGCAACTACGTGCTACACCCCTACAAACTAGTCAAAGACGTGCGTACGGCTCATGAAACCGGAAACACAGACGCTGTTCTCAACGGCGATCTAGACGGTTTCTTAAAGGCGTTTTTAATGGAGGACAGTAAACAAGCTGTCAGCAACCAGTTGTAAGATTCTGCCAATTCGGCTTATGAATTAACCAAGTATATGTTACTGGTGCCATTAATGATTATGGCTCAATGTTTATTCATGACTTTAGACAAAGTCTATATTATTATAGCTAATAACAGTTACGCTTTAACAGAGACTTGTTACATCATCTTCCAAACGCAAATAGATTTGCTGATTGAAATAATTGACAATGAATAAATCAGTTCCTCTTAAGATAAAAATTTTTTATATCTTATTCATACTACCCTATTATTTTTTAAGTGCCCAAACCACCGTGCAGGTAACTGGTAAACTAGTTGATAATGTTTCAAAAGATGCTCTGGAGTTTGCCACTATTTCTTTTATGAGCAAGGACTCTACCGTTGCACCGCAGGGGGGAGTCACAGATCTTAATGGCAACTATAGTATAGCGGTTATCCCAGGCACTTACCAGGTGAGATGGGAATATATTACGTTTAAAAGCATTGTAAAAGACAACGTAACCATTGGTGGAGATAAAAACTTTGGTACGATAGAGATGGAAGTCGATACGGCGAAACTGGACGCCGTAGTGGTAGTAGCAGAAAAAACGACCGTAGACATAAGACTTGACAAAAAAATCTATAACATAGGAAAGGACCTTACCGTACGTGGTGGGACCGCAAGTGATGTTCTAGACAACGTACCATCGGTATCTGTAGATGTAGAGGGAAACGTCGCCTTGCGTGGGAACGACAACGTAACCATACTTATAGACGGTAGGCCTAGTGCCCTTGTGGGGTTCAACGGCGCCGAGGCATTAAGGCAGATCCCCGCAGACGCAATCGAAAAGGTTGAAGTCATCACTTCACCCAGTGCTCGTTACGATGCAGAGGGAACTGCTGGAATCCTAAATATCATTTTGCGCAAAAAGGAATTGCAAGGGTTTAATGGCTCACTACAACTGGATACTGGATACAACCCCCAATTAGGCCTAGCACTTAATGCTAACTACAGGACTGGTAAGTGGAATTTGTTTACTAATACGGGAACCCGCTACAGGGAACGACCGGGAAATGCTGCGTCTGAGGCGCAATTCTTCTCGCCTAATGCCCGAAATAGATTTGTAAATGAAAACAGGGAATTTGACCGGGTGGGAAGAAACCTGTTCAGCAGTCTAGGGGCAGAATACTTTATCAATGATAATTCTAGTATTGTTGCAAACGTGGTACTAAGACTGGGAAATGATGATGATCTTAACTCAAATAGTATCGTAAGACTAGATGAAAATGGGGCTTTAAATGAACAGACCTTCAGAACTGAAGCAGAGTCAGAAAATGAGGTAAGTGCACAGTACTCTCTGGACTATCAAAGCAATCTTGATAAAAACGGACAAAAGCTACAAGCCACCCTGCAATACTCTACAGACGATGAATTGCAACGCGCAAATATTATTGAAACTGATGTAGTAGCTGGGATGATAAATGACCGGGAATTCACCGATCAAAATGAATTTGAACGTAGCGCCCTTGCCCAGCTGGACTGGGAACTACCGGTAGGAGAAGACACGCAGTGGGAAGCTGGTTATCGAGGAAACTATCGAGACATCAGGAATAGGTTCTTCCTTGCAGAAAACAATGGCGCCACTACCGCCACGCTATTTCCAGATCGTGATCTGAACAACACCTTTGACTATCAAGAACTGGTGAATGCCGTTTATGGACAGTACGGTAGGGAAATAGGTAAGTTCTCTCTACTCGCGGGGCTCAGGTTTGAACAAACTAATGTAGAGATTAGACAAGCCACCATCAACACCACGGATACTAAGGATTACGGTAATCTTTTCCCTACTCTCAACCTGGGTTATGAGCTGCGGGATGGTGAAAACATAACACTAGGCTTCAACCGCAGGGTACGCAGGCCTAGAGGGCGGTTTTTGAATCCGTTTCCTAGTAGATCTAGTGAATCCAATATTTTTCAGGGTAACGTGGATCTTGATCCCACGTTTACCAATAGTCTTGATCTAGGTTATCTCAAGCGATGGAAGAAATTTACACTTAGCACTTCTATATATTATAACCGCAGCGATGACAACTGGAATTTTGTTCAGGTGGATACGGGCGAGATTACAGATAATGGTGATCCCATAATCAGGAGATCACCTATCAACCTATCTACACAGGAAAGACTGGGTTATGAATTGACCCTAACCTATCGACCGTACAAGTGGTGGACCATAAATGCAGATGGTAACCTATTCAGAGTCGTGAATGATGGGGATTTTATTGATCCAGCCCTGGGAATCAATCAGAATTTTGATTTTGAGAACGTTACCTACTTTGTACGACTCAATCAAAAGTTCTCGCTACCCGCCGGGATTGATGTTCAAACCAGAATGAATTACCGCGGTCCATCAGAAAATGCTCAGACTGTCAATGAAGGGATATTAAGCATGAATCTAGCAGCAAGTAAGGACCTGCTAGACGAGAGAGCCACTATATCCATGAATGTGAGCGACCTGTTCAATAGTCGCAAGCGTAGGAGCGTTACAACAGGTCTGGATAGTAGCAACATTGTCTCATTTATCAATGACAGCGAGTTCCAATGGCGTGAACGTCAAATCAATCTGAGCTTTGTGTACCGCTTCAACCAGAAGAAGCGCAATGCCAGAAACGGTGGCGGTGGCGACGGGGATTTTGATAACTTTGAAGGGTAAACTTTATAATTTGTTTGAGATTTAAATCGGGTTATTAATCTGACTTTCGCCGTCTAAATCATTAATAATGAAAAAGGTATTAATAGTTATGGCTGTTACCATGATAACAGCATGGAATGCTACTGGACAAGAAATTGCAGATAATGCTATAGGCCTCAGATTCGGTGGAGGAGACGGTTTTGGAACTGAAATCAATTACCAGCGAGCTTTGGGAGAGAACCGCCTGGAATTGGGATTGGGATTTGTCTCTAACGACAATTATGATGGATTCAGGGCATCTGGAATTTATCAATGGGTCTGGAACCTAGACAGCAACTTTAACTGGTACGCTGGTCCGGGCGCTGGAATCTCAACCATAAGTATTGATGATAGATTTGGTCCTCTGTTTGATGATAGTGAGACGGCGCTTTTTGCGGCTGGCCAGATAGGAATAGAATACAATTTTGGCATTCCCCTTCTTATCTCGTTAGATGTACGACCTGAACTGTACTTTGGTGACTTCAGGGATGATCTGGATTTTGATATCGCTTTAGGAATTAGATACCAGTTTTAAGAAACTCATAGAATTGAAAGGAGCCCAAACATTGAATTGTTTGGGCTTTTTCGTTAGTATAAGTCGGCGGTGCAGTCATCTTAGCAAGATCCTACCGCTCTTTATCCTTCCGTGCATGGGTTGTCGATTGAAATATTATTAAAGGCTATAGTAGATCTAATTGTTGGGTGAGAATTACGCTTTCGCGAAAGCGTGAATAAGAAAATCAACAAGTTCTAGAAGATAGTACGTCTCAATAACCTAGCCTTGTCATACAACCGCTCGTATTGAGGAATGACCTGTAGAATATCAAACTGACGCGCCTTTTCAAAGGCAGAATTTTTAAACTCTTCCAGTCGTACCGCATCTTCTAATATAAAAACGGCGTTCTGGGCCATTTCTTCTACATTACCCACATCGCTCGTAAATCCAGAGCATCCATCCTCATTGACCTCAGGAATGCCACCGGCGTTTGAACTGATCACGGGGGTCTTGTTTGCCATCGCTTCCAGCGCGGCAAGTCCAAAGCTTTCTTGCTCGCTGGGTAGTAGAAACAGGTCTGCAAAGCACAGAATGCGATCCACTTCTGTACTGTTGCCCACCCACTTAATGTTCTTATGGATGTTCTTGGCCTCGGCATACGCCTCTGCAGCGGCTCGATCAGGTCCATCTCCTACCATAATTAAAATAGCAGGGATTTCTCGCTGTACCAGTTCAAAGATCCTGATCACATCCTTGATACGTTTTACCGGTCTCATGTTACTCACGTGCACGATGATGCGTTCTTCTGGGAATGCCATGATGGCACGATCACAATCCTTGAACTTATTCTCGTAGAGATTTATGTCGATAAAATTGGGTACGACGTCAATACTTCTGGTGGTCTCAAACAACTCTTCAGTATCCTCTTTCAAACTTTGGGAAACAGAAGTAACAACATCTGAATTATTAATACTGAAGGTTACGCTGGGCTTGTACACGGGATGGTTCCCAACCAGGGTAATATCCGTCCCATGTAGCGTCGTTACCATGGGAAGCCTGATACCGCGTTCACCCAGCATTTGCTGCGCCATGTAACCGGCATATGCGTGTGGGATGGCATAGTGCACATGAAGCAGCTCGATGCCATATTCCTGTACGACGTTTACCAGTTTGCTGGAAAGTGCCAGGTCATAGGGTTGATAATGAAACAAGGGATATTCCTCAACACTTACTTCATGGAAAAACATATTGCGTGCCAGTAGATCCAGTCTTACGGGCTGTTTGTAGGTTACAAAATGAATTTCGTGGCCGCGCTCTGCCAGCGCGGTTCCCAGCATGGTGGCCACTACGCCACTCCCGCCAAATGTGGGGTAACAAACTATGGCGATCTTCATGACCTGCGGTAATTAATCAATAATGGCATCATAGATAATCTGCTGAATGTTTGTCCTGATATTTTCTTTAAGCAAGAATTTGTTGTCTGCACTAGGATGAATGCGATTAGAAAGGAACACGTACACAAGTTCGGCTTGAGGATCTGCCCAGGTGTAGGCGCCGGTAAATCCACTATGTCCAAAACTGGTCATACTCACACATCCACATGTGGGTCCATATTCCCCCAGTTGGGGTTTGTCAAACCCCACGCCACGGCGTACATCGTCCTCGCAATAGTAACAGGTATTGAATTTAAGTAGGGTTTCTGTATTTAGGTACTGTCTACCGCCATAACTACCATCCTGCAGGTACATCTGCATCATCTTTGCCACGTCATTTGCATTTGAAAATAAACCCGCATGACCGCCTATACCTCCCTGCATCGCAGCACCCTGGTCATGAACATAGCCATGAATGAGTTGATTGCGGTAAAGAGTATCATTTTCAGTAGGAATGATTCTGGATTTTGGAAATTTTTTAAGCGGTAGGTATCCCGTATTATTCATACCCATGGAACGGTAGAAATGGTCTTGTGTCAACTCATCCAGATTCTTCTTGTAATGATCTTCCAGGTAATCTTTAAGCAGGTAATAAGGGAGGTCACTATATTTATAACCCTCACGCTTGCGCAAATCACTTTCAACAATTCTATAGGTAATCGTATCCAGTACTGACTTGCTGGCGTAAAGGTCTTGAGCAACTTCTATTTGATAGTCTTTACTCAACGTTTTATTGTACAACAATTCAGATGGCTTTTCTGTAACAGAATCTAGCGTATACCGATAAAATGGAATCCATGGCTTGAGTCGTGCGTAGTGGGACAGCATTTTTTTTATTGTAATTTGGTCCTTGTTGCTTCCCTCATATCTATCCATCAATTCCCCTAGAGGATCATCAAGACTCAAGGTATTTTGCTCTTCGAGTTCCATTACTAGCGGCAGCGTAGCCAGTATTTTTGTAACTGATGCTATGTCATAAATATCACTTTCTTTTACTGGCCTGGACACGCTTTTATAGGTATGGCTGCCATAGCTCTTGTTGAACACCACCTTGCCCCGTCGCGCTACCAGTATCTGCATTCCCGGCGCTCCTTTTTGCCTTATGGTATGACTGGCCACACTATCAATTCTTTGCAGTATTTTTTTATCCAGACCTACTGCTGCAGGTGCCGCCCCATACGCCAGCCGTCCTATAGCCCTTGTGTCTTTCCCGGCACCCATCTTGAATAATCCCGCATCAACTGGTAAACGGCCGCTTGCGCCACGCGCACCAAAGATTATTTGCGCACTAATTTGTTGCGACATCTCACTATTCTGGTAGGACTGGATCAATGCGTCGATATTGCCAGCCGTTTTTATCTGATCTAGCACATACGGTCTTACGAATGCATCGACAATTACATTTTTCACTCTTGATATCTCGTACAGCCAATTGAGCTGACGCGTCGACATTTGGTAGCTTTTCCAGGGGTTTTCATTGCTGCGATGAAAACCTATGATGACTGTATTATAGTTCTCCAGTTCTTTAATAGCTTCATCTAGCTTATCTGCCTTGATTTGATCTACCTGAGCGTATTTGTTGAGCTCTCGATAAAAGTCTGATCCAGAGTCATCACCCAGTTTTATGTAAGCAATCTTCTTAGTCTCAAGGTTCTTGAGAGGTAATAGGTTCCTATCGTTTTTAAGAATGGTTATAGCCTCTTCCATGGCGCGTTCATACACGACATCATCTGCCTCAGTATTGAGATCTTCTATCAGGTGGTTTTCTTCTATGGGTTTAAAGTCGGTTAGACCAGCTATGTATTTTGCCCGCAGGATCTTCTTTACTGAATGCTCGAGACGCTGTTCTGTAATATCCCTTGTGACCAGAGCCTGCTGGATCTTATCAATGGCACGGGGTACATCTTCTGAAATAAGCAAGACATCATTTCCAGCTTTAAACGCAGCGAGATCGATATCCCCCGGCGCACTAAAGTTGCTCGCCCCTTTCATATTGAGCGCATCGGTAAAAATCAATCCCTGGAATCCTAGATCTTCTTTAAGCATGCCCGTTACGACTTCTTCACTTATACTGGTGGGATAACCGGTACGACGCTCAAGACTGGGGATATTGAGATGAGCAACCATTACGCTGGCCATTCCCTTTTTAATCAATTCCCGGTAGGGATACAATTCAATCTTCTCAATGCGCTCGCGGGAAAACCCGACTGTAGGTAGGGTTTTGTGACTGTCCTGATCAGTATCCCCGTGACCTGGAAAATGCTTTGCACATGCCATTGTGCCGGTACTTTGCATTCCCTTCATGAACGCGGCAGCTTTGGCCGTTATCCTATCTCTATCCTGACCAAAACTACGGTTACCTATGATCGGGTTTTGCGGGTTGGTATTAATATCCACATCTGGAGCAAAGTTGATGTGGACTCCCAGCCTCTTGCAGTGTTCACCGATTCTCTTACCCACATCATAACTGCTGCGGTCACGTTGTGCCGCACCTAGGGTCATGTTCCATGGGAAAGCATAGGTACTGTCCAGTCTCATGGACAGACCCCATTCTGCATCCATGGCAACCAGCAGCGGGACTTTAGAACTAGCCTGTAGTTCATTAGTAAGCCTTGCCTGTTGTACGGGTCCACCCTTTGAAAAAATTACACCACCTATTCCATATTGAGCTACCAGGTCGCGCACCTTATCCACATGCGCTTTTTTCTTATTTGAAAAAAGATCGACCATAAATAACTGTGCGATACGTTCCCGCTGGCTCATATTGTTGTAAAGACTGTCCACCCATACCGCTTGTTGAAGACTGTCTTGGGCAATTAGCGGGCGGTTGGAATAAAGCTGGGCCGTTAGGAATTCCGCTTTCGCGAAAGCGAGAACAACCAACAAACCGTATAAATATCTGTTCATGAATAAGCGTACTAGAAGGGGTGATCTGGGTTCAATAATTGTTCCCCTAACGAAAATAGGTAAATAAGTTTTCAATCTGATTTCATTATGATATAGTTTAAGTCTTGGGAGGTGGGTCATGTATTTTTGCCGTATGAAAATCACACTACTAGCGGTAGGTAAAACAGACGACCACAGGATCGCACAGCTGGTCGCTATCTATGAACAACGACTGCAACACTACGTGAAATTTGGGTTGAAAATCATTCCAGATCTCAAGCGCGCCAAGAATTTGAGTACAGAGCAGCAAAAAAGTCTTGAAGGAAAATTAATCCTGCAGGAATTACAGAAAAGTGATTTTGTGACCTTACTGGATGAAAACGGTAAGTCGCTGTCCAGCAGCGATTTTGCCCAACTGATCAACAA
Source organism: Nonlabens sp. (assembly GCA_049647945.1). Taxonomy (GTDB): domain Bacteria; phylum Bacteroidota; class Bacteroidia; order Flavobacteriales; family Flavobacteriaceae; genus Nonlabens. The sequence goes on along the minus strand of JBARYP010000039.1, from coordinate 19,263 downwards.
ACGTGGTGTTTCTGGGCTCAAGAATCTAGTCTTTATAATAGGTGGTCCCTACGGATTCTCAGACGAGGTCTATGCCCGTGCCAGTAGCAAACTATCATTGAGTGCCATGACTTTTTCCCACCAGATGGTACGATTGTTTGCCGTGGAACAGTTGTATAGGGCGTTTACCATCTTAAAGGGTGAACCCTACCACCATAATTGACATCGTTGAATAATAAGCAATAAAAATGATGCTGGAATTTGATGGTACAACAGCGCTAGCTGGATGTTTTAAAAATAAGTATGTAGTTATCAAAGCCTAATAATGAAACTGCGTTGCCATCATTAAAATTGTGTAGTAATCCTGGTTTCTACCTATTTAAACAATTCACAACATCCCCGCACTCGCGGGGATGGCAATGTATTTTTGTGATACTATAATGAGGAAGATTACCCAAAAAACCATTCAGGATCTCGAGTTTGACACCGTGCTGGAACAAGCTACCACGTATTGCGTGACCGACTATGGCAAGACTGCCATGAGAAATGTAAAACCTGTTCATGACAGGAATCGAGCTACCACCCTATTGCTGCACACCCATGAGTACCTGGAATCATACTCCAGCGAGCATCGCATTCCCAATCATGGATTTGATAATATAGACAGGGAACTACAACTTCTGGACATTGAGAATAGCTCACTAGAAAAAGAAAGCATACGCAAACTGGCACACCTGCCACGGCAAGTGAATGAGCATCTCAAGTTCTTCAAAAGAGTAAGAGAAGATTTCCCCACGCTTTATTACCGTACATCCAGTATAGAATTCAACGACAGCGTTCCCCGCGAGGTAGATCTTGTGATTGATCGCTTTGGAGAGATAAAGGACGATGCCTCGCCCATGCTCAAAAATCTGCGCCGTGAGATGAATACCGTGCGGGGTCAGCTCAATGGTAGTTTTGGTATGGCATTAAGTCATTATAGCCAGCTGGATTATCTTGACGACATTAGGGAAACTGTAGTAGAGAATAGACGTGTCCTCGCTGTGAAGGCCATGCACCGCCGTAAGGTAAAGGGTAAGATTATGGGAAGTTCTAAAACAGGTAGTATTTCCTACATAGAGCCGGAACGAGTATTAACCCTATCCCGCAAACTAGCAGAACTAGAACTGGAAGAGCGCGAGGAAATCATGCGCATTCTCAAAGAACTCACGGATTTTTTAAGACCCTTTATTGCTGACTTTGTTCTTTACAAAGAATACCTCACCCAGACTGATGTCATTGCCGCGAGGTCGCGATATGCTCAAAGAATGAACGGCTTACTGCCCATGATTGTAGATCATAAGGAGCTAGAACTGGTGGATGCCTATCACCCCCTACTACTCATTAGTAACCGTGAACGCAATGAAACTACCTACCCACAAACCATAAGACTCGCCCAGGATAATCGCATCATCGTAATCTCTGGGCCTAATGCAGGGGGTAAATCGATTACGCTTAAAACCGTAGGTCTGCTGCAACTCATGGCGCAATCGGGTTTTTTGCTACCGGTTCATGAAAAAAGTAGGCTATGCTTTTTTGATAGCGTGCTTACCGATATAGGAGACAACCAAAGTATTGATAATCATCTAAGTACCTACAGCTACCGTCTTAAAAACATGCGTGGTTTTTTAAAGGTTGCAAACGAGAATACCTTATTCCTGATTGATGAGTTCGGCACGGGGTCTGATCCAGAACTGGGAGGTGCGCTGGCTGAAAGTATGCTGGAAGAACTGCACTCCAGATCCAGTTACGGCATCATTACCACGCACTATACAAATTTGAAGATGCTGGCAAATGAATTAGAGGGAATGACTAACGCAAATATGCTTTTTGATGCGCAGTCCCTGGAACCCATCTACAAATTACAAATGGGTGAGGCCGGTAGTTCTTTTACCTTTGAGGTGGCGCAAAAAAACGGAATTCCCTACTCGCTTGTCAACAAGGCAAAAAAGAAAGTGGAGCGCGGCAAGATTAGATTTGATAAATCCATCGCTGCTTTACAAAAAGAGCGATCAGTATTGCGCAAAAACAATATAACCCTGCGCAATCGCGAGGTAGAAGCGACTAAAAAGTCCAACAAACTGGACGACACCCAAGAACGCATCCAGCAAAAACTCGAGGATTTTCAAGAGATGTACGATACCTACCAGCGATATATCCAACTAGGAAAGCGATTTGACGCGCTGGCTGCAGATTTTGCCGCTTCAAACAAAAAGAAGCAGTTGCAGGATGATCTCATGAAACTGGTGATTACAGAAAACGTGAAGCACCGGCCAAAAATCAAGAAAAAACCTACGCCCCAAATCAAGAAAGAGGCTAGTAAGAAGAAGCAGGTAGAACATGAGTTATTGCAAAAAACCGATAAGATAAGAGCAGAAAAAAAGAAGAAAAACCTACCACTTAAAAAAGAAAATAAAGTACCCACCGCAGCCGAATTGAAATTAAAAGATCGCGTGAGACTGCTGGACTCAAAATCGGTAGGGACCATTGACAAGATTGAACGCGGGAAAGCCATCGTAAACTATGGTTTTTTTACCACCAGCGTGAGTTTGGATCAACTGGAAAAAGTAGGATGATGAATACAGATAAAGACATTATTTTGTTTGATGGCGTTTGTAACCTATGTAATGGCGCAGTAAATTTCATCATTGATCGAGACCGTGCAGACCATTTCAGGTTTGCCGCTTTACGCAGCCCCGTAGGTCTAGAATTACTAGATCGCCATGGTATAGATCCAGATCATATTGATAGTATCGTATTAGTTAGTGGTAATTCCGCTTTCGCGAAAGCGGAGGCCGCAGTAAAGATTGCAAGAAGACTGGATGGTGGATGGAAATTACTATACCTACTCAATATACTGCCTGATTTGCTGAAGAACCCCGTTTACGAATTCATTGCCAGAAACCGCTATAAATGGTTCGGTGAGAAAGAAAGCTGTGTGCTACCCACACCAGAGAAAAAAGCTAAATTTTTAGAAAACGGCACTTATTGATGGAAAGAGATGAACAGCTAGTTGCAATGAGACCCGCATTACCCAGCGCTAGGGTCACCACCAATATGAGTGAGGAAGAATTGTTTCAAAACATCACCTTGCGACCCATTGTGAAATTACAAAATGACCTACTGGTAGCAGCTTTTAAAAACTACATCGTACAGCGCAAAAACGTTTTCCATAATCTTAAAGCAGATCAAAGGTCAAAATATATTGAGCATTCAGTAAATCGAGATCAACGGTTTAAAAATCTCTTGAAGGGAATGATTGTGGGCTGTTTTACTCAGGATGAATATGCCACTTATATGGAAAATAGTACCGCCCTCAACAAGCGCATCATGAACTTGATACGAGAACGATTGATGAGTAACATTCTCCTTTTTGCCGAATAAAAGAATGACCGCGCCCGCAGCCGGAGCCTCAGTACGCAGTCATCTTATTCTTTTACCTTGAGTATTTATAGGTTATTTGAGATCAAAGCGATCTAAATTCATAACCTTAGTCCACGCCTTGCTAAAATTCGAAACAAATCGAGCACTTGCGTCGTCGCTGGCATAAACCTCTGCCACGGCTCGCAACTCTGTATTTGAACCAAATATTAGGTCCACCCTAGAGCCGGTGTAGAGGTGTTCTTTGGTTTTCCTGTCGACACCTTTAAACAGCATTTCTGAAGAGGAAAGTGCTTCCCAATCAAGATCTAAATCAGTAACTGTAGCAAAAAAGTCATTAGTCAAGCGGCCTGATTTCTGGGTGAACATTCCATAATATTCATCGTGGTAATTAACCCCCATCACTCGTAGGCCCGCAACCAGCACACTCATTTCTGGAATGGAAAGGGAAAGCAGGTTTGCCTTGTCCAGTAGAAAGTCCTCGCCGTTCACTTTTTCACCTTCTTTGATATAATTCCTAAAACCATCGGCGCGTGGTTCTAGATAGCCGAAGGAATCGACATCAGTCTGCTCCTGCGACGCATCTGTACGTCCAGCGGTAAATTCCACACATATATCGTGACCGTCGTCGCTCGCTGCTTTTTCCACAGCAGCTGTTCCTGCGAGAACGATAAGATCTGCCATTGAGACTTGACTGGAATTATTTTCATTGAAGTGATGCTGGATTTCTTCTAGGTTTTTCAAAACCTTGGCAAGCTGCTCGGGCTTATTAACTTCCCAATTATTTTGCGGTGCTAGTCGTATCCTTGCGCCATTTGCACCACCACGTTTATCAGAATCACGGTAAGTAGATGCGCTTGCCCAGGCGGTCTCTACCAATTCAGCAACAGTAAGGTTAGAATCTAGAATTTTCCCCTTAAGCTGTTCTATATCTTGTGCAGAGATTTGATTGTCGCCTGCAGCGGGTAGTGGGTCTTGCCAGAGTAGTTCTTCTTGAGGAACATCTGCGCCTAGGTAGCGCGCCTGTGGTCCCATATCACGGTGAGTCAATTTATACCAGGCTCTGGCAAACGCGTCTTCAAACTCTTCTTGATTTTCTTTAAAATGAAGTGATACCTTGCGGTAATCAGGATCGATTTTAAGAGCCATGTCTGCTGTGGACATCATCAAGTCCTGTTGCTCGTTTTTATTACCTGCCATGGGAGCCTTATCAGGATTTGAGGCATCAGTAGGACGCCATTGATGCGCGCCGGCGGGACTCTTTGTCAATTCCCACTCGTATTCAAACAGTACTCTAAAATAGTCGTGATCCCATTGAGTGGGATTAGGAGTCCATGCCCCTTCTAGTCCGCTGGTAATCGTATGGTCTCCCATACCGCTTTTATAGCTATTGATCCATCCCTTACTCATGTCTTGGATCTTTGCCCCTGCTGGTTCTGCTGCTACGTACTCATCTGGATCTGCTGCACCGTGAGCTTTTCCAAAGGTGTGACCGCCTGCTATAAGTGCAACGGTTTCATAATCATCCATCGCCATACGGCCAAAGGTCTCCCTAATATCGTGAGCAGATAGGGACGGGTCTGGATTACCGTTGGGTCCCTCTGGATTAACGTAGATCAATCCCATATGGGCAGCTCCCAGGGGTGATTCCAGTTCACCGGTAGCATAGCGTTCCTCGTTACCCAACCACTCCGTCTCGCTACCCCAGTAGATATCTTGTTCTGGTTCCCAGATGTCCTCGCGTCCTCCCGCAAAGCCAAAGGTTTTAAACCCCATTGATTCTAGAGCCATATTTCCGGCAAGTATCATTAAGTCTGCCCAAGAAATCTTCTGACCATATTTTTTCTTGATAGGCCATAACAATAGGCGCGCCTTGTCTAGATTTCCATTGTCGGGCCAGCTATTAAGCGGTGCAAATCGATGGTTACCCGCACTCGCGCCTCCACGACCATCACCTATTCTATATGTTCCCGCACTGTGCCAGGCCAGGCGTATCATTAATCCCCCATAATGTCCATAATCTGCGCTCCACCAGTCCTGGGAGTCGGTCATTAGAGTTTTAAGATCTGATTTGAGGGCTTCAAGATCTAGTTTTTGAAATTCTTCTTTGTAATTAAAATCATCACTCAGCGGATTTGATTTTGCTGCGTGCTGTCTTAATATATTAAGTTTAATGGCATTGGGCCACCAGTCCTGGTTAGTCGTTCCGTGACCGGCGACATTGACTGGCGCACCACCCATAAATGGACATTTGTCAATTGCTTTACTGGGCTGATTGATATCCCAGACATTGGTTTTATTTCCTTTACTGTTGTGATAGTTTTCTTCTTGGCTCATGACTAGTGGTTTTAATTGACCTCTAAATTAGAATAATTACGAGAAATCGTTATAGCAACCGATTATAATTACAATGTACCGTATAGCTAAAAACTATAATTCTAACCTGTCCGTATATTGAAATTAACGAGCAGTAAAAAAATTGGGGAGAAAATAAGAGGTTCACGCTTTCGCGAAAGCGTAACAAAACGCAAGCAATTTTAATTTCAAAACTATCTATAAAATACTTTAGAACAGCGCGTTACCGCAAAAGAAGAGAGGAGCAGTAAAACAAATTGTACCCGGGATGGGACTTGAACCCACACGCACAAGTGCACACGGCCCTCAACCGTGCCTGTCTACCAATTTCAGCACCCGGGTAGAAAAAAAGCCCTCGAAAAAAGAGAGCTTTTCTTAAAGTGATCTGGCTGGGGCTCGAACCCAGGACCCTCTCCTTAAAAGGGAGATGCTCTACCAACTGAGCTACCAGATCAACGCTGTTTTAACGCGGGTGCAAATATAAAACTATAATTAAATCCTTAAAGTAATTTTAGAATTAATTTTGAAGGAATGAAATCGGGCCCAAAAACATGAGATTAAAGTGTGAGAAAATTGTTCTATTAGGCTATATGGGTTCTGGCAAAACACAGGTGGGTCAATTGATTTCAGAACTGTTGTCAATTGAATTTATAGATCTGGACCAGCAAATCGAGAAACTTGAGAACAGATCGGTTGCGCAAATTTTTGAGGAAAAGGGAGCGATCTATTTTAGGAAACGTGAGCGCTCCATACTGATGGACCTGATTAATAAAAATAACCGATGCGTCCTATCACTAGGCGGCGGTACTCCATGTTACTATGACAATATGGAATTGATCAACAACCATGTCCATACAAAAAGCATTTATCTAGATGCCAGCATTCCCATATTGACCCAGCGGCTAATTATAGAGCGCGCTCACAGACCGCTGATTGCAAACATGGAAAATGAAACTGATCTTATGGAGTTCATAGGTAAGCACCTGTTTGAAAGACGTGCATTTTACCAGATGGCAGATCTTAAAGTAAACACCAGCGATCTCACGCCCATTCAAGTTGCTAGTGCCGTTATAAAGGCTCTACGCTAGCGTTACCGTAAATGGCGCCTGCGCGATTTGCACATCGATGTGCTCTTCCATGGTAGTACTGAGAGATAATCCCTTATAGTCTGCCTTTACGGGATATTTTTTGTGATTGCGGTTGATTAAAATTGCCGTTTTCAAGCTATTGAGTGGCACGTTGAGAAAGTGGCGCACACCGTACATAAGCGTAGTACCACTATTTAATACATCGTCGCATAGGACAATTGCCGTATTCTTATACTGGCCCTCTGGAATACTGGTAATTACTTTATCCTGGGGGTTGCGCTTATCAATGGTAACGCGGCACAATTTTATATCAACTTGCAATATTCCTGCGAGTTGTTCTTTGATCAACAGCGCAAGTTGATAGCCACCTTGATCAATTCCTGCCAGCACGATTTGAGATTCGTTGATGAACTCCTCTGCAATCTGGTAGGCTATCCTATTGATTTTGTGGTTAATCTGGTGGTGATCAAGTATTTCTGTCATTACTGCGCTTTTTTAAATGTATAAGCAATTCTTTTCCTTTCCTGGATGGTTCTGAGATCTGCGACTCATCCAGCCTCAAGATATGAAATCCTTCTTTGAACAGTAATCGGTATTCCTCTTTACTGCCCCCGTATGGTGGCTCTTTACGCGCTCCCTGAAAATTAAACAACACTCCTCTCAAACTACCATTATGGTTGAGAAGTTCCAGCATTTTATTTTTATAGCTTTCGCGAAAGCGTAACTCAAGCGCACAGAAAAAAGTTTGCTCAAGAATCAAGTCATAAGACCCAGAAGAATTGAAGAAGTCTTCTTGCAACACGCGGATTGATTGGGAATTTCCTACTTGTCGACTGAGTAACTCAAGCGGTTCCATAGCATAATCCAGAACCTTTACCCGGGTAAAACCTTTTTCCAATAGATACCTGGCTTCATGTGAGTTACCTGCACCAGGAATAAGGATTTTGAGGGATTTATCCTCAAGACTATCAATAATAGACTTGAGAGGACTGGATACCTTACCTAGATCCCAGGGAGTGTTGTGTGACCGGTATCTATCGCTCCAGTAGGTGCTGGATAACATCAAATCACTCTTCTCCACCATCATTGAGTAAGTCAGATAAGTCCCTTCTATCTTTCTTTGTGGGACGCCCCTCTCCTTTACGACGGTAATAGTCTTGATTGAGTTCGATCATTTTGCGAGCCTCAAAGTTCTCCTGTGGGGTGCGGTCTGTCCTGTAAAGATTGACCAATTTATTACCTACCCTACTGGGCGGTAGATCCAGGACTTCTATGCGGTAGTCAATTTGATCCTTGCGCACCTGAATGAAGTCACCGGGAAAAACATCCCTGGCCGGTTTGACTACCTGGTCATTAATTCTGATGCGGCCCTTCTTTACTGCATCAGTCGCCTTGCTGCGAGTCTTGAAATATCTTACTGCCCAGAGAAATTTATCGACGCGCATATGATTAGCCATTCAGAAGCGTTACCACTACAAACATAGGTGAAAATGGTATCTTTGCCGCCTTAAAAATTTGTGATGAATAAAGTCAAAATATTAGGATTGCTACTGGGCGCTATAGTTCTCTACTCCTGTGGAAGTGATGATGATAGTGATGCAATCCCAGACAGGGATCGCAATGAGGTGGCTCTAGAAGACGCTATTGAACTGCGCTCCTATCTTGATACTCATTTCTATAACTATGAAGAACTTTCAAGCGCCGCTCCTAGTGAGGATGTAGCGATAGAATTGTCCCCTACCCCACTTACTACGACTGGAACTATACCTTTAAGTGAGCAAGTTGAGGAAAGATCCCTCATACGCGACGGGGTAAACTATACCTATTACGTGTTGAAGGTACGAGAAGGTAATGGTGGTTTGAAACCACTATTTGCAGATAGTACGCTGGTTAGTTATCAAGGTAAACTGCTTGACAATACAGTTTTTGATAGTTCAGTTAATCCCATCTGGTTTGATATTCCCGGTGTGATTGCAGGTTTTGGGGCTGCTCTTCAGGAATTTGAAGGTGCGACTGTGATTACTCCAGAACCAGATGGCACCCTATCATTCCAAGGATCTGGCGTGGGTGCTGTGTTCCTACCTTCTGGTCTGGGATACTTTTCCAGATCGATTAATGGAATTCCAGCTTATTCACCATTATCGTTTACCTTCCAATTGCGCAGCGTTAATATAGCAGACCACGATAACGATGGAATTCTCTCCATCTATGAGGATTTGAACGGGGACAGGATAGTGACTACAACTGGGCTTGACGATAGCGATAACGACAGGATTTTCAACTTTAGAGATGCAGATGATGATAACGACGGTATTCCTACAATTGAAGAAAATGCAGACCCTAACGGTGACGGTAATCCTGATGACGCCATAGATACAGATGGCGATGGTATCCCCGATTATCTAGACGCCAGAACAGAGCAGCAATAGCGCTGAAAAAACGATTTTTAACAGAAATCAACATTTTATCATAAATTAAGGTAAGTAAGAAATCGCTGCTAGTGTTACTTTTATATATTTGCGTCTAAACTATCAATCAGTTTATATTATGAAAAGGCTTCTTACAGCATGTATCATGATGTGTTCCATAGCAATTTTTGCACAGGAGGACATGATGGAAAATAATGAAATGTCTCAAGACTCAACTAATATGAGTCCACGAGATGCTTATAACCACTGGTCTTTAGACATAGGTGTGGGTGTAAACAAACCTACTAGACAGTTTACAAAGGGAACATTTGTCAATACGCCATCATTTTTCCAGGCTGATCTAGGAATCCGTTACATGGTCAACAATAAATTCGGTTTCAACCTTGATTTAGGATACAATTCCATTAAAAGTGATAAACGTGCGGCTCTTCAGTTTGATTCCCGATATTTTAGAACTGGTCTTGAAGGTGTTGTGAATGCTGGCGAAATCATGGGTTTTAGAGAGTGGACAAAGTCTTTTAATATCCTACTGCATGGTGGTTTGGGTGCTTTCCGTCTAAGTACAGAAAACGGATTAGTGCCAGATGATAGTGAGTGGGGTTCTTTTGCAACCTTTGGTATTACACCTCAAATAAGACTATCAGATAGGATTGCCCTTTTTGGAGACCTTTCTATAATAGGAAATATTGATCAAGAAATTACGTGGGACGGTGCTACGGTAATTCCTTCACAAGAGTCAAGAGGTTTCCAAAGTGCTATGTACAACGCCTCTATAGGTCTCAATATTTACTTAGGATCTAAAGACAAGCACGCAGACTGGTACACAGATCCCAAGGATGATCGCCTGGATAATCTAGAAAAAGAAGTCAACAAATTAATAACTGATCTTGCAGATGATGACCAAGATGGCGTTCCAAACTATCTGGATAGAGACAATACTACTGAAAGCGGGGTTGCCGTCGATTCCAAAGGAAGAGCTATCGACATTAATAAGAATGGTATCCCAGATGAGCTAGAAAGTTCTCTTGAAGCACGATATGCTACTAAGGCAGACCTTGATGCACTAGCTCGTGATGGTAAAAATGCTGGAGACGTAATGAAGACACTTATTAATGAGGGTTACATTAACGTCTATTTCAAATTTGCTAGTGACAAGCCAGAAACTTACTCTCTAGGTGCTTTAAGTAATATTGTTGCCTATATGAAAAACAACCCATCACAAAGTGCTACTTTAACCGGATATGCTGATGAGTTGGGAACTGAGTCTTTCAACAAATCACTATCTGAGCGCAGAGCAGAAAGAGTTAAAGAGGTTATGATCGCAGCGGGGATTTCAGAATCCAGAATCACGACAACAGGTGGTGGTGTTGATTCATCAGTAGAGAAAGGTAGCAGCGCTGCTAGACAAACTGTACGAAGAGTTACCTTTAGGGTTAATTAATCGATATAAATATTCTTTTAAAACGGCTTCCAAAATTGGAAGCCGTTTTTGTTTGATATCACCTCAATATCCCGTATGCCTAAAAGTAGCCGCTCGCTGTTACATATGATTTTTAAAAAAAAGAAAAGCGTTCATAGGTATCTAACCACTTGTTTACTTTGGACTTACGTGTGATTTACTTAATGTGTGAAGCTATTTAGGTTTTAACTTTATCAAAGGGTTACATAAATATAACTACGCGAAATACGAGCCTATTCACATTTTCTTTACCCACACATACAAAAGGTCGTGGAGCTGTAAGCAACGGCTCTTGAGTTCTGTAAACCAGTATTAAAACACATCAATTCTAGAGCTTTTGCTCAACATGACCATAAGTTACCCGCGTAGCATGCAAATTACCATGTGAAGTAGTAGTACTTAAGAATTAAACAGATTGTCAGGAGCGATCTAGTATAGTACTATCGATATATCAATTCTTGAACATTTTAAAGCTCACATCGTCCAGCTGAATCAGAAGTACACTATAAGTATTTTCCCTAAATACTAAATGGTTGATAGAAGTATAATATTTCTATTGCAAACCTGATTCTAACCATTCTGCGTATTCCTCCGGGTCTGGGGTATAGCCTACTGGCCTTACTAGGTCGTTCCCCTCTGAGTCTATAATGGCATAGTACGGTTGTACATTTACACCGTAACGACTTATTTGAAAGTCACTCCACTTATTCCCTACGGTACGCAATTTTTTTCCAGTAGATTGAGATACTACCTGTTCTTCTTTGGCAAGAGACTTCAATTCATCAAGATAAAGCGATACCAGTACGTACTCGGTTTTGAGTAAATTAAGGACTCGTGGATTGCTCCACACTCTATCCTCCATCTTCCTACAATTAACACAAGTCCAGCCGGTAAAGTCAATCATGATCGGCTTGTTGACCTCTTTTGCGTAGGCGATTCCCTCTTCTAGATCTTCAAAAGCTATGAGGTCGTGCACAATTACCTTAGCACCCTTAGGAATACTTTCTCGGTTTGACGTTTTTTTGAATCCCACACCGTGAACCGACTCTGCATAAGTTTGAGGTGGGGTAAATCCGCTTAGGATTTTTACCGGTGCGCCCCACATTCCCGGTATGAGGTATACAGTAAAAAACAAGGCCCCTATACCCAGCAACAATCTCCCTACAGATATGCGGTCCAGTACATCATCGTGGGGTAAAGTAATTTTACCGAATAGATACAAAGCCAAAGCTCCAAAAATAGCGATCCATATAGCTAGGAATATTTCTCTGGGTAGGATACCTGCTTGCCAGACCAGGTCTGCATTTGACAAAAACTTAAACGCAAAGGCAAGTTCTACAAATCCCAAAAACACCTTTACCGTATTTAACCAACCACCAGATTTAGGCAGTCCATCCAGCAACCTAGGGAATAGGGCAAATAATGAAAATGGGATTCCAAGACCTATTCCAAAACCAAACAGACCGAAGGTAAGAGCGATAGCGCCACCATCAGTTGACAAGGCACTACCCAATACACCACCTATTACTAGTCCTGTACAGGAAAACGAAACAAGAACTAAGGTAAGCGCCATAAAAAAGACGCCTATAATACCTCCCAGATTTGCTGCACCATCCACCTTGTTGATCAAACTGTTAGGCAACGTAATCTCAAAGGCTCCAAAAAAACTAATCGCAAAAATCACAAACACCGTGAAAAAGACCAGATTGAGCCACGGATTAGTGCTAAATTCATAGAAGAAATCTGGTGAGAAACTTTCAAATAGATAAAATGGTAAACTAAAAAGCGTATAAATCAATACTATAAACACCCCATAAAGCACCCCGTTGAACTTACCCCTAGCCTTGTTTCCAGTTTGCTTGGTAAAAAAGGAAACCGTCATGGGGATCATAGGAAATACGCACGGGGTCAACAACGTCAACAACCCCGCTACCACACATCCCAGAAATATGAGCCAGTAGCTTTTCTCGCTTCCCGTCTCCTTGAACTTACTAGCTTGTGAAAAGGAAAATTCTTCATTTTGTGTTTCACCCTGTGTAGTAGTCTCCTTGCTATCAGCTTTTGATGGAATCGCTGTCGCATCGGCTATTTGCGGTTCAACCGGTGTTAACTCTTGATCGAGATAAGTTTCTAAAATATAACCGGGATCCTCTGGTGGTGCATTGCCATTAAAGGTGTAGGTCAACGCTACTGGAGTGGGCATTAGACAGCTCACTTCATTACAGGCTTGTGAGGTAGCCTGGACTACTATAAAGGGTACCGGTTCCAGCAGTTTGATGCGTTGTTTGAATACAGCCTTATCAGAAAACTGATAAACGTCTGCTCCCCAAACTTCTTCAAATTGTGCATACACTCCTATTTCTTCATTGACTCCCAGTAACTCAACCTTGCCCTCAATGTCAAAGTATTCAAAAACAGTTGCCGTAGGTCTGGTAAGGGATTCAGTACGTGTTTGTGAGTAGATATGCCATCCCTCATCAAGCGTGGCGGTTGCGGTAAGCTCAAAAGTGTCTTGATCAATTACCGTCACCTGGGTGGACCATGCTACCGGATCTTTCATTTGACCGAATTGCGCGAGACTCAACTGGCAAATTACTAAGGCTAGTACCGTATATAATTTATTCATTTTCTAAAACTTCAAATTGAAGGATTCTAGTGGTTGTGCTGGTTATCAGGAATTCCCTACTTGCGCGGTACCCCAGTAACCACAAGATGGTAGTGTTACTGCATAGCACTAGCGCACTCGCTTTATCCACCATCGACAACTTGTTGTTGACTAATATATTACTTATAAGTTGACTGCCCACAAAACCAATGGGATTTATGCGATCACCTCGTCGTGGCGCTCTTAATAAAAACGGAAAACCTACCTTATCAAAATCTACATAGCATCTTTTGGCTGATTTTGTTCTTGCGATGTGGTCTAGAGCGTCCATTGTTTCTATAATTACCACTTTTAGCTTGGTATTCCCTAAGTGATATATTCCCGTTGAATTTATGGAAATGTCACTGACTTGAGCTGCTGTTTTCTTTGATATCAGTAGCTTTTGACGATCTTTATAGAGGGTATGAGTCCGTGAATGAATAGATCTTCCCGTGCTAGCGGTAAGAATCTGTTTAATATCGCTGGTATTGAAACCATAAGGCTTCAACAATTCGTATAAGAGTGTAGCCGTATTTACCGTATCCTGTACTTTATTCAAATCAATTTCAAACCCTTGTGGAATTTTGCGGGTTACGCTTTCGCGAAAGCGTAATACCTCCACCTCACTCAACTCATATACCTGTCTCAAGTTGTTTAAGGTGGCCTGAAACGTTTTGGTTAGATGTGGTAAACTTTCTAAAAGGATGGGTATTGCCTTGATGCGCAGCTGGTTGCGCTGGTAATGTAGTGAGTTGTTGCTGCTATCCTCTCGCCACTTTAGATTATGATAGTTAGCATATTGCAGAATTTGTTCTCTACTGTAAGGCAAGAGGGGTCTGGCAATATTATGACGCCATGGCGGTATTCCCAATAAACCTTTTAGTCCGGTACCGCGTCCCAGATTAATAAGAAAAGTTTCTAGTTGATCGTCCAAGTGGTGGGCCGTCACCACATAATCTACGGTATGGTCATCAATTAATTTATTGAAGAAAGTATATCGCAACTCTCTTGCAGCTTCCTGAATAGACATTTTTTTTAAGGTAGCATAAGACAAAGTATCCTCACGGCAAACCTCAATGGCTACATTATAATTGCTCGCCAGTTCCCTTAGGAAAGACTCATCTCCATCAGATTCATCACTCCTGAGCTGAAAATTAAAATGAACTATGGTGGTGTCTATTTTCAATTCACGCAGTAGATGTAGCAGTACTGTACTGTCTAGACCAGCACTCGCTGCAACACCTACTCTCTTACTTAACAACTCTGGAAATGAGCTTAGAATATGTTGTTTAAATTCAGCTAGCATGGTGTGATCGCTTTATACCTTGCTTTTCTAACACCTCTAATAAAGCAGCAGCTTTTACCAGACACTCATCGTATTCACGTTCAGGAACAGCCGCAATGGTAATCGCACTACCCACGCTGAAGGATAGGTTTTTACTTTCAGTATTGTACAAAATTGTCCTGATTAAAACGCTGAAATCAAAGTCACCATCTGGTTTGCAGTAGCCTAACGCGCCGCTATAAGCTCCCCGTTTAAAGGATTCCAGATTTTCAATAATCTTCATGGCCTCCACCTTGGGGGCCCCGGTCATACTGCCCATGGGGAATGTGGTAGCCAGGATCTCGGACAATGTAACGGCAGGCGACACCTTACTCTCAATTGTACTGATCATTTGATGAACCTGCTTAAAAGTGTACAGCTTAAATAACTCCGTTACTTCTACGGTTCCCTTTTGGGCAGTTCTGGAAAGATCATTCCTTACCAGATCGACGATCATTATATTTTCAGATCGCTCTTTTTGATCATTAATTAATCCACTTTTCAGGTCATCATCCTCTCGTAAGTTATCTGAACGCCTAGCGGTTCCTTTAATGGGTTGAGATATGACGGTAAGACCTGTTTTTTTAAGATATCGCTCTGGACTTGCACTCACCATACCGTAATTTTTAAGCCGAGCTAGCGCTGCAAAGGGGGGCTGGCTATTCTGGTTTAAATCCCTGAATCCTCTAAATAAATCAAAATCAACATCAGTTGCATAAAACTGGGTACAAAAATTAGCTTCATAAATATCGCCCTGCTGAATATGTTGTCGTACCATATCAACTTTATCAAGATATTCTTCTCTGGTATCAGTAGCTACTAGATGACTTTGAGGTCTATCATTCCGGCTATACAGAATTCTATCAGTAGCAAAACCTTTTATTTTGTTCAACAGACTCTCAAAGTCTGGTGTTTTATCTTCTTTAAAATGAATTAGTAAATTATTATCCTTGAACTCCATTACCAGCTCTGGAATATAGAAAATTAAGTCTGGGAATTCCATTATATCTGGATTCTTGCTCTTTAATTGTTCTACCTCATTTTTGAGGTCATAACCTAATAATCCAAATATCCAGTCCTTATGTAACTCCTTAAAATGTTGTAATTTTTTGAAAGCATTTTGGCAATCTGTTTCTAAAACTGCTATCGCACCTATCGCAATAAGTGCTGAACTTGAAGTATTTGAGTTATGTTTTGAATTGCTTTCTAACAGAGTGAAGTATTCCTCGCATTTATAATACTCCATGACCTGTCTTTTGAACAGATCCAGATCATCAATAGTAAAGTGTTTACAATTTCTCACCTTTTTGAGTACTCAAAATGAAAAACCATCCAAGATAGTTACTTGGATGGTTTTCAACATTAAAACTTTATGCTATATATGTAATGCACGATCGCCGGTTGTCGCAAGCGCTGCTTCCTTTACCGCCTCGGCATAGGTGGGATGCGCGTGGGACATCCTTGCAATATCTTCGGCACTAGCTCTAAATTCCATGGCAACCACAGCCTCTGAAATCAAATCTGCGACTCGCGCTCCTATCATATGAACCCCCAGCACTTCATCAGTTTCTTTGTCAGAAAGAATTTTAACGAGACCATCTATATCTCCAGATGCTCTGGACCTGCCCAAAGCTCTCATGGGAAAAGAGCCTGACTTGTAGTCGACCCCAGATTCTTTCAGTTCCTCCTCAGTTTTACCTACGCTGGCTACTTCTGGCCAGGTATAGATTACGTTAGGTATTAAGTTGTAGTTAATGTGGGGTTTTTGACCAGCGATAACTTCTGCCACCATAGTGCCTTCTTCGCTGGCTTTGTGTGCAAGCATGATACCGGCTACCACATCTCCTATGGCATAGATGTTAGGAACATTAGTCTGCAATTGATTATTTGTTTCCACCTGTCCACGCTCATTTATTTTGACTCCCGCCGCTTGAGCGTTCAGCTTATCTGTATAAGGCTTGCGACCTACTGATACGAGAACGTAATCTCCTTTAAATTCAACTTCCTCTCCTTTTTTGTTTTTTGCGGTAACGATTACCTCATCATCGTTGCGTTCAACTTTATTCACAGCGTGCGAGAGATGAAATTTGACTCCCTGCTTTTTCAGCACTTTCATAAGTTCCTTGGACATGGTTTTATCCATGGCAGGGGTAATGCGATCCAGATATTCAATTACGGTAACTTCTGCACCTAACCTTCTATACACCTGACCCAGCTCGAGACCTATCACACCGCCACCTATAACCACCATGTGTTTAGGGATTTCTTTGAGCTTTAAAGCCTCGGTTGATGTGATAATACGTTCTTTGTCAAGGTCGATAAATGGAAGGTTTGCCGGCTTTGAACCAGTAGCGATGATAATGTATTTTGCCTGGACCGTTTGCTCTTTTTCACCTTGAATTTTAACATGGGTAGCATCTATAAATGAGCCAGTACCGGTAATGACCTCGATCTCATTTTTTTTCATCAAATAGGCTACTCCATCGCAGGTTTGATCGACCACCTTTTTTTTGCGGGCAATCATTTGTTCAAAATCTACCTTTACCTCACCCGGTATCTGGATACCATGTTCTTCAAAATGTTTGATGGCATCTTCATAGTGGTGTGAGGAATCCAGCAATGCTTTGGAAGGAATACAACCTACATTGAGACAGGTACCGCCCAGGGTATCATACTTTTCAATAAGAGCCGTTTTCATTCCCAGTTGTGCACAACGTATAGCGGCAACATATCCTCCAGGTCCTGAACCTATTACGACAACATCATATGTACTCATGTAGTTTCCTTTTAAATATTAAAATCTAGTTACAAAGGTAGCAAACGCACTGCGTATGCCTATAGATAACGGTAATATTCTAGCGTACAAGAATTCTATGGCTGCCCTAGCCCTGCGTGGGTAGATTCTTTTTTAAAGGGTCTAATAATTACCCGGGCAGCTCGATCAAAATTAAAGTAATTGTACACCCAGTTCAGAAATACGACTAGCCGGTTGCGTACGCCTACCAGAAAATAAAGATGTACCGCAAGCCACGTTATCCACGCAAGAAAACCACCCAGGGTTATACCCGCAACATCTGCAACGGCTTTGTTGCGACCTATGGTTGCCATACTCCCCTTATCAAAATATTTAAATTTCTTAAGGGATTTACCGTTCCTTACACGTTTGAGGTTTATTACCAGTAAGTCTGCTTGTTGTATGGCTGGTTGGGCCACCATGGGGTGACCTTTGGGAAACTCTTCAGTTTTCATAAGGGCTATATCTCCTATGGCAAAAACATGATCGTAACCTTCAACTCTATTAAAGAGATCAACGTGGTAACGTTGTGAGCGCTCATCGAGGGCAGTTTCCTTCAAGCCAGGGATGGGGTTTCCTATAACTCCCGCACTCCATATAAAAATGTGGGCCTCAAGCTCAAGATCCGTATTAGTAACTACTTTATCCTCTATGTAATCCTCTACCAGCGTATTGAGATGAACCACTACACCTAGCTGGTCCAAGTATTTTTGCGCCTTGTCACTAGCCTTCTCGCTCATGGTACTCAGCACCCTATCAGCACCATCCAGTAAATGGATTTGCATTGATTGAGGGTCTAGGTCTGGGTAATCATTGGGCAATACGCCAGTTTTGAATTCAGCAAAGGCTCCTGCTAGTTCCGTCCCGGTGGGTCCCGCACCAGAAATTACAATGCGCATAAGCTTTGCACGTTCTTCCTTGCTGGTAGATAAAGTTGCCTTTTCCAGATTTTGCAGCATATAGCTGCGTATGTCCAGCGCTTGTGGGATAGTTTTCATGCGCAATGAGGCCTGCTCCAGCTGCTTATTGCCAAAAAAGTTTGTACGGGATCCCGTGGCTATGATCAAATAGTCAAAGGTTACTTTTCCTATGGAAGTGTATAAGGTATTGATTACGGCATCTACACGTTCTACCTGCGCCAGTCTAAAAAAATAATTATTCCGTCTATCTACGACTCCTCTCAACGGAAAGGCGATACTGTCGGGTTCCAGACCACTTGTGGCGACTTGATACATCAATGGCTGGAAATTGTGGTAGTTGTGACGGTCTATGAGAACGACTTGTAGATTTTGTTTTGTTAGCTTTCGCGAAAGCGTAACCCCACCAAAACCACCTCCCACAACGACCACTCGCGGATTTTTTGAGGCTGGAATATTCATGGATCAACAAATTTTAAACGAATATAAAATGTGTAAATCCAGCTACATTGCAGTTAACAATCAATTAGTCCCGAATGTAAAAAGAATTGACAACTCCCACCTACAAGTTTACCTGATGTAACAAAAACGATTTACCGCGCACTAATAAAACAAGAAGACTAACCACCTTGAACAAACTCAAAGAAACCGAATTTATTGATCTGCTGGAGGAAAACCAGAACATCGTTCATAAGATTTGCCGGTTGTACACCTATGATCAGGATGCTCACAACGACCTTTTCCAGGAAGTGACCATTCAATTATGGCGTGCGTATCCCAAGTTTAGGGGCGACAGTAAATTTTCTACCTGGATGTACAGGGTAGCGCTCAATACCGCGATTACGCTCTATAGA
>JBARYP010000038.1:0-22873 GCA_049647945.1 Nonlabens sp. | reverse complement strand
CCCTACACTCAGTCCCGGGATGTTCCATTCTTTTTGAGTTTTTGCAATGTAATCATCCAGTTTTCCCAAATTCACATTTTGAGCAACTGCCGATTGTGAAACTACCAGCAATAGAAGCAAAACGTTTCTCATAAGTCCATCTTTAGTTATCAAAGGTAAAAGATTTGAGAAAGGTTGTGTACGGTTAAAATGAGTGGCACATACTACGCTATAGACCCTAAGGTTATAAACTTTCAATATTGCACCACTTTATTGTTATTTAATAAGATCATATAGGGGAAATGATCGGCATGTTTTAACGACTTCCCGGTTGCTTTAAGCCCGTTTTATACTTTAATCAATATAGGGTCTTTAATTTAGCGAGCTGGCAAATAATTTATGCAGGATACACAGGAATATATTGAGGTCAAAGGTGCAAGGGTTCATAATTTAAAGAACATCGATATAAATATTCCCAGGGAAAAACTGGTGGTCATAACGGGACTTTCTGGTTCTGGAAAGTCATCACTAGCATTTGACACCATCTATGCAGAGGGGCAACGTCGCTACATTGAGACCTTTAGTGCCTATGCGAGACAATTTCTCGGGGGGCTGGAACGTCCGGACGTAGATAAGATTGACGGCTTATCTCCCGTCATCGCCATAGAGCAAAAAACGACCAGTAAAAGCCCGCGCAGCACGGTGGGGACCATTACTGAAATCTATGATTTCCTGCGGCTGCTTTTTGCTCGTGCCAGCGATGCCTATTCTTACAATACCGGTAAGAAAATGGTCAGTTATACTGACGAGCAAATACGTGATTTGATTATCAAGGAATACGATGGCCAGCGACTCAACATCCTGGCACCGGTAATCCAGTCGCGCAAGGGTCACTACCGGGAACTTTTTGAACAGATTGCAAAGCAAGGCTTTGTTAAGGTGCGTACTGATAATAAGATCCAGGACATCGTAAAAGGACTTAAACTGGACCGCTATAAAATTCATGATATAGAGATTGTTGTGGATAGACTACAGGTAGGCTCTGGAGAAGAGGATATCAAGCGCCTGGATGAAGCTATTAAAGTCGCTATGTACCATGGAAATGATATCGCGATGATTGTACCGCACGACGAGCAAGAGGCACGTTACTTTTCTCGTAACCTCATGTGTCCCGAGACTGGAATATCCTATCCTGAACCAGAACCCAATAATTTTTCATTCAATAGTCCCAAAGGTGCCTGCCCTACCTGCAATGGCATCGGTGGTTTGATGCAGATCAATGAAAAGAAGATCATACCTGATCTTACTAAATCCATTAATAAGGGAGGACTGGCGCCATATCCAGAGAAGAAGAACAACTGGATCTTTAAGCAACTGGAACTGATTGCCAAAAAGTACAATTTCAAAATGTCTGACCCGCTGGAAAAAGCTCCCAAAGAGGCAATACAGATGATACTCTATGGGGGGAACGACGCACTTGAGGTAAGCAGCAAGCAACTGGGCGTTAAACGTAACTATAAGATTGATTTTGAGGGACTGGCAAATTTTATAGAGACCACCTACAAGAATAATGACAGCACTAGCCTGGTACGATGGGCAAAAGCCTACATGGACCATGTGGAATGTTCAAAATGTAAGGGGACAAGATTGCGCAAGGAATCACTCTATTTCCGCGTTAACGAGATGAACATTGCCCAACTGGCGCATATGGATATTGCGTTGCTGGTAGAGTGGTTTGATGGTTTGGAGGGTACGCTTTCGCGAAAGCAAAAACAAATCGCAACCGAACTTCTCAAGGAAATAAGGGAACGACTACAATTCCTGCTCGACGTGGGGCTGGATTATCTTTCTTTAAACCGCAGCGCCAAAGGACTTTCTGGTGGCGAGGCGCAACGCATCAGGCTGGCCACACAAATAGGCTCACAACTGGTAGGTGTACTCTATATCCTGGATGAACCCAGTATAGGTCTACACCAGCGGGATAATGAAAAACTGATCAACTCGCTGGAATCGCTTAGGGATACCGGTAATAGCGTGGTTGTCGTGGAACATGATAAGGACATGATTGAGCGTGCAGATCATGTCGTGGACATAGGACCACGCGCAGGTCGTTACGGTGGTGAGATCATAAGCGAGGGTTCACCGGCTGAAATCTTGAAACACCATACCCTGACGGCACAATATTTAAATGGTGAACGGGAAATCGCCGTTCCCAAAAAGAGACGTAAGGGAAATGGTAAAAAAATATCGCTCAAAGGTTGTACGGGTAACAATCTCAAGGGGGTCAACATCCATTTGCCCCTAGGTAAAATGATCGTGGTGAGCGGGGTTTCTGGTAGTGGCAAGAGTACCCTGATCAATGAGACGCTCTACCCTATTATGAACGCACATTTTTTCAACGGTGTAAAGGTGCCCAAACCCTACAAATCCATCAAGGGACTGGACCATTGCGACAAAGTGATTGATATCAACCAAAGTCCCATAGGCCGCACGCCCCGCAGTAATCCCGCTACGTACACGGGAACTTTCAGCGAGGTGCGCGCGCTGTTTGCAAAAACTCCCGAAGCACTTATAAGAGGCTATAAACCCGGTAGATTCAGCTTTAATGTACAAGGTGGACGTTGCGAGACCTGCAAGGGCGCTGGAGTACGGGTGATTGAAATGAATTTCTTGCCAGACGTGCACGTGACCTGTGAAACCTGCCAGGGTAAGCGATTCAACCGGGAGACGCTGGAAATAAGATATAAAGGAAAAAGCATAAGCGACGTGCTTAACATGACGATCAACGAGGCAGCACCTTTCTTTGAACCCATACCACGTATCTACCGTAAACTCAAGACCATTAAGGATGTAGGATTAGGCTATATAACCCTGGGACAGCAATCGACAACCCTTTCTGGTGGTGAGGCGCAGCGTATCAAACTGGCTACAGAATTAAGCAAGCGCGATACGGGTAATACATTTTACATACTGGATGAACCCACGACGGGACTTCACTTTGAGGACATAAGAGTATTACTGGATGTTCTCAATGAGCTGGTGGAAAAGGGAAATACCGTCTTGATCATCGAGCACAATATGGACGTCATTAAAATAGCAGATTATATCATTGACGTAGGTCCAGAGGGCGGACGAGGTGGTGGAACCATTGTTGCAAAGGGTACCCCGGAGCAAGTAGCCAAATCGAAGGAAAGTCATACCGCAAGATTCCTGAAGAAAGAACTGGGGCAATAGTTGAGAGAGTCACAAATAAATCTATAAAATAGGGCGTTGAAGTACTTGAAGACTTTGTTTAAGTGCTTAGTTCCTCTTCATATACGCCCTATATAAGTATTGGGAGATGCGGTGGATAATTACGCTTTCGCGAAAGCGTAACACTTATCAGTCACAACAAGTAGTATTTTAGCCCTAATAAATATCATCATGAAAAAACTACTTTCCCTTTGTACTGTCTTTGTTTTGTTCTCCAGTTGTGCAGAGCTGCAACAAATTGCCACACAATTGCCGCAGGGGGGCGCTATATCTAATATTGACATAGGAAACGGCCTGCGGGCGGCGCTAGATCAGGGAATTGACCGCGAGGTTTCTAAGCTTATTCAAAAGGATGGATTTTACCGCAACGAACTAGTGAAGATCCTACTGCCAGAAGAGCTACAAAAAGTTGATTCTGGACTGCGCAAGATAGGACTGGGAGGCGTTGCAGATGAAGGCCTAAAATTGTTGAACCGCGCCGCAGAGGATGCCACCAAGGAAGCACTACCCATTTTTGTTGATGCGGTAAAGGGGATTAGTTTTAATGACGCAAAGAATATTCTTTTAGGCGACAATCGGGCGGCGACCCAATATCTAGAAAATGCTACCAGAGAAACGCTTTATGCAAAATTCTCACCAGTCATCAATGCAAACTTGGGTAAAGTGGGCGCTACAGACTTGTGGACTAATGCCATTAATCGGTATAACACGATTCCACTAGTTAACGACGTCAATCCAGACCTTACCGACTATGTTACCCAGCAGGCACTAGAAGGAGTTTTTAAAATGATAGCTCAAGAAGAAATACAGATTAGGGCAAACGTGGGTGCCCGCACTACCGATTTGTTGAGGAAAGTCTTTGCGCTTCAAGACTAGACCGTATTGCACAAATGATCCTAGGTGGTGAACGTGTTTAACGATCCTTTATATTTTGTCTGGATATATATAATAAGTTTTTAACAAACAGTCTTTTATAATTGCAGCGTTAAAGTCATCCAACCATGTCGTATAACGAGAAATTAGAGCAGATTAGAACGCTTGAGGCTGAGTATTCAAAACTAATGAAACAGTCATTTGATAAAGCGCTTACTTGTCGTGATACCAGTAACCACATCAATCAACAAGCGTTGCTATTAAAACAGAAAATAGAAAACTTAAAGGAAACAGAAACCAGTTTCTAATACTATAATCGTCGCGATTGAAGGTTGATTATTTACAAGTTACCGATCACCTCTAGCAATTTGAGTCATTCCCTAGAGATTAAATGAATCTTGAGTTCTAATAAGGCTTATCTCTGAACCTAGAGATATGCTACGTTCTATTGTATACAGATAATTTTGTTCACACCTTCATTACCTGTCTCAAGATTTTATTTAACTATTAATGTCCAAGATATATGTCGCTCATGCAATGTCATTCAGGTATTTATTGAACTGAAAACAGGTTTGCGGGGGGTAATTTTTATGTTCTACAACCACCTATTTCTAGAATTTTGTGTGTATTGTAAGGCTATACGTTGCTGGATTATGATACAATGTTGATGCTATTTCTAGTTCCCATTAATTGAAGCACTTAGAGTCCTACTATTACTTTAAGTTTAGTTGTCTATTTTTAAGGTAAATTAAAGTTTATGCACAAGAAGGTAGAGTGGATAGCAATCGCCGTAATATTAGTGATCTCTTTTATGGGATGGGCTCAAACCAGCCAACTACAACTACCTGAACCCCCACCTAGTCAGGCGCTCTATGAATCACAAGGATTCAGACTTTTAGGACCTTTCCGTGGGGGACGTAGCGCAGCGGTAACGGGTGTGCCAGGTAAACCTAACTTGTTTTATTTTGGAGCTACAGGGGGTGGTGTCTGGAAAACTGTGAATGGGGGACGTACCTGGAGCAATATTTCAGATGGCTTTTTTGGCGGTTCCATAGGTGCTGTTACGGTGGCGCCTAGCGATCATAATGTGATTTATGTGGGTGGTGGTGAGAAGACCTTGAGGGGAAACGTCTCTAGCGGTTATGGAATCTGGAAAAGTGAGGATGCGGGGAAGACCTGGAATGCGTCAGGACTACCCAATAGTAGGCACATTCCTAGAATTGTAGTAGATCCTAATGATCACAATACGGTATATGCAGGAGTCCTGGGAAACATCTATAAACCTTCTCAGCATCGTGGCATCTATAAAAGTACAGATGGCGGTAAATCCTGGACGCGCAAACACTTTATAAACGATCAAGCGGGTATTGTTGATCTGATTATAGATCCCAGTAATCCACGTAATTTATACGCAACCTCATGGCGCGTGCAGCGCACACCCTATAGTTTGTCTAGTGGTGGTGAGGGAAGTGCCCTCTGGAAAAGCACAGATTACGGGGCAAACTGGAAAAACATTTCTGAAAATGAAGGATTTCCAACCGGAACCCTCGGTATAATGGGAATTACGGTATCGCCCTTAAGTAGCGATCGCCTATACGCCATCGTGGAAAATAAAGATAAGGGCGGGGTGTATAGAAGCGATGATGCTGGACTTACGTGGAAACGTACAAATAGTGACCGCAGCCTGCGACAGCGCGCCTGGTATTATTCAAGAATCTATGCAGATACAAAAAATATTGATCAGGTTTACGTGGTCAATGTTAACTACCACAAATCTGTGGACGGTGGGAAATCGTTTACCGGCGCTAGGGCGCCACACGGCGATCACCATGATTTATGGATCGCTCCAGAAGATCCACAACGCATGATTATGGGCGATGACGGTGGCGCCCAAATAACCTATGATGGGGGTAAAACCTGGAGCACCTATTACAACCAGCCTACCTCCCAGTTTTATCGAGTCACTACAGACGATGCTTTTCCCTATCGCATCTATGCCGCACAACAGGATAATTCCACCATTAGAATACCGCATCGTACTACGGGTTACGATATCGGAGAGAATGATTGGGAACCTACCGCAGGGGGCGAGAGCGCTCATATTGCAGTAGATCCCAAGAATAACAATATCGTTTATGGAGGTAGTTACGGTGGCTACCTAACTCGCTATAACCATCATACTAAAACTGAAAGAGCCATCAACGTGTGGCCTGACAATCCCATGGGCCACGGTGCCGAAGGAATGAAGTACCGCTTTCAATGGAACTTTCCAGTCATGTTCTCAAAACATGATACTGATAAGCTTTATGCATTTTCAAACAATGTACACGTCACTACAGATGAAGGTCAGAGCTGGAAAACCATTTCTCCAGACCTGACGAGAAACGATCCATCAAAATTGGTCTCTAGTGGTGGACCCATAACCCAAGACAATACTGGAGTAGAATACTACTGTACCATCTTTACTGCTGCAGAGTCCCCTGTCAAAGCCGGGGAACTGTGGGTAGGTAGCGATGATGGTCTCATACACTTATCAAGAGATGGGGGTAAAAGCTGGAACAACATCACCCCTGGCACCTTACCAGAGTGGACTCAAATAAATAGTATCGAGCCCAGTAAATTTGACGCGGCAACTTGTTACGTTGCAGCCACCTCCTACAAACTGGGTGACTTCTCTCCGTACTTGTACCGCACAACCGACTATGGCAAGTCTTGGCAAAAAATCACTGCTGGAATTGCGATGCAGCATTTTACCAGGGTGGTAAGGGAAGACGATCAACAACAGGGCTTACTGTACGCAGGTACAGAAACCGGACTGTATATCTCCAGCGACAATGGAGACTACTGGCATAGCTTTCAACTTAATCTACCCATCGTACCGATTACTGATCTAGCCGTGAAAAACAGCAATTTAATTGTTGCTACGCAAGGTCGCAGCCTCTGGATACACGATGACCTCGAGATGGTAAGACAGGCGCTGGTGGAAATGCCTTTAGGGGGTACGCTTTCGCGAAAGCGGAACAAAAAGAACAACAAGACTTCTAACCAGCCTAAGCTCAAAACCAAACTCTTCAAGCCCAAAAATGCCTATAGGATGTCTGGTGCAACGCGTGCTGGTTCTTTAACCACAGGAACTAATCATCCTGCCGGTGTCCCAGTTCACTTTTACCTAGATTCTTATCAGGAAAAGGATAGTGTTTCCCTAGCATTCTACGACGACAAAAACCAGCTGATAAAGAAATTTTCAACTCACTCAAAAGATGATAAATTAAATGTGGAACCAGGGGGTAACACCTTTAACTGGAATACAAAATACGACGGGGCAAAACGCTTACCCGGTATGATTCTATGGTGGGCAAGCACGTCAGGACCCAGAGCTACGCCGGGAAATTATAAAGTTGTTCTCAAAACAAATTCTACCGAGCAAGAACAGGATTTCAAGATTCTACCCACGCCTACCAGCGAGGCAACCGTAGCAGATATGAAAGCTCAGTTTGATTTTATAAGCGAGGTAAATGCTACCGTAGATAAAGCTCACAAATCAATCGAGACCATCAGAAACTTCAACAAAAAATTGAATGCGTTTGAGAAATTATACGGCGATCGCAAGGAGGATGATATTGTCAAGATGGTTGAACTTGCTCAAGAGATGAAGGAAAAATTCAGCAAGGTTGAAAAGGCGTTGTACCAGACTCAAAATCGCAGTGGACAAGATCCACTGAATTTCCCGATACGGTTGACTAATAAGCTGGCGCACTTAAATAGTCTGGCGGGTATCGGTGATTTTAAACCTACCATTCAAAGTATTGAGGTAAAGAATGAGCTAACAGCAGCCATTGATAAAGAGCTGATTAAGTTTAATCAAGTTCTTGACGAGGATATAAAAAAGTTCAATCAACAGTTCAACGCTTTAAAACTGGACTATTTGATGATGGAAAAAGAATAATATTCAGATAGGTTTATTTAATACTTTGGTCCTGTTTTCATAGTTTTCTCTATTGTTGAGTTGACCTATCGATCGAACTATACGCTCAATAGTTGATTAAAAATAACAATCATCCTGACCGCAGGGTTTAATTATAATGAGTTCTTGCTTTGCTCAGTTTCTAAATAGAATGCGGGTGCACTCTAGTACTTATGTGAAAGCAGTCTGTAACGGACATTTCCCAATATAAATAGTGCTTTTTGAAATAATGCCAGCTAGAAAAGTGAACAATTCAAGTATTGCACCGATTAATCTCAACGAGAATACCGTGGCACAAAAAATTTGCAATCGGTAACAAGTAAAAATGGGTTATAGTTTAACCCTTACCCCCGTATAGAAATTAATTCCTGGTGCTGGCTCAAAGTAACGACCTCCAAAGGCATTGATGCGTATGTTATCGTTATAGGTAGTATCCAGAAAATTATTGAGGCCGCCAAAAAGCGTGAGTCTGGCGTTATTTAACTTGTAACGATAAGCACCCGTAATATTCAGCACGACAAAATCAGGTTCTCTTATCGTGTTCTGGTCATTAGTAAACAAAGAGCCACGGTAACTTCCCTTTAACTGCAAATTGAACTTGTTTTTATCGTAAGTCAACACCGTGGTTGCCGTATTTGCTGGAATCGCGGGTAAGCGATTACCCTTAAGTTGCTCGCCATTTGCCTGGTAGTTTGCATAGGTAAAATCTGCGTAGGTGTAGCTACCAGACAAAGCAAAAGAGGATGAAATTTTACGTATAAATTCGATCTCGACGCCCAGTCTATCTGTACTGCCCGCATTTCTAAAAAATGTACGGTCTGGAAAAGCTGACAATTCAAAGGGTACGATATCATTACTGGTTTTTATGTAAAAAGCTGCAACACTCATAGAACCTGACGCTACATTCAATCGATAGCCCAGCTCATAGTTTACAGCTCTTTGTGGGGCGAGATCTGGGTTGAAACCTCCCGTATTGCTAGGATTTGCGCTCAGTTCACTTAATACTGGGGTTTCAAAACTGGTGGATACATTAGCAAATAAAGTCTTGCGCTTCCAGCGGTAACTTACTCCTGCGCTGCTGCTCCATGAATTAAGGTTTTCAGAATCGCTGGCATCTCCATCTATTAGGAAACCATCATCAACTTTTAAAAGATTTGTATCATATCGCAAACCTGCCAGCAGCTGCCATCGTTTATAGCTGAATCTCTGGTGGACATAAGCTCCTAGTGCGCTAAATATTTCGCGCTGATCCAGAGTAGGATCACCTAGAATGCCTTCTTGATTATCAAACCTGCGACGTGCATCATTTTGATAGCCATAATCTAGACCTGTACTGGTGGTTATAAGTATGTCCTTGAATTGGGTGGTATATGTAATTGAGGTTCCTACCCCACCATAATTGCGGTGGATATCCACCACGCCACCGTTGATAAATGGTAGTCGGGCCATAAAATCTCGGTAACTATAGAAAGCATAGTTTTTCCACTCCCATTGATCCTTTGTAAAATTATGCGATACTCCCAATTTTAATTGTTCCACTTCTTCCTGCGTATCAAACAGCCTATTGCGATCGCGGGACTGCCTGCGATAGCGATTGACAGATTCGAGATCCAGGCTTCCAGGGTCTTGAGCATACGGGCTATTGACGTAATTTATTAAACCGGTCCAGCGATGCCTGCCTATGGAATGCTTGTGCTTAAGGTTGAGATTATAACTTTCAAAACCGCTACGGTCGCGGTAGCCCTCAGTACCCGTGCGAGACATATTGAGAACGGTATTTGAGCTAGTTCCCTTCAATCCGTAAGTAAAGTGTTGCTGGTCCATCCCATAACTACCCACCGTACCGCTAGCTTCTACATAGGTCGAATCTAGACGCTCACGGGTATGTATGTCAATCGCTCCACCAGATGCATTACCATACAATATCGCTGCCGGTCCCCTCAATACCTGGATTTGCTCTATAATACCTAGATTCAGGTTGTCGAGTTGTCCCTGCCCATCTGGTGTAGTCTCTGGAATACCGTCCACGATTAATTTGATCCCTCTTATCCCGAATGGACTACGCGCCCCAAAACCCCTGATTGAAATCCTTAAATCTTGAGCATAGTTATTTTCATTAAGGGCAAAGAGCCCAGGCACGCCAGTCAGATATTCCTTAAGGTTGAGCTGCTGTTTACTGGTGATTGAATTGATCCCGCTTTCGCGAAAGCGTAATACCGAAACACTATAAGGTAACCTATCTGCTCGATCTGTGAACCTATAGGCAGTTATGGCAATGCTGTCCAGGCGAGTTTGTGTAGAGTCGATCTGGGCAAAGGCGTACCAGCTCGATAGTAGTAGTAGGAATGATAATCTCACAGGGGCGAAGATAGTCAGGCGAATACTGGCAAAACCATGAGAGTTCAAATTTCAATTATAAGTCACGGCTATTGAATCCCAAAAGGATTGGTAAGGAGAAAATTAAATCTAAAAGGTTTGTGAAACGTAGAGCTATACTGTAATTGCCCTTGCTATATTGAGCCTTCAACCTGTCTCCAACCCCTCCATTGATGAACAAGATAATTCCCGCGCTTCTATGCATAATGTTGCTG
This sequence comes from Nonlabens sp., assembly GCA_049647945.1. Lineage (GTDB taxonomy): Bacteria > Bacteroidota > Bacteroidia > Flavobacteriales > Flavobacteriaceae > Nonlabens. The sequence goes on along the minus strand of JBARYP010000038.1, from coordinate 12,214 downwards.
TGTAGTCACGATATGTTTTTGAAGCTGGATCAATACCATCTTCAACCCAATACGGTAAGTATCATCAAGTTATTTAATGGTACTTATGAGGATAGTGAGAACGTCATTGACCGTGACCGGATGCTGCAGGTAATTGTCATGGGTAACGGGAAAGAAATCAAGGTGGATTCTACAGACTGGTATGAGAAAGATCTTGCCACCCATCTCAAATTTAAAACTGGGGCGCCTGCAACCTATGTAGCCGGGGTGTCTACTGCCGCTCGCAATATTGAAATGGAAGCCACGCGGTTCAATAGTTACCTGGAACGCGATGGTGTGGTCGACATGCTGGAGTATCGTAAAAATGAAGGCAAACTGGAAGAAGATGCAGTAGAAAAATACTCCAAACACGTAAAGACTATTTACCAGGTGGGCGATAATCTTACTGGTGATTATGGTAAGGTACTGGGTTTTCCCATAGAATTCATCCCCCTACAGAATCCTTACCAGCTTAAACAAGGTGATGATCTTGTTGTCAAGCTCTTATCTAATAGTAAACCGCTGGCCGATCAACTGGTGATAAGCGGTCTAGATACTGGTGAAGTTCATGAGCACGAGCATAAAGGCGATAAAACTCATACCCATGACAATGGTGAACAGATACGGACGGATAATAGAGGTAACCTTACCCTCAAGCTGGATGAAAAAGGAATCTACCACCTGCGTACTATCCATATGGTAGAAAGTAGCGAGGAGGGGTTAACCCACGAGAGCAATTGGGCTACGCTTACTTTTTCTGTAGGCAAAAAATTTACGTACGATCACACTCACAACCATGAAGATGGCGAGCATGCTCATGATCCAGAATTCCCCTCGGTTATTTTCTGGATAGCAAGCATAGTGGTGATTGCTATTTTGTATTTCTATTTTAATCGCAAGAGGAAGAATGAAGCCGATAATCAATAAATCCCTAATCCTTACAGCATTACTCTTCCCTGTGTTATCGCTAGCTCATGATGTGACACAGGCCGACCAACTGATCTTAAATAGTGGCAACCTGCTATCCTATGTACAGGTAGGCGCCACGCACATGCTTACCGGCTATGATCACCTACTCTTCCTACTGGGAGTGATCTTTTTCTTGAAAAATATACCCGACATCCTCAAATTTATTACTGCATTTACCCTAGGTCATTGCTTGACTCTCATTACTGGTACTTATCTAGGCTGGCAGGTGAACGAGTTTTTGATAGATGGCATTATCGCCCTGAGCGTTGTGTATAAAGGAGTGGAAAACCTGGGTGGAATCAAGAAGATATTAGGTAGAAAAGCACCTCACTTGTTAATTATGGTGGGCATTTTTGGGTTGATTCATGGATTAGGACTTTCTACTAGATTGCAGTCATTTAACATAGGTACAGAAAGTGTCTTGCTTAAGATACTGTCGTTTAACCTAGGGGTGGAACTAGGGCAAATCATAGCCCTAATCCCGATTATCATACTATTGCAATGGTGGAGAAGGCTAGCTAGCTTTCCAGCGTTTTATAAAGCAGCAAATACCTATCTAGTACTAGCCGGTATTTTCTTGTTTTTGTGGCAGGTGTGGCTGTGGATGTCATCTCTCTAGGCGCAACCATAAATTTGCTGTCATTGTTGACTTGCAATCCATTAAATAGAAACCCGCTAGGATTTCTTTTTCTTAAATACCGCAAAGGGAATTCCCAGAGTCAATCTAGCGCTAAAAAAGTCTTTTATCTTTTTTCCTTCGGGCATGTTCTCAAATCCAGTCTCAATTCCAAATACTCCTTTACTGAATACCTCTTCTTCTACGTTACGTAATAAAAAACCTAAAGCAAAGGAAATGTTGTCCTCAAAGTTTACGCTGGAAGGTTGCCTAATGACATTACTATAATTAAACCGCGCCGAGATTCCCGCATTACGTTTATCTGTTGGAAAAATAACTCCGTAAACACTCAGATCCAGATAGCTGGAGCTGCGGTCCAGATCGCCATATCCACCTACCGTATTACCATCCTTATCCTGTACTAATACATCAGTAAATGCTGGCATCACGGCCGTTGTTGCTATGACGGGATCTTCTAGTTCTAGTGACGGATTATCTAGGTAACTACCTATTCTCAAATTTGCCTTCAGTTCTAAATAATGGGTGACTTTTAAATTATGTGAGGTCTGATGAATAGAGGCTGAAAAGTCATAAACCGTCCTCCTATCTATAGCTTTAAAATTATTTGCAGTAAGTAAACTATCCTTGAAACTATATTCTGCATTGGCTAGATTAAGGCTTGTGGCAAACCATCTAAGAGAGTAATGCTTTACCGCGGTATTCTTTTTGTGAAAGTCTGCGAGCTCCTTTTCTATGTAACTACTATCTTGATAAGATTCCAGCAATTTTTTAGTTGAACAAATATTCTTTCTTAGGGTTTGAATACTGTCGCGCCATCTGATATAATCAGGAACATAATCCGTACTGGTTTTGATCTCCTTTTTTAATTTATCAATTTCCTTTTTCTTAGCGAGAATTAGGTCAGGGGTAGATTTATTCTTGATTAGGTTGGCCATTTCAGCCAATTTAAGATGATATGTTTTTTCTTTGGCCAGTAGTTCTACAGACTTTTTAAATCTTAATGAATTTGGGTCTATGGTGGATTGAGAGAAATACTGCTCAATGGACTCATTAGGCAGCGATTTCAAGATTGCTTTAAGAGCTGCAGATTGCCTGATACCCAAAAAATAAAGACTATCCATTTTACGCATGGCGTAGGCTTGCCTTTTAATCACAAGATTTTTTGCTTCCTTTTTTGAAAAAAACATGGACTTGCTCAAGACCCTTATATATCCTAGGTTTAATCCAAATTTATCGTTCCATGAATCGTTACTAAAAATGTTATAGCTACCATCAGACTTTACTGCATTCAAACCCGCAGTAAAATAATTTTTTCGAGCCTTATTGTTCCAGATTATAGCGTTGAGCGATAGGGTGGTTTTGTCCTCTGCTTGAGTAAACGCAAAGCTACTACCGTTTGTGGATAGACTGCTGCTTCCCACTACCACGGTAGAGAATACCTTATTCAGTTCATCTGTAAAAAACCGGTCGTCTATGATCCTACTATAGTTGCCGTCCTTATTTGGTTCATATTTTTTGAGCTGATTAGTATAATCGATTTTATAATTTAAAAATCTTGACCTAAAAGCGGCGGCATCTTCTAGTATAAGGTTGTCACAGGAATCTCCATCTTGGGCTGGTGTAAAAATGGAACATACACAGCATAATAAAAACAGTAGCTTTCTCATAACAAATGGTTTGGCTACTCAAATCTAGTACAAGTCATTGACTGTATCAATACCCCATTTTGGGTAGATTACCGATACTCATAACCTAGCAGCCACGTTCCTATTAGATGAATGGGTGACTGGTTCTAATAATTAGGGCGTAAGAAATCTCTAGACTGGAGTGCAATAACACCAGCTCTAGTCTTTTATGTAGTTATCTCACTAAAAGGAAATGGTGGAGCATTCCGCTTTCGCGAAAGCGGAATTATTCAAACAAAATCCCACCTAGTTAGTTACCTCGCTCATGAGTCTTTTGATCGCCTCCTGTAGCTGCTGGTCTGTACCCTTATTAATTACACCAGGCATGTTTTTAACCTGAATATCTGGATTAGTCTGGTTGTTTTCCATCCAGTTACCATTGATATCCTTTGCACTTACTGGCACGACGCCCCAGTAGCTACCATCGGGCAGTCCCTCCCAACCGGCAAAACTACAGGTGCCAGGAGTGGGCATTCCCACGGTGGTGCCTATTTTAAGGTCTGTGTAGCCAGCAGCAAAGCAATGCCCGTCACTATACTGGGCTTCATTGATCAACGCCAGCGTGGGTTTAGTCCAGCGTGAAGTGGGCTCACCTCCTACTACCTTATCCTCAGTCTCATAAGAAATAAATGGTTTGCCGGTAAAGAACATGGCGAGATCTGCAACCAGGTCGCCACCACCGTTGAAACGCGTGTCAACGATCATACCCTTGCGCTGGAAATACTTACCCATCATCTTCTGGTAGATATCGCGATACGGACCATCACTCATGCCTGGTAGGTGGACGTAGCCCAAAGTACCGTTACTGGTCTTTTCTACCTCCATCTCATTCTTCTTGATCCAGCGCTTATATAACAATCTGGCTTCTTCACCCAGAGTAATAGGTTTTACGGTAATCTGCATCGGCTCTTTACTACTGCCGCTCAACTCCAGCAGGGTGAATTTGCCGGCCTTGCGGTTTAGGTACTGGGCTACGTCTACGTTAGGTTCTATAACCATACCGTCGATTTTCTCGATAACCATCCCAGGCTTAATTTCAAATTTTGCCTTATCCAGCGGCCCACCGGCGATTACTTCATCTATTTTGATGCCGTCGCCGTTATGCTCATAGTCAAAGAATATACCTAGCGCAGCGGTCTGATCAGGATTTTCCATTCTCATACGAGCCCCGCCTGCACCGGCATGAGAAACGTTGAGCTCTCCCAGCATTTCAGACAGTAACTCGGTAAATTCGTGACTGTTACCTACATATGGCAGGTGTTTGCCGTACTCATTTTTCATTAATTCCCAGTCTGTGCCGTGGAAATCGGGATGGTAGAATATGGCGTTAGTCCTTATCCAGACGTGATCAAACATGGCTTGTCGCTCTGCAGCTGCATCGTACTCCATCTCGCCAGACAGTTTGATCCCGGTAGTTTTCTTTTTTGCTAGATCCACCTCAGATATGCGACCACCACTCAATAAATATAACTTCTCACGTTTGTCATCCCATTGTAGGCTGCCGCTACTAGCGTTGAGTTTTATCGCCATTTTAGTTTCCCGGGTACGTAAATCTGTCTCCCATAGATTGAGTTTATCCTCAAAGCGAGTGAGGTAATAAAGTTTATCTCCTTTCTTGGATAGTACTGCGTCACTCAGGCTACTGGAATGAATGGTCAGTCTTTTTGTCCTGTCTTTCATGCGATCCCAGTCAAAGGTGAGTTGAGTTGCTGGCTTTTTTTCTGCTTCTTCTTTTTTCTTCTTATCCTTCTTTTTGTCCTTCTTATCAGTCTCTTCGTCCTTGGTTTTATTTTTGTCTGCCAGCTCCTTGAGTTGTTTTTGAAGTGCGTATTCTTCTTTGGTCAAATTAAATTCATCCCATGCGTCTTGATTGAAAAACATGCTATAGACATCAGCCTGTGACTGCCCGCTAGTGGCATATGACTTAAGACCATCCCGGTTGCTGAACCAGATCATTTGCTTGCCATCGTTTACCCATTGCGGGTTGTAATCATAATAACCACTCTCGTTGAGGTTGACACGTTTTGTACCATCTGCCGCAAGAAGAAATACATCACTATTGCTCAGGGTAATTGCGTAATCCATCAATAACCATTTGCTATCTGGACTCCAGGTAAAATTTTTATCACCGTCCCGCATATGGAATAATTCTTTGGGCGTGAGCAGCGTAACCTCCTTACCAGTAGCCACATCGCGTACCTTTAAGGTCCTGCGGTCCTCAATAAATGCCATTTTTGTAAAGTCTGGTGAGTATTTTACTAGATAGTTGTCCTTATCATTCTTAAGGAGCTCTGTCTCGCGTACCAGCGTAGCTGCAAAAAAGAAGGGTTCTTCCTTACGTACCTTTTCAGATTTGTACACGTTCCATTTCCCGTCGCGCTCGCTGCTGTAAACTACGGAATTTCCCTCGGGTCCCCAGGTAACAAAACGCTCAGCTTCTGGAGTATTGGTAAGGCGTTTTGTAAATGATTCCTTGGTCGAGGTGACATAGACTTCTCCCCTAGCAATAAAGGCTATTTCCTTGCCGCTAGGTGATACCGCCATTTCACTTACCTCCCCATTAATGGAAATAAACTTGTCCTGGTTTGCAATGTTCTGTGTCCTGATGTTCACCTTGAGCTGCACCGGTGCCTCGCCCTCCCGCATGGTAAACAACTTACCATCATGTCCAAAGCTTATCAATCCATTACCCACGCTTAAAAAACGTACGGGATGCAAGTCAAAGCTCGTGAGTTGCTGGGACTTGCCAGCACCATCCAGCGTCCTCTTGTGAACATTAAAGGTACCGCTCTCCTCGCTTAGGTAATAAAATGACTTGCCGTCTTGAGTAAGAACGGGTTGACGATCTTCTCCAGAAAAAGTAGTGAGTTTAACATGTTTGTCTGTAGCTACATCATACTTCCATATATCACGAGCGATACTGGATTTATGGTGTTTGCGCCAGTAGTTCTCCCCTCCTTTTTTATCGTGGTATAGAATAAAACTACCATCGCTGCTCATGTTGAGCTGCTCTGCCGGGATGGTAAAAAGTTGATTAACCCTGCCTCCTTGTGAGGGAACGCTGTAAACTTCTGGTTGTGATCCGGTAGGGAACTGGCGGTGATCTACATTATCCATGCGTACCGCCCCAAAAAGAATAGCCGTGTCGTCGTGAGTAAACGTAAAAGGTTGCTCGTTACCAGAGTGGAAACTGAGTCGTTTTGCGGCGCCACCACTAGCGTCCATGGTAAAAATATCAAAGTTGCCATAACGGTTTGAGGCAAAAGCGATGGTCCTAGAATCACCACTCCATACCGCCTGGTAATCGTGGGCCGTGTGAAAGGTAAGTTGCTGTGCGTCACCACCCCGCGAGCTTACCTTATAGAGATCGCCCTTGTAAGTAAACACGATTTGGGAACCGTCTGGAGAGATCTTACCATGGCGCAACCAGCCTGCATCTTGTTGTGCTGGTGCTATTGTGGAAAACATCGCTACTACGGTTAAAAACAAAATTCTCATAAGTTCTGATTTACGAGCAGCAAGATATGGCTCTACTATAAAAATTGGAAGTAAAAACGCATTACAGACGCTATATATTTGTCCAGAATCACTTCTTATGGAACAGATCAATTGGCAAGAGTTTGCCCAGATGGATATAAGGGTAGGGACTGTTATAGAGGCACGCCACTTTCCCGCCGCTCGTAAAAAAGCTTACCAATTAGTGGTTGATTTTGGTGCGGAAATGGGAACCAAAAAAACCTCGGCGCAGATTACTGAACTTTATGAAGTCAACGACCTTACCGGTAAACAAGTTGTTGCGATAGTCAATTTCCCTCCCAAACAGATCGCAAACTTTATGAGTGAGTGTCTGATTTTAGGAGCAGTTGATGGGGCAAAGGTTTTCTTGATCGCACCAGATCGACCTATAAAAAATGGTTTGAAGATCGGTTAGTCAGCGCATCGATAATATAGATCTTGGATTATTGGGTTGGTAAGGAATTACGCTTTCGCGAAAGCGGAATTTTTTAAATCAAATTAGTTTATTCAAAAACTTGTGCGATGAATTAAGTCATGATGTGGTCAATTTTAATTCCTTTTAAAATTACGGTTGTGAACTATTGCAAGCCATGGTATAAAAGTCCATTTTTGCAAAACGGAAGCAATTCCCATAAGACCGCGTGGCGCAACTGAATAGCGCACTGGATTTCGGCTCCAGCGGTTACAGGTTTGAATCCTGTCGCGGTCACTAAACGGGATTTTTCAAATTTATTTTGAAAATTCCCGTTTTTATTTGCTCCTAAGTTATCTGAAATTGAGGCGATTGCGCTGAAAATTGAGTTCACTCTAAAAGTTCGAAGTCGGTCGTTTTTGAAGTCATACCCTATTCCTTCTGGAAAGAGCATAAATTGCAAAGAACGCTTGACTTCGATATTACCAGATTGCCACAATGACGGGAGGTTCAAGGCTAAATTTAATGCTTTGTCTATCGATTTTTTAAGGTTCGAACTATTAAATCCTGAGTTTGAAACTAACTCGGTTATTTTGTTCTTTTCTGACTCTAGTTTGGACTTAAACTTATCGTATTGAACTTTTGTTATCTCTTCAAATACGTAGCGCTCTTCTAATCTATCCAGTTTTACATCCAGTTCTGTAGCTTTCGAATTTAGAACCTTTGCTTCGTCAATTTGTTCCTTGTTTAAATCGATAAAGGTTTGCTCGATGATCTCTTTGAGAGGTTCGATGTATTTTGGATCAGCCAGTGTGTAGTTTTCTAAGAGTGCCATAAACGAGCTGTGTAGCTTTTTCGCACTTCTGTTTTCTCTACTACCTGATCTTCTATTTTTATAATAGTACAGTCCTTTCTTCTTAACTACATATCCAGTATAGGGTGTTCCACATTCTGTTGATTTGATAAACATTTTTAGTGGTAGGTTTTCATCATCTAGGTTGTACTTTCTTCCTTCTTCGCGAGAGTTGAGAAGATTGTGGATTTTTAAGAACATCTCACGACTAATCATAGGTTCGTGATTGCCTTGTATCACTTCTCCAGGTATCAATTTATTTACCATCAATCCGCAGTAAAAGGGATTTCTAAAATAGTCGCTAAGCTTTTTGGCAGATAGCTCTAATCCTTTTCTTTTGAGTTTTTTAGATATCTCAACGTGTGAGGTGTTTGACATTGCTTTCCACTCAAAAGCTTTTTTGAGAAGTTTCCCTTTGTCGTTGATTACAAAATTGGGTTTTTTACCCTTGCCCGGATTGGTATTTGTGTAGCCGTATGGCCAAGCGCCTGTCCAATCTCCTCTACGTAATTTTTCTTGCATTCCAGAAACGGACTTATCCCTTCTCAACTCATTATCAAATTGAGAGAACATATAATAAAGGTTCTGCTGAAAAGATCCTGCACTCGTAGAAGTATCTACCTCTTGTGTCGCAGAAATTGTGACGATTCCCTGCCTCTTGAGTTGATCACTTATATACGCTCCATTGGCTCCAGTTCTCGAAAAGCGATCATAAGAATAGACGATGATATAGCCTATGTCTTTCCTGCGTTTAACAAAGTTGAGCATCTTCTGGAAGTGCTTGCGTTCATCACTTTTTGCCGACTCATACGTCCCACCAAAATACTCAACCACATCAAGTCCTTTCTTCTGAGCTAGTTGCTCGCAGTATTTTAATTGTGTGTCTAAACTAGCATTGTTATCTGCCTGTTCTTTTGTAGAAACTCTGGTGTATATGACGGCGTTTCCTGCTTGTCTTAGAGACTTGCTGTCGTCTGTTCTGGCAAATTGATTAAAGATGGATAGGTCTTTCATTAGGATACGTTTTGTTGAACTTGCTTGCACAATATTTCTGCAAATTGTTCAAGATTCTTAATTATTTTATCTGCCTCATCTTCGCTCACATTCTCAAAGCCTTTAAATGACTTGAGCCTTTCTACAGACATTTTACTTTTAGATACTTCCTTATTGTCTTCTTTTTTTACATTTATCGATTGCATTGTTCATTCCGTGAATGCTATTCTATCTTATAGTCATAGCATTGGTGGGATTTGAGATGGCTCTCTGAGCTCATTGCATTTAGTTCAATCGATGCTTATCACGTTTTCATATTAATTTGTTCAAACTAGCTTCCGTTATGGGATTACAAGTACATTTGAATGGCAAATAGGGTATCTATTTTGCTTTTTGTTTCACGGTACGGCTTATCAAAACCACTTTTCCGTTTGCTTGTTTTATTTCGATATTCTGGTACTCGTGCTGTTTCAAAATATCAATAATTCTGTCTTTCTCACTAATGCGCTCCGTACCTTCAATCATATCTATCTCGCCATTCTTTTTGGTCACTTGGACAGATTGGTACGACTCACTTCTCAAGATGAGCATCACTTGAATTTCGTCTTTATTAAGACCAGCAAAGGCATTAAAATTTGGTTCAGAAAAGAGTACAGATATATTTTCTTTGACGACTTGATTAAGGTTTAATACGATATGATTGGTTACTTTACCTTGTTGCAAAAGCTTAACATATTCATAATCATCTGCCAGATAAATGTTACCTGCTATATCGGTTATGAGATATAACGCTTTCGCGAAAGCGAGTACCTGAATAGTCGCATATTCCAGCTTACTGACTTTCAAATTATCAATCTTAGTTTCTTCAAACAGAAATTGCCTAACAGGTTTGATCTTTTCGTTGGGAAAGCCCAGATTGCGATACTCGATGATGATGCCCATCCAAAGGATATCGATGAGGCTAAACTTGTTCCATCCTGCCGAAGTATTGCGTTTGTCCTGAAAAAGTCCAATATCCTGCCAGTGTGTAATCATACGCCTCTCAGCATTTACGATGTACTTATTTGCATATTCCTTCTCATTGAGAAGTCGCAATAAATTTGAATAATCTGTGTGTTCTTTTTTCAAGATTTAATTTTTACAATACAAACATAAACTTATAAACGTTACGAAACAAGGACGTTTTATTTCTTTTCAAGAACTGATATGTATTTCTCCATAGTCGCTTTTTCATTTTCTTGTGCTTTAATCAACCTTTCATTGGTTTCTACAAGCTTCAGATTGACAGCCTTGAGTTCTTTGTGGTGGCGCTTGTTTAGCTTGTCAAGCCTTTTGGATTTCTTCTTCAGATGAAACTTTAGTTCTTCTATTGTACTTCCCGTTTCATCACGTATGGCATTGAGTATTCTATAAAAATCCGGAATGCAGGCTTCATCTATTTGCTGTATGAAGTTATTGATAACAGTTTCGGCCGATGGGTTTAAGCTCGTGTTGTTATTTGTTACAATTTCCTTTGCCACGTTTTTAATGTCGTCTATTGTGCCATTTCCAGCGTGCGCAACAAATGAGCCCTTACCAGTTTTCTTGATGGAATAATCTTGATTGTTGTTTACAGTAGTCACTCGTGGAATGTAACTCAAGGATCTATCAGAATAGAAATAGTTCATATCTACGTCAAAGAGCTTTGCAAAATTGATCAACGCAAGATGCGGAATATGTTTTGCCCTACTTCTTACTGAAGAGATGATGCTTCGGTTAGAAGGATAAATCAGTTTCCCGAGGCTACTATCATTGCTTGGTTTTAATCCGAGCTCATCATTCTTTTCCAATACCTCGTCTATGGCCTCGATAAATTTTAAATCTATAGTATCGTAATCTGGATTCTGCTTCATATTATGTCTTTCATTATCAATTACTTCTTGTCGTTTGCGCTCTTTTTTCTCATTCATTCAATTCAGGGGTGATAAAATTATTATCTCTTTTTGTAGTTTATTAAGCAACGTTTATACATATATTTGGCGATATAAATGTAAAAATGACGTTAAATTGTTGCCAAATTTACAAAACTTTTACACTGAATTGTCAAACGAATCACATAAACTTTATAAGAATGTATCAACCCGATGAAATTAAGGCCATTACGAAAAAAATGCACAAGTACTTTGATAACCCCATTGCGCTTGTAGCTCAAGAATCTGGAAAATCCAGACCTACGGTATCTAAATTTTTTAATAGGAAAGAGATCAGGCCGTCCAGCGAAGAGCTCATTTATGAAGCCTGTCTCACACTTTTAGAATCTAAGCACGAGAAAACATTGCGCAATAGTAAAAAGGGAAAAGTCCTCACAGAGAACCTGCCTTTAAAGTCGCAAACATCGATGAAGTTATAATGCAGATCTCATCTTATGAAATTTGCCGAAAATAGCCCAGATGAAGGTTTCCTGAACCTTATAAAAAAAATCAAGGAAGAAATAGAGATGCTAAAAAAGCACCACAATCCGACTAGTGAGATAGACAAAGCACACACTTTGCTGTTTCATAACAGTCCTAAAAATGAGCATAGTTAATTATTCCATCGCCTTTAAAGCATTGGATTATCACATTAAAGAACACAACCAGAATACAGATCAACTTTCTAACCGCATACGACAGGCAATAGCCTCAACTGCAAAGGACATCATTAAGATTTACGGACTTTCTTTACTGAAAGCGAGCAATGTCACAACACTTGATCTTAAAAATTTACCACCCTTAAAAACCAACAATCTACAGTTGGCTAAAATGGGCAACGCCAGTCCCAGAACCATCCAGCGTCACTTAAAACGACTCATAGATGCAGGCATCATTATCAATAAAAAATGGCACGGTACCAACTCAGGATATGACCTTTGGGTCGAGCCAAAAATCCTGTTAGCAACTGGTTTAAAACCTGTGGATAAGCCTAAAATCCAGCAGGATTCACAGAAATTACAATCTACACACAATCAATCGGTTAAAAATATTCCTACGACAACTTGTCGTCATACAGACTCTAGTAACAATGGTTACATAAATAATTTAATAATAGGCGTTGATAACTCAAGCCGAGCCGAGCTATTCGGAGATAAAAGGAATTCGCTACCGCTCACAAAA
>JBARYP010000037.1:0-24316 GCA_049647945.1 Nonlabens sp. | reverse complement strand
GCTAAAGAAAGTGCAGACGAAACAAAAACGCAGTACTTTAAAATCCCAGACCAAACTCCTTTTAGATCCCAAACCGCAGCGTCGCCATTTTTTAAGGCGCAGACCATGCTGGAATATGGAGTCAAACGAACTGGCACTAAAACCGATAGGAGCGACGTGATGAAATTTCAAAGACAAAGTGGATATAGACAATCATCTATGTTCTACAACGGTCTTGTATATGAAAAGTAGCGGTTTTTGTTTTACTGCTTTTCGGTTGTGCTGTTAATTAAATTTGTGAGCGTCTTTCGGGCGAACTCCTATTCCCGCTATTTTTTATATACTGTGTTGTGAGCTGTGCTATTCGCTGTCATCTTCTTCGACGTTATCCTCTTCAGTTATCAAATATCTCAAGTTGATGTTTACGATTTCTTTATAGGGAATGACGAAATAACTACTATTGATTAATTTAAGGTCTTCCCCATTTTTCTTTTTTCTTGGATAACTTAAAACAATATAATCTACACCGTTATCCTTATTTAATTGGTAATCAACTAAATTCCCGCGATATATCGTTTGACCATCATCGGTGTTTACAAGAATATCAACTACTCTTTGGTCAATATCAGCAGATGTAATTTCGCTTTCGCTGTACGTAGGTATGTCCCAAACTTCGCCAGAAAACAGATAGTACCAATTGTTATCGTATCTCAAAAAACTATATTGTCTGTCCCAAGCATTAACTCGGACTAAATTTCTAAACAGATAAGATATAATAGTAGCTAATAAAGTCAACGACAAAAAATATGCAATGACTTCGTAGATATTACCCGTAATGTTGGTGTAGTCAGTTATTGAACGAGCATCAAACAATAATCTAAAGACTATTTCAAAATCAATTTTGTATCCGCAGCACTGAACAACAACTATCCAGAAAGAATGAAGTAAACCAGCTAAAAATACAGAACTAAACAGTTCTCTTAATGTGTTTTTAGAAGTAAAGGACTTTGAAAGCTCTTTTGTAAAATAAATTCTTCTTGCTAAAATTGCTGGTGCAAGTAAAATGAAAATCGCTAAACTTACTGTTGCTATATTCATCTTTTAGTGGGAACTAATTGCCTTACCGTGTAAGTTTTCCCGTCTTTTGAAGAGATTTTGAAATTATCGGATTTATCAATTCGCTTGTACAACTTTGAAGACAAATCTTTACTACTGGCAATACGAACAGAGGCACCACTAATTTGTCTTGTTTTGGTGTCTCCAACAATAATTCTCCAAAGTTTTGATTTCGTTTCCATAGTTATAAAGATACTCCAAATCTTATTCCAAAGCAATTTTATTTTTCGCATAGTTGTTCTTGCATTGCTCACAACGGTATGTTATCCGCAATGTAGCGAAAAAGTGTTCTTTTCCTTTCGCAGGTATCACCTAAACGATTGTTCTCTTGGAGTTTTAACATAACACGCTATTTTCGTGTTATGAGCACTTTTTCAACTTTTAAACAGTTAATGACTATAAAAAGATACAGCAGCAACAGCATCACTACCTATTTGGGCTTGCTGGTTTCTTTTCAAAATTTTCTGGGAGACACGCTCCCTATCCATAGACTGGATCATCCTTTTCTATTGGAAAAATTACGCAATTTTATCATCGTCAGGAATTATACCTACGCCTCGCAGCGTCAGCTGCTCGCTGCTATAGCTTTATATCTTGAACAAATACACGCTCGACAGGTAGATCTCGATACCCTGCGGCCCAGAAAGCCTCAACAGGTACTTCCCCTTATCCTTTCTCTAGTAGAAGTAAAGCGTTTGTTATTAGGTGTCGACAACTTAAAACATAGGGCTATGTTGACCACACTATACGCTATGGGTTTACGCACGGGCGAGATGTTGCGACTGGAAACTAGCCACCTAGACGGCAATCGCAATACCATTTTAATCAAGGAAGGCAAGGGTCGCAAGGATCGACTACTCCCATTTCCTGAAAGTCTCAAGGTATTGCTCAGGGAATATTTTAAGGAATACAAACCTACAGGCTATCTCTTTGAGGGCAGGAATGCTGCGCCATATACATCCAGTAGTTTAAGGGCGGTATTTCAAAAAGCACGCCGCAAGGCAGGTATTAAAAAGAACGTCACCCCACATAGTTTACGGCATGCCTATGCCACTCATTTACTGGACAGCGGCATGGACCTACGGCGCATACAGACCCTTTTGGGCCACAGCAGGATAAGTACCACCATGATCTACACCCATGTTTCCAGTAATGACATACTGGATTCTCGCAGCCCGCTGGACCTACTGCCCTAGCACTCGCCAGCGCTATACAACAGCTGCAGCCTATAGGCGTTCGCCGCCCGCACCGTACTCGTTCTTATAAATCTTTAAAACCAGCAAAAACAAGCTTACCAGCAACGGGCCAAAAACCAAACCTATAAAACCAAAAAGCGGCACGCCCACCACCACGCCTATCAGCGTGACCAGCGGGTGGATATCTGCCAGTTTGCGCTGCACCACGAGCCTGAAGAGATTGTCCGTCGCACCCACTACCACCACGCCGTAGATCAGGATTCCTATGGCGTTGCCCGTTTCTCCCTGCGACATGAGCAACAGGAAAACCGGCAAGATTCCCAGCGCGGTTCCCACAAATGGGATCATACTGCCCACGGCGGTAATCACAAACCAGAAAAAGGGCTGCTCCACCCCAAAGATAAAATAGCCCACCAGCGCCACCACGCCCTGCAGCAGCGCCACCATCGGTATACCTATCGCGTTGGATTTCACCAGGCTCGCACTTTCCTGGCCTATCGTCTTTACGTTGCTCGTCTTGAGCGGCATATAGGTAAGCAGCGCCTTCTTCCACGTCTTGCGCTCCACCAGCAGGTAATAAAGCACAAACACCAGGATGCCTATGGCAATAAATATCGTCATTCCACTACTTACCAGTCCCCTCAGGCTGCTTGATACCCAGTTGCCCACATCGTCGCTGTTCACCTGGTCAGCCAGTTTAAATCCTAGACTATGCTCCAGTCGTGCCAGTTGTTCTTTGATACTGTCCGTGATTTTCTCGCTGTTTTTGATCGCCGTGGTGATTTTTGAGGTAAACAGGATCCCTATTCCCACGATGGGCAGCAGTATGGTAATGATCGACCCCGTGACCAGTAGCAGCGCGGCATAGGTAGGTTTCCAGCCCATGCCCTCCAGTCGGTTTTGCAGCCCGGCAAGCAGCACGTATAGCGTGACCGCCCCCAGTACACCGCCTATATACGGCATCATCTCGCCGGCGATCAGGTAGACTAGAAATACCAGCAGCGCAAGCAACATTGCCTGCCTTACCGCTGGTGCGGGAATTTTGTGACTCATGGGTTCAGGATATTGAAACCCTAAAAGTAGTGGGTTTCTCACGGTTAATTGCCCGGATTCCTCGACAGTTATGACTATGGGCACGATGTAATTATTCTAGCGAGTTGTTTTGTAAGATTGTCGTGGGATTCCGCTTTCGCGAAAGCGTATTCCTCACCACCACCCAGCACCAGATTCTTTTCCCGTATTACGCTCCAGCCCTATGGATGGAAAGGTCTTTTATACATCGTCCAAAAGATCTCAAGGGACGACCATCACATGCTTTACAAGCCGATCCATAAAGTTACCTTTGTGGTTACAGTAACTCATTATGATCTCACGTACCACCATAGACGCCGTATTTGACGCAGCCCGTGTAGAAGAGGTCGTGGGGGATTTTGTACAGCTCAAGAAATCGGGATCTAACTATAAGGGGTTGAGTCCCTTTAGTGAAGAACGCACCCCCAGTTTCATGGTTTCGCCCGTAAAACAGATCTGGAAGGATTTTTCCAGCGGTAAGGGCGGGACGGCTGTTTCCTTTATCATGGAACATGAGCACTTTACCTATCCCGAGGCGATACGCTACCTGGCCAAAAAGTACAACATCGAGATCGAGGAAAAGGAACAGACCAGCGAGCAAAAGGTGGCCCAGGATACTAAGGAGGCAATGTTCAGCGTATCAAAGTATGCCGCGGGCTGGTTTGTGGACCAGCTCAAGACAGAGCGGGGCAGGAGCATCGCCTACAGCTATTTCAAGGAACGCGGTTTTACAGATGCCACCATGGAGTATTTCCAGCTGGGTTACAATCCAGACGAGTGGAGCGCCTTTACAGATGCGGCACTAAAAGCTGGCTACCAGCTGGAATACCTGGAGAAGACGGGACTCACCATCGTAAAGGAAAACAGCGGCCCGGGCGAGGCGCAGCGCAAGTTTGACCGGTTCAAGGGCAGGGTGATGTTTCCCATACGCAGCCTATCGGGGCGGGTACTGGGCTTTGGCGGTCGCATACTGGACAACAGTAAGAAGGCGGCCAAATACCTGAACTCCCCGCAAAGCGACATTTATGACAAGTCGCAGGTATTGTACGGGATCTATGAGGCAAAACAGTCCATCGCCCGCGAGGATATATGCTACCTGGTAGAGGGATATACAGACGTTATCCAGCTGCACCAGGCGGGAATCAAGAACGTGGTTTCTAGTTCTGGTACCGCGCTTACCGCACAGCAAATACGCCTTATCCAGCGACTTACTAAAAATATTACCGTACTCTACGATGGTGATGCCGCGGGACTGCGGGCCGCCATACGCGGTACTGACCTGATCCTGGAGGCAGGCATGAACGTACGGGTCTGTACCTTCCCCCAGGGAGAGGATCCAGATTCCTATGCCCGCGCACATACAGAGCAGGAGATCAAGGATTTTCTGGCTCAAAACGCGGTGGACTTTATCAGCTTTAAGTCAAACCTGCTTAAACAAGAAGCTGCCGGCGATCCCATCAAGCGGTCAGAAATGGTACGGGACATTATCCAGTCCATCGCCTTGATTCCAGACAGTATCTCACGGGAAATCTATGTAAGGGAAAGCGCGGCGATTCTGGATGTTAATGAGGAAACCCTGTTTGCCGCGCTGGCACAACAGCGCAACGCACAAATCAAGCAGGTAGAAAAAGAACAGCGCAGTCATCAACGCCAGCAGGGCATGACCAGGGTGGAGACACCAGCTTTAAAAAAGGTGGACCGCAAGAGTGTGCTGGAATCCACGATGCTGGGATTGTTGCTGCAATACGGCGGTCGCATAGAAGAATTCACGCAGGAGTACCTGCAAGACGGTAGCGAGGGAGAACTGGTCTATGAAACCGCAACAGATAGCATGGCGGTCTATGAAAAATTCTATTTTGAACTGCATCCCGACGAGATCCAGTTTGCCAGTCCAGACTTCAGGGAATTGTTCCAAAAAGTGATCGATATCTATTTATTACAGGGCAAGATCAATACAAACATCATCATTTCCCACCTAGACGATGACCAGGCGCAACGCGTTGCAGGCATGGTCATGGACAACGAGCAGTATGCGCTCCACAAGTGGCATGAAAAACAGATTTACGTAAAAACGCCAGAGGATGCCGTTGCCACCGCTGTACTGGATAGTGTACTGAACTTCAGGCGGTTGATTCTGGATGAGATGATTGTCAATCTTATGGCAAATCTCAAGGATGAAGATAGCAGTGCCACCCTGCAGGAAATCATGGACTACACGAGGCTTAAGCAAAATATCTCTCGCCAGCTCAACCGGGTGGTGTAGGAAATTGCAGGCACTTTAAGGTTTCTTTCAGCACAAAATTCAATTAACGGGCTATTTTTAGGCGGGGGATCACGCTTTCGCGAAAGCGTATTCTCCATCATTCCAATAGTAAACGTGAAAGCTATGAGAAACTTCTACTTAATTCTGATTATCGTCGTACCCTTCTTTACCGGGAATGCCCAGTGTTTTTATAAGCACATACCACTCACAGAAACCGCCGCTGACTCAAAAATTATCGTCGAGGCGCAGGTGGTTGCTCACCAGGGGCGTAAGGATGCGGGAGATTCCATGATTAAAACGGTTCATGAACTCAGGGTTTCCAGGGTTTTTAAGGGCAACATAACGGGTAATTCCATAGAGCTGGTAACCCTGGGAGGCGTATTTAACGGGGAGTTTAACCTAGTTACGAGTGCCGTGCCCTTAAAAAAGGGTCAGACCGGTATTTTCTTTTTGAGCGAGTCTGGCAACGGTGATTACCTACTTACACATGACCGTCATGGATTGATCAAGTATTCACAAAGTGAATTTAAAGCATCGCGCTATGAACAGGAGTGGTTCAATATTCCTACTACCTTACATCCAGCACTAGAGCAGCTTACCGGCAGGGCTTCCCGATCTCTAGGTGTGCTGGATTTTAAGTTTTCGGCGGGCAGCAACATCACCACGCTTAACATTACTAATATTTCACCGCTGGTTAGTATTGCCGGGGTGGGACAGGTACTCACGATTACGGGAAGCGGCTTTGGCACCACGAGGGGAAATGGCGAGGTTTCCTTCAGGGATGCAAATGATGGTGGTGTGGCAAGTGTTCCATCACTAGATACGCAGTACATCTCCTGGAGTGATACCCAAATTGAAGTAGAAATACCCAGCGGTGCGGGAACGGGTAGGGTAGATGTGGTGCCTAATGGTAGGGGAACCGTTTTCAATAGCGCACAGACTCTACAGATCCTTGCAAATCACACTAATTTTATTGTTGATGTAAACGGGGTGGACTATGCTTATGAGATACGACTGGCAAATGATAACGGTAATAATGGCTATACCTGGAACTACCAGGATGCCCTGGTCGCAAACAGCGATGCCAGATTGACCGTAGACGATAGTTTCCAGCAATGGCGGTGTACCACGGGTCGCAATTTTGTTAGGGGAACAGATCTAGCTGGTGGCAATGCTGCAAATACCAGTAATGCCTCTGGATCTGATACCATAAACATCGTAAAATTTGACACGGGAGAAATCCCTACAAACAGCAGTACGCTGGGCTTCTTATCGACTAAAGGTGCTGTATGTAATTCCAGCCCGCCCTACATAGCTTTTGCGACTGAACTGGATTTTGTCATCAACGACGAGACTAATTTTCATTTTAGGGACACACCTACAATGAGTCTTAATAATAACGAGATTGATTTTAGAAGTGTGGCAAACCATGAGTTGGGACACGCACAACTATTGGGGCATGTATTGGATTCTGACGAGGTTATGTTTTTTAGCATCAGTAATGGCGTTACCCGCCGGGACATAAGCCAGAATGATCAACAGGGCGCTTTGATAATTAATCAGCGGTCTCGATTTGACCAGCCATCCTGCTCACCAGGCCCCATGACATTTCTTGATTGTGATTTTGTTTATGACAATAATGAATGGACACCTTTTGATCCCAGCAAAACCAGTAATCAAGAAGCAAACATTACTGTGGTAAACGGTACTGGTCCCATTACGGATTTTGTGCGTGTGCGCAACGTCACAACCCAGTCCAGCGGTACATTGCAAATTAATTCTAATGGATCTGAATTCAGAATCTATGGTGATGTGGTGAATAATGGAGCTATAACTACCAATAGTCTTAACATCGTCTCTACAGAGCGTACTCAACAAATAAGCGGTAACCCTATCACTACTGATTTACTTATATCTGACGTTAATACAAATGTGACCTTGAACACAACTATTTTGGTGCGCACGGGGATAGGCATACAGGGTACCTTAAACACTAATGGGAACTTGCGATTGTTGAGTGATGCAATGGGTACGGCGGTTGTTCCTGCTATTAACACTATAACTACATCTATCAATGGTGACGTAGTTACAGAACGTTACTATTCACCTAATCGTGCTTTTAGGTTCTTAAGTTCTTCAGTCAATACGACCACAACCATATTTCAAAATTGGCAGAATAATGGAGTGTATGAAGACGGTATTGGTACATTTGTTACAGGTGGTCTTGTTGCAAATGGATTTGATCAAACGGTAACTAACAATCCCTCGCTATTTACCTATGATAATTCCCAGGCAGGGACTGCGGGATGGAATGCCGTCGCCTCCACAAACAATCTATTGACTAATTTAATTGTAGCGGGAAATCCCTACCGCATCTTTATAAGAGGTGATCGAGAACCCAGATTGCTGACTAACAACAATGCTCCTAATGATACCCGTATCGTGACTACGGGTACTTTGCAACTAGGCCCTGTAACAGACAATAGCATAAGCAACGTAGCAAATCGTTTTTCATTTACGGGCAATCCCTTACATGCTCCTATAGACATGGAGCTGGTACTTACCAGACCAGGCAGTAACTTAAGACCCAGCTATTACATCTGGGATCCCAATGCTGCTAGTGTGGGTAAATACATTGCTATTAATACCTTGTCAAATACGAACGATGACCCGACTAACAGCGATGCTACTAAATTTGCACAAATACAACAAGCCTTTTTTGTTCAAACCGATGCCAATGCTGCTGCCAGTATCACCTTTGAGGAAACTGATAAGACTTTTAACGTAAATCCCGCAGTAAATAGGTCCAATACTCTCAATCATATTTATGGAGTGCTTTATGAAGAACAGGAGTTTTTAAACGACGGGAGGCGACAAGACTCTTTTAATATGACTTTTGATTCTTCATTCAGTTCTGCCATTGATGGATTTGATACTGAAAAACTGGAGAATATATCAGAAAGTATTTCAATTGTT
Source organism: Nonlabens sp. (assembly GCA_049647945.1). Lineage (GTDB taxonomy): Bacteria > Bacteroidota > Bacteroidia > Flavobacteriales > Flavobacteriaceae > Nonlabens. The sequence continues at coordinate 15,715 of JBARYP010000037.1, read as the reverse complement.
ACCGGGTCTGCTAGTTATGCCATCCAACAGCGTGCGATGCCGGTGGATAGTGAGGTGATCCAGTTACGCCATACTAACTATCAAAGTACCGACTATGTCTATGCATTTGATCTGTCTGGGCTCGATGGTCTCGAAGTAAGCGTTTTTGATAATTACCTTAATACCTCGCAACCACTAGCAAGAAATGCCGTGAGTAGCTTTTCATTTCAAGTAGATCCCAATATTCCGGGTAGTTTGAGTAGCACGCGTTTCAGTTTGGTATTTGAAAATACTACCTTAAGTACAAATGGCCCTACGGCTAGCCTATTCAATCTCTATCCTAATCCTGCAAATAATGCTTTTACCGTGGGATTGAAAAATCCTGGACCGGCAAGCCTGACTATATATTCAGCCACCGGTCAACAATTGTTTATGCAATCACTAGAAAGTAGAGAAACACAAATCTCTACGGATTTACCCACGGGTTACTATCTTGTACAGATCATTCAGGGCAATTATGCCACTACTGAAAAGCTGATTATTAAATAATCTGGTAAGCCTGTATCAGGATTATTATCCTACACAGGCTGATCTTTATATGCGCTTTGTAATGCAATTGCACGCAACAGTGGCTCCATGTTTAAAGCAATAAAATGGTACGTTTCTATACTATGTTAAAAGATGATCGATAGGTAAGCAATAATTTAGTGTTGCACTTTTGGTCTCTTTATGTTGTTTCATGATTATCAACAAATACGGTCTGACGGTTGCGGTCTTTGTACATGTTGAACCCATGTTTTTGAAATTTGTCCTCAAAAAGAATTAGCTTTTTATTATCGAGGTTTTGTAGTTGTTCTGTAAGCAGATTTCCTTTTAAGAAGGACTATAAAGCCATTTTACCTACGTGGGTGCAAGCAATACCAATAATCTTTTGATACTGTTCAAGGTTTAAGATCAAACAATTGAACTGAAAAATCCCCTGCAGCTACTGCTGCAGGGGATTTTTTTAGTCTCTTAGGAAGGTTTAATTCCCGTTAATCTGCATTAAACGCGACTGGTGTATCAAATCTGCAATGTTGTCAACATTGAGCTTTTTGAGCAGTCTTGTTTTATAGGTACTTACTGTTTTCTCGTTGATGGTAAGTGACTGCGCTATATCCTTATTCCGCTTACCTCTAGAAAGAAGATTCAGTACTTCAATCTCCCGGGTAGACAACTTTTTGAATTTAAGAATATTGTTGCTGTGCGAGCTATCGTTTAATCTGCTTTGAATATCATCGTGCAGATAAGTACCGCCGTTGCTTACTGAGATGAGCGCTTTTCTTACCTCTTTGACTGATCTTGTTTTAGAAATATATCCATTAGCTCCAGCTTTTATGGAACTCATGGCATAAATCTCTTCAGAATGACAGCTTACCACCAGGGTCTTTATCTCAGGAAAATTAGCCCTGATCTCTCTTAGAGAACCTACACCATTAGCATTGGGGAGATCTATTTCTAAAATGACAATATCTGCCTCGTAATTTTTTATCGCTTGGATAAGATCGGATCCATCACTCACATTTCCCTCAAAATGAAAATCCTTATGCTTGCTCATAATGCACTTCAATCCCTTCCTAAAAAGGGGGTGATGGTCTGCTAATAAAATGTTCATATCGTTATACCTTTCCGTTCACACAAATATAGGCTTCATAAGTAAAGTTCCTACAATAGGTTTCGTACGTATTGACCTACTTAACAGATAATTGTGTCACTATTGGGATAACATTTTAACAGGTATTACGCACACGGGTATTGGGTTCATTTTGTGCTGATTGCGACGATTATAGTCTTGATAGATAGAAATTACCTCTGCCTTTCGACCTTTAAAATCAGTACTTGAACTACCATTTGATACCATTTCCATAGCCCATTCCAGTTCGTCATAGGACGCTCCTATTTGTTGTTCATCGGTTCTTTCGGCTCCATAAAGTCCATCGCTAGGAGCAGCCTCCATAACGCTATTAGGAACCTTTATAAATGCACCGACTTGATAAACCTGGCTCTTAAGTAAATCGGCAATGGGACTTACATCCACGCCGCCATCGCCGTATTTGGTATAAAATCCCACACCAAAGTCCTCTACCTTATTTCCCGTTCCTGCTACCAGCAATCCGTGTATACCGGCATGATAGTATAAAGTAGTCATGCGCAACCTGGCACGTGTGTTTCCCAGGGTGAGTTCTACCTGTGGACTATTACTAATATAGGGCATTTGCTCAACAAATGTGTCAAAAACGGGGGTTAGATCACTACAGATGTCTTGTACATTAGTAAAGCGGCTCTTTAATTGAGTAATATGTTCTCTTGCACGGGTAACGTGGTCTTGATGCTGGTGAATGGGCATTTCTACGCATAATACCTCTAGTCCAGTCATCGCGCATAACGTAGAGGTAACCGCGCTGTCGATTCCACCGCTCACTCCCACCACGTATCCCTTGACTCTTGCATTGCTGGCATAGTCTTTAAGCCATTTAACAATATGATCGGTCACCTTTTCTACTTGCATCATCGTATTTTTGTGGCTTAAAATTACTGATTTGCCGTTTCAAAAACTTCATGTTTACTGGATATTTAGGGTTTTTGTAGGTTTCACTTACTCATTTGCTCTACTCTCTTGCAATCCTAGCAATAAAAAGCAAGAAGCCATCGACGCTATACCGGTAGACGTGCAGTTACTTAGGTTTCACGAGGAATTTGCGAAGGCAGATACCACACAACTGCAACAACTGAAACAACGATATCCACGTTTGTTTCCTTCGGCTGCACCAGATCAATTTTGGTACGATAAGATGACTGAAAGGGATACCGTGCTCACCATGCTGGAGCAGGCAGTTGACCAGCGGTCCTTTGACTTTGATCAAATTAAAACTGACATTGAAGACGTACAGCGTCACATAAAATATTACTTCCCTGAGTTTGAACCTTTACCCATCATCACGATGATAAGCGAGGTCTCCTATGACCGCAAGGTCCTCGTGAGAGAGGAAGCCATCTACCTGAGCATTGACACCTATCTAGGAGAAGATCACGAGCTATACCAAGGTATCAGCAATTACAAACGAGAGAATCTTAATATTGAACAAATACCCGCCGATGCTGCCCTGGAATTTGCAAAATTGTTTGTGGAACCCAGTATGGATCGTTCATTCCTGGACGTGATGATCTATAACGGCAAACTGCACTATTTACAAAGTTTGTTTTCTCCGTCGTCGACTGGCGATCAGTATTTTGATTATAATCCTGAGAAGTACAAGTTTGTTCAAGAAAATGAAACCCAGATCTGGAAATACTTTGTAGACCGTGAACTGCTTTATAAAACCGATTCAAAATTGCTGAGTCGATTTATTACAGACGCACCCTTTTCAACATTCTATCTTGAGTTCGATAACGAGACGCCCGGTGGGGTAGGTCGTTATATAGGTTACCGCATTGTTGAGGCGTTTATGGCAAACAATGATCTTGATCTGGATGCACTTCTATCCCTCCCAGCAGATAGAATTATCAATGAGTCTGGCTATAAACCACTATAGATGTCAAAAAATAAAAGGTCTACCATAAAAATAGGTGTCGAGCTAGATGAAAATCGAGTTCCAGAGAAAATCAGGTGGAGCGCGCCAGACGGCGGCGTGGATGCCGCAGATGCTAAGGCCATGATGGTAAGTATGTGGGACAGTAAGGATCAGGAAAGCTTCCGTATTGATTTGTGGACTAAGGATATGCCCGTGGACGAGATGCGGGTTTTTTTCCACCAGACGCTGTTATCTATGGCAGATACCTATCATCGTGCGACTAATGATGATAAAATGCGGGATACGATGATAGACTTTTGCGATTATTTTGCAGAGAAACTGGAACTCAAGAAATAAATCTATGCAAATTAAATCTGCCAGTTTTGTGATGTCAAACCAGGATGTTAAAAAGTGTCCCCAAAGTACCTTGCCAGAGTATGCATTTATAGGACGGTCTAATGTAGGTAAATCGTCGCTTATCAATATGCTTACTGATCGCAAGAGTCTTGCAAAAACATCTGGAAAGCCTGGTAAGACGCAGTTGATCAATCACTTTTTAATCAATAAATCATGGCACCTGGTAGATTTGCCAGGTTACGGATACGCCAGGGTAAGTAAAACCAGCAAGGCAAAATTCCAAAAGTTCATTACAGACTATTTCAATCAACGTAGGCAATTGATATCGGGTTTTGTGCTCGTAGACGTGCGTCATGATCCACAACCCATTGATACCGAATTCATGGAGTGGCTAGGCGAGAACGGGATACCTTTTGCCATAATTTTTACCAAAGCAGATAAACTAAAACCCGCGGCACTAGAACGTAACGTCGCTGCCTACAAGGCAAGGTTATTAGAAGGAATTTGGGAAGAAATACCGCCATATTTTGTGACCAGCTCCAGCAATGGACTGGGACGTGATGAAGTGTTGAGCTACATAGGTGGCATTAACTCGAGCTTGTAGTTCAGCGAGTCGGGGTCGTGCTATTCATTCCTTTAAATCCAATTGCGCTACTGCTGCCATCTTATGGCAATAGTCAGAAATTCAGGTGTTAATTTTTCTGAATGTCAAATTAATGCGAGGTTCCACCTCTCGTTTTGTTTTTGCAATTTGATGTACATAGCTGTGCTGGGTATTCCCGGTCATAAGTAGTAGACTCCCATGAGTCAATGGAAATTTGAAGCGCCAGGATTTATTGTTTCTATGTTTTAGGTGGAAAAATCTATCTGCGCCCAGACTTAGAGATGCGATTGCCGGGTTGCGTCCCAGGACTTTTTCATTGTCGGCATGCCACCCGTTTGAGTCTGCGCCGTTGCGGTATAGATTGATTAGACAAACATTGAATTCTTGCCCGGAAGCAGTCTCAATTTGAGTTTTGAGTTCCAGTAGCAGTGCCGTCCATGGTTCAGAATTAAAAGTAATGCCGCTGTAGCTGTAGGGCTTATTGCCATAAAGTTGAGTAAGTCTAGGCTCATCATATTCTTTACCGTAAACCTTTATTTTATTCTGCCGCCACGGGGTTTCTTCAAGGATCTCGTGGTAAAGCCGCCAGGCTTTACGTTCTTCTATAAATCCAGACCAGATATTCACGGTAGCGTCGGGAAGTTCAAGATCTTTCATCATACGGTGGGGGTGTGGGAAGATGACGCTTTCGCGAAAGCGGAACGACGACAATCATTTCAAAATTAATATAAATGAACCCATCTACTATGCATGCATATTAAAAATGAAGTTAACAGCAGCGCAAAGGTTATAGTGCCAGTTATCTTGCAAGCTAGACTGATTTGTATGTATAGTTCACGCATTGCCGGAATGGGAAAGTTTGTTCCCGAGAATATTGTCACTAACGACGACCTTTCTAAAGTTATGGATACCAATGATGAATGGATCCAAGAGCGCACGGGTATTAAACAACGTCGTCATATTAAAAAAGGCGACGGGAATACCACCGCCACCATGGGCGTCAAAGCCGCAGAGATTGCCCTAGATCGTGCCAAAATATCCAAGGATGATATTGATCTAATCGTGTTTGCTACACTTAGTCCAGACTACTATTTTCCTGGTTGTGGCGTGCAGGTCCAGGATCTTATGGGCATTCATACCTGTCCCGCGCTAGACGTGAGAAATCAATGTAGCGGCTTTATTTACGGCCTATCTGTCGCAGATCAGTTCATCAAGACGGGAATGTATAAAAACGTATTGGTCATAGGTTCAGAAAACCATAGTGGTGGGCTGGACTTCTCAACTCGCGGTAGGGGAGTGACGGTAATCTTTGGCGATGGTGCGGGTGCAGCCGTCCTCACCCGATCAAATGGCGATAGTAGGATTTTATCAACCCATCTACATAGTGAGGGGAAACATGCGCTTGAATTATCATTGAAAGGACCCTCTACTAACCACTGGGTACCGCAAATCATAGAGGAGAACCCACAAGAGGATATTCCTTATTATCCTTATATGAACGGTCAGTTTGTTTTTAAAAATGCCGTTGTGCGTTTTAGCGAGGTGATTATGGAAGGTTTGAAGACCAATAATCTGGAGGTGACTGATATCGATATGTTGATACCACATCAAGCCAATTTAAGAATCTCGCAATTCATACAGAAGAAGTTCCAGTTGCCTAATGATAAGGTATACAACAACATTCAAAAGTACGGCAACACTACTGCCGCCTCTATTCCCATTGCACTTACTGAGGCGTGGGAAGAAGGAAAAATAAAGGAAGGCGATCACGTTGTACTAGCAGCATTTGGTAGTGGATTTACCTGGGGTAGTGCCGTTATGCGCTGGTAACATTTATGGTGTTACAGCTAAGTTTTAAGCTGTTGTTTTCAAGCAACTAGTCGCGATTTATGGCTTGATGCCAGATATTGCTGGTGACTTCTTCTAGGTTCATGCCCGCAGCATCAAGCATGTTACTCATCATACTTTTGGAACTGAAGGACCAGAATAGCCCGGCTTCCAGTAAAAAGGGTTCATGGGTTTTCTTATCAATCCTGAAGTCGAACATGGCAAAATCCCTACAATTCAATGCGGTAAACATGACCTCCATCATCTTACTCAATTTTTGATGGAGTGGTTCAGCTATTGATGCAGGGCATGTAGCTGGGATCTTTTCTTTAGCTGATTGACCCTTAAGGTTACCGTCCTTATCAAATTCAAGTTTATCTGTAGCCAGTCTGATAGGATTAGTCTCGCTCACATTGTATTCTATGAACGGCAGTATTTCAAATCTACCGTCGATGTGCAGTATACCGCCTCGTAGTTCCCTGCCATCGATGTATTCTTCTATGAGCACATTTGTGTCATGAGTCAATGCTGTATTTACCCCTTTTTCTAGTTGGGGAGTAGTTCTAGCAAGGGTAAGTCCATCAGAATTATCGGCGTTATTAGGTTTAATAATAACGGGTAGATCTAGGTTGATACGATTTATTGCCTTGCTTTCACAATTGTTTAATAAAACCCCATTGGGTACTTGTATACCAGCCTGCTGCGCGATAAGCTTAGTCCAGTTCTTGTCTTGAGCTATTTTAAGAACATACCCATTAGAACCTACCATAGGAATATGGAGTAGCTCTTCTACTAGTATGCGTACCGTAGTCAACCCTTGTTCACAGAACATGTGTGGTACGGCGACGTCACAATGTTTGACTCCAGTCATCATTTCAGTAAGCGAAAGCGTAGGTGTGACATCATGCAAATCTTTCTTTATTTGCCAGTAGCCATCTGGATAGGCAACTGCGTAGATCAAATCAAAACCTACCGGACAAACTACTTTTCCTGCGTAGAGCATAGAAAGGTCAAAAAAGAATTGAGAGGTAGGAGACCCTACTAACTGTAATGCGGTCATTTATTCTAAGTTATATTAGATCATTGTTTTTGTAAGGAGCGTTAATCGCCACCGGGAATTACCAGCTTCCCAATATTGAAATCGATCCTGGTCCAATTCCAGTTCTTCCATATTGCTACCAGCAGCTGGTACGGTATACCTACGTGATTGTGGCAGAAGAATACCCACGGATCATCTAGTCTAAAGATGGCTTCCTGACCGGATAGCATCCTGCCTGCTATAAAACGAAATCTATTGAAGCTTCTCGCGGTGACCAGTCGGTATAGTTCATGATATAGCCAGTAGGTATGACCGGAATTAGGATGTGGGGTAAACTGATGGGGACAATTGTCTTGCGTATCATATGCCTGAATGGCGCCCGGTTGATTGTGGAACAAGGTTATCGCACTATGGGTGCGAGGGTTGCACTCAATGGGTAAAACTCTATTATCTCGATCAATAATAAAGTCAAAGGACAATTGTCCAGTAACCTTTATATTTTTGAGAAATGTGGTCACCCAGTCCTTTACAGATGGCAAATCCAGCATTTTGTAATTTACTTGAAACGGGGATGAATCGCAACAAACGTACATATTCATAGCACCGTTAACCGTAGTGGTATGCGTGCAGATCTCACGTCCCTCAATAAATTCTTGTAAGATCCAGGGTTCATCTTTACCGATCGGTAGATTTCTAACCCTGTCTTCCCAGTCATTATGAGGTAGTGGTCTCAAATCTAACCTGTAAACAGGATCGTAATCCAGTTTTTTCAAAATGAACTTTTTACCCTTAAAATCGTGTTCCAGCAAACCCTCGACCGTAGTATAGAAAAAGGATTCTGGAACACTCAGACCGTAAGATTGAGCTAATTTTATAAACTGATGCTTATCATCCAGTTGAGCTACGATAGCAGCATCTGGTTGGAAAACAGTAGTGTGGGACGGCATTGATTCTCGTGATAGCGCCTCGTAAAAGGAGCTCTTGGGACTGGAAACTGGTACAAACAAATCCACCTGGTGCCTAGTTGCGATACTGACTAGTGAATTGATGAATTCTTCTCCATTTCCCATTATTTCTTGAACCACTTCAAACTGGTCTACCGCACGAGAAAATCTGGTGCCACAATAGCGATATAACGAGGTTTCTGCAACGATGACATAATCGCCTCGTGACTTGAACATCCTTGCCAGTTGCAGACATTTAGTCATCTTACCCCCCGTAAGCAGAACGGTACGTCCGCTTTTTTTCTCCGGATTGGGCTGGAATAGAGAAACAATCCACGCAATTATGGAAACCATGAAAACAGGAACTGCTAGCAAAGCTAGCAGTAAAAAGGTACAGAATGACTTGACTCTATTCACAATGCCTGATCAAAGTAACCCCATCCCGTAACGGTATCATGACCTTTTGGACTCTATTGTCACCTGCAATCATCTTATTAAAATCCTGAATTGCCCGCCCATTTGAATTGACTGGACCTGCATTGTATGCCTGTCCCATGTATAACGTATTGTCCACGACTATTACCGCCTGGGGTGCAAGCAGGTTTAGGTCAAATAGCGATTGATAGTAATTGATGTAACCATCTTTGTTGGCATCGATAAATACAAAATCAAACTTGAGGTCCTTACTGGCAAGTGATTGCATCGAGTCCAGCGCATCGCCCTTAATAATTTGCACCTTGTCGCCATGCTTGCTTTGATCTAACTGCCGCCGGGCAAAGTCTGCGGTAAAAGCGTCGTATTCACAGGCAATTAATAGGCCATCGGCAGGTAGTGATTCTGCCATTGCGAGCGATGCATAACTGGTAAATGATCCTATCTCAAGAATGCTTTTAGACTGAGTGGCGGCTACCAGAAACTTTAAAAACTGACCTTCTAGCGCGCCAGACAACATTTCTCTTTCTAGGGGTAGGGCGGTATCCGCTTTCGCGAAAGCGGAATCCCAATCCATGGCATTGCTGCTAGCTTCCAGTTGCTGCAAGGTGGTAGAAGGCGTTGAAGAGCATTCCAGCAAGTACTGATCCATGGTGCTGACCAGGGATTTGCACTCATCAACCAGGTCGAGCACATCCATGTGTGAACCGCGGGACAGCAATTCTTCCTGAAGTTGCTCTAGTTTTGAAACTAGAATTGAGTGCGGGGTAACAGGCCGGTGCGCAGTAGCTATAGATTCCATGGTGGTCATAGGATTTTCATTTAGTTTTTAAACCAGAGGTAGGGATTAGATCCCTTCATCTTTTAAAATCAAGCAACGGTTTTACTCCACTGATTCTCTAGTTGCGACCAGCTGGTTTCAGACAACGAATTTAATTTACAGTCCGTGATTTTTTCTACCTGCTCATTGTGGTAATCACCTAGGGTGGTTACGGTGTAGATGCCGGCGCCTTTTGCCGCAAGGGTTGAGTTCATGGAGTCCTCGATGGCGATACAATCTTGCGGTTGCAGATTGAAATGCTTTGTAGCCGCATTATAAATGTCTGGAGAAGGTTTACCATTTTGTACGGCATCGCGGTGGAAAATGTGGTCAAAATGATCTTTTGTGATCTTTCCATCAAATGCAGACAGTATCGCATCGGTATTCTCCTGACCAGTAGTGGTGACCCATGCTACTTTGGCGCCGTTTTCCCTGGCTTCAGTTATAAGTTGTGCAAGACCTGCTCTAGGTTGAACTTTTTGGTTCTTGATTTGCTCGCCGGCAAGTTCTGTTTTCCTCGCGTGAATTTTATTAATTTGTTCTTGACTGAGCTGTTGACCAGTTGCCTGTCCCAGCATTTCAAGTCTGTCCTGACCACCATTGCTTTTGAGCAGGTTTTTATAGGTGTCTTTATCCCATTGCCAGTTTACGTTGTTTTCTTTCAATGCCTGGTTGTAGGCTTGTCTTTGAATTTCAGAAGTTTCTGCTACCGCTCCTATGGAGCCGATGAATAGTGCTTTAGGTTTCATATTGAATAATTTAGATTAGACTCTTTCGTAAGTGTTTTCCATAACGCCCGCGCTGCCTGTAACACCGGGATTCTCCAGTCCTACATCTTCACATAGGGGTTCTATACCCAGACCGTTGCGTGGATATTGCTGGCATAAAGACTTGTAAGCAGCTATGGAATCTTTCATTTGTTGATGGGATAGTTCATTGAGATACCCGCATTTACCTATGGCACCTTTAGGAAGAGGTGCGACCAGGTTGCCACCTCTTTTTTCAATTACTTTTACCTGAGCATTGTAAATGAGATCTGTATCGTCAAGGATATCATGCCATAGAGAAAGTTCAAACGTACTGATTAATTGCATGATTCTGTCTCGATCCTGTTGACTGATCCAGCCGTTTTTATGGCTTAAAAATGCTCCAAATCCCATCCCGCATGCTACTGCATGACCGTGTAGCATCCCAGATGGAATCTCATATCCTGGCGACCAGGTATGACCGTAAGCGTGAGGCCTGCACTGGTGTGTCTCGTGTAGATTGCCATATTCTGACTGAACATAGCTGCGCATGGCGAGCGACAGCACGCGTTGCCCTTGATCCTTAAGCTTTTGGTCATCTGTAGCGGTACCAAATTGTGAGCGTAACAAGTCTATGCCAGTCGTTTCCATTAATTCAAACAACTGAGCATCCTTTACTACTGCCATCTTTATAATCTCTGCGATACCGTGTCGTATCCATCCAGATTTCAAGGTTTTAAAAAAGGTACGATCTGTAAGTGTAACTACTGGCGCGTGATACGCACCAAACAGATTTTTAAAACCGAATCCATCACAACAGGTGCGAGGTGATGGTCCTGCATCGATTCCAGATACTATGGAAGTAGCCAGCATCACATAAGGTGTATTGCGATGGTAAAGCGCACAGGCGAGGCCTCCGGTATCTGCTATGACACCACCCCCCACTATCAATACGGGTTCCTGCCTAGATACCCCTATGCGTTTAAAATCTGCTAGTAGGGCCTCTACCATTTTGATTCCCTTATCCACTTCCATAGCGCGGTAGACCAGTTTTGTGAAAGAGATGTTGTGATGTTTGAAATAGTTTTCAATTTTATCCCCATAATGTTCTTCCACATTAGAATCAATGATGGCGACACATCTTTCCAATGGTTTATAGATGTCACTTAGTAGTGTATTAGTCTTGTCTAGAACACCTTCTGCAATATGGATCTCGGTCATGGTGCTCGTTGACATAACGGCTTCTATATAGCTGCCATCGCTATTACTGTTTACCGTGGCGCTAGAAGTTCTATAGGTGGAGGTGGGATAAATGGCATGAGGATCCTCCTCTTCCAGCTGTGCGATTAAATTGGGCAGTCGATCATCATTACTATAGGTGAGTAGTAATTTGGTTATGGACAGCCTACCATCCGCAGAGTTCATGGCTTTTTCCTGTAAATTATACCAGGAATCGCAAGATGTGGGATCTAGCAACTGGTTCAATCTACCCAAGGATAGCAACAACTGGTTTGCGGGCATCGCATAAGCTGTTTTGAGTTTACGCAATAGGTGAGTGGCTTGATGCTGGTTCTCACCTCTAGCAGTACTTTTGAAATCCTGAGAGAACGCGTCAGTCTGTCGCAATGATTCCAGTAGGGCAATGAAGTTCATGTCGTTGCAAAGCTCTTTAACACTCAGCTCCTTATCAATACTTCTAAGTTGTTGTAAAATGTCTTTGGTAGTGGTTTGCAATAGCAATTCTGGATTAGAAGTGTGCTCCATTGATAGTTGTTAAGTTGGTTAAATGAGGTTGTTTTACGACCACAAGGTAGGAATTTCCTACACTAAGTAGGAACGATTCTTACAAATTATAATAGAATTAAGAAGATTTGAAAAGTGCAGACCGTTAGTCTATACAATAGGGATTTTATGGAAGTTATACGGCGAGAAAGACTTTGCATATTGATTCAAAACGTCCGTGGCAAGAACCAATCACATGGATAAAACTGATTATTTTTTGAAATTAGTTTAAATTAATCGATAAATAGGTGGATAAACAAAACCCCGATCCTGCAAGATCGGGGTTTCTAAATCGTACCATAACACTAACCATTAATTATGAACTATACGATTTTTCTGTATTTACTTTATCTGATATTGGCTAATTCAAATAAACCACGGACTAACTATCATCCGTATTTAAAAGACGTTACCTTTATGTAATTGTTACAGATAGATCAAAAAATGAATAAACAAACTCTAGTATTGGGTGCCTCTCTTAAGGAGAATCGCTACTCTAACATTGCAATTCACAGACTGCGCAAGTATCATGTTCCCGTTGTCGCCATCGGGTTGAGGAAAGGAATAGTTGCCGATGTTGAGATATGTAATGAAACCCAGGAATTTGAAAATGTTCATACCGTTACTTTGTACCTAAACCCAAAACGGCAAGAGCCTTATTTTGACTACGTCATAAGTCTAGCACCGCAAAGAGTGATCTTCAATCCAGGTACTGAAAACCCTGAATTCTACGAGCTGTTAAAGAGAAATGATATTGAAATAGCAGTAGCCTGCACACTTGTAATGCTAGGAACTGGCCAGTACTGATTAGGTAATTACTCCCATCATAATTCAGTCCACTAGGTTAAATATTACTGTTTAGGATTTAACAGCTGTTACAGTATGTCCTGGTAATTTATGTTTAGAAAAAATCAATAGTCCTGCATAGGTGAGCGCACCATTAAGTAGCAGTATAAAGAAACCAAATTCAAAATTATACCTGCTAGCCGTCCATTGTGATATAGCATACGCTAGAAAAGGAGCGACAATCGCTATAAGCGGTATTATAGATGCCTTTACCGCCCGTTGAGATGTGAGTCCAAACCCGAACATACCCAATAATGGACCGTAGGTATACCCGGCAAACGTAAAGAGCTTATTAATCACGCTGGCTTCTTGAATCAGGTATTTAAAAGCCACAATGACTAGTATCAAAACAATTGAAAACCCTACATGAACCATTTTGCGCCTGTTACCCGTTGCCTTAGGATCTTGCGGGTCAATTTTTAGGATGTCAACTGAAAAGGAAGTGGTAAGAGAAGTCAATGCGCTATCTGCGCTAGAGTAAGCCGCGGCAACCAGCCCTAGTATAAATACCAGTCCCAGTCCCACACTCAAACCGCCTTCCAGAGCAACGGCTGGAAATAATTGATCCTTGGTGGCTTGTATGGATTCCGCTTTCGCGAAAGCGGTAAGTAGAACACCCAATCCCAAGAAAAATAAATTGACCACAGTCAATACGATGGTGAACCAGAACATGTTTTTTTGTGCATCTTTTAAGCTGCGACAGGTAAGATTTTTTTGCATCATATCCTGATCCAGTCCTGTCATAACGATAGCTATAAAGGTGCCGGCAAAAAACTGTTTCCAGAAATAGTTACCTGTTTTCCAGTCGTCAAAATGAAATATTTGAGAATCTCCACTCTCCAGTACAAATGATATACCCTCGCTCAAGCTATTGATTTCTAGAGCACCAGCTACATAATACAGGGCAACACCTACTGCAATTAACATAAATAGAGTCTGGAGTGTATCCGTCCATACGATGGTTTTAATACCTGATTTAAACGTATAAATCCAGATTAAAAAGACTGTAATCGTCACGGTATGCCAGAACTTAATTTCAAAACCAAAGTCAATTTTTTCAAAAACAAACTCTTGAAGAATTCCTGCAACAAGATAAAGTCTAAAACTAGCCCCAACTATGCGGGATAATATGAAAAAACAAGACCCGGTAAATTGTGCGGCAGCTCCATACCGTGTGTTTAAATAGCTGTATATACTAGTAAGATTAAGCTTATAATACAGGGGGAGTAGGACGGTTGCTATAACTAGATATCCTAGTATATAGCCCAGCACTACTTGAAAGTAGCCCATTCCGCCCTCTTCTACCGCGCCAGGAACAGAAATGAAAGTAACACCACTCAAGGATGCTCCTATCATACCAAAGGCCACGATATACCATGGTGAAGATCGATTTCCAGTAAAGAATGTATCATTATTACTATTGCGACCTACAATGTATGAGATGGCAATCAATACTAGAAAGTAAAGGACTACGGCTATAAGGATGTATTGTGGTGACAATAATATATTTTAAAAGATTAATATGGAGTTCAAAATCATTTATGGAACGGGATCATAGCCCTTACCGCCTAGTGGATGACATCTTAAGATTCTCTTGATCCCTAGCCAGAAGCCACGTAAAACACCGTACTTATGTATAGCAATAGTGGTGTATTGAGAACAAGTGGGTTGAAACCTGCATCTCGCTGGAAAAAAGGGGGAGATATATAATTGATACATCTTAATGACAGCTAACAACAATGTTTTTATCATAATTCCTATACCTTCAAAAATAGGACTTTACCGGTGTATCACTAGAATGCTTGTCCAAACATATTCATAGGCTAATAGCTTTCAAGTGTCTCCCAAAGTTGTGATATTGCAAGGTTTAAGATACTATTATGAAAAGGAAGTTTCTAGTCATAGCTTTAATTGCCGCGCTATTTGTGAGTTGCGCTACATTCCAACCACAATACCAGCAGCAGTATAAGCCATTCCAAACGGATCAAGATGTTGAGCTGGAACATAGTTTCTTTTTCGCTGGCGGTTTAAATGATGCTGTTAGCACAAACAATCCGGTCACAGAACAGTTACTCAATCAGTTAGAGGAGGCCGGAGAAAATACTACCCTTCTTCTTTTGGGCGATAATTTGACCGAGAACAAAGCTCTTGAGACCGAAAAGAACCCTAGCCTTGAAGATCCTCTTTTTCTTGAGGAGCTGAATAACCTGAATGCTAGAAGTATTCTATTGCCAGGTAAAAGTGAGTGGGGTGGAATAGATGGAGCAAAAGAAGTACGAGCGATTGAAAAATTTATTGATTCACGACTGGGCAAGAATAGTTTCTTGCCAGAACGGGGATGTCCTATTGAGAATATTCACCTGACTGAAACTATTGAACTTATACTGCTGGATAGTCAATGGTACCTCAATGACTGGGATAAATTCCCAAATCTCAATGACAATTGTGAAATCAAGACCCGTAAAGCACTAATGGACGAGTATAGTAGTCTTATTAAAAAGAACCGTGGTAAAACAACTATAGTGGCTCTACACCATCCCATATTTTCTAATGGCTATTATGGAGGTCAATATTCTATAAAAGACCATATGACTCCACTACCTATTGTGGGATCGATTAAAACAGCGGTACGTAAGACAGGAGGTGTGCTTCAAACCGATTTACAAAACGAGCGATATAGGAAATTTAGAAAGCGACTGATAACGTTGTCTCAAGAGAACAAGAAAGTAGTATTTCTATCGGGCCATGAGAATAGTCTGCAGCATATTTATCAAGATAATTTAAACCA
>JBARYP010000036.1:0-10439 GCA_049647945.1 Nonlabens sp. | reverse complement strand
GAGTTGGTTGAAAAAATTAAACCAGCCCAGACTGATAAAGATGACAAAACGGTAATCCTCTATACCAGCAACAAGGATGAACAACACAGTTACATCAAGGCTGCACAGGATAAAGGTTATGAGGTATTGTTACTGGATTCACCCATAGTATCGCACCTAATGCAAAAGCTGGAAAGCAGCAAGGAGAATATCACTTTTGTACGCGTTGATGCAGATCATGTGGATAATCTTATCAAAAAGGATGACGAGCAGATCTCAAAATTGAGTGATGAGGAGAAAGAGGAATTGAAGAAAACGGTTACAGATACTATTGCAGATACCAGTTATACCGTCCAGGTAGAAGCTATGAGCAGCGATGCCGCACCATTCATGATCACGCAACCAGAATTTATGCGACGCATGAAAGAGATGCAGGCTAGTGGCGGCGGCGGTATGATGGGCTTTGGCGGTTCAATGCCAGATATGTATAACCTAGTAGTCAATGGTAATCACAATCTTGTACAGGAAATTTTTAATACAAAGACTGACAAGAAGAAGAAACGTTTGATTCAACAAGGGGTGGATCTTGCAAAATTATCGCAGGGATTACTCAAGGGTAAGGCGCTGACTGAATTTGTCAACAGAAGTTATGAACTGATTAAATAGCTATTAACTGTCAGTTATGTTAAAAGCCCTCAATTGAGGGCTTTTTTAGTTTCTATAGATAAAAAACAATACTATTCTACAGCTTTGAATTAAGAGAAGCCATGTCTTTTTACTGGATCATTTTAATATAATGATGGTCATCGATTCCCGAAGTAGACCATCTCTGTAACAAAGAGACTGGACTAGGTCCATTTCAAAAGCGTTTTGATTTTCTTTAATTTTCCTTTAAATGGCGGGTACTTAAGTGTAATGTCTAACCAGGTGCGACGGTGTACCACACTCTTTGCATGGCTGAACACTTCAAAGGTCTTTTTACCGTGATAGGAACCTATTCCACTTTTACCCACCCCGCCAAAAGGTAATCGCTTATTTACAAATTGCACAATGCTATCGTTGATCACGCCGCCACCAAAGGAAAAATTACCTATAAACCATTTCCTAAAATTTTTATCTTCAGTAAAGCAATAACCTCCCAACGATTTTCCATAGCTATGGATCCATTCTTCAATCTCGTTTTTACTGGTATAAGAGATGACAGGTAATATGGGACCGAATATTTCATCTTGCATGCTGGGGTGTTCCCGATCCACGTTTTCTAGTAGGGTAGGTGCTAGGTACAACTCGTCTAGATCATAATTCCCGCCGTGGTAGATAGTAACGTCTTGCAGCATCTTAACAAGACCTTCTAGATGTTCTTTTCTTATAATACGTGAGTAATCGGGTGACAAACGAGGATTTTCACCATAAAAGCTTTTGATATTGAGTTCTAGTTGTTCTAATAGCTGGGTGCGGATCGATTCATGCACCAATATATAATCTGGGGCAATACAGGTCTGGCCGGCGTTTAAAAACTTACCCCAGACAATTCTTCTCGCGGCGATAGCCACATCTGCACTTTCATGAACTACACATGGGTTTTTACCACCCAATTCCAGCGTGACTGGCGTTAGGTTTTTTGCCGCAGCTTCATAAACCTTTTTGCCTACTTGCGTGCTCCCAGTAAAGAAGATATAATCCCATTGAAGACTGGTCAATTGCCGCGAGACTTGAGCGTCACCCTGTATAACAGCAACATGCTCAGGATCAAATGATTTGTTCACTAGTGAGCATAACAGCTGTGAGGTAGCTCTTGAAAACTCACTAGGTTTTAAGATCACCGTATTACCTGCTGCTACTGCCCCTATAAGCGGTCCTAGAGCCAGCTGGAATGGATAATTCCACGGGGAAATGATTAAGACATTTCCATATGGCTCTTTATAAATATGTGCTGTAGAGGGAAAATTGAGTAAAGAAGGCAGTACCGTTTTAGGACGGGACCATTTCTCGACGTTATTGATATAATCATCAAGCTCATCCGTAATCACATGATACTCAGTAAGGAATGCTTCAAAATTTGATTTGGACAAATCCTGATGTAGCGCTTCATAAATTTGCTTTTCTTCCTGCTTAAGTGCCTGTTGCAGCTTTTTTAAGGCATTTTTTCTAAACGAAATGGTTTTAGTGGCGCCGCTCGCAAAAAAATCAACTTGTTTTCTATAGGTCTCCTGAAGATTCTGTTCCATATTGAAATTTAGTAAATTGCCCCGGGGAGTGACCTGTTATTTAGTTCGTTTTAGCTATTGCCTCGGTTAAGCTTAATTTTTTTTGAGACTGACGCTCTTTACCATTCGATTGAAAACTTTTCCTCTGGTCTAAATGTAATTTATGCCACAAGTAAACGCTGTAAAAGGCACTTACTCTGACCAAAGTTCTGGTAAAGCGCAATGAATTGAATTGTTTACTCTCACTACTTGATAAATTCCGCTTTTGCGAAAGCATAATTATCCCAGACCCGAACCAAAGGAATACAGCTTAAGTTGATTTTAACAATTATGAAAAAAAAGCTGCCTCATTGAATTGAGGCAGCTTAAAATTACCGAAATGGTGAACGCTTTATTTAAAACTGTAACCCACTAATGTTTTACCATTATCTTCATAATAGACGTTACCAAAGATCTCGTCTACAGCGTAGACGGGATCGCGATCACGCCCCAAAACAATTTCACCTTTTTTCTGTCCATCTACCTTACTTACCTGTAGTAGCTTCATGGTGCGGTCTTCTTTAGTCATCATAAAAATATAATCCCTACTGTTTGAGGAAGCTTTTTGTCTGGCACCTATGGCTTTAAGCATTTGGCCAGCAACCTGACTTGTTTCTTTACCATAATCAGAGTAGGCTCTTTCAAAGTCATTTGCAATGGAAGAATTAGGATTGCCCGCGGCCATTGAATTTTGATTTGCTTCTCTAATCATCCCGCTCTTCATATAAGAATCTGCAGAGACCAGACCTGCAAGAGCAGCACCTGCAATATTCAACCCGATGGTCCAGCCAGACTTTCCTGGAGCTTTGTAGTATTGATTAAAAACTACATTACCATCATAGTCGATCTTGGCAATGTTTTGCGAGGAATGCAGTAAAATGCCATCATCTACCAGTTCCATTTCCTCAGGCACCTCTTTACCCTGAAAGTCGAGCTTGCTTTTGCTCAACGTAGTTAGGGACTGGGATTTTTCATTTAGGATTTTCACCATGCTCTCCTTATTGTCCCAAATGTAGATCTCGTCATTTTTTTTGGCAGTAAGCTTTTGGCGTGCCTCAATACCTCGTTTCCACTTTTGCTTGCCGGTCGCAACATTTACAATATTGATAATACCATCTGTTGCATACAGCACATTGCTCTTGTCTAGAGCGTAAATTCCTTGTATAGTACCACCTATCTTAACAGGCTGTTTAAAAGTCTTGGCACCTGTACGAGAGTCAATAGACGTAAGAAAATTTGATCTTCCCTGTCTCGAGGCCACAAGAATATTACCGTTACTTTCTAATATCTGATAAGCTTCACCTTTGAGATTAATTCCCAGGCCTCCTTCAAATTCATCCCGGACTTTTCCCCACTGGCCGACTCCTTCTTCATAATCAAAGAAATTAATGGTAGAGGGTTTACCTTTTGAAATGATGATAAATCCTTCATCATTAAATACAATATTTCCTTGGCGACCGTTTTGCTCGATAGAGTTTGCGATGTCCTTAAACTTCTTGCGGCCCACCTGCGTCTTACGCATCCATAATTCATCACCAGTACTTTTTTTATAAGCCCGGTAAATGGTCTCATAGGTGGTGGCACCATCAGTAAATCTATTTTGCGCACTTATGATAAACATATCTTTATTTGGAACGTTATGAAATCCTAGTTCAAGATCATCCTGACCTTCCTCTGCAACGTTGTTGACCACGGCACCTAGCAATTTTCCAAATCCGCCCAGACTCTCCATTTGCTCGTTAGCAAATGATGATACTGGTTTTTTCCAGAGTAGCTTACCGTTTGAATTTTTAAACCTGAATAAATTCTGTAATCCCACGACAATAACCTCGCTTTTTGAGGGTTCATAAACCCCAAACATAATATCCACCTCGTCTTTAACGGTCCAGTTGGTTTTGCCGTTGGCTAGATTGACACTGATTAATCTTTTCCCGGTACCATTTGCAGCTGGTCCCGTAATTAATAGACTATTAGCTTTGGGAAGTAAATGGTAACTTACAATCCTATCCAGACCACTATTATTTGTATCAAAACCTACCTTACCATTAAACTGGTTAACCAGTACAAACCTATCCTTAAGATTAATTTTAAGGTATGGACTTGCAGGTATTTCCTCAAGTTCAGATAAGTCCAGTCGATCAAGCGCCTTTATGGACCAATTAATTTTTCCAGTTTTTACATCAACTCCTTCCAATGCCTTATTAGTACCTACGACCAGATTACCAAGTGCAGTAACATGTTGCCAGTTCATCTGGGAAGAAACTGATTTTTCCCAAATTTTAGTAACTTGTGCAGACAGATTCTGAGAATTCAGAACCGCAAGCAGCAAGCAAATTAGTAGTGAACTTTTTAAACCATTCATTGTTATTGTTTTAGATAGTGCAATATTATACAAAGTCATCGCCAAATGATAGATTACCTACAAGCATTTTTAAGAGATAATCTTTTTGGACAACTATCAATTTCAAGCACCCGATTTATTAAAGATCTACCTTTTGGATAAGATTCCGCTTTCGCGAAAGCGTAAATACAACTAGCCACTTTTTAACGATCAAATGAGTAATTTACAAAGCAGTAAGACCGTTTGAATGCCGCTCATCTATTGAAGTTCAGATAAACGTATTAGCAATGATTTTCACTTTTAAGAGGCGCGATAAGATTAAGCACAATAATTGTAATTCAATTGCACTCATGAATGCTTGCTGCGTGTTCAAGGCAAAAATTAGATTTTCCCAGTAAAATATTGATTTACAACGTCCTATTACTCAAAACTATCCACACCTTCATAAGCCCCAGCATCTGGAGGGGTACTTCTTAGGATGCCCAAAATATCCAGGTTAGTCGCAGTAGCGGCATTGCCTATCTGACCAGCCCCGCTAAAATTTAAAATTCGCATGAAGTTGCGATCCACGTTTTCAAATTCTGGATCAACATTCAATACCGTATTAAAGTACAACCCGGGATCCTGAAAATTATAGTTTACATCATCATCCAGCTCATTAAACCGATCATTGAACTTGAGTAGGGAATTTTCAAATTTGAAATTTAAAGATGATGCCTCAGACTCAAAAATCAACAATTCAAGATCCCGATCACCATAGATTATACAATTGGTAAAGGTTGCCTCGATCAGATCTTCAGATAAGTCAGTACGTGGGATGGAGTTAGAAATAAATAGCGCCGGGTCTTCTCTAAAGCTTTCATTCCAGTAATTTGCTATCGTACAATTATTAAAACGGTACTCTCCACCTAGTCTTGCCACTAGCGATGACTGGCCAGAATTAGTGATGACGAGATTTTCTGCTTCTATATGGGCGGTGGTCCCCAGCAGTCCCACATTTGCACTATTATAGATTTGAGTATTGTCAATTTTAAGGGTGGCGCCGTTTGAGGCGGGATTGCTGTTGTCCATTAAAATACCCACGCTGGCATTCTTGATAGTGGCGTAGCTTATCTCGTGATTTTTGCTACCATCAGTCAACCAGATGGTCGACCATTGACCCGCTACTTCATTGAAGCTGGGCTCTAGACGGTCTCCCTGAAATATTACTTGATTCTCTAGGTCTTCAGTAAGGGACGGTGCGCCATTTACCTTGAGGGTCGCTTCATTTGCAGCTATTAAACCACTTCCATCGTGAAAGAAAAGTCTAGCTCCGGCTTCAACCACCATGATTTTATCATTAGGAATTGCAGCAAATCCATAAATCACATAGGGCTTTTCATTTGTGAACAGCAATTCATCATCTTCCAGTAAGAAGCCTTCAATACAAATTTCCTCACCATCGGGATTCATACCTATGACCAGACATTCTGGAATACCCTGATCATCCCGTTCTGGAAACAAGAAAACAGCGTCTTTTACTAGGGTAACGAGCTGGACGCTTTGTTCCAGTATTCCAGAATCAAACAAAATTTTGTCCTCATAGAGAAATTCTAGATCGTTACTGCGTGTGGCAATATCTACTGTGGTTTCCACAAAGACAAATAAAGAATCGTTTGCCAGTAATTCTACATTCTGGAATACTTTTCCCGCAATCCCATCAACGGCAAGTCGATATAAGGAGTTCTCACCTTCTTCAAGTGCTACCCTAGGGATTACGATATCTTTATCGCTGTTGTTATAAACCTTAAATGATCGGGTACTGCTTCCTATATTGGAAAATACCGTATCTAGGAAAACCGTATCGCGCGAGAATCCCAAATTACCAGAACTCGGCTCAAATTCAAAATCGTTTCTACAAGAAGCCAGTATGATTACACCAAGAACTAATAGGAGGGGAGTAACAATCTTTTTCATATGCTTGCTTCAAATAAACTGCGTATCTCTGGTGTAATGCGGGTCGGTTTGCCATCTTTATTGATCGCACACCAGTCTGTGGTACTAGATGCCAGCAACTTCATAGACGTCGCATTATAGATTTCTATAAAACGCTGGTACTTTACATTTGTTGCTCGCCCTACTTGGGTTTTGATCAAAACTGAATCGCCTAGAACCGCCGGTGCTTTATATTCAATACAATGTTTGAGTAGGACCCAACCGTAATTAGAGAGCATTTCTGGTGTGCCTACATTCTGCCAGTGCTCTATCGCAATATCATTTGCCCACTGGACATAAACCACATTGTTCACGTGATTCAATTCGTCGATCTCGTGTGCCTCGACAGATCTGCTTACCTGATATATGGGAAGCTCGCTAGTTAATCTACTCAACTATTTTGATTTCAAACATTTTTTCCCATCGTTTGCCAGTCACAAAGAGTCGATCATTTTTTTTATCGTAGGCGATTCCATTTAGTACATTGTCATTGGCAGTATAATTGGGGATTTCTGCAATTAAGGGTTTGAGGTAAATCAACGATTCTAGAGCACCGCTTTTAGGATCAATGATCATAATGGCATTTTCTGTATAAATGTTTGCGTAGATTTTGCCGTCGATATATTCCATTTCATTGATTTTGGAAAATATCTTTTTATTGGTTACCACCTGGATGTAACCCTCTTCTTTAAAAGTTGCCGGGTCTATGATCCAGATTTTATCTGTTCCATCGCTTTTATATAATTTTTCCCCATCATTAGTAAGTCCCCATCCTTGTTTACTATTGTTATAGGCAAATGTCTGTAGCTGGTTGAGTCCTAGGTCGTAGACGTAACCTATCTGACTCTGCCACGTAAGCTGGTAAACTTTATCGTTAAGGATGGTCAACCCCTCGGCAAATTGACTGTCTGGTAATTTGACTTTTTTAATGACTTCTCCCGTTTCCACGTTTGTGATCCTAATATCACTTTGCCTAAATTGTCCCGTACTCTCATAAAGTGAGTCCCCATGGAATTCCAGTCCCTGCGTGTAGGATTCTTTCAAATGTGGGTAGGTATTGACTACCTCATACTTCAGTATTTTGGGAGCTTTGTTGTTAAACCGCTTAATACTTGCTTTGGTACTTATAGACCTGCCGTCTTTATAGGCGTGAGCTTTAAAAGTCAATTCCCCTAGCGGTTGATTGGTCAGCTTTCGCGAAAGCGTAATTCCTCCAGCTCCAGGAATTACACGAGCATTTTCAGTCCACACAACACTATCAATGGCAATATCGTTTGCATTGCTCAAAGTCAAATTGACCGTATCGCCCATTTTCCACTCACTTTGTGGATTGTCAATAGAGAGCGAAAACGAGTATTTAAATTTCTGCATGTCAGTCTCACAACTTGTAATTGAGGCTACTAGCAGTACTAAAAAGGGATAAATTATCCGAGGCATTATGTCGTTTTAAGAAAGCGAAATATAATAAGAAAAAAGCCGTCCTCATTGTTTTGCAGCGCTGGTATATGCTAGTATATTTGCACCGGGCAAGTCCTACACAACCAGCTCCTGTTGAACTCCTCCAGGGCGGGAACGCAGCAAAGGTAAATGGTCGTAGCGGTGTGATGTAGGTAGCTTGCCTTTTTTTGTACCTTTTACTGAAATATAAAACGTTGATTATAAGCTTTTTATGAAAAAGGTTGTTTTAGTTACCGGTGCCTCTTCTGGAATAGGCAAATCCATAGCCACACTTCTTTCTAATCAACAATACATGGTTTACGGTACCAGCCGCAAACCCATGGGGGATCAATTGCTGGATTTTGAGATGTTGCAAATGGATGTTCATGATCAAGACAGTATTGATGCTGCGGTACAAGAACTGCTCCTACGTGAGGGAAGAATTGATGCCGTAGTCAACAATGCCGGGGTAGGTATAACAGGACCCATGGAAGAAACCCCCATTGCTGAGGTTGAGCACGCCATGAACACCAACTTTTACGGGCCATTAAGAGTCTTACAGGCGGTATTGCCTATTATGAGAAAACAACGTGCGGGAAGAGTAATCAATATTACCAGCATCGCCGGTTATATGGGGCTGCCTTACCGCGGTATCTATAGTGCCACAAAAGGTGCGCTAGAGATAGCAACCGAGGCCTATCGCATGGAATGCGCGCACCTAGGTATTCACTTCAGCAATCTAGCTCCAGGCGATTATGCGACAAATATTGCCGCAGGTAGGTTCCATGCTCCCAGTGATAATGAAAGTGACTACTACAATGGGTACCGTAAAACCTTGGAATTAATTGATGAACACGTTGACTTGGGCAATGATCCCATAGAGGTCGCAAGAAAGATATTTGAAATATTACAAACTGAAAGACCCGGTATTCATTACAAGGTAGGGTCTGCATTGCAAAAACTGTCTGTAGTTCTCAAAAAAGTACTACCGGAAAAGCGATATGAGAAAATGCTCAAAAAGCATTATGGTCTCTAGCACAAAATCGTAACCCATTGACCACAAACTAATCTTCTTGCTATGAGCTGTTGTTCTTAAACGGCACTACCAGTTGCGTGTGGAATTGATCTGGAAATGATTCTACACCCGGGAAACCCAGCTCAAGGTCGGGATCATGGTAGGGTACATGAGCTGTTCCAAATAAATAGTCCCATAAGCTAAGCGATAACCCGTAATTAACACCATACTTCTGATTGTTGGGAATGACTTTGGAATGATGCCATAAGTGCATTTTTGGATTATTCAACAAGTATTTCAACGGACCGTAATCTAGATCTAGGTTGGCATGATTTAAATGTCCTATTAAAATAGCAATAATGTGTATGATGATAAATTGATCAATGCCAAATCCTATCATGGCTAATGGAACATATTGTAAGGTTTTGTAAACGATACTCTCCATAAAATGGAACCTAAACTGAGCGGCAAAGCCCATTTCAAGTACACTGTGGTGTACCTTGTGAAAATTCCAAAGCCAGGGCACCCGGTGCAACAATCGATGTATATTCCACTGCATAAAATCTGCGAGAATAAACATGGTGAGTAGTTGTGGCCACGCGGGTAGAGTGGCAAGGCTTATAGAAACTAGGTTAGTAATACCGACACTTAAAAGAAGGTCGTTAAACAGTGCGACGCCCACATCTGCAACCGCGTTAAAACCTATAAGTGATAAGAGAAAGAAGTTGAACAATAGGTAAAACCCATCTAGCCAAAAATCCTTACGCACAGCGTTTTGCGTTTTACGCCAGGGGAAAATTAATTCTAGTGAATAGACCAGCAATGATAAAAACAAAAGCCAATAGAAGTAGTTAGTCCATGAAGGGTGAAGTAGTTCATTTAAAAGGTAATTGGCATAGCCTACAAAAGAATCGGTAAAAACATCAAGGTACTTTTCCATCGTAAGCTTTGTCGCTATAAATTCTAATTATTACCGAGCAAAATTGCCAAACTACAACGTTTTCACACTTAATAAGATGGCATTCTTGCAATTATAAAACATCTGAATATTTTTACGGAAACTGTCCAAATGAAAAACTATAGCCTTCTATTAATCTTACTATTGCTGGTAACGGCCTGTAAAGATGATAAAACTAAAGACACCGCTACACTTGACGAGGTAAAGTCACCACAGGATTATTTTGATTGGTCTGGTGCAAATGTTTATTTCATGCTCACAGATCGATTTAAGAATGGAGACCTTAAAAATG
Source organism: Nonlabens sp. (assembly GCA_049647945.1). Lineage (GTDB taxonomy): Bacteria > Bacteroidota > Bacteroidia > Flavobacteriales > Flavobacteriaceae > Nonlabens. The sequence continues at coordinate 197 of JBARYP010000036.1, read as the reverse complement.
ATAGCATCATAAGCCGCGATAAACCTACTGGGACTTTAAGGGGCTTCAAAGGGGGTGATTTTGCTGGTATTATTGAAAAAATAGATGATGGTTATTTTACTGAACTGGGAGTTAATGTTTTATGGATGACGCCCGTATGGGAACAGGTGCATGGCGGCGTTAACGAGGGAACTGGTTACAGTTACGCTTTTCATGGC
>JBARYP010000035.1:0-49707 GCA_049647945.1 Nonlabens sp. | reverse complement strand
GTGATGGCAACTCTGTAGTACCAAAGTACTGATCGACATCGGGAATTTCTTGTTGCAGGTCTGGTTTGTAACGCTCTGACAAACAACCAGAAACAAATACCTGATCCACCTCTCCCCTATTCTTGCGATCAACAAAATCAAGAATGGTGTTGACGCTCTCCTCTTTGGCATTGTCTATAAAGCCACAGGTATTGATAACCACGACATTGCCCTCTTCTTCATGGACAACATCCTTACCGCTGGCCTTTAACTGACCCATCAACACCTCGCTGTCATAAACGTTTTTTGAACATCCTAAAGTGATGACGTTAATGCGGTTCTTCTTTCTAGTTTTAGTTCTCATAAGCGGCTGCAAATTTACGACCTAATGCACGCGTGGCGCATCATTAATCGGGAACCTGATACCTAGAAATATAATGGTAATAAGCAGGGGACTATTCCTTCACAAATCCTTTTTTGATGCCCGCCTCGACCTTTATATCTAGGTAGTTCTCTGCTGGTGGTATGGGGCAGGAGTACCTATAACTGTAGGCGCAATAAGGATTATAAGTGGTATTAAAATCAAGCGTGACCTTCTCACCCAGCGGTGCCCAAAGACCCATATACCGGCCCACACCATAAGTTTCATTACCTGATGTAGCATCAGTAAAATATAGCGAGAGGTAGTTGTGATATTCATCCCCTGGTTTTGTGCTGGCATCCTTTAGTACTACCAGTTTTTGTGGAGCGCCCTTTAATTTAAAATGTAGATAACCGTACCTGCTGTAAACCGGTCTTCTGGTCGTGGTGGTTTTGAGAACGATCTCATCCGGATTTTGGATCTTTTCAAATCGTGCCTCCACGACAAATTCTGGATTATATGGATAGAAGTTCAGTTCCTTGAATAAATCCTTGTCAACTGGTGTAAGAGGCGAGGCGTTTCCATTTTTATAGACATTATTGATACTGTCCTTATACCGGGTAAAGTCTGCTGCTGTATGCTGTGCAACTGCGGTAGCTGACAGTAATATGCTGAATAAATAAACTATGTTTTTCATAAAATGAATCGTTTGAGTAACCTAAGCGCATTCTTCCTGTTAGCAATTAGAAGGTTTGCCAGACCCAGACAGCAATTTCATCGTAGTAGAAACGGCTCAATAAGACAATTACCGCAAGAGGCAATATTAATAACCATGAGTATTTTTTACTCAATATGCTCCACAAAGTAAGAACAAATACCACAAAATGAACCGCAGCGGCAAATAATACCGGCGCGTAGTGATTGCTAGGCATCATGGGATTTTCACTCACGGGATTTTTGAATATGGGAATAAACGCAGTTACGGTAAAGAACAACGAATAAATCGCTAGGATTTTTGTGATAATTACAAGGCTCTTTTGCGTGAACAGCGGTGGTTTCTTCTCGTTCATAAATACTGCTTGACTATTTTTTTCCAACGTTGAACAAGGTATCCTTTTCGGCCTTGCTTAGACTCTCGTACCCGCTGGCACTTATTTTGTCTAGGATAAGATCAATTTCCTTCTGGCTAGGTGATGCTGCATGGTTTGAAGTCGCGGCAGCAGCTCGCTTATCCTTATTCTTATAAACGGTTTTCATTTTTGCGCGAGGTTTTCTCTGGCTGCGACTCTTGGACCCATCAGATTTTTTAAAGAGACCCGTAAAATAATCCCCCGTCCGGGCAAATCCCTCCAGTACATCTACTCCATCTTTCATGCGCAGCGCACTCCACAATCCTATACCCATTCCCGCAAGATGTGCTAGACTGGAGCCAGCCTCAAATCTGGTAAACAATCCGACTAGATTAAAAGCGAGGAAGGTGTAACCCACATACTTCAATTTTACATTGAAGAAGATGATCCTGATTTCACTTTCAGCAAAGTAAACGCAGCAGAATATGATGAGTGCAAACACCCCCGCACTCGCTCCTATGGCAATGCCGGGATTAAAGTAATAGTCCATAAGAGAAGTAGCTAGAGTGTAGGAAAATCCACCCGCCAAAACCCCTATAAAAAACAAGGTCAAGTACTGCCTTTTATTAAAAATGTTGAGCATGAACCTGCCTGCGAGATGCAGTCCTATGGCATTACCTATAAAATGGAAGATCCCGCCATGCATAAAGGCATGCGTGATGTAGGACCACGGCTGTAATAGTGCAGGTATAAAACCACTAGGCAACGCAAATTGTAAATAAAGGGGTCTATACACCAGTCCCAGAATCCAGGTCGCAATCGTAAACACGCCGATAATCGCGATAAGCTTACCGCTTACATCAAGGGTGTCATACTTTACTTCTAAATCATCTATAAAACTCATTTAATCAATCGTATCTATAATTGTTTAGGTCGTTTTTCTTCCAGTACCATACCATCACAAAACCAAATGCCGCGCCGCCCAGATGTGCCAGGTGCGCCACACCCGGGGTAGAAGCTATGATTCCCAGCGTTGCCAGTAATTCTTTACCCATATAAAATCCGATTAAGTATTTGACCTTTATGGGAAAGGGAATAAAAAGCAGGTACATGGAACGATCTGCAAACAAGTACATGTAGGCTGCCATGATCCCAAAAATAGCACCGCTGGCCCCTACCGTAGGCACCCAAAAATCCCTTACGTTTTCTGATATTAGAAGTTTTTGGTTATAATAGTTGTCGATAACCTCGCGTGAATATCCCTGCTCCACCAGATCTGATACCGCGCTATAATATTGTAGGTAATCAATGCCACTTACCACTATGAATGAGCCTACCCCACAGGCTAGGTAAAAAAACAGGAACTTTTGAGATCCCATCCATTGCTCAACCTCAGGGCCCAATATGAGAAGCCATAACATATTGAAAAATATATGAGAAAAGTCTGATGCGCTATGCAGGAACATATAGGTAATGGGCTGCCAAATTTGAAAATTGGGGTTTTTGAAGAACCATAATGAAAAATATTCATACAAACTGGGCGCAACGACGGCGGTACATATATAACAAACCACATTGAGTATAATGAGGTTTTTTACCATGGGGGTGATCCTATTGAGCATGGCTAATTAAATTTAGAATTAAGGTAATCACCGGTCATTTTTATAAATGTCTTTTTCCCATGAGGGGTTAGCTCGACCTCTTTACAGCCAAAGAGTTGATCCAGCAATTGTACCATAGCTTCTTGTTCCATCATTGCGCCATTGCTTACTGCCATTCCCAGGGCTAGTTTCAGGGCAATTGCCTCTAGGCGGTTCATGCTGCGATCGGGCAAATCCAGCTCTGTGGTACTGACTAGTTGTTCAAGTACTCTATTCACATCGTTTTCCCTCAGCTCCAGCGGTAGCCCATTGATTTCTATCATGTTCCCCTCTAGACTGGCAAACTGGAAACCCGTCGCCTCCAGTTGTTCCCGCAATTCTCTGATCACGGTAACTTCCTGGACATTCATATGAATCACGATAGGAAACAGCAATTGCTGGCTTACCCCATTTTGTACGGTGAGCTGCCTGATGAGACGCTCGTAAAGTACCCGTACGTGAGCATTGCGCTGGTTGACAATCAGTAAACCACTTTTCATTGTTTTTACAATAAACCGCCCCTGCAGCTGGAAGATATTAAGATCTGGTAAATCTTGTTTGTTGAATAATAATTGATTCTCTGCCTCTTGTTCTTCAGTAAACTTCACCTCGTCATTGAGGCCGCTGTAGAGCGCTTCCCATTGCTGGTGTGATGACTGGCGGCGGCGTTGAAGGTCAAACGAATTGTTGTTAAGTGATTGACGCTGTGCCGTTTCGGTCTGGAAGGGATTGAAATGCGGATCCACCTCGATCCTAGGATTTGCCACCACATGCTGTTGCGCCGTGGCATAGGGAACTTCATATTCCCGTTCCTGGTCGAAGTCTATTTTTTGAAGGGAGAACTGGCCCAATGCGTGTTTTACGCTAGCCCTTACGATGGCATATAGACTGTGCTCATCGTCAAATTTTACTTCGGTCTTTGTGGGGTGGATATTGATATCCACGCTGTCTTTGGGAACGTCCAGGTACAAGAAATAGCTGGGATTGTTGCCCTGCTGTAGCAGTCCCTCAAAAGCACTTACTACGGCATGGTGCAGATAGTTGTGCTTAATGAATCGGTCGTTGACAAAAAAATACTGCAATCCTTTGGTCTTGCGGGTAAATTCTGGTTTACCTATAAATCCCTTGATCACCACCAGCTCCGTAGTTTCTGAAACCGGAACCAGTTTGTCACTCGCACGACTTCCCATTATATGTATGATGCGCTGCTTTAAATTTTCTACCGGCAGGTTGAACAATTCATTCTCATTATGGGTCAATTGCATGGCAATACTGGGATGCGCCAGCGCTACCCGGTGGAATTCATCGATGATCTTGCGCAGTTCCACATTGTCACTTTTCAGGAACTTGCGACGGGCAGGGACATTGAAGAACAGATTCTTAACGCCTATCATCGTACCGCTGGGGGTAACCACGGGTTCTTGAGAGGTGATTGTGCTACCTTCAGTACAGATTTGGGTTCCCAGTTCCTCGCCATCGGGTTTAGTTTTGACCTCAACGTGAGCAATTGCGGCAATGGAAGCCAGCGCCTCCCCGCGGAAACCCTTTGTCGAAAGATTAAAAAGATCGTCGGCGGCCTGAATTTTTGAGGTGGCATGACGTTCAAACGCCATACGCGCATCTGTCATGGTCATTCCCTTGCCGTCGTCCACTATTTGTATCAAGGTCTTGCCCGCATCTTTTACCACCAGCTTGATGAGCCTGGCACCTGCATCTATGGAATTCTCTATAAGTTCCTTTACCACGCTTGCCGGTCGCTGTACCACCTCTCCCGCGGCAATCTGGTTTGCCACATGATCTGGCAATAATTTGATAATATCTGCCAATGGCTAGAATTTAAAGATCGATAGGTCAAAGTCGATGATCCACAAGAAGATCAACAACAGGATCCCTATGATTATGTACAGGCGTATTTTAGTTCCCGGGTCCACCCCACTACTAAAATCGTTGACCGCGTTATCCACCTTTCCCAGAAAGTTTTGCCTTCCCACCGTAGAGCGGTGATCGTCAAATTTATGTTTGATATGAAAGGGTTTGTTGTCGCTATCCATATCCAGATAGCGCGGTTCATAATCAAATTTCTTGTTTTTGCGTTTGCTCAGTATTCCCATAGCCTATAATTACAAAGTTAAGCTTACTCTTAGAAGTCCCTTCAAATAACATACCTAGAAGTCTTTAATTTTATCATAAACCAGAATGGAGTGAGCAGTTTATAAGAATTACGCTTTCGCGAAAGCGGAATCAATAACGGGCAATTGCAACCCAAAAAGGTCATTTGTATTTGCAAAAAATTAACCCCACAACGTTAAAGCCTGTTAAGGATCGCAAATGGAAGTGGATTACGGGAGTATTTTTAAAAGAAACAAACACTATGAAAACGGAGGACGCAAACCCAGAAAAAACCAGTAAGAAGGAGCAGGCCATCAATCTTGAGGCCACTCATGGCAAGGCAATCAACCACCAGGTAAAAGACAAAAAGGAGAACCACCAGCCGCGGGACCAGGTGGCAAACCAGTCCTAATAAGTTCATTATTAAGCTGTTCCTTAAAAAGAGCAGCTTTTTTTATGCGCATGGTTTACCGTACCCACAATTGGTTTATATTTGCAGCCGCATTCGCCGATTTGGAATCGGCAAGAAGACTGGAGAAGTGGCAGAGTGGTCGAATGCACTGGTCTTGAAAACCAGCGAGGGTCACACCTCCGGGGGTTCGAATCCCTCCTTCTCCGCAAAAGGAACCCCGCGACGTGAGTTGCGGGGTTTTGTTTTTGGCGGCGTTCTGAGCTCGTGCTCAGATAAGCGGGCGAAAACAAAAACCCAGCAGGCGGTAGCCTGCGTGGGTTCCATGCTTGCCCGGGATTCCCCAATTGGAATCACGCAAGTAATCCCTCCTTCTCCGCAAAAGGAACCCCGCGACGTGAGTTGCGGGGTTTTGTGTTTATTGGGGATCGACCTAGAAAGCTTATTATAAATCTATTCGTTCTCGACTTTCGCTTGAACTAACATTTCGAATGAATTGTAAATTTCCATGACGCAGTCAAGCGTAGTAATAACTGATTTTGCACAATGATTGAGTCCTAATACTTTAATGATTATAAATCTGTCATTTCAAAATAATCTTGACTTGCGATCGGACTGATAACAGATTTGGGTTTTAATACTAAAAGGGGTTAAGATTCACTAGTTCGCAATAGCACCCGCAAATAATTTTATCTATCGTTTTGAAGCCAATGATCTTATTAAGTTACCCAATTTACTGCAAATTGGTCCGCTTTCGCGAAAGCGAAACCAAATCAATATACCTATATACAGTAAGATAGTATTGATTAAAATGCCAAATTCCTAAAACCAAACAGTTACTGTACTACCAACTTTTTACTGATCTGGGTAGTGCTGTCACCGTCCAAGTGGATCTGGAGGATGTAGATGCCGGAGGTTATTGTTAATACATCTATAGTAATCGGTATCTATTTCAATACGCACCTCAACCTCTCCAGAATTGCATTGTGCCTGCATAATAATAGCAAAAAGTAAATCAAGGATAAAAATTGCAAGTTTTTTTCTCATCTGTTGAAATAGATATTCCCTGATATTCAGGGCCTAAGCAATTGTAATTAGTTAGGAATAAAAAAACTACGCTGAATTTTAAATAAGGGTCTATCAAAAATTGAGATTTTAATAAATATTCCTAGTAGCTCACATAACCTTATTGATAAAAATGACTATTGACTTTTCTACTACACTATCTTATTAGCATATATAATAAAGCCTTACATCCTTAAATAACAGAAAAGTTATAACGTAACCTATATATAGACAAGCCTGATGAGTAAAACGTTATTTAATAACGGTGCAATTAAATCATTTGTGACTTAGTGGTTGTATGGTTTAAGTTGTATCTTCAATAAATTCTTGAAGAACGGATCTCCTTGTTTGCTATGCTAATTACATGATCTAAAAGCAACAATACTATCTAATCCAAATGTGGAGGATCTGTACTAAACGGTTGCAGTAAATCCTGCTCCTATTTATTGTTCAATAAATTTGAGACCCTTTGATCCAACTATATTGATCCAAATCAAAAAATCTGCTTTAAGTCAATTTTTTAATGCTACTAGGTTATCCCTGCCGGGGGGGGTTAAGTTATCAGAAAGTTGTAAGAGTAACTATAATGAAGCTTTAGTAGTACAATCTGAAGTCCAGTAGTTTACAAAGATCATAGTGTTTGTGAAACATGCGTTCTACCGTCTCTTTTAAATCATCGTTCTCATAAAACAGAGTGAAAAATACCCGGTCTATGGTATAGGCGCTTGTCATTGCATGACAGGGAGCACCATATCCAGAAATGGCACGCGCCCCTGTTACGTCCAGGAAATACTGGAATTCATCTTGCGATAGGTCCAGTACCTTTTTGTTTGCAAAGTGTATGATCTTACCTTCCATTTTACCTTCAAACAATTCTGCTAGTTCTTCAATACTGTAATAGTACCCATTGATTAAAACTGAGTTTGCTTCTCCTGGCACTACCAGATAGATAATCTCGTAATCTTTAAAATTATGGTCGTCGTGAAGCAGGCTGCTCAAGCTATCTTCCAGACCCTCTATAGTGTCGCAAGTTTGATAGATACTGTTAATTTGCTGCTGTCTAGCCATATGTTCTAGGATGGTAACCACCGGGGTTATAATGGCAGTCTCCTCATCTGGAACAACCTCTAGGCAGTAGATAAAGTTGTCTTGATGGGCGGCTGTAGATTGTAGAAAATTCATAAATGATGATTGTGTCAGTAAGCTTAAAGGTGAAGGTTGAATCGAGATGAGCTGCAAATCTATAATTGAGGTACCAGCCTATGGAAAATTACAGTCAGAAAATTCAAAAAGCCGACGCCTGCAATTGCGTTCACCTGCATACCGTCAAATTTTGCCTGTAGTAGAAATAATGGGTTGGGTTTGGGGAAATTTCGCTTTCGCGAAAGCGCAACTACAATTAAACCCATAGCACTTAAAGTATCAGTAACTACATAAAGCAAGGTGTATGGTTGTCTACTGTGCACTACCTAAAACGTTAGGTTTTTAATAAGTCAACATAGTAATAATTTTTACTTTCATAAGGTAAAGCAAAATATGATCTATAAACCTGGAGGCGACAATATCTTTAGAAAAAAGCAACTATGAAAACGATTTTAATAACGGGTGCTGGATCTGGACTGGGTCTGGGTACCGCTCTAGGTCTTGCAAAAGCTGGGCATAAAGTGATTGCTGGAGTTCACGTCTGGGAACAGAAATCCAAATTGCTGAAACTAGCAGAGCAACACGAGATCGCCGATCGACTCGCCATCATCAAACTGGATATTACAGATGATATGGACTGTCTCAATGCCTATAGCTACGATATTGATATACTGGTAAATTGTGCCGGGGTAGGTCGTTCTGGACCCGTCGCAGAAATGCCCATATCGCTAGTGCGTGAGGTAATGGAGATCAACGTATTTTCTACCTTAGAATTTTCACAACCCATCATAAGAAGTATGGTAGAGCGTAAGTCTGGTAAAGTGGTCTTTGTGTCTTCAATTGCAGGTCTTACCACCTCGCCTTATCTGGGAGCGTACAATGCCTCAAAGCATGCGCTGGAAAGTATCGCACAAAGTTTGCGTGATGAGCTACACGAGGACAGTGTCGCCATTGCAACTATCAACCCAGGGCCTTATGAAACGGGATTCAATGATCGTATGTACGAGAATTTCCAACAATGGTGGGATGATGACTTTTATTTTACTGACAAAGAAACTATCGTTGACGCGAGTAAGGAATTGCTAGAAAATCAGTTTGACCCGCAAGATATGATCGATAAAATGGTAGAAGTGATACCTATGAAAGAACAACCCTTCAGGACTATTTTACCTGAAAAGATGGTAGGTATGTGTAAAGATTACCAGCAGCGACAGTACACCTTAAAATCTACTGAGAAAGACGAGAGTAAAAAGTAAGTGATCAAACTTTTATATTCCCCAATGGCTTTAACTTTTGGGGAATTTAATGTTTTACAACGGTATGTAATAACTGGTACAATCTAGAATTATTCTAGTGCTGCTTTTAAAATCTTATTGATTGCTCTGTTCCATTTGTCATACATAACTACGGGTGCGGGATAATTCATTAATTCTCTCTTGAGTACCCACGGTATATAAATGCGCTCGTCTTCAATTTCATCAAGTTCAGGTATCCAGCGTTTGATATAATCGGCCGCTTTGTATTTTAAGCTTTGATTGATCGGGTTTGTGTACCAGGTTTGATAAGCCTGGTTGTGCCAATTCATCCAGTTACTAGTGACGTCATAATCAATGAGCTGGCTCTCAAAATAAGCCGCACCCCAGGTCCAATCAATCTTCAGGTCAAATACCAGAAAACTGGAACAATTGACCCTACCCCTATTACTCATATACCCAGTCTGATTAAGCTGGCGCATGTGCGCATCGATAAAGGGTATTCCAGTGGTCCCGTTACACCAAGCTTCAAACAACGAGTACTGTTTTGTAAACTCGCGTTCTTTCTTTGTAAATCCCTGGGTAAAAAACATGGCGTTTCCCACCTTCATACTTTTAAAAGTGAAAAAATCCCTCCAAACGACCTCAAACACTAGCCACCAGGTACTGATGTTCCTTTTAATCTGGGATTCATAATCTTTAACCTGAAAGTAAACCCTGCGCGGACTTATACATCCCAGCGCCATATAAGGTGATAATTTACTGCTGTAGTCCATACCCAGCGATCTGTTGCGGGTCCACTTATAGTTTGTGAGCAGCTGTGACTCATGGGTATAGTAGTTGAGCCTGTCTAGCGCAGCGGTTTCTCCTCCCACTACATATGGACCTGCGTTGACATCACTGGAGTCAATAGATGAGTCCAGATCAAATCCATACTCATCGAGTTGAAAACTATTGAATTGCTCAGGTACCGGGAATTCAGGTCTTACCTGGGCCTTCTTTGAAGTATTGATGCGGTACGCTTTTGAGGTTTGCGGTATTTCTGGAATGGTGTAGGGTAAATCGTCGATGTGATAAAGGGTTTTACCCCAATAATCTTGAAGCTGGCAATCCAGTTGCTGCACTCTGGCTCTGGCGGTTTCCTGCATTTGGAGTTCCTCTGGCGCATATTCTGACTCACAAAACACTTGCGTAACGCCATTCTCTTTGACAATTTTTACTAACTCATCAACGGGATTTCCTTCTTTGATCAAAATATTTGCCCCGTACTTTTTAAAATTATTTCTTAGATCTTGCAGCGACTGTAAGAGAAAGGTCTTTCTTATGGTTCCCGCCTTTTTAAAATTTAGCACCTCTTTACTAAACAATTCGTGGTCAATACAGTAAAATAAAATTACCGGCATACCAGTTGCCATAGCGCGGTGCAACGCCTCGTTGTCGTGAAGTCTCAAGTCATTTTTGAACCAAACCAAAACTGTACTCATCGTTTTCTTTTAATCGTGTGTGTATCCAGTATGCGTTGCTTTTCTGCCCTGGCAAGATCAGATTTACGGGTGCCGTACAACAACTTGAGTGCTACAGCTCTGGTTTCCTTAATGTCAACAATCCTGCGGGGATAGTCCACGCCATATTCAAAATCATGATCTAGATTGAGTTCACCTTCCAGCAACCAGGGTTCTATGGCATATTTTGCTGGTAGTCCAGCTAATTCTGGAACGTACTTCTTAATAAATACCGCGTCTGGGTCATGGTCTTGTGCATTCTTTGTAGGGTTATAGATCCTTACCGTGTTAGTTCCAGTAAGTGCGGCCTGCATCTGGAACTGGCAATAATGTATCCCAGCCTCAAAATCCAGAAACTGGCGCGCCAGCCATTCACTTCCGGTTGTAAAATGCTGGAATAAGTGATGAGTAAGAAAAGATACCACCATGGATCGCATCCTGAAGTTGATGTAGCCCGTTTGTTTGACCGCTCTCATGTTTGCATCCACAAGCGGATAACCCGTTTGACCGTTTATCCATGCGTTAACGTAATCTTCATTATAGGGTTGCGGTAGTTCCTTAAATGCCCGATTGAGCGCCTCAAACTCCTGCCTAGGTTCTTGTTCAAATTTCTGTATGAAATGACTTTGCCAGCGCAACCGTGAGCTATAGGCATTAAAGGCTCGTTTAAAAGTGGTAGTTTCTTTTTCAATTCTCATACGCTGATAAATCTGGCGTATGCTCAAGTTTCCCCAGCTTATATATGGAGATAATCGGCTGCAACCTATACGGCTCATTTCAGGTTTTGAAATGTATTTTGAATAGAACTCAATCCGATTATTAAAAAAATCATCCATCACCTCGTGGGCGACACTAGGGCCACCCCGCTGGAAATCATGATCCTCAATTTCCAAATCATAAGGTTCAAGAGATGCAGAAATTGTCCCTATCTCCTCAATACCTGCAAAACTTGCATCGTAGAAATCTGCTTTGTCTTGTGGGCTCGTCATGTAGGCGTACCACTTTTTTGACCAGTTATCCCGGTTTCTTATGCCGCGTATTACTCCGTTTGACTGATATTGATTCCAGGGTATGCCCTTTTCCATCAGCAACTTTTCCATTGCGATATCACGTTGATACGTAATGTCCAGTCCAGTCTCTTCATTACTGTAGACTGCTGTGATCTCTCGTTCTTCAAACAATTGTTTAAAAAAGGGTACTGCTTCTTCCCTAACTGATAGGATTTGGGTTTTAAAATCCTTGAGCTGGTTATTGAGATCAAAAAGGGATTCTACTATAAATCGCTCGTGACGCTCGCTATAATGAGGATTTGCCCAGACACTAGGCTCATAGGTATAAACGAGCAAGACCTGCTCTCCAGAAGAAAGTGCAGCGCATAACGCAGTGTTATCTTCTAGTCGCAGGTCTCGCTTAAACCATAATACTACCATGAGCATATAGTTCTATAGATGGTTATGGTGATATTAATCAACAATATCCTCTAGCCTCTTGATCGTGTCTAGGGTATTTTTAATACCATTGAGTTGATACTGTACCGTACGGCGCGTTTCCTCTGGAAAGCTGGCGTCCATCAAAACCTCCTCATATTCTGCAACGGCATTTTTATCACCCCTGATGCATTCCTCCAGCACGGCCTCGTCACTTTTACCAGTTATGGCGGTTTTAAAATCCATCCAGGTGCGGTGTATGGCAGCGGTCGCACCACCGCTTTTTGCAGGCTCTGCGTTAAGATCTCTTACAGCCTTATCCAATTCATTGATGTATTGTGAGCGCTGTGCCGCCTGTTTTTGAAAGTAAGTCTTAAGTCTTGGGCTATTTGTGTCAGTTAGTGCATTTTTGTAGCCCTGCTCGCTTTCATAGTTTTTCTGTAGCAGGTCATTCAATGCCTCTACTCTGTTTTCATGCAGCTTCTTGTCTGCGTGTTCCTTGGTACTTTCCATAATTTTTGTTTTAGGTTATTAATTATTCTTTCTCTATAATTTTGTTTGGGAGCATTCCGCTTTCGCGAAAGCGTAATTCTTAAAATTCATCCTCCAAAACAGACTATTTCGTGTTGTGAAATTGCCAGGTTTGAAGTACTGGTTGATGAGTCAAAAGGTACTCCTGTAATTCAGAACTGTTTGCAAATGTTGTGTTAGGTACTTCATAAACTTCAGTAGTGATTTGGAATTCATCGGGTTCAAAAATCCAGGGTTGAACGTTAATGGCGTTGTTGCTAGAGCTCATAAAGTAGGTTTGTCCATCGATGCTGTTGTTGATTTCTACCTTGCGACCCCGGCTAGGTACCTGCTGCATGGAAATAATTAATGAGCAGCGATCACAAAATTTTACCAGCTGGTAGTATTCTATACTTTGTGGTTCGTTGATCTTATAGGTTGCGCGTATGTCCTTCTTTAAATCATGTAGTTCATTGAAGAAATTCTTGAGTCGCTTATCGTCCCTAGCTAGATCTAGGTGTAAAAATTCCAGATGTTGGGCGATCATCAATGCTACCCACCCAGAACGATGCCTTGCATGAAGCATAACCCTCTTACAACGCTCCAAGATATCTAATGGGTTAGGTTCTATCAAGGTAAAATCAAGGGGCTTGCCAGCCTGAGAAACATTATTGTCCCTTTCAAAATTGAGCTGTTCATCGTCATGTTCTATGATAGCGCAAAGCGATTCCAGCCAGTACTTTGAACGATATTCCTTCTTGATGTACTGGGCTATCTGAGCCGCCTGCAGGCCATGGGCATAGTGTGTAATGATGCGATATCCATCCCTTGTAGAATTTACAATCATATCAATTGTCCATAAAGTCCAGCAGTCTATCCTCAAGCTCTATACTACTCTCACCGCTATTGTGCAGGACGCTTACATCGCCGGTACTCTCAAAAATGGCTGCCTGTACCTGGCTAAATTTCATGACATTTGCTTCCCGCAGCTTTGCGATCAACTCGCTTTCATCCAGATTGCAAGCTTTAAGGTTGTCGTGCAGGATTTTACCATCCCTCATGAGCAATACGGGCTGGTTTGTTGCTACTTTTTTAAATAATTTTGACTTGCGCTGGACGTAGGCAAAAAATATTTGAAACAGAACTATAGCTGCAAGTGCCACCATACCGTTACCGATTGAGGTTTTGGGGTCAATTGAGATACTAGCCAGTATGCTACCTATGGCGATGGTGGTGGCAAAGTCAAAGCTGGTCATTTTTGCAAAGGTTCTCAAACCAGCAATTCTCACAATAACCACAAGGCCCGTAAAAACCAGTAATACGCTAACTAGGATTATAGTCGTGGTGTTAAGATCCGGCAGCAACCATTTACCGGTGTCCTCGATTTTAACTGTTTGCGTCAAGAACTTCATATCCTATGGTTTTAAATGTACCGCCGTTACTATCTGGAGCGCTACAGGCAGTCATGCCCACTATTAAGTCTTCCATAGCTTCCAGAATTAGATAATCACCGGCACTGCTGGTGGGTTTGCAGACAGACAATTTGCCATTTTTATCAAATTGTACGTTCATAAAAATGTTGAATGCAGTAGGGACTTCATCTTCATCAATCCCGTACGACGCAAGGTTTTTTGATAAGTTTTTATGGCAGCTGGGATGTTCACCATCCAGACCATCGTACATCAATTTGAATGTCTCTGGACTACAGGGCGCGAGTAAAATATCATTCCTACCATTAGTGTCCTCTACGATCTTCATGAGTTTACGTCCTCGATTGGACCATAAATAATTGCCCTGGGTAATTAAAATGGACTCCTCAAAATCCATGGTTTTTCCGGCGCTTAATTTTTCTCTAGTGTCAATGGCGTTGAACACGACGAGATCGCTTACCTGTGCACCGTGTATATCTATCACTTTAAGCATTTGACCTTTATCAATAGTGAATGCGGTACCAGATTGTATGGCTATCGTATTCATGACTTCTCAAATTGATAAGGGCATTTCCAGGCTTTACTTACTGCCCGCCCGCTGTATTGCATCGCCTCGCTACTGTTCCCAAAGTCTTCCAGCATCGGGTTAATGCTGCCTTGAACTTCTTTATCCCTGCGTCTGATCAAATCACGTACCCTAGTATAACGATTGATTTCCCGCAACTTCTCAAATTGATTGTGAAGATTGAAAACAATCATGGTATAAGGCGACTTGCGGGCAAAACGTGATGCCATGGGGTGCATTCCCACCAGATAGAAGGAGGTTCCATGCAAACTAAAACTGAACTCATTACTTGCTGGATCAGAAGAGGTTTTCTCGTCCCAGGGTACATTGTTGAGTGCCCACAACTTATGAAGTAATTCCCATAAAGCATCTTCAAAATGTTTTTCTTCTAGAAACCTATCCTTTTTAAATACCGCTATAAATGATTCAAAATTCTTGCTGTCGTGGTCTTGTCGCTCGACATACTTCTTGAGATCGTCCAGCAGTTTAACCACTGTAACGTCTTGGTCCATTTTGCCATAGTTCTGAATTTGCACCGTATCGTCCGCAAATACGCTTTGCGCCATAACACAGGGATGATCATCTAGAATAAATTCCCTTATTCTACTTTGGGTATAGTCTTTCATCCCGCGGTGTGATATTTACTAAGTACATCAGTAATCTCTTTTACGGGATTGAAAGTTTTTGAGTCAATCTGAATGAACATCGTTAAAAAATTACGCATACCGCCATTCCATAGACCAGTTCGCTCTAGATACTGAATCTTATCAACACCTTGAGTTTTACGCACGACCATACTGGGCTCCTTTACCGCATACTCCTCTAGATTAAATTTATTACCTCGATAATCTTTGTTAAAGATTACCATATCCACCGGGTTGAAATGTGTGGAATTCTTCAGCAACTGCTTTTGATAAGGGATCTTTTTATTGATCTCGGCTTTCTCAACTATCTGCAAACTTGTGATGCCCCGTGAATTTTTTGACCAGTATGGTGCTCCTCCAGGCTTGCCATCGTTAACGACCACGCCCGCAATTCTAATCGGTGCGTTAAGCAGGTGGTAAACAGTACTGTGAAATCCCTCGTTGCTTTCTTCCAGTATCGCTTTAAGATTTAGGTGAAAGTATTTTTTAAGAAATTTTGAAAGCTGCTTTTTTCTCTTGCCTTCTAATTCATCTCTTTCAAGAAGTTCTAGAAAATATTTAATGCGTTTTACGCAAAACAAAAGATAGCCAGTAAGAACCTTGCGGCTGTTAGAATAATTCTTATGGTGGTCATTGCAAGCAATATTATCAATGTTGCTAATTTGGACAATGTCCTCGCTTACCGTATCTAGATTTTTTATGAGAGCACCGTGACCACTAGGTCTTTTAATAGGTCGACCATGCTCGTTTAACAACAACTGCTTACCATCTTTAAGGCAATAAACATCACTATCGCTATCTTGTATGGAAAACGTGACCTTTCCCGCCGTCTGGTTTGAGTTTCTACTTTTATCGAGTGCAGCCGCAAATGAACTGAGATGGGATGGGGATACCGTAAAATGAATATGACTTGATTGAAACTTTGAACCAGTCAGATTGAAACAATCCATTTGTTCCTCAAAAGCTGTTTTACTATGACTCCCGTAATTATGAATGGGAACCAAAGCTTTGGGAAGGTTGCATAGCGAGATACGGTCATCACTAACAATCAACCTTGCAATGGCATGTTTCTTTTCATCAAGTGAAGTGTTGGATAGATTGATTTTTAAAATATCAGATTGAAGTTCCTCATAGAAAGGTAGCTTCTTTAAATGTCTAAAAAAGTCATTCAGATTATACGCTCCTGTCTTGTTCACATACATACTGAACGACTCTTCCTGCGGGTCAAAGTTTTGGGCAAAGGCTACCAGTCTTTTGAACAACCTAGAGCCAGAGCCACTTGCGGGAATGAAATGAGCGTAGCTGTATTGAGACTGACGTTTCTTCAATATTTTTTTAAACCGCATGCGTTGAGTACGATTCAACTTGCGCACACCACTTTTTATCGTTGCTATGTCATCGACTGTAGTGTAGTGATTGCCGTACAGGATATCATTAAGTATTGAGTCCACCTCTTGAGCATAAGGAATGGCCTGTACTTTTTTTGCGGTAGCACGTTGCTCCTGCATAGCTATATGGATCGCACTAGGCATATGGCATATCATTTACGTAAAACTGTTCCATGTTGAAAGTGTCTGGACGTTTAATTATTTTAATGGGTGCGGTTTGATCTTGACTCCAGTCGATATATCCTCTTTGTTGAAAAGCTTTGAGATGCTTGTCCATGGGCCAGCGATTCCATTTTGAATAGAAATAGTTGCAATTTTCCACTATGGAATCGATTTTATCTACCGGTGGTTTGTAGAAACCATGTTGCTGATGGTAAACCTCGCAAGGCGCTAGGAAAAAGGGGACCTGTTGCTCTTTACACCTAAAGCTTAAATCGGTATCCTCGCCTCCATAACCTTGAAAATTTGAATCAAAACCACCTAGTTTATTAAAAGTCTGTTTAGTAATTGAAAAGCACAGACTCCAAAACATTCCTGGATCATCGCATTTCTGAACCTGTTCTACCCTGGGCCTTTTGTGGTGTGCGCTACTGATAGAGTACAAATCCTCGCAAGAAAATTGAGGCTTTGGATCTTCATAGAGATATCGTGGTGTTCCCATTACTAGTCCATCATTCTGGTACAAGTATCTAGTCATGTCCTGCAGATAATGGTGCCCAGGTATGCAATCTACATCCAGGAAATGAAGATGATCGTGAGATGCTAGTTGTGCTCCCATGTTGCGAGCCTCGCCTATGGGCAATCGCGCGCTATCATCCCCCTCAATTTGTTTTACTTGAATATTCAGGCCGTAGTCTCGGTGAATTTTTGGTTGAGGTCCCATGTTTATAATCAACACCTCCTCTGGGTGTTTTGAACATTTTGCAAGTCCCCTCAACATATTGTTGAGTTGTTGCTCTCTATCGTAGTGTATGGTTATTGCCGTAGACATAGTGATTTATTGTAATACTTGGTTTTCATGACTCTCTAAACGATCATGATACTCAATACATGCCGTTGCAAAGCTGGACATGTCAGTAGGTTGAAACTCTTCCTTGATGTAGGGATCTAATTTTAGAAAGTCGTGTATGGCATCTGTAAACTGATTATCATAAAGCTTTACTGCTAGCTTATTTTCTACTAGAAAGTCACCGATGCAATCCTGTTCATTAAAAGGTCGGTTTTGAGGCATGCAAATAAACTTTCTTCCCATACCCAGTAGATTTGAAACGGTACTACTGCCACAGGCGGTAAATATTACATCTGCTTGCTGTACATATTTTTTTATATTATCTACAAAACCATGATGGGTGTAGTTTGCTGCCTCCGGAACATCATCGAAGCAGCCTATGGTGTGGATTTGTGCAGACCGGAAATCTTTGATCAGCTTTTCAATTCGAGATCTAGAAAGGTTATGGCCACCTTTTCCTTGAATAACTAGAATGTTCTCAATCTCTTTAATAGACTCAAGTCCTTTGCCTAGTGCGCCACTTTTTTCTATAGAATTCTCACCTATAAAACCTAAATAGTAGGTTTTATCAACCACCCAGTCTGGCGTACTGCTGCTCTCACAAGATTTGGGATAGTAGGCAAACAGGAAGACAGCACCGCGATAAGCTTCTAAATGAGGCAGGTCATTGCGCTCACCTGGCATGCGTCGATAAGCGTAGGGAATACTGCTCACCCTGCACAAGGTGGCCACTTCAACACTTACATCCACCAGCATAAGCCTTATGTTGCGGTAGATGACCTGATCTAAAATTGTATGACTGCGCTGCTGGATTTTCTTTAATCCTAGTGGATTATGGTGCAGGAATTTTGGCTTCTCGCATTTGATCACCTTGAGCTCTGTTCCATCAACATCTTCATTAGGTAGCTTTATGACCCGAGACTTCTTTCTAAAATTGAAATCGCTATCGGTAAAGATCGCCAAGTGACTACCTAATCGATCGGCCATTAAATCTGCGTAATTGCTATGACCGTAGCCTTGTCCGTGAGCGTAGTAACCTATCATACCAGTTCCATTTTAGGTTTGCTTGCAACTATTTCTTCATAAAGCTCTAGGTAATGGTCTACCATTCCCCTGTCGCTACAAAAATCCAACGCTCGTTCTCTACACGCTGCTCTGGACAACTGTAGAACCTCGGGTATGGCACTCATGAGCGCGTCAATCTGGCCCTGTTCCACCACTATCCCGCAGTCCTTGCTCAGTATTTCTGGACTGGCACCAGAATCATAGGCTAGCACCGGCGTCCCGCATGCTAGGGATTCTGCCAGTACCAGTCCGTAGGGTTCATTCCATAAACTGGTGAACAACATGGCCTGTGCATTAGAGAGATAGACCTTGATCTCGTCATGTTCCAGGTGTCCAGCATAATAGACGTATTTATTTTCTAGGTAAGGTTCCACATACATCTCATAGTACTCCAGATCATATTTGGGACCAGCGAGAATAATCTTGCGATCTGTGTTGATGGCGGCAATTATGGCGTGATGGGGCGCCTTTTCCTTACATAGCCTACCATACCAAAATAAATAATCACCGCTGGGTTCTGGTTCATACGGCCATTGTTCGATATCGATGCCGTTATAGATGACCCTCACATCTGGCACGCGTTGCGACCATTCTTGCTTCATAAATTTGCTGATGGTCGTAAAAACGATGTTCTCTTGGTTGTCAAGAGTCACCACCCCACCCAGTACAGACGGTATTACCGGAGTATGGAATGTATGGACTACCGGCGTGGATAGGAAGGAGAGATAAGTAAGCGCGGCGCAGTTGAGGGAATGATTGTGAATTAGGTCGTAATCTTGGGTGGCGATATGTTTTACCGCTTTCGCGAAAGCGATATCCACCACAGACTGTCCACCCTCTTTAAGCATGGCTACATCACTAGACTGCAGTCCAGCACTCGTTACCTCAATAGGCACGATGTTCTTTATCACCTCAGTATCAGGGTGAGCGTATAGAGTGACATCCACGCCTTTTTCAACCAGTCTCTTCACCATGAGGTGAGTGATCATTTCCAGTCCACCGGCAAAGGGTTCATTAATGGGATATAGCGAGTGGGCCAAAACTGCGATTCTCATAGCGTATTAAATTTGATTAATTGGTTTCTGGCATCTTTTAGATTTAGAAAAAGATGAATTCTTGCAAAAATCCGGGTTGCTGCAAGAAGTAGGGTTGCTACTCCTAGGACCGGAGAGAATGTTGTGTAGATAAGAACAGCGGCGAGCATGAGAACGGCATTGAAAACGAACTGCTCTACATCGAGCCCCACATTTTTACCGAATTTGTCAGTACGCGCAAATGGCCGGTCACTACTCCATAAATACCCCCACCAGGTAAAAGATCCCTCAACGCTATTAGCTATATGTATGGAATAGCTATTTAATGCCCGTGAGAATGACCCCAGGCCTTTATAGAAAATAAAGATCTGAATTACTGAATGTAGCGCAATCGTTGTAATAGAAAGGGTTAATAAAATCTGCGCGTTTGCGACGTTTGCAAATTGGGATAGAGTTCCTACGAGAATAATATAGAGCCAGGGCAAACCGTTCAAATTAATCCAGGACGTCAATTGAGCCGCCAGAATCTGTTTTGAAGCCACATCTAATTGAGGTGAAGTAATCGTATGAATCAAGGTCTGAAAGTTGCCGAATATCCAGCGCATGCGCTGTGTTTTGAGATCAAGCGCAGAACTGGGCATGATTCCTTTCCCTATCTCCCTATCACAATATCCAATCCTACAGTTGTTTTTGATGAGTTCAATTCCTAGAAAGGCATCCTCTGTAATGCTCTCTGTAGGCCAGCCACCTATGGCTTCCAGACATTTTATGTTTACTAGACTCAAGGTGCCGGTAGGTAGATTCATGTTGATCTTACCGGCGCTGGCACTATAAGATTTGAAATAGTGCTGCAACTCTGCAGCTAGTCCATTTGAGGCCATATGATTATTGTAGGCCTGCGGGAATTGTAATAAATCTACCTCTTGTTGCTCTAGGTTGAGAACGGCGGTAGCCAGAGCATTCTTCTGTAAAATATAATCTGCATCCAGGGTCAATATAAACTGTGTATCGCGGTGCATCAACTCCCGGCATATGTTGAGTGCTCCGGCTTTATATCCCTCTACCTGGGAATAGTTATAAAACTTTACATTGTACAGGGATTCACAAAATGCCTCGACGGGTCGCCACAATTTCTCATTTGCGGTATTGTTATAGAGTACAATAACCTCAAAATTTTGATAACGTTGCCTTGAGGCTGCTTTGATCGTCTCTATAACGCTATTAACCGGCTCACTACATGCAGCAATGTGAATACTTATGAAAGGTGGTTGTGTTACATCAGCAATGGGACCTCTGGAGTCGTTCTGTTTTGCTGTGGCAAGCACTAGTTTTTGATAGGCGAGGAAAAGAGCCATGAGAAAATTCATAGCTAATACGACCATCGCCGCTGTAGGAAAAACAGCTATCAGTACACCACTAAGCAGTAGAACAGTAATAAGTATAATAAGGGTAGTTCTATACAATGTATGGGTAGTTTGATGACTAAACTACCTCATAATCAAAGTATCACTAACAAGTTATAAGAGCCACATAACATATTACCATTTTATTATGCTAAGGAAATTGTAAGAATTGGAGCTAACGTTTTGTAGGAACGACACTTACAGGTTAAATTTTTTTTTTGTTAAATATATTTATTGGCTCCCTTGTTACGGTATTCGTTAGGTGACACCTTGAATCGTTCTCTAAATAATTTGCTTAGATAACTAACACTATCGATACCCACCAGTTTTGAAATCTCGGCTATGGATAGAGAGGTTTCCTCCAGTAACTCCACAATTAAATTCATCCTGCGCTGCTTGAGATATTTATTTCCCGTGGCATTATAATGTTTATTAAAGAATTTTTGCAACCGCGGTTCTGGAACCTTCAATTTTGTAGAAATAGCCCGTACGGTACCGTATTGCTTGAAATCTGTAGTCACCAGTTGTTCTATGTCCTGCATCAATTTGTGATCTACCTTTTGCATCTCGCCATCTTTTAATGAGTCGCTGTAATCCAGCAGCTGGATAGCTAGAATTTCATAGGTCTTGGAAGCTAGAAACATCTTGCGTATGAATGCAGTATAAGAAAAACTCTCAATGGTCTGGAAAATATTTGCTATGCGCAGCGTATAAGGTCCCTCAAAATAATGCTGGGTTGAAGCATCACAATCGGTTACGGCGTCCTTAAGTCCTGACTCTATCGTGTTTACATCACAAGAGAGTTGTTGTTTGAACTTATGGCGATCGATTTCTACACTATTGAGCCTTATTTGTTTGTTCCTTTTAAAGTTGAGTATATGCCCATTATTTTCTTTACCGGCGACAATTAAATTTTGGAACTGGCTCGCTTTATGCGTTTCTTCCTCTCCCTCAAAAGAATGGGTAAAATCATCACTAAGATTATAGAGCAGCTTGAGGGGATGTACCTCATTTACGGTAAACCTAATTTCAGTCGCGTCATAAAATTTACAGTCATACTGTAGCCATGCCAGACCATTTGGGAAATTGACACCTTGTATGGTGCCTTCACCATGAAGCTCCGGAATTTCATATCTATAAACCTCACATTCATTCTTTACACTTCCGCCCAATTGCGAGGCAATATTTTCTAGCACCTCATTGATGGGTAAAGACTTGACCTTAATTATATTCATTGTAGGAATAATTCTTTTGCTGAACAAAGCGGTTGTCAAGCGTTACACAAATATAAAAAACCTTACAACCGTAGCGAATTTAAGAATCTGTTTTAAATTCCTACAATTATAAGTTAGAGTGTTAGACTAAAATGCATATAATACCTACCAAAGTAGCAAACTGACCGGTAGAGCTCAATATCTTGACAAACTGAATTCCTACTGCTTAATTCTTGTAACAACTTTATGAGAGGAATATAAGTTTTCGTTATGCAGTAACTATAGCTTTGTCAAAATTGTAGGAATGAAGTTTGACTTGTCAATAGTGGGATTTGGTCCTAGAGGACTACACGCGTTAGAAAGTTTTTTGATTACGCTTTCGCGAAAGCGTAACTATAAGACACCCAAGGTTTGCATATTTGAATCTTCTGGCGAGTTGGGAACCGGTGAAGCCTGGCGTACCGACCAACCCGACAGCAACTGGAATAACATATCAGACAGAAACCTAGAAAACCTAGAAGGTAGGGATGAATTTGTTCTAGAAGACCTTATCATTCCCTCGTTCCCCTCTTTTATGGAGTGGTGCAAAGAGAAGTTTGACCATGAGATAAATGAGGAAAAAGATCATTACTTCAAAAGATCCACTACGGGTCAATACTTGAATGAAAGGGCACTTTCCATCTGTGATATTTTGAAGACAGGTAATATTCTAACCATCTACAAAACAAGGGTAAATTCACTCACTACAAGCGCAAATGAATGTCAATTACAATATGGTTCCCAACAGGAGATTGCGACACGGTTTGTTCTTTTATGCCTGGGACATCTTAAGACGGTAAACTCTCCAGAAAATAAAAAGTTTCTGAAACATGCAGGGGAAAGCAAGGCCACCTTTATTCTAGACCTCTATAGTAAAGAAAGCCTAGATTACTATAAACGCTTTAAAAGAGTGGCCATTAAGGGTATGGGACTGGCTATGATAGACGTGGTAAGAATGTGCGTTGATACTATTGAAGGTAATTTTAGACCTGAAGGTGATATCTTTTTAAAATTCACCGGTGAGACTGGTACCTTTAAAATCGCACCCTATTCTTTGAATGGCCTACCCCCTATTCCAAAGCCGGTAGGTAGAAAAGTTGATGAACTCTTTACGCCCGCACAGGACGTCATAGATAAGTTCAAACAAACAATTAAAAGTCAAATAAACGATCGTACCATCAGTATTAAATTCTTGCTTGAAAGGGTTGCTGCGGTTGCAACTGATTTATATTTAGACATCGAGAATATTGATAATTCGCTAGGTTTGAGTAGGGATCAACTCAACAAACTATTGGTCAACTGGTATAAGGATCCCACTACAGAATCCAGTTTGTTTATAAATCCCCATATACCTACTAATGAGTACATGAGGGAATTTTGTTTGATGGCGTATGGAAAGGGAACCATAACGCTAGATTACGTGGCCGGTCAGACCTGGAGGCACTTACAACCTACATTATACACTCTTTTTGCACACCCCGGCCTAAGCGCAGATTTTATGGAAGAGCTAGTCAAGATTGATACGCAAAGTAAACCCCATACTTATGGACCTCCTGTAGAGAGTATCCTGCAGCTTATTGCTCTAGAAGAAGCTGGAATCCTCACTTTTGAATTTGCAGACCAGCCAGATGTCAAACTTCTTAAAGACGAGTTTCTATTGGTCAAAGATGAGAAAACCCTACGCCTGGACTGCGTAGTGAATTCAGTTCTCGCAGACCCAGTTCTAGAGAAAATAAATGACTCCCTAGTAGATGCGCTCACGCAGCAAGGACTTGCTATACCAGTTACTAAAATGCTCGCAATCGATACTAATTCAAGTGCTGCCCATCAACTCTATAAAGGAAGTAGTGACAAGATCTACAGTTTAGGGCGCATTACTAAAGGATCAGTCTTAGGAACTGATGCCATTCTAGAATGCTTTGGGGAAAACGTTGGGAAATGGAGTAAAAATTTTACAGAACATTATGTGAATAGCACGGATTAAGCACTACAAATCCAGTTCTTCCCAAAGATAAGCAAAGACGCCGTTAAGCATGGTTAAACTGCTGGTATCAAGTGTTTGATGATCCTACATTTGAAAGAAAAAGCCATGAAAGCACAAGAAGGAAAAACAGAAAAAGAAAACAGAATTGCTTCATTAGAGAAGAAGATGCAACACGATCACGATAGTGTAGAAAACATTCAGAACGACTCAAATAGTGGCGCTTCAAATCAAGATGGTTATGGTGATCGATCGTATGAAAACGATGTAGCTAGCAACAACCAGAATGGTAGTCAAAACGATCAGCAATCGCAGGCACAAACCCAGGCAAATTACCAGAATAACGATCAATCCTCTCATAGATCACTAAAGCAACAAGGCCTAGGAGAAGATGGTAAATCTTTTGGCGGTAGTAGTTTCTCAAACAATGCAGATGCAAGCACAGGTGAAGATCGCAATTACGAAGATCACGAAACTATCAATGCTCAATTTCAACAAACACAGTCTGGTAATTCCTATCGCACTAATAATAACCTTGAAAATCAAAATGGCTCAAGCGCTCAACATAGCCGTGGCATGACCAGTAATGATGTCGCTATAGGTAACAATCTTAATGCAAATCAGGTGAGTGCATCTGATAGGCAGAATACCAGAGACTACAGCCAAGGTTACAACAGCAACGAGGGAATGAGAAATCTTCAAGAACAGGATTCACCACAAAATCAATATGGTGGTAGCGATTACGGTAATAATGACAACAGCATAATGGATCAGACTGCTCCCAAATCGACAGAGAATCCCAATTCAAATTCCTGGAGTTCCCACCGTAACGCTGATTCTGGCTCACCCAGCCTTAATTAAATGATTGTCTAATTACAAACCTAAAAGCTTCCAGATCATACTGGGAGCTTTTTTGTTTTCGCTGGATTGAAGCTCTCATCGCCACCTTTAGAGTGTCTACAGTCGGAATTCAAAATGCATATAAATCAACTATTGTCATTCACGCGTAAGGGTCAATAGTCACAGGTATTGAAGTTAGCGAATAATCTAACAGGTCGGTTAACAGTATACGGAAAAAGTCCATTCTGAAAATAGGGTGGTTATAAAATTGGTCAACCAACCATTTGCCAATTAATTAAAGCGTACAAAACACGTATAGCTTAACGATTGCAAGCGGTAAATCAACATTCCTTTTTCCAGCTGGTTAAAATGCCAATCATTTGAATAAGATATTCATAGAATTTTGCCTCACGTTTCCAATTAAACAGCTAGAAAGATATCTTTACAGACCTTAGCTTTTTGAGCCGGAGCGTTCTATATGCAACTACTCAAAATATGCTATGGATCGACTAGGGAATTAAAATAAGCAGTGCTATACCTACAAAAACTACAATCTGGAGCCATTTCATAATAATGGGAAACCTCGAACTAGTATTGATGAATTTTGCTAACCTATCCGAGAGCAACGCAATTCCATAAAATACGAGTAAAGAAACTCCCATGAATATGAAACCTAGCAGGTAAATCTGTATCCATCTGGTCAGATCGTTATCAACCACAAATTGAGGTAATAATGCCAGAAAGAACAAGGTTACCTTGGGATTCAACAAATTCATGGTGATTCCTCTTAAGTAAGATTTTTTAAGGTTCCTTTGTTTTAAGGTCGTTTTTTCAGAAAAATTAATTACTGGTTCCGTATAAGTCTGTCGGGCTAGGTAAAGCAAATACAACGCCCCTAGAATCTTTATGGTAAGCAGGAGCCAGTTATGGTCACGTATAATAACAGCAAAGCCCAAAGCCACCAGACTTGTGTGTACGATACAGCCAGTAATCAAACCGCTGGCTATGGCTATCCCGTATTTTGCGCCACGAGCGACAGACTGCGTCAGGACAAATATGTTGTCCGGACCTGGCGATAGTGCAAGACTCAGCGTAGCCACGACAAATAATAGATAGTTCTCAATCAAAGACCAGCCGCTATAATTTTCTTATTGATCTGCTTGATTAAGTCAGGCCCTTCATAGACCAGTCCTGTATATAATTGTACGAGAGAGGCTCCCGCATTAATTTTATCAATGGCATCTTGAGCATCCATAATGCCGCCCACTCCTATTATGGGAAAAGCCCCATTGCTTTTCTCATGCAAGAACTTAATGACTTCGGTAGAACGTGCCGTAAGTGGTGCGCCACTCAATCCACCAGCTTCTTCTTGTAGGTTTGCCTCGCTTTTTAGTCCCTTTCTCGCTATTGTTGTGTTTGAGGCAATGACTCCGTCAATCTGCGTATCGGCAACAATCCCTATAATATCCAGTAGCTGTTCATTGTTGAGATCGGGAGCAATTTTTAGTAATATCGGTTTGCGTGCTGATTTGGTACTATTGGCGTCCTGTAGACTCTGCAGAATTTGAGTAAGTGGCTTGCGATCCTGTAGCTCGCGCAAACCGGGAGTATTGGGTGAGCTTACATTTACGGTAAAGTAATCCACATAGTCAAATAGCTTGTGAAAACAAATGAGGTAGTCATCAACCGCACTTTCATTGGGCGTGGCCTTGTTTTTTCCTATGTTTCCACCTATGACCACGTGCCCAGGTGCGCCTGGTTGTGGGTTTTTCTTTAAGCGCTCTACTGCGGCATCCACACCGCCATTATTGAATCCCATTCTATTGATGATGGCCTGGTCCTCTTTAAGACGGAACAATCGTGTTTTAGGGTTTCCCTCTTGGGGTAGCGGCGTGAGGGTTCCTATTTCAATAAATCCAAAACCTAGATTGCTGAACTCGCTATAAGCCACCGCATCTTTATCAAATCCAGCCGCAAGCCCTACTGGATTGGGAAAACGTAACCCAAATAATTCTCTTTCAAGCGCAGGGTGATGGAGATGATACCGCTTTCGCGAAAGCGTACTCACTAAAGGCAACCTGTTCAAAAAACGCAATGCGCTAAAAGAGAAGTGATGTACCCTTTCCGGGTCTCGAGCAAACAGTAGCGGACGGATCAATTTTTTGTACATATTTCAAAGGTAATACGATACTCAATATGCCAACTTAAGCCGAGATCGCAGTTTATATTATATTTTTACACCTGCTAAAAAAATATTATGAGTAAGTACGATGTAGTTGTTTTAGGGAGTGGTCCAGGTGGTTACGTAACCGCGATTAGAGCCTCTCAATTAGGCCTAAAAACCGCGATTGTTGAAAAGGAAAGTCTGGGCGGCGTTTGTCTGAACTGGGGCTGTATTCCCACAAAAGCGCTGATCAAGAGCGCCGATGTATTCAACTACCTCAACCATGCTGCAGACTATGGCCTAAAAGCAGACAACGTGGACAAAGATTTTAATGCAGTCGTAAAACGTAGTCGTGACGTAGCAGATGGGATGAGTAAGGGTGTTCAGTTCTTGATGAAAAAGAACAAAATCGACGTGATCATGGGACACGGGACGCTCAAGAAAGGAAAGAAGATTGAGGTTAAGGATGTGGATGGCAATACTTCCATAGTAGAAGGCGATCACATTATCGTTGCAACGGGCGCAAGATCCAGAGAACTGCCCTCTCTACCTCAAGATGGCAAGAAGGTAATAGGATACCGCAAGGCAATGACTCTCGAGGAGCAACCCAAGCGGCTGGTCGTGGTAGGTTCTGGAGCCATAGGAGTAGAATTTGCTTATTTCTATAATGCAATGGGGACAGAGGTTACCATCGTAGAATATCTAGATCGCATCGTGCCTGTAGAAGATGTAGATGTATCAAAACAAATGGAACGTAGTTTTAAAAAATCTGGAATAAAAGTTATGACCAGTAGCGAGGTTACCAGCGTTGATACCTCTGGTGATGGAGTAAGCGTTCATATCAAAACTAAGAAGGGCGAGGAAACCATTGAAGCAGATGTGGTCTTGAGCGCCGTGGGTATTGAGACTAATATCAAGAATATAGGTCTTGAGGATGTGGGAATCTCTACAGATCGAGGTAAAGTACTGGTGAATAAATGGTATCAGACTAATATGCCTGGATATTATGCCATAGGTGATATAACAGCAGGTCCAGCACTAGCCCATGTTGCAAGCGCCGAGGGTATATTGTGTGTGGAAAAGATTGCTGGTGAGCACGTAGAGCCGCTAGACTACGGCAACATTCCTGGTTGTACCTATTCTACGCCTGAGATTGCGAGTGTAGGTTTTACTGAAGCACAAGCTCGAGAAGAAGGCTATGAGATTAAGGTAGGTAAATTCCCTTTCAGCGCTAGTGGAAAAGCAAAGGCGAGTGGAGCGAGTGATGGTTTTGTAAAGGTCATATTTGATGCAAAGTATGGTGAATGGTTAGGCTGTCACATGATAGGCGCTGGTGTAACTGACATGATTGCAGAGGCTGTCGTAGCGAGAAAACTGGAAACCACAGGTCACGAGGTTTTAAAAGCGGTCCACCCGCACCCGACCATGAGCGAGGCGGTCATGGAGGCTGTTGCTGCTGCTTATGATGAGGTTATTCATTTATAATTAAGGTGATCGGCATTACTCAATAGGGCAAATGACCTATAAGTCGTATTTAATTGAAAAATGTTAACTTAAAATAGTGATTCTTAATATTTTCATAACTATAATTGCATTAACTAATTAAAATTTCTATCATGAAACAAACTATCACAAGAGCACTTGCTCTAGCCGTTGTGGCAATTATGTTTACTGCTTGTTCTATTACGATGCCAGTAAATGCAACTAGTAACACAGTAGGTTCTAAAGTAGGAACTGCTAAAGCTACCGTCATTTTTGGTGTATTCGCATTCAATGAAGATGCTAGTATCCGTACAGCTGCAAAAAATGGTGGTATTTCAAAGATCTCTACTGTTGACATCAAGACTGGAAACATCCTAGGTCTTCTTGTTACTTATGAAACTATCGTTACAGGTGAGTAATTACAAGTACTTTTTTAAAATGGGCAATGTTAAGTTGCCCATTTTTTTTTGCTTATTTTTTGTTCTCAGCTGTGAACAGCCAGCAATTAACGAAATTGAGTTATTTGACGGGCACCAGTATCAGTTGCTATCAGGTGAAAAACTGGTAGGTAAGACACAGGATGATGTGAATCTCGCTAACACACTCAAAACCCTGGTTGAAAAGCCTGAGTTGATCCTTTACAAAAAAATCAACCACCCAGACTACACTACATATTTATTTATTGACCTGGATACTATTGCATCCACCCAAAATACCTATTTAAAAATACCTACTGGGGATGGCTCTCAAATAACATTTTATCAACATCTAGTGGATCCAGCGAGTGAGGTAACCAGTATTACAAAACTAGAAGATTTTGAAACCTACGGTGCAAGATTCAGCCAGGACTCATTATCTTCCCAAAGATTTACCATAGCTTCTAGAGATGAATAAATTAAAAACTTTTCAAAGGATTTTGTCGTTTGCCCTCGTTATACTTCTAACTGGCTGCTATGCGGGTAAAACTGGAGGATCTGGAAGGATTGCAAAGTATGTTGAGGAATTTTATACAGGCGAGGACGGCATACAGTATTTTATAAAAGCTCTTGACTATGAGGATGCAAATGGCGAAGAAGCCAAAGTTGATTTTACCTTTAGAAATAAGAATAAGGAAACTGATAGTGTAACCGTAAACATGACTTTTTTGACTAAAAAGACTGATACCTTACACAGTATTGAGTTGAGCACGGACTCCTTGAATAAGAAAACAACAGACATTGTTCATTTTTTTACAGAGAGAAAAAAAGAGTTTTACGCTCAGCGATCGAGTCTAAGAATTTCCTATAATGATTTTGAAAAGGCATTTACTGATGCCACTCATCAACTGAAGCTTCAAACTGCTTCTGAGACTTTAGTACTTAAGCCTACTTCAGGTGCGATTAAGTCTATGAATACTATTAAATTAAACAAGTTAGATTTATTGACAAAGTAGGGCTCTGCATTAAGGATTGAAACTCAAGTATCAGATATTAGAATATTGGCATTAAAGTGATGTATTCAGAAACACCTCGATCATTCATTAGTCAACGATTCCATTCATTGTAAAAACCTGAGTCGTTCACACGGTTAGACTTAAAACCAACCCATTTCTTGAAGAGCAATTAATTCACGAAGTTCTAACTTAAGAAATCCTAGCAATAGAAGCGATGTGCTAAGTCAATGAATTCTTGAAGTACTGGATAGCTAGCTTATAGCTTTCTAGACCAAATCCCGATATGACGCCTACCGCATGACTAGAGATATAACTGATGTGTCTATCGGTTTCTCTATCCATGATATTTGAGATGTGAACCTCTACCACGGGAATCTTAATTGCCGCCACCGCATCCCCTATGGCAATGGAAGTATGGGTGTAACCAGCGGCATTCAGTATAATACCATCGTAACTATCATTGACTGCTGATTGAAGCCGGTCAATAATCTCACCTTCAATATTAGACTGAAATTTTGCTAACTCGAGGTCTCTAAAATTAAACTGGAGCAGAGTGAAATATTCGTCAAAAGAGGTATCACCGTAAATGTCTGGCTCTCGTGTACCCAATAGATTTAAATTGGGGCCATTGACAATCAATAATCGCATAACTAGGAACTAATTATATACAATAGATAGATTCTACACGTGCAATTAAAGCTTGTAGGTAGCACTTAATGCGACGGAGTCGAAACTATCATCCTCAATAAGAACTGATCTATAACCGAATGAAAATACAAAATTGGTGGTCTCTAGGTATACTTTTGGCTCATAGGATAAACCGCCATCACCCACATTATCGCTTATACCAAATGCGTAACCCAGGTCACCACCTATACCAAAACCTTTATCACCTATACGATACAAACCCGTTACTGAAGCAGTAGCAAACTCAAAATCATCTATTTCAGGACCCTCGACATTGTCCGCAAAGTACCGATCGTATCCTACCGTTCCACCTACTTGCCATTTCCCTACTAGATCACGTAGGTACATCGCCTTAATTCCAAGACCAAAATCTGCAATATCTGCTGGAACACCTATAGGAAGGGAAACATTGACCCCGGCAGTAAAGAAATCGTAATCATATTGAGCTTTGGATGTAAATGGGAGTATCATAAACAAACCAAAAAGTAGGAAGATATTTTTCATAGCGGTAATTTTATTAGCAAATTACCCTAGTTCTCTACTCATAGAAGTTAATTCCTTGTTAGCTTTTGTAAGAAAATGTTTAACTTTCAATTGGAAGATTAACTCTCCTATTTATGTCACAATCTGAGATTCAAAGCTTCCTGAGCTACCTCAAACTTGAAAGGGGACTTTCAAAAAACACACTAGATGCCTACTCAAGAGATCTAGGAAAATTTGACCAGTTCCTTAAAAGTGCCGCGCACGAGATAACTCTATCTCAGGTCGATGCCAGCCTGGTAAAAGAATACATTTATCAACAAGCTAGAGAGGTGGGCGCGAGAACTCAAGCAAGACAGCGCAGTTCTCTTAAAGCATTCTACAAATATCTCATGTTATCGGGTAAAAGTCCAGATAACCCTCTGGAATTAATAGACAGCCCTAGATTACAGCAAAAAATCCCGACTTCTTTGAGTGTAGAGGAAATTGATAAGATTGTAAACGGACTGGATCGCTCCAGGCTTGATGGGGAGCGTAATCGCATTATTATTGAAATGCTTTATAATTGTGGTCTGCGAGTATCAGAACTCACGGCTCTGTTAATCAGCCAGGTGTTTCTGGATGAAGAAATGATAAGAGTGGATGGAAAAGGGAACAAGCAGCGATTCATACCGCTAGGTACCTATATGAGCAAACTTTTGAGATATTACCTCATTGAGATTAGAAAACACTACAAGATCAAACCCAGCTTCTCAGATCATTTATTCTTGAATTCGAGAGGTACCTCCTTGTCCAGGGCAATGATATTCCACATTGTTAAAACCGCTGCTGCCGCCGCGGGTATCAAAAAGAAGGTGAGTCCTCATACCTTCAGGCACAGTTTTGCGTCGCATTTGTTGCAAAATGGAGCAGACCTGCGTTCCATACAGATGATGCTGGGACATGAGAGCATCACCACAACTGAAATATATTTACATACAGACAGGACGCGGCTCAGGGAAGCCCTGAATAAATTTCATCCTAGAGCGTAAAATGCTCAACCATCAATTCTTAATCTTGATTTAAAACAGTGGTTTGATTTGGGTCACGCTTTCGCGAAAGCTAACTTTAAACAAAAAACAATGCAGCAACTTAAGTTTAAGAATGGCGACACGATGGATGCCATAGGTCTGGGAACGTGGAAATCTACCAAGGGAGAGGTAGAAGAAGCCGTCAAAATCGCCCTTGAGAACGGGTACAAACATATAGACTGCGCTGCCATTTACGGCAATGAGGCCGAGATAGGTACTGCCCTGCGCAAAGTCTTTGAAAATAAGAAGGTGGATCGCAAGGATGTCTGGATTACCTCAAAACTTTGGAATAATGCTCACAAACCACAAGACGTAGCCCCGGCACTGGATCAGACTTTAAAAGATCTACAACTGGATTATCTGGATCTATACTTGATGCACTGGCCTGTTGCCTTTAAGCCACAGGTGTCTAACCCTTCTAGTCCTGATGACTATTTGTCACTGGAAGAAGTGCCACTTATTGATACCTGGAAGGCGATGGTTGAGTTGAAAAAAAGCGGAAAAGTAAAACACATAGGCGTCTCAAACTTCTCAGTTGAAAAATTAAAGGATCTCATCTCAAAAACTGACGAGGTTCCGGAAATGAACCAGGTAGAATTACATCCCTTACTCCAGCAAAATGAATTATTTGAGTTCTGCTCCAAGAACGGTATCCACTTGACTGCCTACTCACCACTAGGGAGCGGCGATAGATCAGACGGGATGAAACAAGAAAACGAGCCCAATATGCTTGAGAATGAAACCATCAAGAAAATTGCCGATAATCACAATGCTACTAGCGGACAGGTTCTTATCAACTGGAGCGCGCAGCGTGGAACAGCAGTAATTCCCAAATCAACCAATGAAGGACGCATAAAGGAAAATCTTGCAGCAGCTAGGTTGAAATTAAATGAATCTGATCTTAAAGAGCTAGCTGGAATGGATCGCCACTATCGCTTCGTAACTGGTAAATTTTTTGAAGTTCCAGAGAAGGGTTATGACAACATTTATGATGAATAGACCGTATAATAAATACGATTAAATTATTTAAGTTTACTAAGTAATTATATAGAAATCTTTACGTACGATTTGTGTAATAAAAAAAGCCCCTTTGAGCTTCTCACTTAAAGGGGCTTGTTTGTATTTTATGAAAACTTACTTAGCAATGTTCACGGCTCGTGTTTCACGTATAACCGTGACTTTAACCTGACCAGGATAGGTCATGTCAGTCTGGATCTTCTGAGAGATTTCAAATGAAAGTTGTGCCGCCCTATCGTCATTGATCTTTTCACTCTCAACCATTACCCTCAATTCTCTACCCGCCTGTATAGCATAAGCGTTCTCAACACCTTTAAAACCGAAGGCAATCTCCTCTAGGTCTTTTAAGCGCTGGATATAAGTATCCATTACTTGTCTACGAGCACCAGGGCGTGCTCCACTTATGGCATCGCAAACCTGAATGATCGGGGATAAAAGCGAGGTCATCTCAATCTCATCGTGGTGAGCTCCTATGGCATTGCATACCTCGGGTTTCTCGCCGTGCTTTTCGGCAAGGTTCATACCTAAGATTGCGTGTGGAGTCTCGTCCTCAGTTTCAGGCACTTTTCCTATATCGTGCAGTAGTCCAGCTCTTTTGGCTAGTTTGGGATTGAGCCCCAACTCTGCCGCCATTGTACCACACAACTTTGCAACTTCCCTACTATGCTGTAATAAATTCTGACCATAGGAAGATCTATATTTCATGCGCCCTACCATCTTTATCAACTCTGGGTGCAAACCATGAATTCCTAGATCAATAACTGTTCGTTTACCCACTTCGGCGATTTCCTGATCGATGGAACGTCGTACTTTCTTAACTACTTCTTCTACTCTGGCAGGATGTATGCGACCATCAGTCACAAGTCTGTGTAGCGATAATCTGGCCACCTCACGTCTTACACTATCAAAACAACTTAAAATTATAGCATCTGGAGTGTCGTCTACTATGATTTCTACACCAGTAGCGGCTTCTATAGCTCGTATGTTGCGACCCTCACGACCTATGATACGCCCTTTTACATCGTCGCTTTCCAAATTAAATACAGATACGCAATTCTCTACGGCCTCTTCAGTTCCTATACGTTGTATGGTATTGATAATTACTTTACGTGCTTCCTGCTGGGCAGTAAGTTTTGCCTCCTCAATTGTGGTTTGCACGATACTCATAGCCTCGGTACGAGCTTCATCTTTCATCGAGGCAACCAGTTGTTGTTTTGCGTCCTCACCAGACATGCCACTCAACTTTTCCAGCTGCTGCACTTGTGTTGCATGGAGTTTTTGTAAATCTTCTTCATGTTTATCAATAGCCTCCTTTTTCTTTTCAATATCCTTGAGGGTGTTTTCAAGGCGCTGGTTTGCCTTCTTGCTATTGGCTAACTCACTAGACGCTTTGGACTCTTTGTCCCTGGTACGCTTCTCGGCATCTAAAATCTTTTTTTCTCTGGCTAGAACTTCTTTCTCGTGCTGGCTTTTGAGTTCCAGGAATTTATTTTTACCGCGGTACAGCTTCTCGCTGGTGATCTTCTCTCCTTTAGCAGCTGCCTCTTTTAAAAGCAAATCTGATTTTTGCTCTGCTTTTTCAACAATGCTTTTTGACTCAGCCTTAGCTTGATTAACGAGACTAGAGGCCTTGCCCTTCTCTACGATTGATTTGGCTATAAAAAAACCGATTGCAAGACCTAAGAGGAGTGCGACGGCTATAAATGCAATGTTTGAACTATCCATGGTTGACGTATATATAAATAAAAGCCTGCACAAGTCCGGTTTTGTATGAACTCCCTAAATAAAGTTTAAGGCTAACGGGCTGATCAAGGATCCGGCGCTGGGGCACGGCTTGCTTTTACAACCACGACTCACCCTTTTTAAAGAATTACGTGTTGAGTTCACCAAAAAATGGAACAAGTACAGGCAGTAACTGTTTTATTTTAAAGAACGATTTACGACAACTGCTTATCTAGTAACTGACCCAGAACTTCTAGTCTCTGTTTTGCCTCATACATATCAGACTGGCTGTCGAGCACTATTTGTTCTGCTTTTGCGGCAAACTGCAACGCACACATGGCAAGAACATCTTGCTTGTCTCGCACCGCATAGCTTTGTTCCAGACGCTTCATCATTACCTCAATATTTTTTGCGGCTTTACGCAACCCTTCTTCTCGAGAGGGATCAATGGTAAGGGGATACACTCTATCTGCAATAGAGACTTTGATTTTTAACTTCTGGCTCACTTTGTTAGGTCAGTTGGGCAATACACTGGTCGATCTCTCGCACCAGCGCATTAATTTTAAGCTTGGTTTTCGTTTTATAATCGTTACTGCCCAGCATGGCATTTGCTGTTCTAAGTGCTACAATCCGTTCTTCTGCGCTACTCAAGGCATCTACCAGTCTCTCATTATTGGTTACGATACTCTCAATTCTTTCTTCTTTGGTTTGTATATTTAACTTAAGCCTATTGTTTTCCTCTACTAGTCGCTCGATCTTTTTTTCTATGTCCAGTACTTTGGAAACAATGGTAGGCATTGAGCAAAATTTACGCTGTTGCTACAAATTTAGGTTTTTATGTTCAGTATTCGACATTCTGACGTTGTTTGTTAGATTTATTGTAGAATGATTTTATTGCGTTAGATAGTGGTATCAGTTATACTTTCGAGCCTGCCTGCTGGCAAAGGCACCAATGCGTAACCCATAAAATCTTTAAACCACAACAACTTACCCGTTCTCTTAACCGCTGCATTCTCCTGCCGTCGATTGTCCGTAACATAGGTAAATAGCGCGCATAGTGATCCTAACAAACCAATATAGCGTCCCTAACCTTGAATTTAAGTCGAGTGGAACAAAGAGAATTACTACAGTCGCAATACGTGAATTTTGTAATTGCTAGGTGTTTTTGAGGGTTACGCTTTCGCGAAAGCGTACAAGATGACTAAGAATATGAAGCATGTTTTAGAGTGATGAATGCTTGCATAAAAAATCTCTTTAAAATTTTGCTTTCGCGAAAGCGGTATTCTATAAAGTGTACACCACGCGTGCCGTGATGAATCGAGGCTGTATAAAGGTTTCAGAATTGAAGACGGCCACGTTATTTGCGTTGTTACGCACCTGGGAATCTATATTCAACAGGTTAGTGGCGCGTAGTTCATATTCCCATTTTGCGTCGCGATCCCTGCGGTAGGACATTCTGGCATTCCAGGTTTGAAAGGATTGTGATTGACCGCCAGTCTGTGTTTGGACAGTATAGCTGTAATCTGATCGTATGGTGAGCTTTTTCCAGATGTAGGCGTCAAAATCTATTGATGGTGAGTTTGTGGTGAACTGGGTCTCGCGATTTCCCTGAATATTGTCCGTGACACTATAGCGATACCTAAAGGTCACATTAGGTGCTACCTTAAAGTTGGTTCGCAACTCTGGTGTATAGCTTTGAGTATAACCGCGATTTATAGATCGTTCTCCCTGTATAAATTGGTTAATCTTACTGTAATTAAATCCTGCCCGCAGGCTGGCGCGCAACTTACCGAAGGTGCGCTGCATACGACCGCTCACATTGGCATTTTCATCAGCAAAGTTTGAATTGAAGAACGAGCTGGTTCTAATAACGCTATCAAAATCGGTCAATCCACGTATCTGATCCACATTACTGGAATAAGCCGCCCTGGCAAAAACATTTGTGTAGTTAAATAGGTTGAACGAGGTATAAATCAGGTTGACATTATGGGACAATGCGTTTTGCAGGTCAGGTTCACCCGCCTGAATACTATTAACGCTGTTAAAAATTAGTCCCTGTGCAAGCCGGGTAACATCAGTAAACTGGTTGCGCATGTTGTAGCGCAAGGTCAGGGATTCACTTTTCTTAAAGTCGATACGGGTTTCTATATCGGGCAGGATTCTAAAAAAGTTCTCCTTAAATTCCTGTCCAAACTGCACATTGCGGTTACCATAGGCATGAACTGAAAATCCAGGCGTGAAAGTGAACTTACCACTCTTGACCCGATAGCGCAATCCTACATAGACATCAGAAAAGTTATACTCCGTATCGTTTATGGCCAGACCGTTATTTATACTGGGAGTGGGTCTCAAGATGTTTCCATCCCCCAAATTCTGAAAGATATCTGAATTAAACTGCTGCCTGCTGAGAATGGTTCCCAGGGTAATGTTGAGATTGCTCTTTTGATTAAGGATCCTGAAGTAATCCAGCTTTGCATCCAGCTGATTTGATTTGATCCTGCGATTCTGGTTGATGTTGTAGAACGGCAAGGTAGTGTCAAAACCAAAGGTCGCTGCAGTATTATCAAAAGCATCGCGTTGTTGAGGGGGAAGCATGGAGTCGTTAGGATCGTTATCCAATATGGCATTGTAAAAAGGATCTTCATCCCTGATCAAATGCTGCGCTTCCAGAGCAAATATATTCTTGTCGTCGAGCGTGTAATAATAGTTGAGTCCTTGATTGATACTGAATGGCTGTACCTCATCAACCTGTCGCGTTTTCCCGATAACCGATGAAAACTGGTTCTGGTTCTGGGTATCATTTGATGTACGTGCCAGCACATCGTATTCCAACTGGTTGTTTAAATTGGGCTGGTAGGCAGCGCTAAGTTTCACCAGTAATTGATCTGAGCGTTCCACGCTGGACTCCTCGGTGGATTCATCGGGTATATTGAGCTCCTCGTTTGTGTAGCGTACATCGCTGGATTGCCGTGAAAGCACATCACTGCTATTAAAGACCAGAAAACCAGAAATATCCAGACTGGACTTAGGAGAGTAACTAAAATTACCTGAAGCTAGTCTATTTTCTATCTCAAGAGCATTAGCCTGATTTGTTAAGAAGTTTAGACTATTATCGCCTAGATTGATATCGGTTCCACTCGTACGACTGGGTGCTCTAAATCCACCACCAAAACTTCTCAAATCCCTACGATTTAGTGCTAGATCGCCAGTATTGCTCAGGTTGCCTATAAAGTTTATGCTATATTCTGGATTGTAATAGAATAATTTAGGCTGTAAAAGGTACAGTTCGTTATCAGGTGCCGTTCCTGCCCCACCCGCTATGGTACCAAACCAAAAATTCTCCTTTCCCTCCTTTAACTTGATATTAATGGCAACATTATCCTGGTTGTTGCGCACATTACGCAGCTGCCCCACCTCAGAATAGTTGCGGAGCACCTGAACCTTTGAAACGGCATTAGATGGAATATTTTCTGTAGCTAGTTTTGTATCTCCGTCAAAAAAGTCTTTCCCATTAACCATTAACTTGTTGACTACCTTACCTTCTACCTCTATTTGCCCATCTTCATTGATTTCTACACCGGGTAGGTTTTCTAGAACATCTCCTAATTTGCGCTCTGTACCATTCTTGAAGGAATCAGCGTTATAAATTACTGTATCTCCTCTAATGACAACCGGCATCTCATAAACCAGTTCAATAGCATCCAGCGAATTTTCAGCTTTTAGAACGTAGTTCTTATTTATGGGAGTTTCTTTAACTTTAAGGAATTCCTCAAAATTCTTGTAGCCTATATAACTTACGGTAATTTTATAGGTTTGGTTCTTTTTAAGGTCTAACGAGAAACCACCAGTTACATTTGTAATACCGTATGAAGCCAGCGCAC
This sequence comes from Nonlabens sp., assembly GCA_049647945.1. Taxonomy (GTDB): domain Bacteria; phylum Bacteroidota; class Bacteroidia; order Flavobacteriales; family Flavobacteriaceae; genus Nonlabens. The sequence continues at coordinate 10,692 of JBARYP010000035.1, read as the reverse complement.
TTGTGGCGCTATCCTGAGCAACCACATTTGCCAGTTCCAGCGGCGCTTTGATGGAATCTGTGACCTTACCGGTAAACTTGATTTGTGCAGTACTGGTTTGTAAACCTATTATAGATAAAATAAAAGAGGCGACCAGGTAAGCTATCGGGTGCGAGGTAAGTTTCATCCTAACCCCTTCTTCTACCGCGATTGTTTCTCATTTCACCCATCTTCTTCCTGATGGTAGCCTGATAGTCTGTCTTGTTGATCTCTTTACCTTTTTCTGGTGCTTCTATCTCTACCGTTTCGCTTGAATTGAGAACTATTTTTGAACACAACATAGTGGTATTATCTGCACTAACCTCAAGGATAAGTCCTGGAAGGCCCCAGTATTCTGCTGGACCGTGACTTACCGGGATCTGTAAGGTGTACCAGGCCTCAACCTGAGTCGTGGGAACCTCTGGTTCTGTAACCTCGCCGTTTTCAGCCGTCGTTTTCTCTTCATTTCTTCTCAGGTCGCTCCAAGAGAAATCATACCAATTCAATTCATCAGAAGGAATGGATGCCGTTGCTTTAAAACACATGTACTGTCCGATTTGCTTGGTCTCGGTTCCCATTACCCAGTCAATGGTTTGCAGATTGTCTTTCACCAAGAACTTTTTCCCGTAAAATTCTTGCGCTTGCACCAGTTGATTGTCCTTTACATTCTTGTATTGCTTCCCTCTGGTAAAATTGTCTCCCCAGGAATCAGTAGCACCGGACATTGCATCTACTTTGTCCTCTTCTTTGAACAGAGATTCTTCTTTATTAAAACTAAGGACGTAGGTTTTTTCCAGCCTATTCTTGAGTCTGGAATACATTTGCTTTTTCTGAGCTTCACTCATACGGGCACCCCAGTTGCCCAGTTCCATTTTGGATTTGGAAAAATAATAGGCTTTACCCTGAAATTTTTTAGCTTCAGGTTTTGGATTGAAAATAAAAGCTAGACTTAATATTAAAATTTTAAACGGAAGAAACTTCATAAAATCTAAATTTATTTTGTTTAACAAATCTATATTTCTATTAAACAATTATAGTGCCGTTGTTATTAGTTTAACGCTGAATTATTATAACTAATCTGACTAAAGCTTCGTTCAAAATTGACTATAATTTGCTGGTAGTTTTTAAAATACGGCAGTAGCAATGATCTCATACTTCTATTCACATCCCACTTATTAACATAGGTATAAACACATCTATTGGACTTGGCCTCGTACAATCTCCAAACCTGTAAAATACAAAAGCCCCATTCATTACTGAATGGGGCTTTCTAAGTTGCGAGACTTACGGTTTCATGAACCGTATAATTATTTTACTTGATCCACTACGGCTTTAAAAGCCTCTGGGTGATTCATGGCGAGGTCTGCAAGAACTTTACGGTTCAACTCGATACCGTTTTTCTTTACAGATCCCATAAATTGAGAATAACTCAAACCGTGTAATCTAGCACCGGCATTGATACGGGTGATCCACAACCTACGGAAGGTTCTCTTCTTGTTTCTTCTATCACGGTAAGAGTAAGACATAGCTTTCTCTACTGCGTTTTTGGCTACTGTCCAGACGTTTTTCCTACGTCCAAAATAACCTTTTGCCTGCTTGAGGACTTTTTTTCTACGAGCTCTACGAGCTACGGCGTTTACTGATCTAGGCATAATTTAATTTTTTGAGAATGGGCGGTTCCTATTAGCAGAACTCTTCTAGCTCCATTATCGGGTTAATAATTTAAAACCATCAAAGACTACTACTCTACCTACTTAAGGTTGAGTTGTAGTTTGATATTGGGCTCATCTGCTTTGTGCACGAGCGTTGTGTGGGTAAGCGCAAGCTTACGTTTCTTACTTTTTTTAGTCAGGATGTGACTCTTAAAAGCGTGCTTTCTTTTAATTTTTCCAGTACCGGTAAGCTTAAAACGCTTTTTGGCACTAGATTTCGTTTTCATCTTAGGCATAATTCCTTTTTTAAAATTCTCGCAACCCAAAACCGCAATGCGATTTTAAGGATTGCAAAAGTAAGCTTATTTGACTGGTACTACAAGCCAATAATCTGGCCATTACATCGCCGCGGTAAACTTCTACGCTCACTTAAATTATATTCCTTTTAAATCAAAATTTTTATAAAATCATGCCGGCTCGAGCGACAGTCGAGAGCTTTCTTACAAGAATCATCCTTTCAAGAACGTCTAGACCCCCACTCGACGTAGCATTCAAAAATAATAAAAATTCAGCATGCTGGCTCGAGCGATAGTCGAGAGTTTTGCGGGGAAAACCCAAACCTCTACGCATCCTCAACCCCACTTACTGGAAGAAAAAACGCATAAAGCAATTCTATACTTCTAGTTCATCTTCGCGGTCAGAAACGTAAAAAGCCACCTGAATGGTGGCTTTTTGAATTACTATCAGTAGCGTTTAAACTATAAATACGTGATATCTTTATTTCTTCTTTGGCGCGATAAACATGTTCATACGCTTACCTTCCATCTTTGGCATCTGCTCTACCTTTCCTAATTCTTCAAGATCCTTTGCTAGATTAAGCAGCAATATCTCGCCCTGATCTTTATAAATGATGGAACGTCCCTTGAAAAAAACGTATGCTTTTAACTTTGCCCCCTCTTTTAGGAACTTTTCAGCATGTTTCTTTTTGAACTCGTAGTCATGCTCATCCGTATTGGGTCCAAAGCGTATCTCCTTTATAATGACTTTACTTGCTTTGGCCTTCATCGCTTTTTCACGCTTGTTCTGCTCGTAAACAAACTTTTTATAGTCCAGCAACTTTGCTACGGGCGGGTCTGCGTTAGGTGAAATTTCAACCAGATCCAGTTCTTTTTCCTGGGCGATCTTCATGGCATCGCGAGTATCCATGATCTTAGGCTCGCCTTCTCCAGGCTGGACAAGGCGCACCTGTCTGGCACGTATCTTATCGTTGATCTTGTGTTTGTCTTCTTTAATAATCCGCGCGGGACCGCGGCTTCTGCGTCTACGTATTGCTATGGCTATATACTTTTAATTAAACTTCAAATGTTTTTATGGTTTTTGAGACTTCGATTTTTACCGCTTTCGCGAAAGCGGAAACATCCATCGTCCCCAGGTCCTCACCACCATGTTTTCTTACAGAAACCGTACCATCATTCTCTTCCTGCTCCCCCACGATCAACATATAGGGAATCTTGTTCATCTCGGCCTCACGGATCTTCTTACCCATGGTTTCTGCGCGATTGTCAATAGTACAGCGAATTTCGTTATTTTCTAAACTATCCGCTATTTTTTTGGCATATTTTTCAAACTTCTCGCTCAGCGACAGTACGGTACATTGTTCTGGCATCAACCAGAGCGGGAAATTTCCTCCAGTATGCTCCAGTAATATGGCTATAAATCGCTCCAAGGAACCAAATGGTGCCCGGTGGATCATTACGGGTCGGTGTGACTCATTGTCACTTCCCTTATAGGTCAGGTCAAAACGCTCTGGCAGGTTGTAGTCTACCTGAATCGTTCCCAGCTGCCAGCTGCGACCCAGCGCATCCTTGACCATGAAATCCAGTTTAGGTCCATAAAATGCAGCCTCACCCTCTTCAATAACGTAGTCGAGGCCTTTATCTCGTGCTGCACTAATTATTGCATTTTCTGCAATCTCCCAGTTGTTTACATTACCAATGTACTTTTCTGGCTTTTTGGGATCTCTTATACTGACCTGTGCGGTGAAATTTTCAAACCCTAGGGATCCAAATACATACAGCACCAGGTCGATCACCCTTTTAAATTCGGCATCGAGTTGCTCGGGCGTACAAAAAATATGGGCATCGTCCTGGGTAAACCCGCGCACACGGGTAAGCCCATGTAATTCACCACTTTGCTCATACCTATAAACGGTACCAAATTCTGCAAAGCGTTTAGGCAAGTCTTTATAGGACCATTGCGCGCTGTTGTAGATCTCGCAGTGATGGGGGCAATTCATGGGTTTGAGCATGAATTCCTCTCCTTCATTAGGCGTTTTAATGACCTGGAAAGAGTCTTCACCATATTTGTCGTAATGACCAGAAGTGATGTAGAGTTCCTTATTCCCTATGTGGGGTGTGACCACCATTTCATAGCCGGCCTTTTTTTGCGCCGCTTTCATAAAGTTCTCCAGTCGCTCGCGCAATGCGGCACCCTTGGGCAGCCATAAGGGCAATCCCTGTCCTACTTTTTGAGAGAAGGTAAACAACTGCAGTTCCCTGCCCAGTTTGCGATGGTCTCGTTTTTTTGCTTCTTCCAGCAATTCCAGGTATTCTTTTAGATCTTTCTGCTTAGGGAAAGAGATGCCATAGACGCGGGTAAGCTGGGGGTTGTTCTCATCACCGCGCCAGTAGGCGCCAGCAATACTCATAATCTTAACAGCCTTTACGATTCCTGTGTTGGGAATGTGACCGCCGCGACATAAATCGGTAAAATTATCGTGGTCACAAAAGGTAATGGTGCCATCAGCTAGGTTCTCGATCAATTCTACCTTGAAATCATTGTTATCCTTCTTGTAAAAGTCCAGGGCATCGGTTTTGGATACGCTGCGCATGGAAAACTCATGCTTACCACGAGCAATATCCAGCATGCGTTTCTCGATGGCAGGTATATCTGCTTCAGTAATGGTCTTACCTTGAAAATCGACATCGTAGTAGAAACCGCGCTCGATCGATGGTCCTATCGTAAGTTTTGCTTGCGGGAACAAATCCTGAATTGCCTGTGCCATTATGTGGGAGGTACTGTGCCAGAACGCCTGTTTTCCCTCATTGTCCTTAAAGGTATGTAACACGATGGCCCCATCTTCTTCAAGAGCAGTTTTTGTCTCCACACGTGTACCATTATATGTAGCGCTTATAACATTGCGCGCAAGACCTTGAGATATGGACATCGCAACATCCATGGGAGTGCTTCCCTGCTCCATTTCCTTGATACTACCATCGGGTAGCGTAATTTTTATCATAACTACAACTTATGTCAAGGGGGCAAAGGTAGAGTTTCTTGTAGGAGTCTTAAAGCTAAAACAAGACAGGAGGATTGGATTTTTTCGCTTTCGCGAAAGCGAAATATAAATAGCAGAAATACCCGTAAAGAAGTGGCAAGTAGTTCACATAATGTGCAATATCGCCTGTGGAGCACTAGACTTAAACTCAAAAAACCGACTCACACCAGGCGTAAGTCAGTCATTAATATGGCAAACCCGGGTTACTCCTCCAGGTTGAGTCCATTCACATTTCTACCGATAGCGTAGCCCTGTTCCAGTCCTAGAAAGATAGCCTCATCATAATGAATACCGCCATAAAGCCTTGAGAGTGCAGCCTCATTTGCCATCTCGTAAAAATTGCTGTAGGTGCGTGGGGTGCCATCGATATCTGTACGGTTCTCATGCGTACGATCTGTAAATTCATAATTTGAACCATAAAGATCGGTTACAATTTCTGCAAGCGCGCCAGATTGAACCGAGTGGCCACTCGTGTATTCTGGGAATGGTGGAGTTTCAAGAATAGGCATCCAGTTAGAATCAATATTATCCTGAATGTAGGTGATGGGTCTCAAGTAATTAGTCTCATACTTAGTCTTCCAGCAAGAAACGAAAGCGTCAGAGATCCCGATACCTAATTTTACAAAAGCCTCGGTCGCCTCTGCCAGATTTGCATCATTTTCTCTAAGCAACTGATTTAAAATAGAAATCGAGTGTCCAGGTGGTGTCGCAGTAGTTACTGGATCATCTGACCAGAATTCAGCTATAATGATCTCTTCAGGCGTCACGTTGTTCACGGTATTATACACTTCAAGAGCCCTTTCATAAAATACGCTGGACGGATCAGTAGAATATGCTGGCGGCGGTGCGGGCTGGGTAGACTCTATATTGCTCTCTAGAAATGGCCTGTTTGAACCCCAGTAAGGCTGTAATGCCGGCAAAAAGTTAGGAGCAGTAGGCACCCAAAATTCCGGACCCACCGGTGGTGAATAATCAGACGGGAAATTGTTGAATTGTGCATTATGTCCACCATCATTAAGTGAATAACTTATGATTTGCGCGGTTACGTCGCGAGAAAGAGCAAGGGAGTTTTCAAATGCTTGAGCAGAAATGATAGCTCGATACTCATCGTTAAACTGTGACTCAAGGGCAAGAACTGCCTGGTACCTATCCTGAGTAGCGTTGTTGTAGAAATATTTGACCATCTCTGCCATCGTTGCGTTAGCCACGAGAGGCCAGTAGATCTCTCTTCCCTCTATATCGATTTGCGTAGGTTCAAAATCGGTAATTTTACCTTTTAGGGATCCTCGCCCTGGAATACCATATTGTAAGGATTCATATAGTGCCACACCTGTATAACCAAATGCTCTTGCCGCCACAGGTGGGGTGTAACCTACAGTTTCTGTAGTGAGCGTCGCAATAAGGTCATACCACTCTGTAACCACTCGAGCCTCAAATTCTCCTGCTGTAGCAGGCTCAGATATAACTGCAATATCATCATCGCTAGAACACGAATACACCAGTACAAAAACTAGAATTGCAAGTACTTTGTAATAATTGTTTTTCATAATTAAAATTGAATTGGACACTTTTTAGTTAATTAAATTGATTGTAATAGTTGCTCACAAAAATAAAAATTAAGACAAGAAATGAATTGTCTAACGGAATCTATACGCATAAATCATAAGGTTAATTATATTCAAGAGTCGATTACTACCGTTAACAAATGATTTTTTTCGTAATAAGCAACTGGTAATATAAAATTCATCGCAAAATGCAAAACGAATTGAATTAACAAATTATTTACAGGAGAATTAGTTCAAATCTGGGAAGTAAAGTCCGTTTTTTGCTAAGTAAGCATTAAGTCGAACTACTACAACAAAATTTCAGACAATCGTGACTTGAAGGACTGCGATAAGGGAATGGTGCGATCCTGAATTTTCAACTCGGTTGCGCTGAAGCTATCAATAAGGTTGCTATTGACTACATAACGTCTGTGGCACTGGACAAAATAGCTGGGTAACTTGAATGAATCGAAAGATTCAGCCAGCTTCATTCGGTACCTGAAAAGTCTTTTGGAGGTATGAATAAGAAGATAGTTCTTATCAGAGTGCAGGTAAAGAATGTCATTAAATGGAACTTTAAAAGATTCCCTGCCTTGCTTAAGGAACACTCTGCTGCCAGACTTTGACTTCTTGGCTTCTTCAGTTGAGTCTGCTTCTCTTGCGCAAGCTAGTTCTATGGCGGTTATTAATGTAGGCTTGTTAAAGGGTTTCATTAAGTAGGCATCAGGCCCAGCCTCTCTAATTAAGGACAAAACTCGATCATTACCCATGGCAGTCAAGAAGATTATTTTGACTTGTGGAAACTCATCCCTCAATTTCTTTGCAAGCCAGACTCCATTTTTGGATCCCTTAAGGTTATAGTCCAGAATAAAAACATCAGGAACGCGGGCGTTTAAATCGGCTAGAGCTTTTTCTGCCGTGGCAGAGCTTCCCGCGAGTTCAAACCCTGCGTTCTGGACCACGCTGCACAGCGCAGCGCGCGTGATGGAATAATCTTCAACTATATAGACACTTATATGTTTATTCATCACGTTCATTTATATGTAATGTTAAACCAAAACCGGCATCTTCATGAAAATGAGCTCGTGCCTGCATTTCCTCGATTAAAAGTTTAATGAGTATTAATCCTATTCCTTTATGTTGCTCATTTACGATTTTACTAGCAATGGCAGTTCCCGCATCTTTATAGATAAATTCATAGCCAGTATCAATAGATTTGAGTGTTATTTGGATTAATAACTTATTGCGTTCACTATGTTTAACGGTATTGGTAACAAGCTCATTGATCAGTAATCCTAACGGGGTCATGTAATCGGTATTCAATTTCCCACTTTGCACTTCTAGATTAAATTTTACGTCTGCATGAGCATAAGTTTGCCCTAAGTGCGCTACAATTGATTCTATATAGGGCTTGACGGCAATTTGCTTTTCCGTGTCCTGAGTGTAAAGCATTTCATGGATCACGGCCATACTGCGTAGATATTCTTGTGATTCAGTAAGTACGCGAGCAGTATCGGGATTGTCAATTGCGGATTGTTTAAGTTCCAGTAGGCCTGATATCATTTGCAGGTTATTTTTGATCCTATGATGCGTCTCTTCAAGAAGTAATTCTTTTTCTTTGATCGCATTTTTTAGCTCCCTACTCTGCTTGCGTATTTTCTTGTTCCGCTTTCGCGAAAGCGTAAACTGATAAATGATAACTGCCAGTAAAATGGCAACCATCGATAATATTACACCCGCCAGAATCAGTAGATTAGTCCTATCCCGTAATTTGAGTTGACTATTTACTAATTCTTCCTTGGTTTTTTTTACGTCAAACTTGAGAGTTGCCTCCTCTAGTATGGTATTTTTTGATGCAAAAAGTAAACTATCGTTGAGCCGCTCGTATTCCATTAAATGATCAAATGAGCTTTTCAAATCCCCTGCCCTACTAGAGCTAAGGCTTCTTAAGAGGTACATCTCGCTACGGTCCTGTGGATTTGAATATCTCTGCTCATAATCCTGCACAACATTCAAATAATACTCCAGACTATCGGTATTACTCGCAAGTAAATGAAATCGCGCCAGATTGAGGTAAGCCTGTCTCGAGATGCGAGGTTGCTTAACAAGCAAACTAGTTTTTAACTCATCGATATAAGCCTGCTGGACTCCCGCTGTGTCCTTGCCCTTCAGTTTGAGGCTGGCAATATTTGAACGTACGACATTTTTAAAATTGCGTAAGCCAAAGGCGTCTCCAGGAATATCTGTTTCTTGAAGAGTATTCAATCGATCAAGTGAAGATTTGAAATAGGTTATTGCAGATGAATCATTGCCCTGATTTTGAAACGTGAGCGCAATATTATTTTCCATACTCGCTCTACGGTATTCATTGCCTATGTTCTCAAAATCGTCGGCTTGGATTTGAAATTGCTGCCTCGCTAGATCGTAATCTGCTAGATTGTAATAAATCATTCCCAGCTCATGGTGGTAGTTGTACCCTGCGCCATAGAACATCGATTCATAATCCTCCCTATATGCTTCTATCAGCGGGATCAATTCCAGTTGTCGTTGATAATATCCCAGTCGACCGTAGGCAGAGTTGAGCCAGACGACAGCGCGAGCGGCTTCCCCAGTATCTATAAACTCCGACTGACGTAACAATTCCGTAGCTAGTTGTATGGTTTTTTTGTCTGAAAGAGTATTGTCGTAATAGGCTAGAAGGTAGTATTCAGAAAGTAGTAATTCTTCCTCTGTACAGCTGGTTCTGCAGTAATTCACGGCGTCTTGAAAAAAATCACCGTAGGTCTCAGGCCACTTCAAACGTCGCTCCAGTAATTCAACACCTCGATAGAAGTTTTTAACCGATTGGAAGTCTGTTATAGAGCTAGGGGGTTGACGCAGCTGAGCCGTCGCAAAACAACAAATTACATGCTGCAATAATAGGAAATACAAATATTTTAAATACTGGTTCTTCATTTTGTCGAAAGATACTAAAGCCTATTTATCCTATTCGAGCATTACTTCCCTAATAGTTCAGTTTACTTCCCAAATTGATAGCGAAATGCTAAGAAATTGTTATGATAGAATATCATTGCATTTGAAAAAAGGCAAAATGAGAAGCACAAATTCTATTTATTTGATTCAAACTACGCTGTGCGTTTTTAGCATTTTATGTACTTCATGCTGCTTGTCTCAATCTATATCTATCGATTGTCAGAATACTTCTGTACAATTGGACAGTAACGGGCAATACACTTTGACTACTGCCGAAATTAATAACGCTAGCACTTCAGCAAACGGCTGTGATCCTTTAGACTTAAGTTCACAATCGCTTTCTGGCCCTTCTGGAACCTTGACGACATTTTATAATAATAACAATGACCAGCGTGGTGTCATGTTTGACGTTGATTACCATCTTGACACAATTGTGAACAAAAAGTCGCTAAGCCGCACATCTCTCAAAGACGAAAAAGGTGATAACATAGTTGTAGAGACTCAAACGGTTTTCTGTTACCCCCTAAACCCTTTTGTAGCTCCTACCCAGAACGATCAACTCAATTTTGTAGAAAGCACAGCGATGATGCCTTTACCACTGCCCTACTTTGAGGATTTTGAGAGTGGTACTGGTGGATGGGTAGCGAGTGGTAGGAACAGTTCATGGCAATTAGGTTATCCGTTGGCGCCAGGCATAACTAGAACCACGAGTGGTATCAATGCATGGGTTACAAACTTGACAGGTAGCTACGACCGTAATGAAAGTTCAATGGTTGTAGGTCCCGCACTTGATTTTTCTAGTGCTATAACTGATCCTGTCGTAAGATTAGAGGTATGGTGGGAAAGTGAGTTCTCTTGGGATGGGGCAGCACTCCAATCATCTATTGATGGTGGTACGACTTGGCAGCTTGTCGGAGATCTAAATACGGGTCAAAATTGGTACACAGATGACACTATAAATGCAGCTCCAGGTGGTCAACAAAAAGGATGGACAGCTGACCCCTTTAATAATGGTTTAACCAGCTATGTTACGGCTGCCAATACTTTAACAGGACTTGCAGGACAGAGTTCAGTAAAAATAAGAGTGGCATTTGCTTCAACGATTTCTGTTTCTTATGATGGTTTTGCTTTTGATGATGTTGCCGTTTTTGAACCTACTGCCATTGAT
>JBARYP010000034.1:0-8016 GCA_049647945.1 Nonlabens sp. | reverse complement strand
CTGTTGCACCGTTGCGAGTAGAGGCTAGTCATCGTAGTGAGATGGTTAGCCAGGTGTTGTATGGTGAATCTTTTGAGATTATCAACATTAGTAAGGAGTGGGCAAAAGTCAAACTAGATCACGATGGCTACTCTGGATTTATAAGCAATACTCAATTTGACCCAAAAAAGAGTTCAGCTCCAGACTTAGATCTGTCTACAATTGGTATAGTACGAGAGAAGCAGGGAACATATCACATAGATGAAGAAGAAAAACAATTAATAGCCGGTTGTATATATGCGACTGATCTCAATCAGTTAAATGACCTGTTTAGCACAAAGGCTACCCCTGCAAGGAATCAAGCATGTGAAATGGCGATCAAGTTGCTGGAAACTCCCTACTTATGGGGTGGTAGGTCCAGTTACGGCGTTGATTGTAGCGGGTTGACACAGCTGTGCTATCGAGTTGCTGGCTATAACATACCTAGAGATGCCCATCAACAAGCAGAGCAAGGAACAACAGTAGTATTTGTAGAAGAAGTCGTACGTGGTGATCTGGCATTTTTTGACAATGAAGAAGGATCCATCACGCACGTAGGATTGTGCCTGGGAGAGAATAAGATTATACATGCTCATGGAATGGTACGTGTTGATCATCTAGACCAGCAGGGAATTTTTAATACAGACCGGGGAGTTTACACTCATAATTTGAGAATTATTAAAAGTTATTTGCCTGATTATTGAATTTTCCGCTTTCGCGAAAGCGTACAAAAAAGCCGCTTCTAAATAAAGCGGATTTTAAATTAGATAAGGTAAGTGATTGTTACATTTTTGCCTTCATAGCAGCAGACTTATCCGTCATTTCTAGAAAGTCATACAAACTAATCAAGGTTGACATAATTCCTTTCTCGTCGGGCTTAATCTTATGTGCATTCTCGAGGTTTTTGACAGCACTTTTATATAACTCCATTTGCTCTACTGCGGTAGTAGTTTCCAAATTGCCTTTTTCAAGATACGCATTTGCAATATTAACGGAAGAGAAGTATGAACTACTATCAAGTTGCAACGCTTTATTGTAATATTCTATAGCCGAGTCGTAGTTTTTCTTTGTTGCAGCACTCTCTGCAAGGTTCATGAAAATTTGAGGATCATTAATATCATTCATTTTCTTTACGGCAGCTGCGTATTCCTCATCCATTTCAAGGATTTGAAAAATTCCCACCTCGGCAGCAGTTAGTGAATCGTCGCTGGGATATTGTCTTTTAATTTTCTCATACATTGCCTTTGCAGCATTAAGATCTTTTTGGCTTTTCTTTAGCCAGACCAGCTTTGTAGCCACGTCCCCTACATTAGAAGGTGACTGTTCCTCAGTAGGAGTCATGTGACTACCAGATTTTATAGCGATTTCCCTTGTAGTGGTATTAGGAAATAATTCTCTTGTACCATTTTGCTTGTTTACTGCATACAAAGATTTGCGTACGCCGTCATAGTTAGTGGCAACCAGTTTTTCATACTGTAACATTGCAGTTTCAAAATCCTCTATGGAATATGACATATTAGCACTATTGTACAGCATATCGTAGTTAGTCTCATCTAGCGCATATAATTCATCAACAAGACTGATTGCTGTAGCCGTATCAGTAGCCATCATCTCATTTGCAAGAGCCAGTTTCCTTGTTCTGATGGCATTTTCTACAATATTCACATACATCTCACTAGTCTTATCTTTCAATCCGAGCGATATAGCTTTCTCCAGACTTGTTTCGGCAATCCTCAAATCCTCAAAAGACGCACTGCGCTGTCCTGAAACATCAATCTTATAGGCTGCTTTGTACAGATTATAATCAGCTGCATATTTTGCTTCTACGGCAGATTCATCAATAGACTCAAAAGCATCATAGGCCTTTTGAATATCTTGGGTCTTGAGAGCTTTCTTGATGTTTTTGATCTCCTTTTTCTGCGCAAACGTGAGTAGTGAAGCTGCCAGAAAAAAGCACGTAATTAATCTTTTCATTTTAGTAGGTATTATTCTTCGCTATCATTATTTTCAAAAGTCGTTCCATTAACGGGCGTTTCGTTCTTAACTAGATCGTCTAGATCATCCTCACTATCAGCATTAACTACCTTAGCAACCGCTGCTATACTATCGTCACCTTTAAGGTTGATTAGTTTAACTCCTTGAGTTGCTCGACCCATAACTCTTAAGTCAGAAACACTCATACGTATAGCGACTCCGGATTTGTTAATAATCATGAGCCCATCGTTGTCGGTAACATTTTTAAGTGCTACCAGCCCGCCAGTTTTTTCAGTAACACTAATGGTTTTTACACCTTTACCTCCCCTGTTTGTTTCCCTATAGTCTGCAAGACTTGATCTCTTGCCGTAACCTTTTTCTGAAACTACAAGAATATTAGAATCCATATCATTTACTGCAACCATTCCTATTACCTCATCTTGTTCATTTGCAAGGCGTATTCCTCTTACCCCGCTTGCATTTCTTCCCATAGGTCTGGTCTTAGCTTCATCAAAACGAATGGCTTTACCGCTTTTCAATCCCAGCATTACCTGACTGTCACCAGTAGTAAGTTTTGCTTCTAGCAGGGTATCCCCATCTCTTACGGTAATGGCATTGATACCATTTGTTCTAGGCCTTGAGTATTGTTCTAGAGTAGTCTTTTTAACCACTCCCTTTTTTGTACACATAATCACGTAGTGACTATTGATATAACTGGAGTCTTTTATGTCTTGCGTGCAGATTACAGCCTTGACCTTATCGTCCTGTTCAATATTGATAAGATTCTGGATAGCACGACCCTTTGAGGTTTTACTGCCCTCCGGAATCTCATATACTCTCATCCAGAAGCATTTCCCTTTCTCGGTAAAAAACAACATGTACTGGTGATTGGTACCTACAAAAATATCCTCGAGGAAGTCTTCATCGCGTGTGGTACTAGCCTTTTGACCTACTCCACCCCTATTCTGCGTTTTGTATTCTGTCAGGCTGGTTCTTTTAATATAACCCGCATGAGAGATTGTGATAACCACCTGCTCATCTGGAATCATATCTTCAATGCTTAAATCGCCTCCTGCATATTCAATTCTAGATCTGCGATCGTCGCCGTATTTCTCGCGTATTTCCTGCAATTCATCTTTTATGATTTGCATTCTACGTTCTTTCTTAGCTAGAATGTCCTTTAAGTCTGCAATAGTTTTTACCAGGTCGTCGTACTCATTGCGCAATTTATCTTGCTCAAGACCTGTTAATTGTCTCAAGCGCATTTCAACAATGGCCCTAGCTTGTATTTCAGATAGGTCAAAGCGTTCAATCAGTTTTGCTCTTGCTTCTTCTCCATTACTGCTCGATCTTATGAGTGCGATTACCTCGTCAATATTATCACTAGCAATGATTAGTCCTTCAAGGATGTGTGCTCTCTCCTCGGCCTTACGTAATTCAAACTGAGTCCTGCGAGTCACAACGTCATGTCTATGTTCCACAAAGTGGTGGATCATTTCCTTAACATTGAGCAACATGGGTCTACCCTCGACCAAAGCAATGTTATTAACGCTGAAGCTGGACTGTAGTGCAGTATGCTTATACAACTTGTTGATTACGATGTTAGGTATGGCGTCGCGTTTAAGCACGTACACGATGCGCATTCCCTTCCTGTCAGACTCATCGCGTATCGAGGCAATGCCCTCAAGCTTCTTGTCGTTGATCATATCGGCAGTTTTCTTGATCATGTCTGCCTTGTTGACCTGGTAAGGAAGTTCATCAACTATGATGCATTCTCTTCCCTTAACTTCTTCTATTCTAACTCGACCACGAATCTTGACCCGACCACGACCCGTGTGCATGGCATCTCTCACGCCATCATAGCCGTAGATGATACCGCCAGTAGGAAAATCGGGCGCTTTGATATGGGTGATCAGTTCTTCAATCTCTATATCATGATTCTCGATATAGGCGATGGTTCCATCAATAACCTCGGTAAGATTGTGCGGGGGCATATTTGTCGCCATCCCTACGGCGATCCCGCTGGCACCATTGATAAGAAGGTTGGGGACCTTTGTGGGCAGTACGGTAGGCTCTGACAGGGTATCGTCAAAATTGAGCTGTGTATCTACCGTTTCTTTATCGATATCTGCCAGTAATTCTTCAGAGATCTTGCGCATGCGCGCTTCTGTGTACCTCATGGCCGCAGGTGGGTCACCATCCACACTACCAAAGTTACCCTGGCCATCCACCAGCATGTAGCGCAGCGACCATTCCTGTGCCATGCGCACCATGGTATCGTAGACTGATGTATCTCCATGCGGGTGGTACTTACCTAGGACTTCTCCTACGATCCTCGCACTCTTTTTATAACCTCTATTTGATAAGACACCCAGCTCGTACATACCGTATAAGACTCTACGGTGAACCGGTTTTAATCCATCACGTACATCTGGCAGCGCACGTGACACTATGACTGACATAGAATAATCTATGTAAGCCGACTTCATTTCATCCTCTATATTAATCGGGATTAACTTCTCTCCTTCTGCCATCTAAAAATGCTGGTTTAATTAAGTTGTAAACAACTAGCAATTTATGTATTTATCCAGTATTAATAAGGGTTTACGTGCAATTTATTGAGTCTGTTATCAACAAATTGTGGCGCGTTTGTTAATAAAAGAATTCTTACCGTTTCTCGATAGACTCTTTTAAAGATTCCGCTTTCGCGAAAGCGTAACCACCTTAACCCTTTTTTACAATGCGGAATGCTTTTTGAACCCCGCAGTTTATTACATTTAGACGAAATTAGAACACATGGACGATAATTTTTCTCCCAGGGTAAAAGACGTAATTGCCTACAGTAAGGAAGAAGCGCTGAGACTGGGACATGATTTTATAGGTACGGAGCATTTAATGCTGGGTTTGTTGAGGGATGGTGATGGAAAGGCGATTGTAATTTTAGGCAATCTATCCGTGGACCTGGACAACTTGAGACGCAAGGTGGAAATCCTAAGCCCGGCAAATCCCAATAGCTCGCTAACGGCAAACGAGAAGAAGAACCTACACCTGACCCGTCAGGCAGAGCGTGCACTTAAAACCACCTTTCTGGAAGCAAAGTTGTTCCAGAGCAATTCTATCGATACCGGTCACCTGCTACTGTGCATATTGCGCAATGAAAACGACCCTACCACAAAGCTTTTGAATAAGCTCAACGTGGATTATGACAATGTCAAGGAGGAATTTAAGGCAATGTTATCCCAAGAAGATACTGACGGCATGGACACGCCGCTAGCGCAATCCTTTAGTGATGACGAGCCTGACAGTCAGAGTGATGATAAAGAAAATCTTTTCACACCCGGCAATGAAAAAAAAGCCAATAAAAAGAGTAAGACTCCGGTACTGGACAACTTCGGTCGTGATCTTACAAAAATGGCAGAGGATGACAAGCTCGATCCCGTAGTGGGAAGGAATGAGGAAATACAGCGTGTCTCCCAGATCCTGAGTCGTAGGAAAAAGAATAATCCGCTGCTTATAGGTGAACCAGGAGTGGGTAAAAGCGCCATTGCAGAAGGTCTTGCCCTGCGTATTACACAGCGCAAGGTTTCTAGAATGCTGTATGACAAGCGAGTCATCACGCTGGATCTAGCCAGCCTAGTTGCCGGTACAAAGTACAGAGGGCAGTTTGAAGAAAGGATGAAGGCCGTGATGAATGAACTGGAGAAGAATGATGACATTATTCTTTTTATAGACGAGATCCATACCATAGTAGGAGCTGGTGGAGCCGCGGGATCCCTAGATGCGTCAAATATGTTCAAACCCGCACTAGCCCGTGGCGAAATTCAATGCATAGGAGCAACTACCCTTGATGAATATCGCAATAGTATAGAAAAAGATGGAGCATTAGAACGCAGGTTCCAGAAGGTAATTGTAGAACCCACTACCGTAGAAGAAACCATTACCATTCTCAACAATTTGAAGGGTAAGTATGAAGAACATCACAATGTTGAGTACACTCAAGAAGCTATTGAAGCTTGTGTAAAACTGACTAATCGATACATGACTGATAGGTTTCTTCCAGACAAGGCAATAGACGCACTAGACGAGGCTGGATCGCGCATTCACATTGCCAATATTGAAGTCCCCAAGCAAATCCTGGAGATTGAACAGCAACTGGAGGATGTCAAGCAGGAAAAAAATAATGTGGTGAAGCGCCAGAAGTATGAGCTAGCCGCAAAACTACGCGACGATGAGAAAAAACTAGAAAAACAACTAGCCGAAGCTCAAGAGGCATGGGAACAAGCCAGTAAAGAACATCGAGATACGGTTACTGAAGAAAACGTAGCCGAGGTAGTAAGCATGATGACGGGCATTCCCGTCAATCGCATTGCCACTAAGGAAATGAAGAAGCTCAAAGATCTAGATGCCTCTATCGAGGGTCGAGTCATCGGTCAACAAGCGGCGGTAAAGCAGGTTGTTAAAGCCATACAGCGCAATCGTGCCGGCCTCAAGGATCCTAACAAACCTATAGGAAGCTTCATATTTTTAGGGCAAACCGGAGTGGGTAAAACCCAGCTTGCCAAAGTGCTGGCTAGCGAAGTATTTGATTCAGAAAACTCACTAATCCGTGTTGATATGAGTGAGTATATGGAAAAGTTTGCGATAAGTAGATTGATAGGCGCTCCTCCAGGATATGTAGGTTATGAAGAAGGTGGACAACTTACCGAGAAGGTAAGACGCAAACCCTACTCTGTCATCCTGCTGGACGAAATAGAAAAAGCGCACCCAGACGTATTTAATATGTTGCTTCAGGTGCTAGATGATGGTTATTTAACTGATAGTCTTGGAAGAAAGATCGACTTTAGGAACACCATTATTATCATGACCTCAAATGTAGGGGCACGCAAGCTGAAAGATTTTGGAGCTGGAGTAGGATTTGGTACCGCTGCTAGAAAAGATGCTGAGGTTGCTAATGCAAAAAGCGTAATTACTGCAGCGCTAAAGAAAACATTTGCACCAGAATTTTTAAATAGAATTGACGATGTCATTGTTTTTAACGCTTTAGAAAAAGAAGATATCTATAAGATCATTGATATTGAATTAGTGAAGCTCTTTGAGCGTATCAAGGGTCTAGGCTATGATCTTACACTATCTGAAAAAGCAAAGAATTATATCGCAGATAAAGGGTTTGACAAGCAATACGGTGCGCGACCTTTAAAAAGAGCCATTCAAAAATATATCGAGGACGCGCTTGCCGAAGAAATTGTAAATAGTCAGCTGCATGAAGGCGACAAAATCTCCATGGATTTTGATACCGATAAAGAAGAATTGGTAATTACTATTGACAAAAAACTGGAGGAAGAAGAATCTGCACGAGAGTAGAACGTCGCCATCTATTATTGAAAAAGCCCTTTACTAATAATAGTAAAGGGCTTTTTGATTATCATATGAATGTGCTTATTCAACCAGTAATTTAGTACTACTCTTCCCTTCTTGAGTCTCAAGTTCCACAATATATAAGCCTTGCACAAAAGTGGCTCCTAGCTCTACCGTTTGTAAAGCATTATTATCCATCTCACGAGATAGAATCGCCCGACCACTTAAATCGTAAATAGTCAATCTGCTCTCTCCAGTAGTGAAGGCGCTTGACCCTATTTGAAATGAATCTTTTGCGGGATTGGGATAAAGTGTAAATCGGCTACTCAAGTCTACTGAGTTGTTACTCAAAGGAACAAAGGTGGTACTGCATAGCTCAATGGACCAACTGTTGAATGTACCAGTATCCTGTGGGGCAAAGTCGGCAACTGCTATTTGCCAGGTACCGTCGACAGTATTGTCACCTAAAGGATTGAGAGGATCAACAGGTTGAGCCGTTCCAGTTGTTGAATTAGAGCAATCAAAGGTACCTGCGTTATCACTAAATGTCTTATTCAGGTTTGCTACTCCACCAGGTACATTGCATACTCCAGCTACTAATCTAGAGTTATTTCCATTAGGTGCAAATACTTGGAGCAACAAGTCACTAATCCATGTATGGGTAACATC
>JBARYP010000033.1:0-94574 GCA_049647945.1 Nonlabens sp. | reverse complement strand
GTCGTTTGCTAGTACTTTTTTCATTGATTTAGGTTTGAGGTAGCGCTATCACGCCACCACTTTATTAAGTTAAGACTGGTATTGAAATGGTCATTGCTCCAGCACAACCGCTATAATTTATTTGATAAGAAATCAGCCTGTGGTTTTATTTAAGCTTTTTGCTCAAGTTGTTTCATACAATCCACCAGTACCTGAACGCTCTCTAAACTTAAAGCGTTGTACATACTTGCGCGATAACCACCTACTGATCGGTGACCATTGAGGCCGTTGATGCCCGCTTCTTTCCATAGCTGGTCAAATGCCCCGGTATGGGCATCGTCAACAAGGGTAAAAGTAGGATTCATTCTTGAGCGATCCTGCTGGTCAGTCACATATCCCTGGAACAAGGGATTGCGATCAATTTCTGTATAGAGAAGAGCTGCCTTCTCGTTGTTGAGTTTCTCGATGGCTGCAACACCGCCGTAATCCTTAAGCCACTCCAGCGTGAGCATGCTCACGTAAATGGGGAAAACTGGAGGTGTGTTGAACATACTTTCCTTGGCAATGTGAACCTTATAGTCCAGCATTGAAGGAATCTTGCGACTTACTTTACCTAGAATTTCATCTTTCACGACGATAAGGGTAGCACCAGCCGGTCCCATATTCTTCTGCGCCCCAGCATAAATGAGATCATATTTTTCAAAATCACGCTCCCTAGAAAAAATGTCGCTACTCATATCACAAACCAGCGGCACGGTAACCTGTGGTGTGGATTGGATTTGGGTTCCAAATATCGTATTGTTAGTCTGGAAATGAAAATAATCTACATCAGTAGGAACGGTAAAATCTTTGGGAATGTGGTTGTAGTTACATGATTTAGAAGACGCAACAACCTGGACGTCACCAAAAAGCCGGGCTTCTTTTATCGCCTTATCACTCCAGGTTCCCGTATCCAGATAGGCGGCCTTTTTTTCCAGTAGGTTGTAAGCCACCATTAGGAACTGCATACTAGCACCTCCACCCAAAAATAGCGCTGTATATCCCTTGTCGGTAAGTCCTAGGTGCTCTAGTGATAGCACCTGTGCTTTTTCCATTACCGCCACAAAATCCTTGCTGCGGTGGGAGATTTCCAGGATGCTGAGATCGTTAAAGTTGAGAACAGCATCTGCTGCCTTTTTAAAGACTTCCTGCGGTAGTACGCAGGGACCCGCGCTGAAATTGTGCTTAAGCATAGATTAAAGACTATTGATTAGACAGCAAATGTGCAAAATGCTTTTTCTAATTACGTTATGAAATCAATAAGTTTTATGATAGACTTATCAAGAAGTGCAGGGTGTCCACCCCATCTGCATAATCGTCTAACGCGGGCTGCTGGGTCATCCCATAGGAAACAAGTTGGGGGGCTTTCAACCCTGAGATACCTTCTTCAATAAAGTTTCTGGTAGTAGCTCCCGCGACTACACATTGTAGTTGAGCAGCATTTGCAACGATCTCATTTCTCACATCTTTCAACGTCTCATAGTAACTATATCCTACTGATGCTATGGGAGAACTATAAGAAGAGTTTTCTTCCTTGATCAATAAGAACTCGTTGTCAAGCAATTCAAACTCGCTCATTAGGTATACTGCCTTGTTGTAGTCGTAATTGTTAAGGTACTTCTGATTCTTGATCAAGTCACGTTGCTCGTACATTCCGTTAAAGAACTGATCAAAATTATAATTACGAGGTACTTTTATATGACTCACACTGCGGCACCCCAACCCAAAGTATTGGAAAACGTCAACGCTCAATGCTTTCATTTCCTCTTGTGACTCACTACCATCCAGCACGGCAATACTGTTACGGTTCTTGCGTATGATGTGGGGAACGTGGCCAAAGTAGTGCTCAAAGTATCGAGAGGTATTATCGCTACCCGTCGCGATCACGGCGTCATATTGTTCTAGTTTACCTTTTATAAATGCATAGGAGTTAGCGAGTGAAGGAAGCGATGCTGCCGCCATCTCAAGTAGTAATGGCAGTAGAACATCATCGTTACTGGATGTTTTGATCATCGCCTGGTGGCCCGCCAGGATAACGCACAACACGTCATGAAATCCTACTAGCGGGATGTTACCAGCCGTTATGATTCCCACCTTTTTTGGAGTGATGTTATCAAGATGATAGGGCAACAGCCAGTTCTTCAAATTGTCCTCTCTTAGTGCTAGAGACCACTGTTCAAGAGCGTGCCTCAGGTTGCTTTCGGTAAACCAGGAATTGAGTCTTTCGGCTTGGTGAACTGCATCCTCAATTCTGGTAGTCCAGTCGCTCTTGTCCTGGTGGTCGCCAGATTGTGAGTCTAGGTATTGTTGTAGTAGTTGTCCCGCTTTCGCGAAAGCGGAAACCCTATCATTTAACGAGCTATTAATGGCAATTGTGGACAACGGAATCTATTTTTGCGCAAAAGTAAACCAAGCTATGGCAATCATAATCACCGATGAATGTATCAACTGCGGTGCCTGCGAACCAGAATGTCCCAACACGGCGATCTACGAGGCCGCAGATGACTGGCGATATGCAGATGGCACCGATCTAGACGGTCAGGTGGTGCTCCCCAATAGTGGAAAGGAAGTAGATGCAAATGAAACCCAGGTACCGGTAAGTGATGAGTTCTACTACATCGTGCCAGATAAGTGTACGGAGTGCGTAGGCTTTCATGAAGAACCGCAATGTGCCGCCGTGTGTCCGGTAGATTGCTGCGTTCCAGATGAAGATGTGGTAGAATCTGAGGCAGAGTTAAGAGCCAAACAAGCTTTTATGCATAAAAACTGAGCAGTCATCAGTTGCTCGTAGTTCCCTACAAACTATAATTGGGTTAAATAACAAAAGCCACGATTCACTATGGATCATGGCTTTTCTATTTTACTTACATTCTTGATTCATTCAATAAAATCTAGCAATAACCTATTCAATTCCTTCTTGTGTGTCAAGTACAACCCGTGTGGGGCACCTTTGATGATTTCTAACTTTGAATCTTTGACCAGATCATGGCCTTGTTTACTGGTGGGCTCGCTAGGTACGATATTATCTGCGTCACCGTGGATGAATAGGGTAGGTACATCTATAGATTTCATGGCATCTCGTAAATCGGTCTTTCCAAAAGCCTCAATGCAATCCACGGTCGCCTTTGGGCTCGCACCTACAGCAATCTGGAAGTTATAGTCCAGCTGACCCTTTGAAACTTTGTCCTTGTTGTCTTCGTAATTGACAAATCCCTCGCCAAACCCCCTTAGGAATCCTGCTCTGTCAGTTCTTATGTTTTCCTGCATGTTATCAAATACCGAGGATTCTACTCCCGTGGGATTGTCGCTGGTCTTCAACATATAGGGCGCTATAGAACTTATGAAGACTAGTTTGCTCAGCTCGCTGGTTCCAAAGGATCCCACGTATCGGGCTAGTTCCCCGCCGCCCATGGAGAAGCCCACCAGGACTACGTTGTCGAGCTCTAGATGGGTAATTAGGTCGTTAAGATCAGCTGCCATTTGTTCATAATGGTAACCATCACCGGCATGGGATGATTTCCCAAATCCCCTGCGATCATACGTAATCACTTGATGACCAGATTTAACAAGATCTGGGATTTGATATTCCCACATGGCACCGCTCAATGGCCATCCGTGGATAAGAATGATGGGCTGTCCTTTACCATGACTCTCATAATACAATTCTATATCGCTGGATTCCTGTGCAGTAGTTTTTGATAAATAAGGCATTGTTATGATTTATATTGTTTGATATAATTTAATTAAGTAGGGCACTATGAATACTGAAAACTTTATTTAATGTCTAATAGGCGTTTAACAGGCTACACCCAATTATTTGAGCTCGCCCTTACCCTGTCTGGTAATCTCCGGCGGTTCGGTAGTTAGATCTACTATAGTGGATGCTACATTATCTCCATAACCCCCGTCAATAACATAGTCGACTAGATTATTCCACTTTTCTAGGATCAAACTGGGATCTGTAGTGTATTCGATCACTTCATCCTCATCCTTAATAGAGGTGGACACCAGCGGATTGCCTAGCGCCTCAACCAGTCCCAGGACTATATTATTGTCTGGAATCCTAATTCCCACAGTCTTGCGTTTCTTAAAGGTAGCCGGTAATTTGTTGCTGCCAGGTAAAATGAACGTAAAGGCACCGGGTAGGTTTCTCTTCAGTATTTTAAAAGTAGAAGAGGTGATCTGACTCGTGTAATCACTCAAATTACTTAGGTCTGAACATATAAAAGAGAAATTTGCCTTTTCTAGTTTTACTCCTTTAATCCTAGCAATTTTTTCCAGCGCACTTTTGTTTGTGATATCGCAACCTAGACCATAAACTGTGTCTGTGGGATAGATAACCAGTGCGCCGCGTTTAAGTTCACTAGCAATACGCGCCAGTGCATCGCGATCTGGATTGTCCGGATATATTTTTACGATTTCTGCCATTTCCTATCGATTGCTTAAGTGATATAGGGGGATGTAAAGTATCAAGAGTCCCACGGCTATTGCTACTAAGTACTGCCATAGCGGTCTTTGCTCAGGTAGGTCATCATCCATTTTATGATAGTGGTACCTTCCTTTGCGATCTATTTTTATGGCAGTTTTCTTTTTTGGTTTTTTAGTGTTCCACTGGGAATAAATAGCAAACGAGATGACCATCAGGAATATGATTCCCAATAGACTCTCGCTCGTCAAACTAGATAGTATGTATAGTTTCAATTAATCATTCCTTTCCACTTCACTCTCCAGTTTTAGTACGTTGCCGCCATCTTCCTGTTCAATATAAAGTGCCTTGTTGCCTTCCTCACCCTTTTTGGTGACCTCGTTGCCTTCAATGGTGCGGGTAACTTCCTTGGTAAAGGTAGACTTTACTTTTCCTGTTGCAGTTCCATTTCCCCAGCTCCATTTAACTTCTGTTCCTTCTTTGATCATAACTTTTTTTTATAAAGATATTTTTGAGTCCGCTTCCGCGAAAGCGTAATAACAACAGCTTAACTTATTACTACTTAATATTTAAGACCTGTAGGATGAAATACTATTAAAATCTTAAATAATGACAGAAATGTAGTACACGTAGTAAATTTACTTTCAACTATAACCAATATGACCGCCACAGACCAGGAAGTAAAGGCTCATCTGTATGAGATAATTAAGATCTATCTGCCTCAGGATTATAAGGGTGATAAAATCAAACCAAGCGATCACCTCATGAATGATCTTGGGATCAACAGCTCACATCTAGTCGACATAGCCCTAGATGTTGAAGATGAATTTGAAATCACACTTAATGAATCTGACATGGAAAACATGCAGAGCGTTCAGGAAGCTTTTGAAATTGTGCGTTCAAAAATCTCAACATAGTTCTTTACTATTTATAGGATTATTCTTCAAAATAGGCTCTTAGGTTAAAGCACTACTAATACTTACCTTAATCTATCATAATATGCACCCGTGATGTTCCATCCGTGGCTAATTTTAAAGCAAAAAGCCATGGAGATTATAGATAGTGTGGAGGTGTTCTCAAGATTGGATGAATTGCGTACCGCCGTTTTTGGTAATCCTGTAAAAATTTTACCAGACACTTTTTTACTCAAATTTGATAAAAATCACTACCGTTTTGGTAATGGATATGTTCTCAAACACAGGAATCAGAGAGATCTGGTTCTTATTGATGCAGTTAAAGAGGAGCACCGTGAAACCTTACAACGATATGTAGAAAATGGCTTTAAGATCAAAGCCATATTAATAACCCACCGTGACTTACTAGAACAGGCTTATAAACCAGTCAAGGACATAGCCAGGGATCTAGATACCAATTATTTTATTCACCCACTTGATAGTAATGGTGACGACAGGGCACTAGACATTACAGGCTACCACGATACTTTTAAAGCTTTTGACCTAAGTATCTTTCATTTACCCGGGCACACAAATGGATCTGTAGTTATTTACTGTGGCTTGAATAAGGCGCTATTTACTGGTGATAGTGCCGTGGGATCAGAATACGGACTGGACGAGTATTACTTTGAAAGACCCCCTATGGAAAGTGCAGAGAAAGATCTCGCCTTACGTGAAAGCTGGAAATCCCTGAGTGTAGATTTTGCGCATATTTTACCCCTACATGGCAAACCTCAATTTGATTTGAGCAGCGAGCAAAAGAACCAAATAATAATTTCACTTACTAAAAAGGAACAAACCGAAAATTTATAAACTAGTATGAACGCAGAAAAAACAGATTTGCTTAAATCAACACCTACTGATTATGAGATCATAGACGTCATTAAGAATAGATGGTCACCCAGAACCTTTGCAGATACGCCTATTTCAAATCAAGACCTACGGGTATTGTTTGAAGCAGGTCGATGGGCACCCAGTTCTTATAATATGCAACCCTGGAGTATAGTATGGGGTGTAAAAGGGAGTGAACAATACGATAGAATATTTGATTGTCTGGACGAATTCAATCAGGGCTGGGCAAAGAATGCCCCCGTTTTGTTACTGGGGGTTATGGATAAAAAGACCCCAGAAGGAAAAGATAACTTTCACGCATTGCATGATCTAGGCCAGTTTACGGCAAATATGGCCATCCAGGCACAAAGTATGGGGATAGCCTTGCATCAAATGGCTGGTGTCGATTTTGACAAAGCAAGAAAAGAGTTTAAGTTCCCTGACAATTACCATGTTGCTACGGGTATTGCTCTGGGTCATTATGGTGGTAATGTACAAGAAGTACCAGAAGGAGTACGCGATGCAGAAACTGCGCCTAGAGAAAGAAAAAAGCAGGAAGAATTTACCTTTAACGGCAATTATGTAGAAAGAGCGCAACTCAATGATGAGGAATAGCTCTTGAAACTGTAAAATTTGTGATTAAAAAACCCCCAGCCGCAGGCTGGGGATTTTTTAATCTTAATTGCTTCTCAATTACGGAATACGTACAGCGGCCGTGTCGCGGTTGAAAAATTGTACGGCATGCCCGTACAACTCAACCTCACGAGCGTAATGACCCCATACCATGATAGCTACCAGCAACATGTCTGGATCCTGTTGCAACATATTGATGGCATCATTATTTCCTAATTCTGTTCCCTGACCATATTTTTCTATGTAAGAACTATGTTCAGTTTTGATAAGATCCTTTACCTCACATTTTAACAGATCTGCCACTTCAGTCCATACGGTTGCCGCAACTTTGGTCTTGCTTACATCAATGGCTAGAACTGGTTTTTGTGCAGCTGCTGCATATGCATGGATCTCACGGTGGTTTTTATAAGTGCTGTTGTAAAACAACACGATTTGCTGGTCACTAGTCGCTAGTGATAAGTGGTCATTGTTATGCATGATCTATAAGTGTTGCTTTACGTTTCTCGCATTGTCTCTTTAACTGGTCTGTCACTTTGTTGATGCCTTCTCTAAAGGTTTCTTGAGACTCTTCGGCAAACATTCTGGGACCTGGCGCACTTAATCTTATGTTTGTAATCATGCCGGTCAGGTCGCTTTCCGTGTTCTCAGCTCTGAAGAATACATCAGCGCGGGTCACCCAGCTGTAGCGCTCAAATATGGTGGATAGTTTTTCTTTTGCGTAATTCTCTAATTCTACACTAGCGGTAACGTGCTGGTAGTTGAAGTTGATTTCCATAGTAATTTATATTTTTATTGAAAATAGTGATGCATGGGCCATTCCAGCGGCTCATTTACACATCCTTAAGACCGTTTAACAGATTATTATCACGCCGTGGCAGGTATCAATCGGTATGCATACATTTACATGGTATTTTAATAATCGGTAATGGTTAGACTTCTAGTTTTCTTTCTGGTGTTTGTTTTGGGTTCCGCTTTCGCGAAAGCGCAATTAGGATTCTGTACCGGTCAAACGGGATCAATCGTTTTTGAAGAGGATTTTGGAACGGGAACGACTAATGGACCACCACTACCTACCAGCGTTACCACCTACCGGTACGTCAATAGTGGGGTACAGGATGGAGAGTACACCATTTCCAGTAATATGATGCAGCTGGGATCATTCTTCAATGCATCTGACCGGACGCCTAACGATACTAACGGTAGGATGCTTATCGTAAATGCAGACTTTAACGAGGGCGTGTTTTATCAAACCCCTATAACGGGTCTTTGCGAGAACACTCCCTATGAATTTAGTGCCTGGGTAATCAATGTATTTGATAGTAGTACAGGCGCTTGTACTGGTCCCGGCGAGGTTCCCATACAGGTGCGATTTGAAATATGGAACGCGAGTGATACCGCTCTTCTTTCCTCTGGCGTTATGCCCCCCAGGCAGGGAGAGACTACACCAGACTGGAGACAATATGGCCTCACATTTACCACAGACCCGGGCCAGAACGGTTGTATCCTGAAACTGATTAATGACGCACCCGGTGGATGCGGGAACGACCTGGCCATCGACGATATACAATTTAGGACCTGCGGTGATATCGTTACCATAGTGGACAACGCTTCAAATACCGAGATTCTTTTTTGCGAGAACGACGTGGTAAGCAATGTTAACATCAATGCAATCACGGGAGCTGCCATCTTTGCTACGCCAGAGTACCAATGGCAAGAAAGCAATGATGGTGTCAACTTTACTGACATACCCGGAGAAAATGGTTCTTCAATAGTTACCCCTATACTATCTGCGTCTACTTTTTATAGAGTCAAGATTGTTGAGGACGCGGTTAATTTCAACAATTTGCAATGCGTAAACTTTTCTCAGGTTTATGAGATTAGGTTTATAGTTGTTCCCGTAGCAACACCTGAGCAAGCCACTTATTTAATTTGCGAGAATGACACCATCTCTATAGCTGTAATGTCTCAAACTGGATTAACACATGATTGGTATGATGCGGCAAACGGTGGTACTTTGCTAGAGTCTGATACTGATTCGATAGAAGTATCTGCCGCCGGAACGTTTTATGTCGAGGCCCGCAGTATCGATACTGGTTGTGTAGCATCTGTAAGAGAACGCATAGAGGTACTTCAAGATATGCCTCCTGCGCAAAGTAATTTTGAATTTGAAGTCTGTGAGGGTGATTCTCTTTTGCTGGATCCCATGTTTACGGGTATCTCTTACAACTGGAGTACTATGGAAATAACACCTACCATCACCATAAATGAAACTGGATTGTATAGTGTTGAAATTGAGACCTCCACAGGATGTGTTTTTGTAATTGAATTTAACGTACAACCGTTACCGGTACCTGTGATTACTGATGTAGATGTGGATCGCAATCCTATTGAGATAGAGGTCGAGATGGAAAATGAAAATTTTACCTACAGCTTCAACAATAGCAGTTTCCAGAGCAGCCGCCTATTTTTTGAGACCGTACTGCCTCGCAACGTCGCTAGAGCTAGAAGTGCCGACGGGTGTTCAACCGTAGAGTTTGTCTTCCTTGATTTACAAGTCCCTGAGTTTTTTACTCCCAATGGTGATGGATTCAACGACCTTTTTGAACTGCCAGGCCAGCAAAACTATCCAGGCTATACACTTGATATTTTTGACAGGAATGGAAAATTTATCAAGCGACTGGATATTGACAATATATTTTGGAATGGCATGCTAGACAATAATCCACTACCTAGTAGTGATTACTGGTACATCTTTAAACATGAAACAATAGAGCAACGAGGTCACTTTACCCTCAAGCGATAGCATAAGTACATTTAGGGTATGAATCTTGTTCTATTTTTTGTCTAAATACGAGCAATGAAACCTGTCATTTATTTTGTACTTACTTTTCTTGTAATTTCATGCAGCAGTTTAAACTCAAAGGATAAGGAAAGCCTAAGAGCTATAGAGGCAAGAATAGCAGTAGAGCCTTTTACAATCACCATAGACGCGGCCTACCCACAAAACACACTTGCTACCCAGCGAGTGGTAAATGATTTACTAATAAGCCGTGGTGACAATGCAAGCCGCATTGATCTTATGGGAGATGGATTTACGATTAAAATCGAGAACGGATTAATAAACGCACAATTACCTTTCTATGGCGAGCAACGTTTAAGTGCCGGTAATTATAACAGTGGTGGGGGGATTTCCATAGTCGATCAAGAGATCTCAAACTCATACAGTTTTAATGAAAAAGGTTATCTAGAAACCGTGTATAGAGTTAATGATGTCAACGGCGACTTGCTTCAAATAAACCTAAGAATAGGTCCCAATAGCGATGTGAATATTAACATGAATAGCGCGCAAAAGTCCTTTATGCGCTATACTGGCAGACTGCAAAAACACTAACGTCTTAAAATAGGTTTATAGACATTGTTTTGATCTTAAACACATACATTAATTTTACTTCTACAAACTATTTTACATAAAAAAGTCCCTATGAGAGCATAGGAACTTTTCTATAGTGCAGGTTTAATTATTTCTCAATCACCCCACACGCTACTCTGGCTCCAGCAGCACCGCTAGGCTGTGATTCAAAATCATCTGCCTTTGCGTGGACTATAAATGCTTTACCCATGATGTTTTTTGTTTCATCTTCACAAACTAGACACCACTTGTCAGTAGAGAAGGTAAGTTTGGCATTTCCATCTGCATCAGCTTGTAGATTCCCTATGTCTCCAGAATGGTGCATGTTTGCTCCCCATTTTCCATGATCTTCTTCAGTAGGATTCCAGTGCCCTCCTGCGCTCTTTCCATCATCGCTGGAGCAATCTCCATTCTGGTGGATGTGAATAGCGTGGCTACCGGTAGATAACCCTTTAAGATCTGCAGTCATGGTAACAGTATCCTCTTCTTGAGTTAAATTTATGGTTCCAGTCACATTACTACCACTTTTAGAACCCATGGAAACGATTAAGGTCTCCATCATTTTTGATTCATTATGATCGCCGTCATGGTCATGATTATTTTCATCGTCATCATGACTATGCATTTCTCCACCATCGTGACTATGCATTTTCTCTGATTGCTCAGCATCCTTATCGGCATTATCCTTACAGGATGGAAATGCCATTAATAGGCCTGCAATCATTGCGGTGGTATAAATTTTTTTCATAATTAGTTAGTTGAGTATTAGAAACGAAAGGTAGGAAAATTTCTTACCTATTAGATACTCTGAAAATTAATTTCTAATAGGGAATTATTTTTTTGAACTTAAAAGGATCCGTATTGCCCATTTTAAGATTTTCTAGCGCATTTAGGGCAATATTTATCCTCTTTTGCGAGCTCTTCTGGTTAAATACCATGAAAATTATATTGCGTCTCTTACCCGGCAGCATGGATTCAAACAACTCAAAACCTTCATAATCACTCGATAAAACCGCTTCAAGTTCCTCAGTCATAGGGGCCTGATACCTGGTAGTGTCTTCCTGGATGACAACCTGCATAGTTTCACCAATTCCTATGTTCAGTTCTTTTTGTTTTGCTTTGGAAAACATGATGTAGTCCGTACCTCTCTTTTTGGCTATACCGGCGTGAAACTCTATGTGACCCATATCAGATCTTACGAGTGCAATTACTCTTTTCACTTTTAATTCTTCAAGCTGTTTAGCTATCGTTGCTGGAATAAGAAGAGCTCCCATAAAACCGTCTGTTCCCAGCGTGGTTTCAAACTTGAATTTCATTATGACGAGAGTTTAGTAATAATTTGCGTGTCAGAATGTAATGTTCTGTGCACCGGACACTTATCTGCTATTTGCAACAGGCGTTGCCTTTGTTTGTCGTCCAGATTTCCTTCTAGTTTAATTTCCCTGATGAAGGTATCTATTTTTGCGCTGTCATCCTCACAGTTAGTGCAGTCAGTCGCATGTTTCTTATCATAATTCACGTGACATTCCACATTCACTACCTTCCATTTTTTACGGCGGGCATACATCTGTATAGTCATTACCGTACAGGTGGCAAGACCGCTGGATAATAGCTCGTAAGGAGTAGGGCCATAATCATTTCCACCTATATCTTCAGGCTCATCTGCGGTAAAATAATGCCTGCCCGCTTTGACCTGGGTGGTAAATTGAGTCTCGTTGTCTAGGCTCGCAACCACGTGATAGCTTGAGTCCAATTGTTCTTCTACCGGTATTTCTAAATATCTGCTGGACCATCCCGCGACTACTTGACCCACGTACCGGGAATCCTCTTTATTCATTAAAAGATGATCTGCACCATCTAGACTTACAAAGCTTTTGGGATGCAGCGCAGCGTGATACAACTTTTCTGCGTGCTCGATAGCTACCGTGTCATCTTGAGGCGAGTGCATGATTAAGATGGGCTTGCGCATTTCCCTTAAGGTGCGAGTTACCTGTTGTACATTAATATCCTCCAGAAACTGTTTCTTGATTTTAAAGGGTCTTCCACTTAATTGAACAAGCGCTTCTCCAGCACTTTCAATATCTTCGATTTGATCGGCAAACAGATGGCTTACATGCTTTGTATCGCTGGGTGCTCCTATGGTAGCAACGGCTTTTACTGATTGCGCTTTCGCGGAAGCGTATATAACCGCAGCACCACCCAGACTATGGCCCACCAGTAGGGAAGGAGCCTTATAGTTCTTTCCCAGAAAATCTATGGCGGCAAGGAGGTCATCTACATTCCCTGAAAAATTGGTATCTGAAAAGTCCCCATCTGAGTTACCCAATCCTGTGAAATCAAATCTCAATACACCAAAGCCAGCAGTAGTAAGTGCTCTCGATATATTTCTGGTTGCACTAAAGTTCTTTCCACAGGTAAAGCAATGGGCAAATACGGCAAAGTTATGCGGTTGCTGATCTATGGGTAACTCTAGGCGACCGCTCAATTCATAGCCAGCAGCGTTTTTGAAATGTACCTTTTCAAAGTTCATGCGATTTTTTGCATAAATATAATCGCTGTAAGTTGTGATTACCTCCTTAATTTATTTATTCCTTCCTACCTAAGCAGATACCATTACAAGCCTACACTAACTATATTTACGCTATAGACTCCTACCTTATGAAACAGTTATTGTTGCTTGTGTTACTTGCTGTTACGGCTTGTAATGATAAAAACACGGCTCAAACCACCGTTGAAGATCACACTCTCACCACATTTTACTTTATACGCCATGCCGAGAAGCAAAAAGGCCCAGACCCAGAGCTGACTGAACAAGGACTGAAAAGAGCTGACGCATGGAAGGAATACTTCTTTCTCAAGGACGTAGACGCAATATTGTCATCTAATTTTAAAAGGACTAAACAAACCGCTGAACCGCTGGCCAGCAGTAAAAAAATGGATGTTACCATCTATGACGTAGGTACCATGAACGGGAAAAAATTGCTGGAAGAATACCGCGGTAGTACCGTGGTCCTTTACGGACATAGCAATACTATAAATTCCTATGCAAATGACCTGCAAACGGAACAGTCTTTTAAAGAACTGGATGAAAGCGTGTATGACCAGTTTTTTGTAGTACGCATTGATGACCGGGGCAATGCTAGCGCCGTAAAAGAGACTATGGATTTTATGGACTGAAAATAGTCAACAACTTAAATAGAATATCAAAACCGACCATGATGAATGAGCTAATTATCAAAATTCATGATCTTACTTATAGTTATGGCAGTAAGAATCCTGTACTTAAAAACGTGAGCATTAATGTACCCAGGGGTTGTATATATGGTTTTTTAGGTCCTAACGGTGCTGGAAAATCGACCACGATGCAACTCCTGACAGGAATTTTACAAAGTGAAAAGGGGTCAATTGAGGTCTTCGGTCGGGAGATTAATCAGCAAATGCCGCAAGTTTTTCAGCGCATGGGAACGCTGGTGGAGTCACCAGCCCTTTATCTGCACCTTTCTGGAATTGATAACCTACGATGCATTACAACCCTAAAAGGTGTGGATGAGAGAAAAATTCCAGAAGTATTGAAAACGGTAGGCCTTGAGAATAAGGGGAACTTAAAAGTCAAAAAGTACTCCCTAGGCATGAAACAACGCCTAGCGATAGCCATGACATTACTGGGAGATCCAGAATTGCTGCTGCTGGACGAGCCTGTTAATGGACTCGATCCCACGGGAATTACTGAAGTCCGCGAGTTATTAGTGAAATTGAATAAGGAACACGGCTTTACCATCTTTATCTCAAGTCATTTATTGAGCGAGATAGAAAAAATGTGCTCCCACATAGGCATCATACATCACGGCGAGATCAAATTTGAAGGAACTATGCAAGAACTGGAGTTAAAATCGAGCAAGCACAGAGTTCATCTGGTCACCGCAGATGTTGCAATGCAAGTAGATATTCTCAAGCGCAAGTATCCAGGAGCTGTAGTAGTAAATGAAGAAGAAATAAGCTTGCAGCTGGAAAATAGGAGCAAGGTTCCAGAACTGGCACGGTATGCCGTGGAAAACAACATTCCCATCTACCAGTTGAGACTAGAGGACAATCTAGAAAACTGGTTCTTATCACTTACAAACAATGCATCATGATCAATAATCTTAAAAAGACCTTGGCGACAGAGTGGATCAAGAAAAAACGCTCTGGGTTGTTCACGCTCGCGGTAATTTTTGGGATTGCGATGCCAGCTTTGTTCTTTGTTGCCATGTGTATTGACAGTATGTTTGACACGCCGGTAAAAGCCACGCATTTCTTTACTATTTGGTTTACAGAACCGCTGGATCCATTTGCAAAGTTCTTCCTACCGTTGTTGATCATTATAAGCGCTAGTAAGATTGCACAAATAGACCATAAGAACAACGGCTGGAGATTGATGGAAACCCAACCCGTTTATAAAGCGTCGATATACTTCTCAAAATTTCTGATGCTTATGGCCGCTGGCTTGATATCGATACTCGTATTTACATTAGCAACGCTGGCTTTTGGAGAGTTGTTAACTCAAATCTCAACGGTAGATGAAAGTTACCTGATGAGCATAGAATGGGGATTCATGGCACAGGCGTGCCTGCGTGTTTTTATTGCTTCGCTAGCTATAATCGCCTTGCAATACGCGCTTGCCGTCATCATTCCCAGCTTTATATGGTCGTTGATCATTGGGTTTGTATTACTCATGACCCGCCTTATTGCTGAGCCATTCAACATTGATCTGCGGTGGTATCCATTTGACTTTTTGTTTACGACAAGCGACAATATTGAAGGAAGCGCGTTAAACCACTTTTTCTTACCGGCAGAGTGGCTCAGTTTGATCTACACGGCTGGGTTTTTATTATTGGGGTATCATTGGTACCGATTTAAAAATTTTGTTTCCGCTTTCGCGAAAGCGAGAACCTCAACCATCACCACTCTAGCATTAAGCCTGGGTTGTATTCTAATGGCCTATTTGATAATCAAGCCGAGTGTTCTGGAACCAGGAGATAAAACAATCATCACAGGAGTTGTAAACAGCGACCAAGAGGTCAACGAGGTTTATTTGCAGAGTCTCTTTACCGGCGATACCCTGCAACGGTTTCCAGTTACAAATGGAATTTTTAATGGATCTATAAAACAAGAACTGCCAGCAGATTACTATAGATTGCAATTTGACCGGTTTAACGGTAAGGTTGTCTATATGAGCGCTGGGGATAGCCTGTACGTAGAGGAGAACCTGTATGGCAGTAAGGCAGTAGTAGACATCACGGGAACCCGTATCGCTGAGAATCTAGGGTCCAATGAAAGCCAATTTTCTTTCAGCTGGGTGAACAATGCGTTAAGAAACAATACAAAAATTGAAGATCCATCCTATTACATGAATCTTATTGTAGAAGATTATGAGGACGCGCTGGATGAAATGGGAGATTTTATTACGGTGGATCATATAAAAGCTAGGGAAGATTTCAAACAAAGAAAGATTAAGGATGTTGCAGTAACCTACCGTGGTTATTGGAACGATTATCTAAAGAAGAAAAATGTTTTTGCCCCCGATGTGGAGTTTGAGCTTACCGAGGATTTGAGGGAATTACTAGCAACCATAGAACTCAATGATCCTACCATGCTATCTTCACAGCAATATGTACAGATGATGCAGGAAGAACTGGCTCTCAAAAATAAGGAAGCAGTCACAAACGGGACACCAGTCATTGATCTGATAGCACAGCAACCAGATGACAAGTTCAAAGATCAAATGATGTTCATCAAATTGAGTCAATATTTATCAGATGAAAAAAAACGTGATGATAGGGATTCTGTTTTTGCAAAATACATTGATGCTATAACTGATAATAAATTAAAAGGTAGACTAAACAATTATCGTAAAAACCTGAACCGATTGAGTAACGGGGTTGATGCGATCGAGGTTGCCATGATCGATGTAAAAGGCTCACCGGTTAAACTTTCAGATTATCAAGGTAAGTACGTGGTGATAGACGTCTGGGCTAGCTGGTGCGGTCCCTGTAAACAAGAAGAACCTTACTATATCAAAAAACAGCAGAAATACAAGAAAGAAAACATTGTCTTTACCAGTATAAATGTTGATAAAAAGCCTGCAGACTGGAAAGAGGACGTGGAATTTATGAGCAAGAACATCAAACAACTGAGACCCACGGATGTCAATGGTTTTATGAAGAGCTATGGCATTGAAAGCATCCCAAGATTTATGCTCATTGCTCCAGATGGAACTATCGATAATGTAAATTTCACGCGTCCATCGAGTAACAGTTTTGATGAATTACTTGACAATAAATTAGGAATTGCCTCAAACTGATCCACCTATGGAAAATCAACCCAATAACCTGCTACACGGTATAAAACTAGCCACTATGGTAGAAAAACTGGTAGATCACTATGGATGGGACGAATTAGGCGATCGTATAAGAATCAATTCTTTCAATACAAATCCCTCCGTCAAATCCAGTCTAAAATTCTTGAGACGCACACCCTGGGCTAGGGAAGCGGTAGAAAAACTATACGTGAAGACCTTCTGCAATTAGTTCATTGTATATCCTTGTCAGCTCACTATATGTTTTGTATTTGGCTTAGAAAGCTAGACTGTGACGATGAAGTAGAGCTAAGAGCGGCAGTATAAGCCACTTGTTGAAGCGTTGTGGCTGGCCTAGTTTAATATAGCTTTTAAAGCAACCAGTTAAATCCTGACTTATTCAGATGTTTGTAAGTAAAACCGGTCAAAAGTCAGATTTTAGCTAAGAAATTGTACGATTTAGGCTCCGATAATTCTTCTTCATATCAGACTTTGTGTTTTGGTTCAAATTTTCGACATTATGGTAATTGATTTATAAGGCAAATGCATTACCCCTTTCTCCTGACATTACATAATAGGTGGCTGCTGTCAGCAGTTCCTTCTCCACTCTTAATCCATTGTTGTCAATCAACATGAGTAGTAAGAAGTCGAGGGTTTCGTTATTCATTTGCAACACCTCGTTATCAACCGATGGTGAGTAGCTGTCAAAAGCTCCTTTATAATTCCAGTCCATGGTAAATACACTTTCCAGGTAGCAATTGACTAACTTGAATAGTGGTGCACCGTTTTGATCAAACTATCTTACTTGTACCGGTTGCAGGTTGTCCTGTAGTGATTTTTGTATTTGCTGCGCCTGTACAGAGTCAATTTCTACTCCTTCATTTTGCAGGTCATCAACTCTTTTTTGAATACTGGCAGAAGTCCCGTTGACCAGAACCGTGGTATCGAGAACGAAACGATTTGAAACTGGAATTTGATACTTTTCAAAATCTTTTGTGAGTTCTTGTGGTATTTACCATTCCGGAGTGGTATCAACCCCTATTGCCGCACTTGCGATAGAACGGCAACCTACTAAAGTAATAGTAATAAAAACAGAGATTAATGCTTTTTTCATATTTAAAGCTCTAACCATTAAGCAACTACCACAGTTTTAATATTTACAAACTCCCTGATTCCATATTTAGATAGTTCTCTACCATAACCAGAAATTCCAGTACCTCCAAAGGGTAGGGCAGGATGACTAGTAACTTTGTCATTAATAAATACACCGCCGTCCTTTATTTGTTTTGATAGTTGCTCCATGCGCTCTGTATCTTTTGAGAACAAACTCGCCCCCAACCCAAAAGCAGATTGATTCACTAAATCAATCGCTTCTTGATCACTTTTGAAAGTAGTCATGGCGATAAGTGGACCAAAAGTTTCTTGCTTAAAAACGGGCATTCCCTCTGTTACACCAGTAAGGATGGTAGGTTGAAAATAGGTCCCATTCCTCTTGCCACCCAGATGTAGATTTGCACCTTGTTCAATACTATCATTCATTAAATCTTCCAGTTCCTCAGCTAGGTCCGGTCGGGACATAACTCCTATATAGGTATCATCCTCTGTAGGGTCACCACTATTCAACTGGCTTACCTTTTCAGTAAATCTTTCTAAAAACTCTTCGGCGATTTTCTCATGAAGAAGTAAGCGTTTCCCAGCGATGCAACTTTGCCCCGTATTTTGATACCGAGCAGTAACGCACGTGTCAATCGCACTTTCAAGATCTGCATCCTCCATAACGACCAGCGCATTGCTACCACCTAGCTCCAGTACAGCCTTTTTAATGACTTTTGCTGCGGTAGAAGCTACAGCACTCCCTGCGGGTTTTGAACCCGTAAGTGTTACTGCTTTTACTATGTCGTGATTTATTAATTCTTCAACCTGATCACTGCCTATGATTAAATTTGAAAAACAACCGTCAGGTAGTCCAGCTTTGGAAAATATTTGCGGGATGCTTACTGCGCAACCCATGACGCTACTGGCATGTTTCAATACACCGGTATTACCAGCCATGAGCGCAGGAATAATAAAGCGGAAAACCTGCCAATAGGGATAATTCCACGGCATTACTGCAAGAACTACCCCCAGCGGTTCATAGCTCACATAGGATTTTGTATAGTCCGTTTTAATGGGTTCATCTTCTAGGTATATGGCCGCCTGATCTGCATAGTGGTTGCACAACCATGCACATTTATCTATTTCTGATCGAGATTGGGTAATGGGTTTACCCATCTCTGCAGTAATCTGGCTGGCGTACTGCTCCTTACCATCCTTTAAGGCCACTCCTATATCCCTGATCACCATTGCCCGTTCCACAAATGACCTTTTCTTCCATTCCTGCTGGGCTGCATTTGCTTTTTCTAGCACTTTAATACAATCGGCAGCGGTGTGTTCTTGCCAGTCTCTTATCTTTTTACCGGTATATGGATTTGTAGTCGTAATCATCTCTGTATTTTATTGTTCTAAAATACACGGCATACCAC
The DNA here is from genome assembly GCA_049647945.1 of Nonlabens sp. Lineage (GTDB taxonomy): Bacteria > Bacteroidota > Bacteroidia > Flavobacteriales > Flavobacteriaceae > Nonlabens. Next base: position 75,448 of record JBARYP010000033.1, on the reverse strand, counting down.
TGCGGCATATGATGTTTTACAGCTATTTAACGCGGTAAGATCATTGAAAGGGAAAAGCTATCGCTGGCTGAGCCATGTGGTAACATTACGCTCAATGCGACTTGCGATGTTTGAAATATCGGATTTGACAAATGTTGAACCCGTAATATTCTCATAGAGCTCAATATACCGCTTGCTTACACTGTTGATGTAGTCGTCATCCATTGCTGGAAGTTTTTGACCTTCTAATCCCAGAAAGTCATGAGCAATCAACCACTGTCTTACAAATTCTTTACTCAGCTGCTTTTGTGGTTCATTTTTATCTTGCCGTTGCTGGTAGCCGTCTTGATAAAAATATCTGCTGGAATCTGGAGTGTGAATCTCGTCGATGAGTACGATCGTTCCATCACTTTTTTTACCAAATTCATACTTTGTATCCACTAGTATCAACCCGCGTTCTTGCGCCATTTGAGTACCTCGTTCAAAAAGGAGCCGCGTATAATTTTCAAGGATGTGGTAATCTTCTTCAGACACGATATTCCTAGCGATAATGTTTTCTCTGGCAATATCCTCGTCGTGATCTCCCATTTCAGCCTTAGTGGCGGGAGTAATAATAGGTTGTGGGAATGGATCGTTTTCCTTCATTCCTTCAGGCATAGCAACGCCACACAACTCTCTAGCCCCAGTTTTATATGTTCTTGCCGCATGACCAGATAGGTAACCGCGTATCACCATCTCAACTTTAAATGGTGTGCATGCGTGGCCTATGGCGACATTGGGATCTGGTGTTGCGATGAGCCAATTGGGAACAATATCCTGGGTAGCGCGCATCATTTGAGTGGCGATTTGATTGAGAATCTGTCCTTTGTACGGGATACCATGGGGCATGACTACGTCAAATGCACTCAGTCTATCGCTCGCAACCATGACCAGTAGATCATTCTGCAGGGTGTAGACATCTCGTACCTTGCCTTTATACACGTGTTGCTGTTGTGGAAAATGAAAATTAGTTTTGGTAAGTGTTTGTGCCATTCTCTGGAATTAATTGTGGTGGTTGTTACGCTTTCGCGAAAGCGGTCTAATAAGCAGCAGCCAGGGTGGTAAATATTTGTTCCCATTCCACGTCACCTTCTTTCTTACCTAATCGTACAATGATCAAGTTCTTTTGTGGATTTACATAGATATACTGTCCCAATATGCCGTGAGCCATGAAGTCTCCAGAATCCGTAGGCAGCCACCATTGATACTGGTAATACCAGGCGCTACCATCTGTGATATCTACCTTGGTTGAATTGTTGACCCACTCTTGTGAAACTATCTGGGAGCCGTTCCAGTTACCTTTATTAAGATATAACCTACCTAGTTTTGCATAATCACGGGCTCGAGCATTAAGACAGCAAAAGGTTTTTTCAAGTCCATTATTTTTCCTATCGATACTCCAGCTGGCGTCGTATTCCATACCCAGCGGTTTCCAAATTTTTTCCTCCAGATAGCTTGACACGTCCTTTGAATCAAGAACGTTCTCCAGCAACAATCCCAGCAGTTGAGAATTACCACTAGAATACTTAAACCGATTCACCTTGTTCTCATCTATCTCCAGATTGAGAGTAGACTTGCGCAGCCTGCGACCATAGTAAAAGGTAGCCGCATCGCCTAGTGGGTTGATGTAACTCTCATTAAACTCCAGTCCCGAGGTCATATTAAGTAGTTGTTTAATACTGGTGGAGCCAAACTCATTTTTATCCAAATCAGGAATATATTTTGTTATGGGATCCTCAACTGCATCGATTAGACCGTCATCGATGGCACAACCTATTAACATGGAAGTAACCGATTTTGCCATTGAAAATGAGGGGACTATGGAACCCTGCTCGTAGCCGTGCCAGTAATTCTCGTATTGTATCGTGTCATTTTGAATAATTAAAAAGGCTACGGTTTTATTTTCTTCCAGGAAAGGCTCAAAAGAGTTGATCTGTGAGTCATAGGTAATCTGCTTAGGAACTTTCTCTTTTCCAGGAATTTTAAAGTTGAATACGCGATCACCGTTCTCTATTAAACGCGATGGGAAAATATTGTGGTCGTCAATGTCGGCAAAATTGTAATAGATAAACCTGCCCACCTTACATGAAGTTAGAGAAAAAATAAGCCATAGGAGGACGGTGATCTGTAGCGTTTGTTTCATGTCGATAGTACTATTGCAAGTTTCTATAGTGTTCCGCTTTCGCGAAAGCGTAATTTCAACAATTACATTTTTTCTAATTCTGATTTTCTATGGATCTGTATGCAGTAATTATCTTTTTAACCAGTCTGTGTCTTACTACATCGCTATCATCCAGGTGCATCATTCCCACGCCATCGACATCCTTAAGGATTAACAAGGCTTCTTTAAGTCCTGAGATTACCCTGCGTGGCAAGTCAATTTGTCCCGGGTCACCAGTAATAAAGAACTTGGCATTTTTCCCCATACGGGTCAGGAACATCTTCATCTGGGCGTGTGTAGTGTTTTGCGATTCATCCAGAATTACATAGGCTTGATCCAATGTGCGACCCCGCATAAATGCTAGTGGGGCGATTTGTATGGTTCCTTTTTCTATGTAGCTGGCAAGACGCTCTGCCGGTATCATGTCCCTCAATGCATCGTAGATGGGTTGCATGTAAGGATCCAGTTTTTCTTTAAGATCGCCGGGTAGGAAACCTAGATTCTCACCAGCCTCTACCGCGGGGCGGGTAATGATGATACGTTTTACTCGTTTCTCCTTAAGCGCCTTAACGGCAAGTGCGACTCCTATATAGGTTTTTCCAGTACCAGCAGGTCCTATGGCAAAGACCATATCATTTTTTTGGGTAAGTGCAACCAGTTTGCGCTGGTTGGGAGTCTTGGGAATAATCTTCAATCCGCCGTTGCCATGAACCAGTACCGCATCGCTGCCTGCTTTGAGATGTGGTCCATCCTCGCTCGTAAGCAATCGTTCCATTATATTCTCGTCAATGTTATTGTATTTTCCAAAATGCGCCAGCATCAGTTCAATGCGCTTGTCAAATTCCTGCAATTGCTCGTCATCTCCATATGCTTTTATGGTACTGCCGCGAGCAACGATTTTTAGCTTTGGAAAATGTTGTTTGAGAAAGGCGAGGTTGCTGTTTTTAACTCCAAAAAACTCCTTTGGATTGGTTTCAGATAGGTCAATGATAAGTTCGTTCAAAAGCGATGGTTTAGATATTGGCGCGCGGCTTATATTTTTTAGTTTTGTGTGACTTGAAATTACTGGTATGAAAGTAATGAATACCAAATAATTTTATCCCAAAACAGCGTTTACATTGCTCTAATTTTTAACCTATAGTAGCATGCCCATAATTACCCTTACGACAGACTACGGTCTCAAGGATCCTTATCTAGGAGCGGTAAAGGGTGCAATCTATAGCCAGCTACCTGAAGTTACTATTGTTGATATCTCACATTACGTCACACCTTTCCACATTGCAGAGGCTGCTTATATTATACAGAATTCCTATAAGAACTTTCCTGAGGGAAGTATCCACATTATAGGAATAGACGCAGAGCATACACCAGAAAATAAGCACGTAGCCGTTTATATGAATGGTCATTATTTTATATGTGCAGATAATGGCGTGCTGTGTCTCATTATGAATAAACTGAGACCAGAAAAGCTGGTGGAAATCAATATACACGATAGGATATCCTCAAACTTTACCATGCTCGACGCATTTGTAGAAACAGCATGTCACATTGCGAGGGGTGGCATGCTGGAAATAGTGGGAAAACCAAAGGATTCCATTAAAGCCATCGCAGGATTGTTTCCTAACGTAAGTGAGCGTCATGATTATATTCATGGTCAGATTATCTATATTGACAACTACGGCAACAGCGTTACCAATATTACACGGGAATTATTTACCGCTACGGCTAGGGGTCGCAAGTTTGTACTGAGTGCGCGTAGTGAGAAACACAACACGATATTTGAGAGATATTCAGATATTGTAAATTTTGAGCAACCAGTAGAAAAACGCGATGTAGATGGAAAGGGTCTTTGCCTTTTTAACTCCTCAGGATATATAGAACTGGCCACTTACAAGTCAAATCCGCTTACGGTGGGGAGCGCCAGCAGTCTCTTTGGTTTACAGCTGGACACACCAGTAGTCATAAACTTTGAAAACAATGATCGTTAGAATTGTAAAAATGCACTTTGCCGGTCAGTATGTGGCAGATTTCAAGGTCCTATTTGATCAGTATAAATCAAGCATACGCAATCAGCCGGGGTGTACTCACCTTGAGTTATATCAGGACAGAAGCGATGCGGGTCTGTTTTACACCTACAGCCACTGGCAAAATGAGGAATCGCTCAATAATTATCGTGGAAGCTCGTTATTCAGCATAGTCTGGCCAGCAACTAAAATTATGTTTGATCGCAAACCAGAAGCTCATTCACTTAATACCCTGCACCGTTTAGGATGAAGTCAATAATATATAAGGAACTCAACAGCTATTTTTCAGGTCTAGGCGGGTACCTGGCAATCGGCCTATTTGTTATGGTTGCTAGTTTAACCTTATTTGTATTTGGCAATGACCTCAACATTTTAGACTACGGGTACGTAGATCTGACACCATTTTTTATTTTGACACCCTATTTATTAATTTTCCTTATTCCAGCCGTTACCATGCGTTCCTTTAGCCTAGAACGCGATCTCGGGACCCTGGAATTATTGATGACCCGACCTTTGTCTACCTGGCAGATAATTTTTGGCAAATATGTCGCCGCTCTTTTAATAACCATTATTGCCCTGACCCTTACGCTAGTTTATCCCATGGTCCTTAGTATGATGGGAGATCTGGACTTAGGACCCGTAATAGGGAGCTATACTGGTCTTGTACTTGTAGCGATGGGATTTACTGCAATAGGACTGTTTACCTCATTGATTACGACAAATCAAATCATCTCTTTCCTGTCTGCTGCCATACTGTGTTTTTTTATCTATTATGGTCTGGAATCGCTGGCCGCAACGTCATCGAGTGTTTCATGGATCAGGATGGCTGGTATGAGCTACCACTTTGATAGCCTGGCTAGGGGAGTACTGGATACTCGCAACCTGATCTATTTGCTAGGGGTGGCTGTATTTTTTCTAGCTTTAAGCGAAAGCGTACTTAAGTCCAATACCACAAACAACTAGAGCCTTGAAAAACTTAAAATTACTGGCACTAGTAGCTGTGGGACTAATCATCCTGGGAATAGTCGCGGCAAATTTTTATACGAGAATAGACCTGACCGCAAACCAGCGATATACTCTTTCACAAACCTCTAAAGAGCTGCTCGCAAAAGCGGACCAGCCAATTATAATCGACGTTTTTCTCGCAGGTGATCTACCGGCAGAATTCAGGAGGCTGCGCCGGGAGACGCTTCAAATTCTTGAGGAATTGGAGAACTTGCATCCCTCTCTTAGTTATGAATTTATTGAACCACTAGAGGGGCTTAACCAGCAGGAATCAAATCAGGTTACCCAGCAGCTGGCGCGCAACGGCGTGAGGGGTGCGCTAGCAACCGTTCAAAAAGAGGGAAAGAGGTCGCAGGTAACGGTATTTCCCTATGCCATCATACTCTACGATGGAAATAGAACCGCCGTTCCCCTTTTGAAAGCTGTAACGGGAAGTTCTAGTGAGGATCGCATCAATGCAAGCGTTCAACAGTTGGAATATCAGTTGATGGACGGGATACGGCGCGTAGCCATGAAGAAGCAGAAACGCATAGCCGTACTTAAGGATAGTGGTGAGCTGGAAGACCTCGAAATTGCAGATTTTCTAAAAGCCTTACAACAATATTACTATACTGCAAAATTTGGTATTGAGTACGTTAACGATAGCACCGCTGCAAGTCCCAGAGATGTATTAAAGAAACTACAGGATTATGACCTAGTAATTGACCCTAAACCTACGGTGGCTTTTTCTGAGACTAAAAACTATGTGCTGGATCAGTATCTTTTGAATGGTGGTAATCTGTTGCTTGCCATAGATCCGGTGATCATGGAAAACGATAGCTTAACTAATGAGCTGCGCCGTGCCTATCCATTGCCCCGAGATCTCAATATTGATAATTTGCTTTTTTCTTACGGACTAAGATTGAATAATGGACTGGTAAAAAGTCTTGACCTTGCGCCGCTAGCGCTAGCAGTAGGGCAGGGCAGGAACATACAATATGAAGCATTTCCCTGGCCCTATTATCCCCTCGCTAGCAGTTCCTCAAATTCATCTACTGCCACACAGGTCATTTCAAATAACCTTGAGGATGTAAAGCTGGAGTATGCTGGAAGTATCGATACACTTAAGAATAACGTAAAAAAATCAATATTACTGATGACTTCGCCGCGATCTCAAGTTTTAACGCTGCCTGCTGCTATCAATTTATCTGAACTTCAAATGCCGGAAAACCCTGAGAATTATCAAGCTGGTGAACAGCCAGTAGCAGTTATGGCTACGGGTAATTTTAAAAGCGCGTATAAGAATAAGGTGAAGCCATTTGACCTGCCGGGTCACATTGACCAGGCAATAAAACCAGGCAATGTACTACTCATTTCAGATGGGGATATAATGAAGAACCAGATAGATCGAGGGGTACCGCAAGATCTAGGATTTGATATACGTACGGGAACTAGTTACGGTAATAAGGAGTTTTTAATGAATAGCATAGAATATATGCTCAACGATACCGGGCTTATCGATCTACGCAACAAGGACATCCAGATTGCAACCCTAGACCCTGAGGAAGCTTATGGGAATAGACTATTCTGGCAATTAATAATCATAGTGCTCCCTCTAGCTTTGCTAGCATTGTTTGCCCTGTGTTTTATGTACGTAAGAAAAAAATCCTTGAGATAGATCTTTAATGGAACACCTGAGATCTGAAATTGTACGATGGTTTATTTAATAGCTCACTCAACTTAAGTAAATCACCCAATTTAGAATAGGCACTTAGCACGTATTACTCATCTGGCATAAGGATACTGTCTTAGATCTCAGGATAACTCAACATAAAGTAATTAAACGTTGAACAAGAAGTGCATCACATCTCCATCCTGTACGATATATTCTTTACCCTCAACTTTTAGTTTACCCGCTTCTTTCACCTTGGCTTCAGAGCCGTATTCCACATAAACGTCGTACTTGATTACCTCTGCACGTATAAAACCTTTTTCAAAATCGGTATGGATAACACCAGCAGCTTGGGGAGCAGTTGCACCTATCTTAACGGTCCAGGCCCTAACTTCTTTCACACCGGCAGTAAAATAGGTTTGCTGGTTCAATAGTTTATAGGCAGATCTGATGAGTTTTGCGCTGCCCGGTTCTTCCAGACCCATATCTGAAAGGAACATTTGTCTCTCTTCATAGTCATCTAGTTCCGTGATATCTGCTTCAGTACCTACTGCAAGCACCAGAACCTCGGCGTTTTCATCTTTGACGGCTTCCTTTACTTTGTCAACGTAGTGGTTGCCCGTCGCGGCTGCATCATCATTTACATTACATAGATAGAGAACTGGCTTGTCCGTGATAAATTGTAATGGTTTAATGAACTCTGTTCTACTGTCGTCATCTAGCTCTACTGCTCTTACAGAAATTCCAGCCTCCAGCGCATTCTTGACCTTATTGAGCGCCTCTTCTTCTTTTATTGCCTCCTTGTTTCCTGTACGTGCGGCTCTCTTTACCTTTTCAAGTTTTTTATCTACCGTTTCTAGATCTTTAAGTTGTAATTCTATGTCAATAGTTTCCTTATCGCGTAAAGGATCTACCGTAGTATCCACATGAACAATATTGTCGTTGTCAAAGCACCTCAACACGTGAATAATGGCATCGGTTTCCCTGATATTTCCTAGAAATTGATTACCCAGACCTTCTCCTTTACTTGCTCCTTTTACAAGACCAGCGATATCAACAATCTCCACAGTCGCGGGCTGTACTTTTTCAGGTTGTACTAGTTCTTCCAGCTTTTCAAGTCGCGGATCTGGCACATTGACGACACCAATATTTGGCTCAATCGTACAAAACGGGAAATTTGCACTCTGTGCTTTTGCATTTGATAAACAATTAAAGAGTGTCGATTTCCCTACGTTTGGTAATCCTACAATACCTGCTTTCATAATTGTATTTTAAAGATCGCATGATCACTGTATATGGCACAGCCCGGAAATGCGGCTGCAAAGATACTTTATCGAGAACGCTATGATGGTATAAAATCAATTAAAGGAAAGGGTTCATCCACTTGGTAAGACTGTGTAAAACAAGCGCTGGCGTAATAAAGAAGTAAAGCCGTCAAGACTTGTAGAACGTAAGAATGTTTTTTGAGAATTACGCTTTCGCGAAAGCGGAACCAAAAACAGCGTCCCTATGATAAAACAATATTATACTCCTATACCGCAAAGAGTGTAAGAATGCATAAGTAACAGTAGTAGTGTAACCCTAGATGAGTGTGCAAAAAAAAAGCGCATCATTGATGCGCTTTCTAATAAATAAAATTAAACTCTTGCTATCGTACGATCAACTTTTTTGTGGCAGAAGCATCACCTTGTTTAACGGTCACAAGGTATACTCCAGAGCTCAGATCACTAGTATTGAGATTAAATGTGTTGTTTGTGATTGTTGCTGTCAAGACCTCACGACCAGTCAATGCGGTAACGGTCACAGCGGTAGGAGTACTGCTGAAGTTTCCACTTATAGTCACCGTTCCATCAATGGATGGGTTAGGGTATAAGTTGAAGGTCTCTAGATGGTCAGTAATAGTTGATAGAACTACGTTATCAAATCGTAGGCTGAATCTACTTGCGTCGATAGAGGCAGGAACCGCAGGGTCAAACAATTTGTTGATAGAGTTCATACCAGCTACAAGTACAGTTTCAGAATTGTCTAGAGCATCGACAAGAACAACCTCAAGGTTAGCATCCATATTTTCCAAAGTCAAGTTGAAATTGTAATCAGTATACCTGATATTAGTAAAGTTGAGGGGTAGCACTTCGCCCACAACTGGAGCAGCTCTACGCTCGATTGCCAGTAGTGTCCCATTGAGATCACGTGCGACAGTCTCATCTATATTGCTGAATTTGATTGCGTCTTCCAGTAGATTGTAACTATTTGAACCATTGAAGTCAATTCTAAACTCGTCCATGGCTACTTGATTACCATTAACATTCCCTACCAGGTCAAAGCTTATCCTAGGAATACTGTTTAAGACTCCTATACCAGAATCCTGGGCGGTATCAAAATCAGATTGTTCAAAAGTCATTGATGCGGGTCCAGCAGCAATCGTTTGAACAAACAGAGATTGCCATGGTTTGATGTAAATGCGTGCGTCTGCCGCTACGGACGGGTCGATGGTTACATAACCGCCGCTTGCATTTTTATTTGAATCCCATATATAAAAAACATTGGGATTAATATTTGTCTTATCAACTGCATTAAAATCTACTGTTGCTTGATAAGGATTACCTACAAAACTAAAACCGCCAGCCTCTTCATTCAACGCACCCGTACCTACAAATTGAGCAGTCACCAGAGAACCGTTAGACTGGAGAAAAACATCGCTGTTAGGCGCTGGTGGTGGATTAGATGGATCGTTTAAGTTGTAATTCCTGTCACCACGTACAAATAGACGATAGGGCGTACCTGCAGTAAGGGTATTTATGTTTGTGTTTTCAACCGCCTGCCACTCAAAATTATTCATATTTGCCGGATTTGCGCCAAATGTAAATAGTGAGGGACTGTTAGTAGGGGACTGGTCAAAACCGTTTGCAGTTCCACCAGGTCCTGTAATTTGAGTACCTAGACTTTCTCCTGGGTTTGCCGCCTGGAAATTAGCATCAATCGGATTAACCTGCCAGTTCTCACGTATCGCAGTCGTGGTGGTGATAGGCGAGGCCAGAAACCTGAAACTACGCCCATTGTTGATCATGGGTCTAGATGTTCCATTTCCAGATTGCGCTGGTATGTAAACTAGACTGCCCACACGCACATCACTCTCGATCGTAGCTCTACTGGTATTAGAAAATTGTGCGTATTGATAATCAGGAACGGTCCCCGTAGGATCGATGGCATTGTTCAAAAATCCCAATCCAGAACCATTGACTCCATTGTTGTCGCCACCTATGGCGCCATTGAGAGTAAGGTTACCGGCTCCTACCAGTACAGAGGCTGGTGCAGCTATATCCATTCTATTGTCGATGGTCACGCTGGTAGCAATTCCTACCTGACTTCCCTGGGTAATTTGAACATAGTCTCGTGAATTGGGTATCACGCCGCCAGCCCAGGTTGCAGGATCATTCCAGTCCTTTACAGTCGTTAGGTCTCCCGGTGTGTTAGCTATCGATTGTACGGGAATGGCTGGGTAGCGCAAGGCGTTGTCAATCGTTACTGCATCAAAACCTACATTACCAGAAGGTGTTACACCGCCCACGGTAGCTGTCCCGTAGAACTCATTAGATTTAAATGAGGCATCATTACCACCTCCTCCAAATGGATTATGGTAGATGGCTACAAATTCAAAACTAGTAATGTTTGTTCCAAGGGAACTCCAGTCAAATGTTAGGTTGAAGGAATCATCATCATTATTTGCCGGGGCTCCTACGCCAGTTCTGAACTGCAGTTGTTCCTCACCTACGGTTCCAGTAGCGGGAATCTCCCATAAACCACCGAATCCGCCCGCATTCAATGAAATTGCGTGTGTGGCCGTAAATCCAGAGGCAAAAGTAATATCTCCACCAAAACGGTTTGAAATTGCCACGCGGTTAGCATCGTCGTAGTCTTGTATATCACCATTAATCACAGATCGACCTGCGCTCCCGTTGTCAATATAAATGACGAGCCAGTCGTTTAGATCCCCAGGGCCTTTAGTAAAAGTACCAGTAATGGTCGTTCCATCGTCAGAAAATACTAGATTACTCTGACCTACCGGGCCACCAAAAGAACTCGCGCCATTACCATAATAGGTCAATGTAGGGTGTTGAGCCATGCTTACGGCACCCGTGAGTAGTACTGCTAGTAAGGTTTTAAAGTAGATTAATTTCATAGTTCAGATTTTGTCATCAAAGATAATTATGTTAAGGCTTAGTTATTTTAGTTCCTGCAATATTTAACTACAGCGTTATAGTAAATTATGTTGATCTGTTAAAATCTACGTCACATTACTCAATGACGGCTATTCCAGTTTTTTAAAATGTACTAATCTTGGCATAATTGACTCATTCTGTGATCTTCTAGTCAATTTATCTAAGTTGGATTCCCTATCGATATCTACTTGTTTTCGATTGATGATAAGGAGTGGCATCTCTTCATTTCTTTTGTTTCCCGATAACGTTTTGATTTATGAAATGAGATTTCACAATTCCGCTTTCGCGAAAGCTAGTTTCCTACTTGACTTCCTACAAAACTTTTGTTTAAAGTTAGCTATCATGTAGTTGAACAATAAAATGTGCAATTTATCCTACATTTACTGCCTACAAAGCTATCGATGACCACCAATAGAAATCCTGGCATTCAAAATTTTGTTTATCTGATCGCTTCATTGCTGGTCCTGGTAGCGTTGACGCTTTTTTCTTTTTTTCAAAAAAGCGGGGCCTCGGAATGGGTGACACTTACCTGGAATGCAACCAGTAATGTCAGGGCTCTACAAACTACAATTACTGAGGCAGAGTCAGGTCAACGAGGCTACCTACTCACAGAATCTACGGAGTATCTGAAGCCTTACACAGAGGCAAGAATTAAATATGGCAACACCTTAAGAAAATCACGGGACTTATCCTGTAGCTCGCCATCGCAACTGCTTAGATTACAGATGATTGATAGTCTGGCTAGACTTAAGTTTGATGAACTGGAACGTACAGTCAAGCTAGTCAAGAGCGGGAATAAGAGTGGTGCCATGAAAATCGTTCTTACTGACGCTGGTAAAAAATATATGGAAGAAATGGACCAGCAGTTTGATCAGTTTATAGACGACGAGAATGAACTACTGGCACAAAGGTTAGATGATTTGTCCTGGTGGAAATCCATAGTATTAGTTTGTATAGTCGCCACGGCGCTTCTTGTTTTTTTAAGCTTATACACCTTGTTAAAACGTACAAGGCCAGTTTTTAAAGAGTTAGTTCGCACAAAAACGGAACTACAAACTGCTAATGCGGAATTATCACAACTACTTAATCGCAGTAAGCTGCTCAATAAAGAGAAAGAAGTCAGCTTAAAGGAGAATAACCTTTTAATCAAGTCTTTGCGGGGTAAGAACAAGCAGCTTGATCATTTTGCTTACGTTGCCTCCCATGATTTACAGGAACCCCTGCGCACGGTAACGAACTACATCCAGATCTTTGAAGAAGATTATGGCGAGAAACTGGATGACGCAGCCGCTGTGTATTTTGAGTATGTAAATGGTGCGGTAGATCGCATGCGCAAATTGATATCAGGCCTACTTACCTATTCCAGGTTAGGTACTTCTGGCAACATACTAGAAGTTGACTTAAACGAGGTAGTCCATAATATTAAACGGGATCTGGAAAGAAAGATGGTTGAGCTGAATGCTCAGGTAGCGTTTACAAATCTACCCACTATTCACGGTCATCGTACTGAACTTAATCAATTATTTCAGAACTTGATTTTGAACTCGATTAAGTTCCATAGACCTAATGTACCGCCTCATATATGGATTGAGTGTATGGCAACTGATGACTATTATCAAATCTCAGTACGTGACAATGGTATAGGGATAAAAGAGAAAGACTTTAAAAAAGTCTTTGACATGTTCAAAAGGCTGCACAGTTCAAATCAGTATCAAGGGCAGGGAATAGGCTTGGCTTTTTGTAAAAAGATCGTAGAATTGCACCACGGTAAAATCTGGCTAGACTCAGTCTATGGAGAGGGAACTACCATTCATTTTACCATCAAAGACCTCAAGCCTTAATCCAGTCTCTATGATCCTAAAGAAGAAACTCAAAAACGTGTTACTTATAGATGACTCTGAAAGTGACAATTTTTTTCACTCCAGACAAATAAGGAAATCTGGGATCACAGATGAGATTAAAATAACCCATGGGGGCGAGGAGGCGCTAGAATTCCTGCAGACAGAATGCGATGGCGTATATCCCCAGCCGACCTTGATTTTTCTCGATATCAATATGCCAGGTATGGACGGCTGGGAATTTCTCGATGAATATGAGAAACTGGACGAAGCTTGTAAAGGTGGATTTATACTGACCATGTTATCAAATTCCATAGATCAACGAGATAAGGAGAAAGCTACTACCTATAATGCGGTAAAGGGTTTTTATCGCAAGCCACTACAGGAAGACTATTTGATAGAGATTATGAATAAATATTTTCCTGAATATATCAAATAACTCTAAGACCGCTTAATAAATTGGCTTGCATCAATTTAATTTTTGGATAGGTCAAGCAATTACCAATAGAACCTATGCAATAAAAGCATAGGATCAAGATCACTTCCCGATACAAAACTGACTAAAAATATTGCCTAGCAATTCATCGTTGGTTATTTCACCAGTTATCAAGCCCAAAGCCTCAGTTGTTGCTTTTAGATCAATCGCTAGGAATTCGCTTGAAATGTCATTCTTTATACCTTCTTGAACCTCTAGCAACGAATTGTATGCATTAAGTAAGGCGTCGTAATGTCGTCCATTACTCACGACATCTTCTCCAGACTGTAGTAAACCACTATTAAAACTCGCTACGAGTGACTGTTTCAATTTGTCCAGACCGCTGTGTGATTTTGCGCTTAACGCAATGACAGGGTTTTGAAACTTGAGTGCCGCAAAACGTTCTTGGATCTCGGTAAGCTGGATCCCATTAATTTGATCCAGTTTGTTAAGAAGCAGGAAAACCTTCTTACCGCTGAATTTTTCTTTCATCAGTTCCATACGCAGTATGCAATGTTGCACACGCGGCTTAGTCAATAATTGCGTCGCATCAACCAGATATAGAATAAGATTTGACTGGTTTGCTTTGTCGTAGGAACGTTTGATGCCCATGGTTTCTATGGTATCCGTGGTCTCTCGTATGCCCGCGGTATCAATAAACCTGAACCTGATACCATCGATATTTACCTCATCCTCAATACTGTCCCTGGTGGTTCCGGCAATATCTGAAACAATTGCCTTATCCTCATTGAGTAGCGCGTTGAGTAGCGTAGATTTTCCTACATTGGGCTCTCCCACAATTGCTACTGGAATTCCCTTTTTAAGAACATTGCCTACTGAAAAGGAGTCTAAAAGGTTTTTTAGTTTTTGTTGCGCTGCCGCAAGAAGTTGCTTCAGCTCATCTCTATTGGCAAAGGCAACATCTTCCTCACTAAAGTCCAGTTCCAGTTCTATGAGACTACAAAAATTGAGCAATTGCGTTCTCAACTCTTTTATATCGTTGGTAAAACCACCTCGCATTTGTTGCATTGCCATCTGGTGGGCGGTTCTTGATTCACTTGCGATCAAGTCTGCAACAGCTTCGGCCTGGGATAAATCCATTTTACCATTGATAAATGCTTGCAGGGTAAATTCGCCGGGTTGCGCTGCTCTCGCACCTTGCTCAATACACAAGGCGATAATCCTATTCTGTATAAAGATAGAACCATGGCAAGATATCTCTACAATATTTTCACCCGTGTAGGAGTTAGGCGCCACAAATTTGGTAAGTAACACCTGGTCTATCACGGTTGTATTATCTATAATATAACCCAGATAAACCGTTCTTGCCTTGAGCACAGAAAGCTCATTTAAAAGAGCACCTCTAGCAGTTTTAGAAAATAGTTTACCAGCAATCACGTGTGCGCCAGGTCCTGAGATCCGAATTATGGCTACCGCCCCGACTCCTGGTGGCGTGGCAAGAGCTACTATAGTTTCATTCTTGTACATACCCAAAGGTAATGAGCGCTGCGTTCAAATACTACCTTACGGTTAACTTTCAGTTACAATCTGATACTGCCACGCCATCTAAAAATGAATAGCCTACAAATTAGCAATCCTCTTCCATACATGGGTCATGTCCCCAATTCTTGAGACTGTAACGCCAGTCACTTTCTTTAATATCAGAGTCTGGTTTTTGCGCGGTATGTCGGTGAACATAACCTACCACCTTATTCATGTGATCGAGTTGATCACTAGTCAGATCTGCCTTTTTAGTGCATTTGATGTCGATAATTTTTTTGGCAGATTTTCTACCCTTTGATTCCCCGTCCCCGCTATCCTGACCTACGCTTTTAGATTTGTCGGTTTCTAACCAGTCCTCAATTTCTGAGGGAGTCATGTTTACCGCATCGTAGAAATCGTCATAGATTTCATCTTTAGATTTATCACTCATTTTTTTCTTTACAAGAAAGTAATGAGTAGTTATTATTACGCTTAAAGAATTTTCAATTGCCTATACTTTAACGGTCGAAATTATTTTTCAAATCAAAAGATTGACTTCTCAAACAATGTGAATTTTAAGCCTCACAAAAAGAATTTATTAGAAAATAGTAGATGAAGATCCACAAACGCTAGGCTCTACAAATACGAATTATAAATGCAATACAGTCTCAATGTTGCAGGATATGTTTTAGTATTACGCTTTCGCGAAAGCGTAACGATCCCACCCATTAACCATTGCCGTTAATCGTGAGGTCAAAATAGCTGCTAGTTTTTAAATCGACTTCCAGCCGCCAGTAACAGCCACCACCATCAGCAACTTCTATGACCTGTTCTTTCCATGGGAAAGTGAGTTCTTCTACTTCTTCAGATTGCTCGTCAAAAAGGCGTACTGGATGTAAAAATTCTTCATTACAAAACGCATTAACATAAATAAATTTACCACCACTTTTATCTCGATAGGGTAAATATTGAAAATAGTACCACCGGAAAAAATAGCTTTCTACGGGGTCTTTCATGAAGCTGAAGTGACCATCTGCTATAGCTTGTGCGATGGCGCAGCGAGTCTTTTAAGATCAACATCACTAGGGCAAAAAGAGTCATACCCGTAACTTTTACTTAGTGTAATATTGAAATCACTATCGGTCAGTATTGTTTCCCGATCAGTAAGAATCGGGTTGAGAATTGCTGATCTATCGTTCACGTCAATAGAATTGTAGTGCCTTTTACAATTGTTGAATAATAGATAGATCAATACAAAAACAAGGACTGAAGGACTTTTCATACCTAATTAAGGAAACAATAAAAATGCCAGCTATCTTAAATAGCTGGCATCGTAATTATGAGTTGTAAGTTATAGAGTGAATTCCTAATGGTTCTCAAGCGCCCATTCCCCCTTGTTAATAAGTGGTAATGCTTGCTTGTACTTAGTTTCTTTGGTTTCCCCAGTCATGATATTTTTAATGGTGACCTTGTCATTACGACCTATTTTAGGCTGATCACGAGTAATGGTTTCTGTTACCTGTGGACGTTGCGCCTGTCTACTTGCACCAGCGCCTACAGCCCTGGCTTGAGCCGCTTGTTCATCGCTGTTGAGTACTTCAGCTTTTTGGGTACTGGTTTTTTCTACCTTACGCTGGCGTGCCTCGCTTATTGCACTTGTATCTCTCGTGGGTAGATCACCTTTAAACATAAAACCGATCACGTCTTTATTTACCTTATCGATCATTTGTTTAAAGAGTTCAAATGCCTCAAACTTATAGATTAATAAAGGGTCTTTTTGCTCATGGACGGCAAGTTGCACGCTTTGTTTCAATTCATCCATCTTGCGCAGGTGCGTCTTCCAGGAATCATCAATTATGGCGAGGGTAATATTCTTTTCAAAATCCTTAACGAGCGTCTTACCTTCAGAATCATAGGCTTCTTGCAAGTCTGTGGCTACGTTAAGGGTTTTTATACCATCTGTAAAAGGAACGGCGATGCGTCCAAAGGCGCGGTCATCATTCTCAACTACGTTTTTGATTACGGGGTACACCTCTTGAGCAGTACGTTCCATTTTTGCAACGTAATGATCATAGGCAGCCTTGTAAACTATAGTGGCTATCTCCTGATCTGCCATGGTGGCAAATTGTTTCTCATCAATCGGGCTGCTCATGGAAAAGTAGCGGATCAACTCAAACTCAAAGTTCTTGTAGTCCTGAGCCATTTTATTGGTCTCAGTTATATTTTCAGCAATATCGTAGATCATGTTTGCAATATCCACCGCGAGACGGTCGCCAAACAGCGCATTGTAGCGACGCTTGTAAATCACCTCTCGCTGTGCATTCATTACATCATCGTATTCCAGTAAGCGCTTACGTACGCCGAAGGCGTTTTCTTCCACTTTCTTCTGTGCACGCTCAATGGATTTTGAAATCATGGAATGCTGGATCACCTCTCCCTCTTTCATACCCAGTCTATCCATGGTTTTTGCCATGCGCTCAGAACCAAAAAGACGCATCAAGTTATCCTCTAGTGAGACGTAAAATTGTGAGCTACCTGGATCTCCCTGCCTACCGGCACGCCCACGCAATTGCCTGTCCACACGCCTGGAGTCATGGCGTTCTGTTCCAATAATCGCTAGTCCACCAGCGGCTTTTACCTCGTCAGATAATTTGATGTCAGTTCCACGACCTGCCATGTTTGTAGCAATCGTGATCTGACCTGGATCTCCAGCTTGTGCTACAATTTCTGCCTCGCGCTTGTGTTGTTTTGCATTCAGTACGTTGTGTTCAATACCCGCACGCTGCAAGGTTCTACTGAGCAACTCTGATATATCAACCGAAGTCGTACCTATCAATACCGGTCTACCGGCTTGTTTGAGTCGGGTGACTTCTTCTATAACGGCACCGTATTTCTCTCTTTTGGTTTTATAGACAAGATCCTGCTTGTCATCCCTGGCAATAGGACGATTAGTGGGTATTTCTACCACGTCAAGTTTATAGATTTCCCAGAATTCTCCCGCTTCAGTTACCGCGGTACCAGTCATACCCGCCAGCTTCTTATACATACGGAAGTAATTTTGCAGCGTTATCGTTGCAAAAGTCTGTGTTGCGTCTTGGATCTTTACATTCTCCTTTGCTTCAATGGCCTGGTGCAGCCCATCACTATAGCGGCGCCCGTCCATTATACGACCAGTTTGTTCATCAACAATCATGACCTGTTCCTCGCGTACAATACCACGCGGCGTCTTTTTTTCCTGATTCATCACCACATACTCCGTATCTTTTTCAAACAGGGTATAGGCCTTAAGCAACTGGTTAAGGGTGTGGATACGTTCAGATTTTACAGAAAATTCTCTGAAGAGCTCCTCCTTCTTTTCAGCCTCTTCTTCCTTAGTCAACCCAGCGCCTTCTATATTTCCTATTTCAATACCCATTTCTGGCATTACAAAAAAGTCGGGATCGTCTTTACCGGATAAAAATTCAATTCCCTTATCCGTAAGTTCTACCTGGTTGTTTTTTTCATCAATTACAAAATAGAGTCCCGCGTCCACTTTGGGCATTTCTCTATTATTGTCCTGCATATAAAAATTCTCAGTCTTCTGGAGAAGTGTTTTTATTCCTTCCTCACTCAGATATTTGATCAGCGCCTTGTTTTTAGGCAGTCCTCTATAAACTTGAAGTAATAAGCGACCACCTTCTTTTACATCCCCCTCGCTTATTAGTTTTTTTGCTTGTGCAAGTACTTGTACCAGTTCCTTGCGCTGTACGCTCACTATATTTTCAACTGCTGGTTTGAGCGTATCAAATTCCTGACGGTCACCCTCTGGTACCGGACCAGATATAATCAATGGGGTACGGGCATCGTCAATAAGAACAGAATCAGTTTCATCAATAATGGCATAATTGTGCTTGCGCTGGACTAGATCCTTGGGCGCATGAGCCATGTTGTCCCGTAAATAGTCAAAACCAAATTCATTGTTTGTACCGTAGGTAATATCTGCTAGATATGCCTGTCTGCGTTCTTCACTATTGGGTTTGTGATAGTCGATACAATCTATCGTCAAGCCGTGAAATTCAAATAATGGGCCTATCCAGGCTCCATCTCGTTTGGCTAGGTAATCGTTTACGGTAACCACGTGCACACCGTTACCAGTTAGTGCATTCAAGTAAACGGGTAGGGTAGCGACCAGTGTTTTTCCCTCACCAGTTTGCATCTCGGCTATTTTACCTTGATGTAGAGTCGTACCACCTATAAGCTGGACATCATAATGGATCATGTCCCAGGTTATGGCTTTACCGGCTGCATCCCATGAATTTGACCAGATGGCATTATCGCCAGACAGGGTCACATATTCTTTATCGCCACTTAAAATTCTATCGCGCTCACTCGCTTTGACCGTAAGTTGCTCGTTGTGGTAAAAACGTTTTGCGGTCTCCTTCATGACCGCAAATGCTTCAGGCATAATTTCATTAAGAACGCTCTCTGCCTGGTCATAGGCTACATCTTGCAATTTGTCGATCTCATTATAGATTTCCTCGCGTTTATCGATGTCTTTTTCTTGTTCTGCTTGTTCTTGTAGTGTGGCTATTGATTGCAGGGTTTCCGCTTTCGCGGAAGCGATCTTCTCCTTAAACTCAACGGTTTTGTGACGTAATTCATCAATAGTCAATTGCTCTAGTCGTGGTTCAAAGGCAAGGATCTTGTTCACCATGGGACGCAGCTGTTTGACATCCTTTTGTGATTTATCTCCTACAAATATCTTAAGTACGGAATCTAATAGTCCCATGAAATGTTGTATTTAATTGACGCTACGCAATTTATGCGCCAGTTAGTTTAGAATTTTGAATAATGGCAAAAAAAAAGCCTCTATAAGAGACTTTTTGTTAGATCCTTAAATGGATCATTAATATTCGTCCTCGTTCCAGAGGTAATCATCGTCGGTCGGATAATCTGGCCAGATCTCTTGAATGGATTCGTAGAGATCACCTTCATCCTCAATTGCTTGTAGATTTTCCACTACCTCAAGCGGGGCACCCGTGCGGATCGCGTAGTCGATCAACTCGTCTTTTTCTGCCGGCCAAGGTGCATCACTTAAATAAGATGCAAGTTCTAGTGTCCAATACATAATGTTACTCGTTTTAATTTTTGCAAAACTAAACTTATTATTTTAACCTGCAAGAAAAATCTGATTTTTATGATTGCGTCAATAGTAGCATACTCAAAGTTCTGATTTAAAGAGTTTTAGAGGTAAATATTAAATCGGTCTCGCAGGCATTAGTGCTTTTCAGGGATCCATTGTACCTCGTCTGCATTCATATCTGCCGACATCTTACGTGCCAAAACAAATAAATAATCAGATAGTCTATTAAGGTATTTCAATACTCTACCGTCCACGGTAGTCATTTCTTGCAGCTCGCTCGTAATACGTTCTGCACGACGGCATACCGTTCTTGCAATATGACAAAAGGACACGGACTGGTGACCACCTGGCAGTATAAAATGGGTCATGGGCGCAAGCGTGGCATCCATGCGATCAATCTCGTTTTCAAGATTTTTGATTTGCTCTTCGGTAATCTTTGCGATGTTCAAACGTTCCTTACCGTTTTTAAGAGTCTCTTTCTCTGGTGGCGTTGCTAGGATAGCTCCTACGGTAAACAATTGGTTTTGAATGATTTGAATAAATGATTTGGTAAGACCATCTACTGGTTGATCCCGTAGCAGCCCCATCCATGAATTAAGTTCATCCACGGTACCGTAGCTGTCTATGCGCAAACTGTGCTTGGGCACCCGGGTACCACCGTAAAGTGCTGTAGTTCCCTGATCACCAGTTTTTGTATATACTTTCATAACGGTCGTGAGGTCAAATTCATTAAATATTCGAGGAGTAGAGGTAGTCAGAAAGAGAAGCCTTAAGCTTCTTGCTGTTCCAGTCTTTTTGCAATTGCCGTGGTAGCATGATCCAGCATCCTATAGACATTTGTAAAACCCATGCTGCCACCATAATAAGGATCAGGAACGTTGAGACCTTCTCCTGGAAATGATTCATCCAGGATCTTTATTACTTTGGCTTTTGCTTCTTCACTAGGCGCTCTTTTGATGACATCATGATAATTTGCATCGTCCATTACATAGATGTAGTCAAATGTATCAAAGTCTTCTTGAGTCAGGGCGCGGCTCCTTTGTTGAGTAATGTCAATCCCGTGTTTGTTTGCTTCTTTGACTGATCGTGGATCAGGCGCCTCACCACGCTGGCTGCCGCTGGTACCGGCACTGTCTACTAGAAACCGGGTAAAATTCACCTTGTTTTTAAGTAGTCCTTCAGCTAACGGAGATCTACAAATATTTCCCAAACAAACCATTAAAATCTTTGTCATAACATTTTTAACTGGTTAGTTTTTCCTGTAGATCATCCACATACTTAGAAAACTGTTTGTCTGTAGATGCTAGGTTATTTACAGTTTTACAAGCGTGTAGTACCGTTGCGTGGTCTCTTTTACCTATTTGGGATCCTATACTGGCAAGCGAGGCTTTGGTCATTTTCTTTGAGAAATACATAGCAAGTTGTCTAGCCTGTACGATGTGACGCTTTCTGGTTTTGGATTGCAGCGTTTCAACATCCATCGAGAAATAGTCGCTCACGATTTTTTGTATCTGCTCGATGGAAAGCTCTTTCTTGGTATTCTTTACATAGTTCTCTACAATCTTTTTTGTGAGCTCTATGGTGATTTCTGCTTTATTAAAAGAGGAGTGGGCAATCAGGGAAATAATGGCACCTTCCAGCTCTCTTATGTTAGTTCTGATATTTTCTGCCAGATAGTTGATGATGTTCTCATTCATCTCAACCCCATCTCTATAAAGTTTGTTCTTTATTATGGAGATGCGGGTTTCATAGTCTGGGTGGTTAAGTTCTGCACTTAAACCCCACTTGAACCTGGACAGGAGACGCTGCTCAATGTCCTGCATGTCTACCGGTTTCTTGTCACTTGTAAGGATTACCTGCTTACCATTTTGGTGTAGATGGTTGAAAATATGGAAGAACACATCTTGTGTGCTCGCCTTTCCTGCAAGAAACTGTATGTCGTCAACAATTAGGACATCCACAATCTGGTAAAAATGAATAAAATCGTTACGGTTGTTTTTACGAACCGATTCAATGTACTGCTGGGTAAACTTTTCTGCGCTTATATACAGCGCGGTCTTGTCGGGGTAGTTTTCCTTGATACCCACTCCTATGGCATGCGCAAGGTGAGTTTTACCTAATCCTACACCACCAAAAATAAGCAGTGGATTGAAGGAGGTACCTCCTGGTTTATTTGCCACGGCCATACCGGCACTGCGTGCAAGTCGGTTAGAATCACCTTCCAGAAAGGTTTCAAAGTTGTAGGCGGGATTAAGTTGCGATTCAATTTTTACATTGCGTATTCCAGGTATGATAAATGGGTTCTTGAGCTCTGGACTCTTGCTTCTTACGGGTGCCTCTACCGTTTGTGAGCTTCTAATCGACTTATTGCTGCTTGGAATTTTTTCAGTATAGGCATCAATGCCCTGGGCAGCGTTCTCCATCTTAATCACATAGATAAGCTTTGCACCCTCACCCAGCTCCCTGGTTAATGCTGTTTTGAGTAATTTAATGTAGTGTTCTTCCAGCCATTCATAGAAAAAACGGCTGGGTACTTGAATACTTAAAGCGGTTTCAGTTATTTTAACAGGCTGTATAGGAGCAAACCAAGTTTTATAGGCTTGACCATTAATATTGTCCTTAATAAACTCTAGGCAATTTTCCCAAACCGAAGCTGCAGATTTGTTCATAAAGTTTTAAAATTATTAGTGAATCGCATCATACTCTGTGTTTTACAATCTGAACAAGGTTGGTCGCTCAAATTCAAGGCAAATATGTGTAAAAACTATCTCAAAAAAAATGTGATTTGCTATTGATTATTACAAAAATTAGTTGCATTAGAATTTGTAGGATTACAACTACATTAAATTTAATTCTTAAATGATCGTAAGTAACATCACTATTGAGCCTAGATATTCAGAAACTGACCAAATGGGCGTCGTGCACCATGCTAATTACTTAATATATATGGAGTTAGGTAGATTAGACTGGTTAGCTGCCCTCGGGTTCTCCTATGCCACAATGGAAAGTAATGGATTTTTACTACCTGTAAGAAAAATCAACATAGATTACTTAAAACCCATGCAATTCGGGTGTAGCTACCAGCTTAAAACTAGCCTAATAGAACTCCCCACCACCAGAGTAAAATTTGCGTACGAAATTACTGATCCTACAGGTCAAATTTGTGCACAAGCAAACTTGTTGCTAGTATTTACAAACAAGACCACATTTAGACCCTGTAGACCGCCTCAAGATTTCTTACAACATTGTTCTCGACTCTGGAAGGATTAATCTGCCATGTCATAATTCCAATGGATATGATGCAACTGTTTGCTTCTTTCATCTATGGAACCTAAATGAGATAGAGGTATAGCAATTTTAAGTTCAACATTTTGCAACATCTTTCTTGCGGTAATATCGTATTGATTTGATCTTATGAACTGATTGAGGGTATTTAAATGTTCATATTCACAAATTGCGGTGATGATGTGGGTCCTGTGCTTCTCCGCAATAGTTGCGGCCTGCAACGCAGTTTGAGCACCCTCTCGATATGCTTTGATTAATCCTGACATTCCCAGCTTAATCCCACCAAAAATTCTACTCACCACAACCAGTACATCTACGAGTTGGTACGAATCGATCTGTCCTAGAATGGGATCACCGGCAGAATGTAATGGTTCTCCATCATCGTTCACTCGATAACTACTTTGTGTGCGGTAGGCATAGCAGTGATGCCCAGCTTTTGGATAGCTGGAACGAGTAGTTTCAATGATTTCACTAAGCTGAGCCGGGGTCGTGAATGGTATGGCTTGACTATAGAACTTGCTGCCCTTTGCCTTAGTCAACACGGGAGGAGTTTGATCAACAATGGTCAAGAACCTATCGATTTGATTTGGCTCGATCATATAAATTACTAATTTTGGCGTAATTTACAATGCAAACCCCGCCACCATGAAAAAGTTCATCGCCGTACTTGCCGTATTTTTTTCTCTTGCTTCCTGTGATGTTGAGCCACTCGATCCCGTATTGTTTGATTCAATTCCCGTTGTACCATCAGTTGATGATGACCTGATCATAGGCGATTGGGAGTACGAGGATTACGACATAGTCATCACTAGGTCAACTAACATAGGGGGAACGGTAACCGATGAAATAACTAACATACGCTTAAATCCTTCCAGTACAGGTCAGATCAGTTTTAGTAACGACGGTAATTTTGCGACTGATGGAATGCTGGAGGTCACGGTAACTGGTGCTTCTGCGGGAGCAGAATCTGCCGATATTATGGGTAGGTCGGGTAGCTATCGGATTCTTCAAGATCTATTAACAGGTAGTATCCCCTTTACTGGAGAGACTGGAGAGGATGTCGATTTCAGAAATGCGCTTAAAAGAATTACCGAGCTGACCAATTCAACGATGGAACTAGAATTTGAAGGTTCTTACGATGTGGAAAACATGGGAGTCATCACTACCGTAGAGTTCGATGGTTTTGCCCTTTTTTCAAAAATTTAAATGATTAGGCTTTCGCGAAAGCGTAATTACCACAACACACCTGTTTCATATTTATCAATTTGTCGACAACTCATTGGTTTGAGATAGAGTGTATTATTCTCTTTATGAAAGAAATGGTTACTTTCGGGGCGCAATTATAAAATTGTATTATGCGCGCCTTACTAACCTTCTTCATTGCTATTCTACTGATTTCGTGTGAGATTGAACCTCTAGATCCTACGTTACTTGATCCAGATTCGGGAACTGAGTCGCCACCGCCGTCTGGCACCATAGATGAAGACTTAATTGTAGGAGACTGGAAGTATTCTGCATATGATATCGATGTCATTACGGTAGTGGAAGTAGGCAGCGTTCCCGTTACTACAGCCTCAAATACGGTAATCCAAAATACAAGTACAGCAACCGTTAGCTTTACTGACAACGGGAATTTGACGACAGATCAGGTCCTAGATCTACTAACCAGTACTACAGGTTTGCCAGCTATGCCTTCTAGTACAGACCTAAGTGGGGGGTCGGGTAGTTATACCATTACTGGGAATGAATTGATGAGTGATGCATTTTTTCCCACTGCGGGAGGAGCAACTATAGATCCAGGGGATATAACCTTTACCATAGTCACCTTGAATGCAACCACCATGTTTATTGATGTGCAAGGAACATCTGTCATCCAGAACATGGGAGTCGACGTAACCTTTACCCTTGATGGTATTGTGGGGCTGACCAGACTCTAATTTGATAACGTAAGGGAAATCAGTAAGATTCCTGCTACGGCGATGGCAACACCTAGATAGTTCTTTCTGGAAAGTTTTTCCCTGAACAGCAGGATGCCTATGGCTGTAGTTATAAGTACCGTTCCCACATGATTTATAGGAAAAATAGAGCTGCTATCGATATCGCCTTTTAACGCCAGTATCAAGAAATAGATTGAAAAGTAATTAGGTATTCCCAGTACGATTCCCGCAAATACGGACTTCCAGCTGAGCGTGCGACCTTTTATAAACTCGTAAATCATTATTAAACAGCCTACTAGAAAGGCAAATAGAAAACAAAAGGCGCTGAAGAGGGGCTCCTTACTATTTGGCACCTGAAATTGCTGAGCATATTTTATCAAACTGTCAATTACACCGCTACCTACAAAAACAAGAATAGGGTAGAGCAGCGATGCCTGACCAGAGGAGTTGGGTGATCCCGTAGGTGTTGATGTCAAGTATACCGCTATTATGGCCAGTCCTATTCCGGCAATTTTGAGCCAGCCCAACGATTCATCGTAGAGTAGCACGCCGGCTACAACCGGTATAACGAGTGACATTTTACTAGCTACTGCGGCAACTGATAGTCCATTTTGCTGGCTGGTGAGTGCCATACAATTAAAGATGGCTATAAATAAAATCCCTAAAACTGCGGCGGTAAGTATCCAGGATGACTCAAGACTTTCAGTCAAATCTATAGTACCTCGAAAAGCGATGAAACCAGTAGCGCAGGCCACTAGATAATTGATTACAATGGCATGCAACCTATTCACCTCATAGATAGCAAACCCTTTAAAAATGACATAAAGCAGGCTCGAGGTCGCTATGCTCAATAATAACCATATCATTTCTTGCTGTAAATTTTAAGTAGGTCGTTATTAATGATGGTACTGTTCATAAGCTGCTGGTGGGTTAGTTCAGGCGCTTTGACTCCATCTTTTAATAATTTTGTGGTACCTATGAATCTGTGTGCTTCATCCCAAATCCCGGATTTAATAAATCTCTGGATGGTACGAGTCCCGCCTTCTATGATAATTGACTGGATACCCTTATCGTACAAAAAGAGGAGCATTTCTTCCATACCTAGGGAATCATCGATAGGAATGAATTCTGGCGGGAGTTCTAGGTTGCGTTTGCCATCGGTAGCTACAAATTTCTGCGCTTCAGTTCCATACCAGTCCCGGGTAGAGAGTTTAGGTGAATCTTGAATAAACGTATATGCGCCTATTAGTATGGCGTGCTCGTCAGATCTGAGTTTGTGACTCAGTTGTCTGGATCTTTTATTAGTAATCCATACCGGTCTGCTGCTGGGCCGGGTGTTGGGAGCGATAAATCCATCCTCGCTTTCTGCCCATTTCAAAATTATATAGGGGCGTTTTTCTCTATGGAAGGTAAAGAATCTCTTATTCAGTTCATTGCATAGTTCAGGTAAGACCCCGGTTTTAACGGCAATACCGGCATCAGTAAGTTTTTTGATTCCTTTTCCAGCAACCTTAGCATGCGGATCAAGTGTACCCACGACTACTTTTTTAAAGTTTTCACTTATAATGCGATCAGCGCAGGGAGGAGTTTTACCTGTATGGGAACATGGCTCTAGATTTACGTAAAGCGTACCTTTTTTAAAATCCTGTTCAGTATAACCATAGGTTCTAGCTGCATTGATTGCGTTGACTTCTGCATGTGGAGTGCCTGACTTGCGGTGCCATCCCTCGGCAATGATCTGATTTTCAAGAACAATTACACAACCTACCAGCGGGTTAGGGTAGGTGGTGCCTAGCCCATTTTTTGCCAGTTGCAGGCAACGTCGCATATAAAGTTCGTGATCAACCATTCTCGCAAATATATATGCTGTAAAATCATCGTCTAGTGGCATTAACTTATTATGACTGCTATCTTTGAATTATGACTATCAGATCCATCTTACCCCAAGATAATATCAGGATTCAATCCATAATTCAGGATTCTATTCTGGAACATGATGCTTCCAAAGAGGGTACAGCCTATAGCGATGCCGCAACCATGGCAATGTATGAGCGTTACCAGTTGCCGCGATCAGCCTATTTTGTGGTGATTGATGAGGTGTGGAGGGTATTGGGAGGAGCCGGTATTTCAAAACTAGACCATTATTCAGGCAATTATGCTGAACTGCAAAAGATGTATTTTGATCCTAAAATAAGAGGTCTGGGACTAGGATCTAAGCTTATGGAGTTGTGCTTGCAAACGGCAAAGTCTTATGCCTTTTCTCACGTATATATAGAAACAATGGGTAATATGCTGGCCGCTCAAAAATTGTACAGAAAGTACGGATTTGAAACCCTAGAGCGCCCATTAGGTAATACGGGTCACTATTCCTGCCCTGTTCAAATGCTCAAGGCCATTGATAGGTGATTATGTCTTGATTTTTCCGCTTTCGCGAAAGCGTAATAGCAACCAAGCCTTACCGCTAGTGCTTAAATTCTAGACATCAAACCAAAGTAGATCTGTATTTGATTGCAATAGTAAGCGCTAAGCACTAAGCATTTATGCTATTAGGCATAGTGATGATTTAATCTGACAAATGCTCGTGGAGCCAGTCATTCAAAACGGTTGCGTAATAAGTGGCGCCAGCCTTAGTCAAATGAAAAGTATCTTGGCTCAATAGTTTCCCATTATCGTCAAACACTCTTATTTCATCTTGGGTGATTAGTAATGGTTCAATAAGACTTACGTACTTTTCCTGCCATTCCCTTTTTAGCTGCTGTTCTATTATAAGGACATCTTTCCTCATGGGAGCGTGATAAGAGGCGTAGTCGTTGATAGAGTTGAATTTGTTGAAATGGATGCCGTTACTATACCCAAAGTCCTTTGTGCCAAATACATAGAGCTTCTCCGTATCTAAAGAAGAAGTGAATCGGTGGCCTACCTGCGCTACCCAATTTTTGTCATAATTGCTGCTTGCTGCAAGAATCACAAGATCTGCATTGTTCCATCGATTAATTATGGTTGAGTCCTGATGAATACGCTCTACATCAAAGTAGCTAAGATCCGTATGTTGTTCGTGATCGTATTCTAGCAAAATGTTTGTGACATCCCGACCGTAGCTGTCACCGATAATCAGAACTTTCTTTTTATTACTATCCTCAAATGGTGTATCGCGCTCGCGAATTATTTCATTGTAGTGAATGTGGACATTATCACTTCTAGAGAAAAAATTATAACCCTGTTGTTCAACATCCTGTGTCGTAAGTCCGATGATCTCAAAATCCTTGTAAACGCCACCCACCATGTAAAGGTATAGTGCCGCTACAGTAGTCAAGACAAATGGAATCGATAACAAGGTATACACTTTTTTCATGCTCCATAAACCCCGATTCCTAAACGGTTTTTCTATAAGGTAGTAGGTAATTATCGATAAAAGCAGGGTTAGGGCGATAAGAAGTAAACTAAGAACAAACGTAATTTTTTCCACAAAGGCGTATCTAGCGAATGAGAAAATAAGATGGTGCCACAAATAGATGCTGAAACTAATCTTACCAATAAAAACAATTACTGAATTACTGAGTAGTGAAGCAAAAATTCTTGTGCCCGAAGAATTAAAACTACCGGCGTAAATCATAATTGCGGTTAAGAAAGTAGTAATAAGTACCAAAGATTGGTGATTCTTAATGGTAATGCCTAAGCATAGTAAAATACCCATGCCAGCTAGGGGATACATAAACTTGAGTGCTGGGTGATCCTTTTTTCTAATCAGTAAGATCGCAGCAACGACTCCACCTATAGTCAATTCAAATAACCGATATGGAAGTAGAAAAAAACGATCTGCCGGGGTGCCGCAAAACAGGAATAGGGCAATTGATAAAACCGTAATACCTATTAAAAAAGGCAGGATCAAACCCAGCCGTACCCTGGCAATCAGTAAAAGTAGCACGGGATAGATTAAGTAGAACTGCTCTTCTATACCCAGCGACCAGGTGTGCATCAATGGTTTGTATTCATTCTTAACAATCCAGTAATCACCAGAGGTAAGCAACATCAAAATATTGTTTGCAGAAAAATTGCTTGCTACCACGGATTGCGCTAGATTTTCAAGATCGTCGGGCAACATTAACAGTAAACCTAGAATTAATGCAGTAGAGGTAATACAAAGTAATAATGGAAGTATGCGTCTAATCCTACGATTGTAAAAATCCAGAATTGAAAAGTCATTCCTCTTTAAGTCACTATAGATAATTGATGTGATCAAGAATCCACTAATAACAAAAAAGATATCAACCCCTAGGTAACCATTAGGCAAATATCCCAAGTGAAAAAAGACCACAGCAACAACTGCAACTGCTCTTAAACCATCAATATCCTTTCTATACGTCATTGCCAGTAGTTACTCGCGTCAGGGGCTATCCACCTTATTACCATACCAGTTGTGTTATAAATCACCCCATTCATCTGGCATAATTATTCAAAACTATAAGCGACGTAAAATAGTCATAGTTTTACACTTCCCACCTTTAAAACGCCTACAATACAAACATGTTTTGAGCACGTTCTCCAACATGATCAAAAGATATTAAATAGTCTTACAGTAGTTATAGTTGTAGAATAATTATGAGAGTGGATTGAAAAGTATTTACTTGTTAAGACTTCACACTTAGAAACTATCTAACAGCATTGATAAAACAGTAAAAATTTTATTAGGTGTACAGTAAACTCTTGATGACAACGCCTTAATTGACTTATGAGAGATAGGCGTGTAATTTGCTATCCCTATATTTATCATTTAAAACTTTCAAGATGACGGCATTCTATAGGATTATTTTCTTTTCAACAATTCTTATAGGCATTACTCTATCTGCTACTGCGCAAAATGATGTTGTTCTTAAAACTGATGGCGAAGAATTAATAGGTAAGGTCACATCGATCAACAAAGTCGATATCGACTTTATCTACCAAAACGAAACGCTACAGTATCAAGTACCAAAGACCAAGATCTCAAAAATAACTTTTGCATCGGGGAGAGTGCAATTCTTTAATAATTCAACTAGCTTAAAGGATCATCATAACAAAGTAGCCATATTACCCTTTGCTTTGATTAAGAATCAGCAAGAGGGTTCAAATGCCATGTCTCAAAAAATCCAACAAGAGACTTATTCCGTATATCAAAATCATAATGGGATTCTCAAATTTCAGGATCCCATGACAACTAATAGATTATTAAGGCAGGCAGGTATAGGAACAAATGATCGACAGAATTATGCAATGGGGGAACTGTGCAACATTTTAGGAGTGGAGTACCTGGTACAAGGTCTAGTTTCTATAGAAGAGACAGGTAGCTCTACGTATTCTTCTTCTACAACTAACGTAAAGACCAGCAATAGAAAGCCTGTGAAAACTTTTGTGGGTAAATTATTTGACAACTCTGGGACTAACGTGAGTACAGGAGGTGCTACCAGTAGTAGCAAGACCTATAGTACTAGTATTACGATGAACGTATTTAACGATAAAGGTGAAAATTTATTCAGTAAGGATCATAATTCCTTCTGGCAAACAAGTGACGCCTATAAAGTCACTTTAAAGTATCTAGCTAAAAGAACCCCGCTGTATACTAAGTAACCACTATAGTCATTGTTCATCGGAATTTTAATATAATTTGTAAACCCAAGTATTTGATTCATTGAATTAGCCGTCCCTTCATTTATAATTAATTTAGTACGGGTAATGGAGGTATTACATTGTAATTGTTAATTGAATCGAGGATATAGACAATACCCAGCCCAAAATTTATGGTAATGAGTCCACCGCTTTGAATTTATAAACGCTGTATATTAATTAAAGTCAACATCGATTACACTCCTTACAGACCGATAATGTTTAATGGACTCAAAACTATTGCTCACTTTACGTATGTAATTTTTCACGGCTTCCATGCTTTGAGATTTACTCACCTTAACAACAATATTGATTAAGTAAAGATTACGTATTCTAGAAACTGGTGGAAATTCTGGGCCCAATACTTCAACACCTTTAGGGATGTTTTGAAGTGCGTTTACAAACCAATTTGCTGCTTCTTGCGTGTGGTTGTAATCCTTGTGCTTCAAGGTAATTCTAATCATCTTTATATAGGGCGGGTACTGAAACTGTCGTCGTTCTTGCAACTGCTCCTTATACATAGTAATATAGTCGTGGGTACTCACTTGCTGTAAGATGCGGTGATCTGGATTATAAGTCTGTATCAATACCTTGCCACGATCGCTGGTACGCCCCGCCCTTCCAGCAACTTGCGATAGTAATTGGTAACATCTTTCATGCGATCTGAAATCCGGGTAGTTGAGTAGTGAGTCTGCATTGATAACACCTACTAGACTCACATTGCGAAAATCCAAACCCTTAGTCACCATCTGTGTACCTACTAGGCAATCTATATCACCAGTATCCATCCCGTCGATCAATTTTTCATAACTATTCTTACCTCGAGTAGTGTCTAGATCCATGCGCGCAATGTTACTATCGGGAAACAGTTCTTTAAATTGTTGTTCTACTTGCTCAGTACCAAAGCCCTTAGTATCCAGCGCGTGGCTGGAACAGGCAGGGCAGGTTTGAGGTGTAACGGTATGGAACCCGCAATAGTGGCAACGCAGTTGATTTTTAAATTTGTGATAGGTTAGGCTTACATCACAATTGGGGCATTGAGGTGCCAGACCACATGTGGTACATTCCATAATAGGTGAAAAGCCGCGGCGGTTCTGGAATAGAATGACTTGATTACCCGATGCAAAAGCTTCTTTCATACCCTCAATAAGGGTATTGCTGAATAGGCCCTGCATCTTTTTGCGATGGTGTTTGTCTTTAAGATCCACCATGTTGATCTCTGGCATCAACAAATCGTTAAACCGTTTATTCATCTCTACCAGCGCGTATTTACCCTTTTGCGCATTAAAATAGGATTCTAGCGACGGTGTTGCACTTCCTAAAACTATTTGAGCGCCGTGCAATGTCGCTAGGACAATTGCTGTGTCACGAGCATGATATCTTGGGGCTGGATCAAATTGCTTAAAACTGGTTTCATGTTCTTCATCTACCACAACTAGTCCCAAATTATTAAACGGTAGAAATACAGCACTACGCGCACCCACGATAACAAAGGGTTTAGTGGCATTAAGTACATGGTTCCATACCTCCAGCCGCTCATTGAGACTGTAGCGGGAATGATAGACCAGTACCTGATCTTTAAAAAAATGTTTGAGCCTGGCAATCAGTTGGGTGGTCAGGGCAATTTCTGGCAGTAGGTAGAGGGATTGTTTACCTGTTTCCAATTGTTGCTGGATCAGTCGTACATAAACCTCAGTCTTGCCGCTGGAGGTGACACCATAAAGCAAAACAGTTTTTTGTTGAGCATGGTGTTTATCAATTGCATCAAGGGCCTGTTGCTGGATCTCATTGAGCTGATAGAGCTCATTTCCATTCCCCGTTTCTTGAAGAACGCGGTCCACGGTTTTTTCTACTTCAATAAAAACCTCCTTTATAACTAGGGTCGAAATAATAGCTGCAGAAACTCCCGATCGCTCCATCAGTTCTTTCTTGCTTACCTCCTTTTGACTACCCGCTTTCATCATGAATAGCGTCATTACCGCGTCTCGCTGTTTTGTGGCACGTGAAAGTTCTTCCAGCAATAGTTTGAGCATTACCTCATCATTATAATCGGGATGTAGGTAGATATACTTGTGCAGTTTGGGTTTATAGGTGGAATAATGCTCCTCTTGAAGAATGATTAGGTCGCTAGCTAGCATTTTCTTAAGTATGGGCAGTACGGTTTTCCTATCCAGTATTTCCATAACCTCTTGAACCTTAATACTACTACGGCTGCCCAGGGCTTCCATGATTAGAAATTCCCGATCGTCCAGACCCTGCATATCTATTTCATGTCGCGTATTGCGCATGACTACGGTCTCACTTTCGAGCATAAGGGATCTGGGCATGGCAGCCTTCATAACCTGACCTACACTACACATGTAATAGGAAGCCATCCACTCCCATAAGCGCAACTGGTCAATAGTTACCATAGGCTCTTCATCGATGATAAATTCAATATCCTTTATCTCGTAGGCGGCACTATTGTCTTTGTGAGTGCGTTGTACGATTGCGGTATGTATTCTAGACTTGCCTAGCGGCACGGCAACCCGCATTCCTAGCGTTAGATATTCATATTCATCACGAGTAACTTTATAGGTATGGTACCGGTTAATGGATAGTGGCAGTATGACGTCAATAAAATGTCCCATATGGTAAAGGTAATACACGCCTATTGCTAGCTATACAACTTGCTTCATCTAGGTATGGACTACAAGAGTTTATCGTTGTTTTGAACAAAATCTTGTAGGTACAGGTCCAAATTGCAATGCTATCAAGCTGCGCATTGAACTATCTTTGCGCACCTCAAAAAATAGCCATTATGATTTTTAGATTCCGCGTTTTGCTAGACGCCACGGCAGATTGTTTCAGGGATATTGAAATCGCAGGTAGTGATTCTCTCGAGGATTTTCATAATGTGATCATGCAATCGTTTCAGCTCGCAGGAGACGAGATGGCCAGTTTCTATGAGAGTGATGAAGAATGGAATCAGGGGGCAGAATATGGGCTTTTTGATATGACTGGTGGCATGGCGCCCGTAAAGAAGATGCAGGACGTAAAGGTGGAAGATACCTTTAACGAGACCAGCACCAGAATGATCTATGTTTATGACTTTTTGAACATGTGGACTTTCCTGGTGGAACTGGCAGATGTTGCTGGGCCAGTAGATGGTACCGCATACCCACAAGTGATATTTGCGATAGGAGAGTTGCCAGACTCACCGCCAGATAAGGAATTTGAGGCAGATCCCAGGTTTCACCAGGATGATGAGAATGATGATCAGATTGATGAAGATGATTTTTACGATGAAGAAAACCACGACGACTACGACCTCTACTAGACCATGATCAACCTTTACAATACCAGAATAGAAGACCTAGCCATTCACCGGGTGGGAAACAAGAACAAGGGCGAGCTCTTGTTGACTTCCAGCAACAACACCCCGCTGGACGACGAGATGCATGCCTTGCTCAAAGAATATTTCTTAAAACCCTTCCGTTCCAAGGAAGAGGCTTACTATAGCTTTTTTCATGAAGAGGATCTAGAGTTTCATGAGATGTACGCTTTCGCGAAAGCGGTATTCTCAACACCGGCAGGCCTACTAGACAACAGCAAGAAAATCGCCAAACATCTTTACCAGCAATCTGACCACCCTCATATAAGAAGTGGTGAGCTCTACGTTTGTTATTTGGACAACGTGATGGTGGATAACAATAAAACTGACGCGATAGGGATTTTTAAGAGTGAAATCAAACAAGAATTCCTGCAATTTGAAGAGGGCGAGGAAGATTTAAAAATGGTGCTGCAGCAAGGAGTCAATCTCAACAAACTTGATAAGGGAGCCATCATATTCAACGTAGAGGAGGAGCAGGGTTATAAGATCCTGAGTGTGGACTCTAACCGGTACGACGCAAAATACTGGCTGGAAAGCTTTCTAGGGGTGGACGTTTTTGAAGACGAGAATTTCTTTACCAAAAAATACCTCAAGTTTTGCCAGGATTTTGCAAAGGATGTAGTCCTACCTGCCGAGGATAAAAAGGAAGAGGTGATGTTCATGAATCGGGCGGTCAACCATTTTGCAAAAAACGATGAATTTGAAGAAACGGCATTTCTCAATGAAACGCTTGAAAATCCCGAACTGATCCCAGAATTCAGAAATTACAAGGTTGAACAGGGACCTAAGTATTCCATCGAGGATGTGTCTAGTTTCCCCATTTCAAATACTGCCGTAAGTGCGGCGCGCAAGGGAATAAAGAGCGTGATCAATCTGGACACGCATGTCCAGATCAAAATGGATTTTACAAATTCTGATAGTGCAGAAAAGTTTATTGAAAAAGGCTGGGATGAGGAAAAGCAAATGTACTATTACCTAGTTTACTTTAATCGTGAGGAAAAGAAGTAACTAGGGAATTATTGTCTTTTGTGTAATTAGAGGTGTTTGTACTCACGTATAGCATATTCCAGTAATTTTCCAGATCCACTCAGGCCTAATTTCTGAATGATGTTTTTACGGTGCTTTTGTACTGTACTTACCGCCGTAAACCTGATATCTGCAATTTCTGAAGAGGTCTTGTTCTGGGCTATAAGTTTGAGTATAGCTTTCTCGCTTTTTGATAATCGTACCGTCCCTAGGTCTTTTTTAGGTTTGAGTAGTTCTTTTGAAATAAGATCATCATAATACTCGTAGCCTTTGCTCACTTCCACAATCGCATCACGTACGATATTGAGCGAGCTTTTTTTAAGGATGTATCCTACAATGCCCGCTTCTTTCATCTCCCTGATAGCAGTTTCTGTATCAAACATGCTGTAAGCAATAACTTTGACACTAGGGAAATTGTCGCGTACTCTCCTACATAATTCCACACCATTGACCCCTGGCATGCTCACATCAGTCAACAAAATATCGGGAACTTGTTTTTGAAGAATTTCCAGTAATTCTAGACCAGAGTTTGCAACTCCTATAATTTTTATTTGGGAGTCATTTTCAAATAGAAGTTCTAGACCTTCAGTCAGCGATTTATGGTCGTCTACTACTAGGACAGTAATCATACGATGGGAATTTCTAGGTGGATGCTTGTACCTGAACCTGGAGCGCTGTCAATCTCTAGACTACCCCCTAGGTTCTCAACTCGTTTTTCAATGGATTTTAACCCTAGGCTATTTGTTTTTGCCGTTATTGAAGCCGGAATGAATCCCTTGCCGTTATCCTCTATTAAAAAATCAAGATGTTCTTTGTAGGCGGTAATATTGATGGTTGCCTCGCTGGCGTCAGCGTGTTTTACGATGTTGGTGACGAGCTCCTGAATGGTCCTGAAAATGGCCAGCTCTGTAGTATTTGATAGTTTAAGATCATTTGAATTATGTATAACTTCCAGCTCTACTTTTCCTGAATTACTAATGTGAGCCGCCAGGGATCCTAGGCTGCTTACCAGACCACGCTCTGATAAAATACTATTACCCCGCTCATGCGACATATTGCGCACGGTATCATAAGTAGCATCAACCACCTTTTCAGTACGGGAAAGTAATTCCAGCGCCCTTGGGTCTTGTACCGTTGATTCCAGCCCATCTAGATACAATCTTAAGGTAGTCAACGAACTACCCAGGTTATCGTGAAGTTCTGACGCTAGTTTTTGCCGTTCCAGCTCCTGACCCGATATCATTGCGTCTATGGTTTTAAGAACCTGCTCCTTTAAAATCTGGTCTGTTTCCTGTACTGCCAGTTTCTCTTGTTGTCTAGCCAGCAAAACCCTCTTGCGCTGGTTCTTATATATAAAGAAAGCTGTTATAGCTATAAGCCCTACTGCCGCAACTAGGGCTATGATGGTGGCGCGTTTACGCTCGTTTCCGGCTTCTTGACGTAGAATTTCTTTGTCCTTCTCTGCACTTTCATACTGCTCTTGAAGTTCCTTGATATTACGATCCTGTTCAACTAGCTGCAGGGAGTCTGCAAGTTGAATAGATTTCTCATAATAATTTGTTGCCTTTTTAAGTTGATTATCCAGCGATAGGGCTTGTGCGTAGTAGGAATAGAAGCTAGGCGATATATTCTCACCTAGCGCTTTATTGAATTTGAGTGCTTTATCGTAATAAACCACGCTACTATCATAAGTTCTAGCATAGCGATGGGCCAGTGCCGTGTTTTGGAAGAGCGCGGCGGTTACCAGACTATCATATGTGTCTCTAGGTTTTGTATAGCCGCGCTTTAAATAGAATAGCGCGCTGTCACCCATTTTTAAATGATTATAACTAACTCCCAGGTTATTGTTGATGGTGGTGTTCCAGCTAGTATAATCCATGTTATTCTCAATAAGAAGCAAGGATTTCTTCAAGGCAGCAATGGCCTCAATAATTGATGATTTGCTATCGACATCGACCCTAGCTGCAGTATAATAGTTTACTTGTAGCTGTTGTCTTATATCTCTAGTAAGCATTGCAATACGTCGATTCTCTTCAATTAGCACCTCTGGTGCAATGGGATCGTTAATTGCGCTGAATTGAGTATAAATCAGCTCATCATTAATCTTAAAAAGAAGTGCGAGACTGTCGCTGGGAACGGTTTTTTTTGCTTCAAGTAATTGCGCATAAACCTGTTCCATGGGAGCTGATGCCTCTAGATCCACTATTGCAGCGAGGTAGTTTGAATAAGCTTTACTGTACCGCGTGTTGCTTTCAAATGCACGGATGCGATTAAGTGCTTGCTCGTATTTTCCCACGTTAGCTAGACTATCAATGTCCCTGTAAACAAATTGAGAGTAAGAGCTCCATGAAAACGCTAGCAGCAGTAAAACACAGGAAACAAGCAAATGTTTGCCCATTCTACTCTCGGTTTTTCCCCGAGGATCCAATTCTTCTCCTGATATAGACGCTTCCTCTTCTTTCAGGTTTAAATGGAAAATCTTGAAGTGGGTATCCATTAAAGTTTATAAGTGTACCAAAGCTATCATCTTCCTTAAATGGAATGTTAAGATCCTGAATCTCTACTTCATTTGATTCGGTACTGAATCCCGTGTACTGCTCAAGCTCTATAAAAAGTTCCTGAACGTTATCCCGATAATCTACAGTTTGTGAATTTATAGGTTGAACGCCGCTTGAAGTCTTCAGCTTAATCGCAACAATGGTATCGCCGCTATAGGAGAATTGCGCCTCAATCCCAAAGATCCCGTCTCCATCTTCCGCAACTGGGTACCAGTTGTTATCTGCATCAATTGTATATTTCTTTTCTGGTACGTGGTGTTTGCTTTGTGCGTAGTTTGACATGGAACGTTAAATTTAGTTGGTCTAATTTCAATTAAAAAGGATAAAAAAACATACCCCATTATGGGTAATTACGATAAAAGTACAAAATGTTAATTTGTCATCAAAACTATAGCTCAATATCTTAAAAACTAGATTTCTAGCTTATTGTGTTGCTTTTGTTCCGCTTTCGCGAAAGCGGAATTATCACCGCAAAAAGAGAATTTAAAAGTAGAACTGTGCCGTTAACTAATGCCAACTAGTGAAGGGGTTCACTTGTTTGAAATTTCCAAAAAGATCAAGTTGTGATTATAGCATCTAGTGATCTACCACTACAATTTACCGCTGCTTTACGTTCTAACTCCAGCTTTTAAATTTTTCAAGTTTATTTTTTTGTTCAACAGCATTATTGCGGGACCTATGAGCCAGTAGGCAAGACCGGGGATGCCATAACTGATATCCAGCTGGGTAGAAGCTAGCATTACTGACAGTAAACCTGCCGCAGCCATAATGAAATACCTCCAAGAATAATATTTTATTATCGCAGGGAAAGAGTGAGCCATGGCGGGAGATAGTTGCCTGCGGTATAAAAAGCCTGCACATAGAAAGATAAATGAGAAACCCAGACCATACCACATCCAAAGCCCTACAAAGTTATCTCAGTTTATATTTTCATTTTTCCTATAGATAACTTGCTAAAATTTAAGCGGGTAAACGTAGACTAACAACACAAACAATTAGGCGAAGTTCAATACAATAACGGTGTAATGAATCTGTGTAATGCGCCTATAGTAATTGTAATGGGTGAGCTAGATGAAGATTAGGGCGGCAAAACTAGCAGCAAAACTAATAAGGCTAATTTTCATTTCCCGTAGTTCCTCAAACGATTCTGGCATGTCTAGTGAAACCACTACAAGAGTTGCAGCAAAAGCAAATATGCCATCACTTATAGATTTGACCCTATCCTTATCATGATTAAATAGCTCCATTACTGTTTCAAGATTATAAATATAGCTTTGTTAAATAAAATAAAAAAGCCGCTAGTCGATTGACTAGCGGCTTTAATAAATTTTGCTTTTTCTAGAATGGATATTTATTCTCGCTGGTCACCCTATCGGCAATGATATTGCGCAATCCGATAACATTAGGCAGATTTGTGTATTTAGTGAACCTTTTGAGTCCCATTAACATCATGCGTTGCTCATCGCCCTCGGCAAAGCTAGCAATTCCTTCTTCTGCCCTCGCTTGAATAATCTTTGTCGCTTGATAAAGGTACAGCTGACTCATGGCAATCTGTTCCTTTTGAGCCTCTATTGAGGTGCGTGCAATATTTTTCTGTGTTCTAAGAATAGCACTTTCTGCCATATAGATCTCGATTAGGATATCACTCGCTGCCAGCAACAACTGCTGATTCTCCTCAAGTTCAGTTCCAAATTTT
Organism: Nonlabens sp.; assembly: GCA_049647945.1. Lineage (GTDB taxonomy): Bacteria > Bacteroidota > Bacteroidia > Flavobacteriales > Flavobacteriaceae > Nonlabens. The sequence continues at coordinate 35,937 of JBARYP010000033.1, read as the reverse complement.
TGTACGGCACTACCAGCTACCATTAAAAACACCTTTTTCAATTTCACTAGCATTGCTGCTTCCTCACTGAGTGGCTCATCAAAATCCGGAACGTCAAAAGAAGGGATGGAAGTCAACTCAGTAGCTACTGCCATTGCTGGTTCCAGTAAATTCACATGACCTTTCATGGCTTTCTTAACCAGCATTCCCACCGCTAGCATGCGGTTAATCTCATTGGTTCCCTCATAGATTCTGGAAATACGTGCATCTCTCCAGGCAGCTTCCATGGGAGCATCAGCACTAAAGCCCATACCACCATAGATCTGTATTCCCTCATCGCTGCATTCCTGCATATCTTCAGACACGGCAACTTTAAGAATTGAACATTCAATAGCAAATTCTTCAACTCCTTTCAATTCCGCTTCCGCGAAAGCTGCACCCTCTTCTTGACGTAGGTGAATCCTGTTCTCAATGTCTTTTGCGGCCCTGTATGAGGCACTCTCACCTACGTAAGAGTTCATAGCCATTTGGGCTATTTTTTTACGTATCGCACCAAATTTTGCGATAGGCGTTTTGAATTGTTCCCGCTCGTTTGCATACTGGGTTGCTAGTGATATTACCCTTCTTTGAGCGTCTAGACAGGCTGCCGCAAGTTTAATACGACCCACATTAAGGGCATTCATGGCAATTTTGAAACCTTCACCACGACCTGCGAGCATATTTTCTACGGGAACGATCGTGTCGTTAAAAAATACCTGGCGGGTGGAAGAGGAGTGAATACCCAGTTTTTTTTCTTCTTCACCCATGGTGATACCATTGCTGGGATCATTTTCCACTATAAATCCAGTAATGTTCTTATCATCTTCCAGTCGAGCAAAAACAACAAACACATTACAAAACCCAGCATTTGAGATCCACATTTTCTGACCGTTGAGTTTATAACTCTTACCATCATCTGCCAGCTCTGCTTTTGTCTTTCCAGAATTTGCATCACTACCTGCACCGGGCTCTGTGAGACAATAAGCGCCAAACCATTCTCCAGTCGCTAGTTTGGGTACATACTTTTTCTTCTGCTCATCAGTCCCATAGAGGGTGATAGGCATGGTTCCTATTCCCGTGTGCGCGCCAAATGCTGTGGCAATCGATCCGGTTGCTCCAGATATATAGTCACACACCAGCATGGTAGAAACAAATCCCATACCTAGCCCATCATATTCTTCTGGAACGGCAACTCCTAGGAATCCCATCTCACCTGCCTTGCGCATAACTTCTTCAGTAAGCGCATAGTCTTTATTCTCAAAACGTTCTTTATGCGGGACAATCTCCTTATCTACAAATTCCGTCACGGATTCCTGCATCATCTTTTGCTCGTCAGAAAAATCTTCGGGCGTGAAAACGTCTTGTGGATTAGTTTCTTTTATGATGAATTGACCTCCTCTAATCATATTTTGTGTTGTTGCCATGGTAATTAAGTTAATGCGTTTGCTACGTTTACTGTTGTTTGTGTGATTTATAAATTCTGATAGTATCTATTGGGTGTTGTGTCAAAAATTTTAGCGTGCATAGATTGTCGCATCCCTAGTAATATAAAAACTCATAACACTCTTTTGATTACTGTACTCAATCCCGCAATTAGTTTGTTTTAATCTATTTGATCATTACACGCTCGATGGAAAATATTCTTTGACATAAAAATTATGGTTGAAACAGAGTATCGAGGGTAAGAGATGACTAGACCAAATAATCATTTTTAATTCAAAAATTCAAATATCCCAGCGGCTCCCTGTCCAGTTCCTACACACATCGTAACCATACAATGTTTCCCCTGCAGGTCACGCTTGCGCATTTCATCAAAAATCTGGACACTTAATTTTGCACCAGAACATCCTAACGGGTGACCTAGAGCAATTGCGCCGCCATTTACATTTACTTTATCAGTATCTAGCCCCAGCTCTTTTACTACCGCTACAGATTGACTGGCAAAGGCTTCATTGAGTTCAATAAGCTCCATATCATCCTGTTTGAGACCAGCTTGTTTTAATGCTTTAGGTATAGCCTCAATGGGGGCAATTCCCATGATGCGCGGTTCAACCGCGGCAACTGCAAAACTTACCAATCGTGCTATGGGCCTGATTCCTAATTCTTCTACCATTTCACCACTCATCACCATGGTGAATGCCGCACCATCGCTGGTTTGTGAACTGTTACCAGCGGTAACACTTCCTCCAGCTGCAAAAACGGGTCGCAGCTTTGCAAGTGCCTCTACACTAGTTCCTTGACGTGGTCCTTCATCCTTGGTTACTGTATAATTTCTTGTTTTCTTTTTGCCGTTTTCGTCCAGATAAATCTCTTCTACGTCAATAGGTACGATTTGATCCTGAAATCGATCTTCGGATTGAGCCTTGAGTGCCCGCATGTGGCTTTCATAAGCAAAAGCATCTTGCTCTTCACGAGAGATTTTATATTCATTGGCGACCTCCTCGGCTGTGAGTCCCATTCCCCAGTAATAATCCTCGTGACCTTCTTTGGCTAGTTTATAATCAGGAGCAGGCTTATAACCACCCATGGGTACATAACTCATACTTTCCACCCCGCCAGCTACTACACAGCTAGCCATACCAGATTGTACTCTAGCCACCGCAGCGGCTATGGCGTCAAGTCCAGATGCACACCACCTATTGATAGTTATACCAGGAACATCGACACGATCTAGAGCCATAAGCGAGATTTGTCGTGCCATATTCAGACCCTGTTCTGCTTCTGGCATAGCATTACCTATGATCATATCGTCAATTCTTCCTTTATCAAAGGATGGAAGATCCTTCAGCATTCCCTGAATACACTCTGCGGCAAGTTCATCTGGACGCTTGAATCTAAAAACCCCACGACCGGACTTACCTACGGCTGTTCTCTTTGCTGCTACTATATATGCTGTTTTATTCATATCATTTTATTTTTTGACGGTCGACCGTTCTTCTTTCGAAGAACTTTGGACTAATGACCACCGACCATTATTCCAAAGTATTCATGAACTTAATCATCTGATTTTGAATACGTCTAATGTTTTCCTCAAGTTCTTTAAATTTTAGTTCTGAAATATAACCTGCATCTATAGCAATAATTAATTGGGTTTCCCACTCAAAAGCACTTCCAAGTGCAGTTTCTAAGTATTGTATAAAGTGCCTATTGGAACTTCTCGACGTTCCTTCAGCAATATTGGATGGAATGCTTACTGCACAACGTTGTATTTGACTACTCAAACCATAACGTTCTTCTTTAGGAAAATCAATAGTCAAACTATAAGTTGCTTTTGTTAACTCGATTCCCTCTTTCCAAATATTCAACTTTCTAAAATTATGTTTTATCATGGTTAAGTAGTATAGCTAGTCCGTCGTCGGTAGTCAGATAGTCCGTTGTCAACACACGCTATTTAGTTTCTCAACGGTTTTCCTTTTTGAATCATGTGCTGCAAACGTTCTAATGTCTTACGCTCTCCAGTTAGACTGAGAAATGCCTCACGTTCCAGATCCAATAGGTACTGCTCACTCACCATTTGTGGCTGGCTCAAATCACCTCCTGCCATAACGTAAGCAAGTTTGTTGGCAATCTTTTTATCATGCTCGCTGATATACTTTCCAGACTCCATAGCCTCAGTCCCTACTAGAAACATTCCCAGAGCTTGTTGTCCTAGCACTTTAATATTCTTGTTGGGTGGCGGTTGTGTGTAACCCATATCTGCAAGCATGAGTGCTTCCGCTTTCGCGAAAGCTAACTGTTGACTAGCATTTACAACCACTTTATCTTTTCCTTTTTTGAGTATTCCCAGATCATACGCTTCATGAGCGCTAGTGGCAACTTTAGCTTGACCTATAGTCAAAAAATATTCTCTTAGGCGATTAAGTTCAACGTCTCCCTGACCATAACCTTCTGCCGCTCGCAGTGTCATTTCCTTAGAACCACCACCACCGGGTATTAGTCCTACACCAAATTCCACTAGACCTATATATGTCTCAGCGGCTGCAACAACTGCATCTGCATGGAGTGCCATCTCGCAACCACCACCCAGCGTCATTTGCTGTGGGGCAACTACGGTGGGAATACTGCTATAGCGCAAGCGCATACAGGTGTTCTGAAACTGGCGCACCGCCATGTTGAGCTCGTCATATTCCTGTTCCACAGCCATCATAAAGATCATCCCTATGTTTGCTCCCACAGAAAAATTGGCACCTTGGTTAGCGATTACCAGACCATCATAATTCTCTTCTGCGAGATCGATAGCTTTATTGACCCCTGCTAGTACGTCGCCACCTATGGAATTCATCTTGGAACGGAATTCACAGTTGATAATTCCATCACCTAGATCTTGAATGGAAACTCCAGAATTAGACCAGATCTCTTTACTTTTCCTGATGTTATCAAGTATAATTACAGAGTCCTGACCTGGTTTTTTTACGTACTTATTATCTGGAATGGAATAGTAGTAGGTGGCTCCATCTTTTATCTTGTAAAATGAAGTGTGACCAGTCTCAACCATTTCAGTTACCCAAGCTGCAGGTTCCTTACCTATTGCTTTAATTAGCTCAACACCTTTCTCAATGCCTATTGCATCCCAGATTTGAAAGGGACCTTGCTCCCAGCCAAATCCTGCACTCATAGCATCATCAATGCGATATAATTCGTCAGAGATTTCTGGGATGCGATACTGGACGTATGCAAATAAACTGGCAAAAGACTTGCGATAAAACTCGCCCGCCTTATCCTTTCCCTTAACGAGAACTGGAAAACGATCTGGAACGTGGTCAATAGTTTTGGTCAGTTCAAGAGTGGCAAACTTTGCTCTGGGTTGTGCCTCGTATGACATACTATCCAGATTCAAACCCTGTATGACGCTTTTGCCATCATCACCTTTTACTTTTTTATAAAAACCCTGTCCTGTTTTGCTACCCAACCATTTGTTTTCCATCATTGAGTTGATGAAACCTGGTAGTTTGAAGGTATCTCTATGCTCATCTTCTGGAGCGTTTTCATAAACTCCATTTGCCACATGAACCAGCGTATCGAGGCCTACAACATCTACCGTGCGGAATGTTGCACTTTTAGGCCTACCTATTACAGGACCAGTAAGTTTATCAACCTCACTTACCGTCAAACCTAGATCCTTTACGGTATGGAACAGGCTCTGGATGGAAAATATACCCACACGATTACCTATAAAAGCTGGGGTGTCTTTTGCTAGAACAGAAGTCTTACCTAGAAACTTCTCTCCATAGTGCATTAAGAAATCCGTAACCTCTGGCTTACAGTCAGGTCCGGGGACTACTTCAAAAAGTTTGAGGTAACGTGGTGGATTGAAAAAGTGGGTGACCGCAAAGTGCTGGCGGAAGTCTTCACTTCTTCCATCATTCATAAAAGAAATAGGAATACCAGAAGTATTTGAGGTAATTAAGGTACCTGGCTTACGATATTTCTCAATCTGTTCAAAAACCGACTGTTTAATGTCCAGTCGTTCTACCACCACCTCAATAATCCAGTCCGTATGTTTAATTCTTGATAAATCGTCAGTTAGGTTACCGGTTGAAATGCGCGAGGCAAAAGCCTGGGTATAAAGCGGGGCCGGATTACTTTTAATAGCAGCTGCTAGGTTCTCACTAACCATGCGGTTGCGCACTACTTTATCCTCCAGGGTTAGACCCTTTGCAGACTCTTTTGCGTTTAACTCTCTTGGAACGATATCCAGCAATAGAACTTCACATCCTATGTTTGCAAAATGGCAGGCGATACCGCTTCCCATAATACCAGAACCGATGACGGTAACGTGCTTAATTCTTCTTTTTCCCATTATTTTTTTGCAGTTAAAAAGGGTTCTTTTTTAAATATCTTTTTTGAGCAGACGATTTCGTTGATCTTAAAGGCAACTTCTAGAAAGGTTTGAATTTTTTCTTCAGAAATTTCTTCTTTTACCTTATTATCAAATGCTTTTACGACACTCTTTGAAAAGTCGCGCATTTCCTGGCCAAAATCAGTTAAATGAATCAAAACGCTACGCCCGTCCTCTGGGTTGCGACGTCTTTCTATCAATCCTTTATCTTCCATCATTCTCAATGTACGCGAGAGGGATGTGGCCTCCATTCCCATTTTGGGCCCTAGTGCAGTACTGGGCGTCCCCACTTCTGGATCGATGCTTATCAGGGCAAATCCAGTAGCCATTGTACTACCTTTTACAGCAGCCTGCTCGTTATACATTTTGGAGATTGACATCCAGGTCGTCCTTAATATATGATCGAGTGTTTTGTCTCTATTTCTCATAAGCTCACGCAATATAAGATATTTTACTATGCGTGCATAACAAAATAACAACTATTTATAACGTTGTAGTAAGTTCCCATAATATGTGGGGCAGGAGTGTTCCGCTTTAGCGAAAGCGGAATTACCCCATAGACCGAGCTACCTCTTTAAAGAAAAGTGACCGCTAAATGCTGTTCCATCGATAAGTGTCGCAGTAAACCAGTAGTCACTCGACGGTAATGCAATATTGTCAAATGTTCCATCCCAACCTGCGCTGAGTGGTGAAATTTGCTTGAGCAATTTTCCATACCTATCGTAAATAAATACCTGGGTATCAGGAGAAAATACGGTGTTGACTCCAGATAATTGCCAGCGATCATTAAATCCATCACCATTAGGGGTAAAGAATCTGGGATAGCCCACTATACTGAAGCCCTGCGTCGTAATACCACACCCGTTTTTATCTCTTACGGATACCGTGTAGAAGCCAGGGTCAATATCATTAAATTCAGCCGAATCTTGATAACCCTCAAATTCCTCTATGCTGTATTCATAATCCCCTAGTCCAGATACCACGATCTCTACAGATCCCAGATCATTACCACCTGCGTTAACTACAAGAATTTCTTCTATGGTAGCCGCCTCACTTATAACCACTTCAAATTCCCGACTGCTTGCGCAACCGTTACCATTTGTAACTACGACACTATAGATGCCACCTGTTGTTACACTTAGGCTAGGAGTAGTCTCACCAGTATTCCATAAATAGGTGTAATCTGTTGACGTACCGGTAGTTATCCCAGATAATAGTTCCAGGGGTTGTGGATTGTTACCACAAAATTCAATAAATTCATTCTCTTCCAAAATGGGTAGGTCGTTTACAATAAGTTCCACCTCACTTATTCCAAAACAATTTCCATCTGGACTCTCTGCACGAGCAAATATTACCTGACGCGATATGATGGTATTGGTAAAAAAGTTATCTAGCGCATTTTGTTCTGTGAGTGCGTCATTAAGTGTAAGGTAGTAGGCAATTACAACATCTGCCGGTGCCGCAATAAGCACGTCACCAGAGGCGATGGATAGATCAAACTGGGTAAAACCATCTGCAAGATCATCTATGTCACATTGTTCTAAAACGGTATCCCGCGCGTCGCTAGCACTTACCGCAAGTGTTACTTGTGCAATAGAAGAACATCCCGTATTGATGTCTGTCACAAGTGCGACTATGGTTTGTGGTGAAGCAACATTTGTATAACTTATACGATCCAGTTCAGCTACTCCAGCAGTTGCATTTGCTTGATTTAAGAAATATTGCACCTCTACATCAACTGCATTAGCTGATACTGAATCATCAAAGCCAGATAGTGAAAAGATGGTTCTATTGTCGGCTACACCATCCTCGTCACATTGGAAGGCGTCAAAATCGTTTGCTACTGGTTTTTCATTAATGATAAGATCAAATGAAAGGCTGCTTTCAGCGCATTCTTCAAAATTGCGATTTTCAATTCTTACAAATATGGTTTGCAAGAACGGGTCGTTATTAGTGTAAGGTGACACTAATTCATCTATTCCAGCGTCTGCATCTTCTTGAGAATCGTAAAAGGTTACCTCAAATTGAGATGCTGGTTGTGTTAAAATATCTGCGGTTTGAATAGTCAGGTCAAATTGCTCAAAACCATCAAAATCGTCATCACATATTTCTATATCGTTAACAGTCCCGGGTACAGGAAGCTCAAATAGCGACAATGTAAAACTAGTGATGCCAGCACAAGTGCTATTTGACCGATTGAAGAGACGAGCATAAATAATTTGTGTCGGAGTATTGAGTAAGTAGGTTTCAGAAATTTGGTTGGTATTGGATTGCGCATCTGCTGCGTTTAAGAAATAAGCAACATCAATGCTATTTGCGTCCTGAGAACCGATAAGAGTGTCAAAAGAATAGACCCCCAGTAGTATTTCTTCATCTCCAGAACCGTCGCTATCGCACAGGTCTAGATCAGGAACTGCGTTTGCAACCGGAACGGTGAAAATTTCCACATTTTTACGGAAGGTTCTCGTTGTACCGCTAGTAGTCAGCGTAAGAACCACATTATAAATCCCTGCACTTGCATAAACATGCGAGGGCATCGCCTGGGTTGAAGTGGTACCATCACCAAATTCCCAAAGAATACTATCTGGTGGCACTTCAGATTGAAACTCAAAGGTGGTCGCTTCACCCTCGCAAGAGTTCTCTACCTGAATGAGTGCAAACAAACTTTGAATAAAAGGTGGCAATCCTTGTCTAGCAACTCCTGTAGTAAGTGCTATTGCGTCCCGCTGATAGTTACAGCCCGTTCCTCGTACCTCGGGATTATTAATGACACTTAAAAAGGGACGACCATTATCATAGTTTTCTGATGTAGTGCGGTAAATCTTACCGTCTATCCCTAGTTGTAAGGTACTTCTATATTCTTGTTCTCTTGCGATTACAATGCTATTTGCTAGTAGAGGCGCACTCAATGCCGCTGCATCTGTTAAATCAAATTGATATAGTGTGGAGCTTTGAGCACTTACTGGATCATTTGCCCCAGCCGTATCTGATGCGGCAGAGATATAGAGTAAATCGCCATCAGGAGAAAACTCAACTCCAAAGCCGAGACTGTTGTCTGCATCGTTTAAGATGAGTCTACGTTCATTGCTTACTGCACCCGTATTGTTATCAAAGTCATACAAGTAGGTACCCCCTCTCATACTACAGGCAACCATCAAATCACCCCTGGGTGAAATTTTAAGATTACCACGGGTATCACTTTGAATGAATCCCGGCCTACTGGTTACGGGTACGGGATCGACACCTACTGCGCTTACTGAATAGGAGTAAAAAGTATCGTTGTCATCTCCAAAGCCATTGCTATCTGCAAGCGTAGTGACAATTATCTCGTCACTATTATTCTTGTTGATGGCGGTGATTTTTTCCGTGCAATTAGATAAAAGCTGAGTAGGGTTATTAACGTTAGTAGTAACAGCGCCTAAACCACCATTTAAGGTCATATCAACTTCATAATAGTTCAGACCAAAATCAGGATCGCCCCTAAAAGGAGTATCTACCGTAAAAATGTAATAATCAGTCAAGGATCCTGGACGTGGTATGATGATCCCACTTTGAGTGCTAGAAGGATCGCCGCGCAATCCATTTCCATTTTGCATTACGCTATGAGTACGATCATACACGGTAATACCATCAGTATAGAATAATAGGTCACCATTAGCATCACTAATAGACGCGCAACCCTCTGCAGTAGCTAAGGCACCATTGTTTAATGGGGTTACTGCGCCTGTAATAGGATTAAAGTTGAGTCCAGCATTATCACCAAAGTACCAGTTTGAAGCTTGAAGTTGGGAAAAACCAGAATAGCAACTTAATAGCGCGATCGACAATGTTATCGCAAAACACAATTTTCTCAGCATTTTGCGAAGTTAAGTTCAAAACATTACAAATCTCTACGTTTCAATAAAACGTAGCTCCAGTAGACAAACAGAGTCGTATAGATGAGGCAAATCACTATACTGAGTATAGGAACACTATAGTCTTTTACATAAGCATCCTGACTAATCATTTCTATGCCACTCTTTACTGCGCTGATTTTGCTGAACGGTTCAACAATTAAAGATGCAGTAGTGGTAAGGGGTAGTATTTCACCTAGGTAATCCCAGGTATTCCATTTATAATAATAGTCCAGGCCACTACTTATGGCCTTAAGTATCAATTCAAATATTCCCCATATACCTATGAGACCCAAAGCAAACGCAGATCGTTTTACTAGTATTCCCGCAAAAAGACACATGCTGAAAAAGACCAGATGACTTATAAAGAAGGCACCTACGTACTCAAGGTTCCTGAATACAATATTAGCTTCAGTAAAATCTGAATAAATCAAACCTAGACAAAGACTAAGTACAAACACCAAAGCCGTTACAATTAGTGACAAAGCAATAACCAAATAGAATTTTGATAGAATCAGTTCCTTCTTACTCAAACCATCAATCAAGTTTTGCTTAAGAGTACGATTACTGTATTCTGATGCGGTTAGGGAAACCAGAACAATGGCAATTAAGAATTTTAAAAAACTCACCATATAAGTGCTGATGTGCCATACAAAGGGAAAGTTGAACATTCCCATGTCTGCAAAGCTTACCGACCGCCCATTGAAATTTAAAGAAATAAGTCCTGCCAGTAGCAATAATGCCACTACCACTAGATAGACAATGGTAACGATTTTGCTACTTTTACTGTGTCTGAATTTGTAGAATTCTATAGCTAGTAAACGCTTCATTGTTGGTTAGTTTTGGTTAGTTCTATAAATTGGTCCTCCAGACTCTGTTTCTTAAAATGAATCTGATTGAGCACGATACCTTGATTAAATGCATCCTGGTTAAGTTTACCCAGATCTACATGCGATAATAACTGGAGTTCAAGAGCACCATCCTGTAAAACTTCACTTTTACCTAGGTAGGGTGCGTTTTGAGTAAAGGATTGCAGTGCAGTCTGATTCTTAGAATTCAAGGTTACGCTGCCATAGTTTTTGTTCATGTCGTCTACCGCTCCAGAGTAAAGCATTTTACCCTTGCGCAAAACGACTACGTGCGTACAAACCCTCTCCACTTCATCAAGTAGGTGAGAGGCTAGTAAAATAGTGGTACCCCTTGCAGCAATAGTTTTAATGATGTCACGTATTTTTCTTATTCCTTGCGGGTCTAGACCATTAGTTGGTTCATCAAGGATGAGTATTTCGGGATCGTTGAGTAGGGCACTCGCAATGGCGAGCCGCTGCTTCATACCTAGTGAATATGCTTTGAACTGTGAATGCTTGCGTTCCTGTAGATCGACCAGTTCCAGGGTTTCTTCAATTTTGTCCTCGGGAATCTGTTTGATCTTACAGACCAGTTTGAGATTTTGAACAGCGCTCATACTGGGGTAAAAATTGGGTCTTTCTATAATTGCGCCTATTCTTTTGAGAGCCTCGTGATTGCTGCTGGAACCGTTGAACCATTCATAAGATCCACTAGTGGGGTTGACAACATTAAGCACCATGCCCAGCGTGGTTGATTTCCCACTACCATTAGGCCCTAGAATTCCATAAACGTAACCCTTTTCTATCTTGAACGATATATGATCCACGGCAACTAGAGCACCGTATCGTTTATGTAGATTCTTAATTTCTAGAATTGTGGACATAGATTCATAATTTGGTCGTATTATGTGACGACCCAATAGTTCATTTGTTACTCAATGTCTACCAAAGTTTTAAACGACAAACTCTTATCAAACAAGAAACCTACCTATGCTGTAAGCGATCTGTTATCTGAATATGTAAATAGATACAATCGCAGCACGACCATTCCGGTATCTTACGATGACCTGCTGCGATTTGCCGGCTCCATTACCGTTTATGACAAGAATGACCAGGATACGCTATGGGTTAGGTGTTATTATCCAGACTACGAGCGCATCCATATTGATCGTAATCTCAAGAAGATCTACGATATATTGCATAGTGATGGTAATGATGAGTCATTAGATTACTTAAGTGTGGATGCTGTGGACTATTGCACCTTTGGCAATACAAAACCGTTCCGCATCAAGATTAGGAATATATTGAACGATGGCTTCACTTATTTCTACGTTAAAAAGGCAGATTCTTCCCGGGTCTATGGATTAGAACTAGAACACTTGTTATCGCCGCATCGCATCAACTTTTTGGTTTACGGGGACACATTGATAGAAGAACATATTGCAGGAATTCCCGGTGATGAATTTATTGCAGATTACATTGAAGGTTGCGATAGTCAGGAACTCACACAAATAGCCAAGGAATTTGTCAAGTTCAACGAGCGCTGCTTTATAAGATTGTTGGGAGATATGCGCTCCTATAATTATGTCGTGATCCCGACTCACGACTTTGATCGTGTGAGTTATGCGATTAGGGCCATAGATTTTGATCAACAATGTTATGAAGGTAGATTGAAAGTCTACCGTCCACAATTCTTCAAGGAGAACCTAGCCATGGTTATGAATGTTGCAGAACATTTAAAGGATGAAAGTATTGAGCAGTATAAAAAAGAAGAACGATCCCTTATCGCAAAACGATTGATCAACACACAGAAGCGCTATAGACATTTGATAAAATGCATGCGAGCAGACAAGTTATCCACCCCAGCAAAATTAAAGGAACTGCGCACGGGACTATTTCAGCTTACCGGCGATATCAGGTTCAAATATGCGAGGACTATGGGGGGTGTGCTCAACGCAACGCTAGATTATGTTAAACGCAATTACCAGCACCACAGTCATTAAACGTGTTACGCTTTCGCGAAAGCGTACTTAATAAAACACCCAGCAAATGAAACTATCGACCGCCATTAAAACCAGACGCAGCATCTTTCCAGTAGATTACATTCCTGGTAACGTATTACCAGATGACCTTGTAGAAATACTGGAGAGTTCACGCTGGGCACCCACGCACAAAAAAACCGAACCCTGGAGGTATAAGGTAATTCAGGGCGAGGCAAGAACGCGACTGGGGGATTTTATGATGGCGCAATTTGAGGAAAATGAAGGCAAACCCGCTGGAATTAAGTTGCGCAAGCAGAAGGAAAAAATGCAGGCTAGTGCAGCTATCATCTTGATTTTTATGAATCGAGATAGCAAGGAACGTATCCCTGAATGGGAAGAGATCGCAGCGGTAAGCATGAGTGTGCAAAACATGTGGCTCACCGCACACTCTCTAGGCTACGGTGCCTACTGGAGCTCACCTAAATCCTATGCTCACATGAAGAAATTTGAATCCATTCAAGTAGGAGAGAACGAAAAATTTCTAGGGTTTTTCTATATAGGAAACCACTCTATAAGAGAGATGCCCACGGTAGAGCGACAGGGCATCGACCACTTTGTGCAATTTGTAAAATAGAATGGCAACAAGTGCTTGCAGCATGGTGCTATATCCCTGATTCTCAAAAATTTATTAATTAGTATAAGGCTTTTAATAGTCGTATTTTTGCAAAATATTTAAAAATTGTTATTTGAAAAATTTTGCAGATTTAGGCCTTAATGAGCCTTTATTGAATGGACTAGCTGAAATGGGTTTTGAAAACCCAACTGAAATACAGCAACAAGCCATTCCACTCCTGTTGGAACACGATGGGGATTTTATAGGTCTGGCGCAGACCGGTACTGGGAAAACAGCAGCTTTTGGACTGCCATTGCTTCAATTGATGGATCCCTCCTCTAGGGATACACAGGCTTTGATTCTTGCACCTACTCGAGAACTGGCCCAGCAAATTTGTCACCAGATTGAATTGATGTCCTCAAAATTGGGTAAGCTCAATGTAGTACCCGTCTTTGGTGGTGCAAACATCATGAACCAGATCAGGGAGATACGTCGCGGTGCTCAAATCATTGTTGCCACGCCAGGTCGCCTTATGGACCTAATGAAACGTAAGGAGGTCAAACTGGACTCCATAAGATTTATGGTGCTGGATGAGGCTGACGAGATGCTCAACATGGGCTTTAAAGAAGATATCGATTTTATCCTTTCAAAAACGGATAGTGGTCGCAACATCTGGCTGTTCAGTGCAACCATGGCTCGTGAGATCAAGCGTATTGTGGATACTTACATGGTCAACCCAGAAGAGGTTAAAATCAACCGTGAAAACATCGTCAATACTAATATTGAACACAAGGTTGTACAGCTCAAAGCCAGCGATAAAATCGAGGCATTGCGTCGATACCTGGATTATGATGAGGATATGTTTGGCGTGGTTTTTTGTAGGACAAAGCGCGATACTCAAAAAGTAGCTGACGAGCTTAACAACAACGGTTATGCGACCGAAGCGCTCCACGGGGACATGTCCCAGGCACAGCGTGATGCGGCGATGAAGCGGTTTAGAAACAAAAATCTTAAACTATTAATAGCGACAGATGTCGCCGCGCGTGGGATCGACGTCGATGATATCACCCATGTCATACATTTTGCCTTACCAGATGACCCAGAGTTCTATACCCACAGATCTGGTAGAACCGCCAGAGCTGGGAAACAAGGGGTCTCGCTAGCATTAATAACAAAAGGCGACAATCGCAAACTTAAATTTATAGCGAGTAAGCTAGGCATTGAGTTTGCCAAGGCCGAAGTACCAGCACTAGAAGATATTACCAAGAAGCGAATTTCTCGCTGGTCAGATAACTTGATCAAACAAGAGGTTAATGAAAAGATCGCAACTGAGGTGAAGACCGCGGTTCACGAACAATTTGCTGATCTTAGTAAGGAGGATATCTTAGACAGATTATTGACTAAAGAGTACAACAGTATCTACAAGCGCAATTCCATCTCTGATCTCAACGATCGCAGTAAGTATAAGGATGATGGACGCGCTCCTAGAGAACGTGGAAAATCCAGCCGCGGTAAAGAAGAAGGAATGAAAACCTTCTTTATCAATTTGGGTCGCAAGGATAACATGAACAAAGGTTCATTGCTGGGATTTGTATGTGATGTTACCGGTATAAGCGGTAATGACATAGGTCGCATCGTTCTTGACGGGGCCCACTCTTTTATGGATGTAAAAGAAGAAGTTGCCACTCAAATGAATAAATTAAACGGTGCCGAGCGCGAGGGTCGTGAACTGCGTGCAAACGAGCATAAAGGACGCGTAACTCAAAGTCGTGATGGGGGTAGAGAACGTAATAGGGGTGGAAGAGAAGATAGATCAAATTCTGGCAACGGTGGTGGATTTAAAGGTGCAAGGAGCGATCGAAATGATCGTTCACCTCGTGAAGACCGTGAAAGATCCAGTTTTAAAGGTACGAGAAGAGATCGTAATGATGATGCTGGAAATGCGTCAAGTGAGGGAGGGGGTTTTAGAAATAGAAACACCGATAAGTATACTGACTCTAAGCGTGATGGGAAAAGTAGGACTGATAAACCAGCGGGCGGTAGAGGCCGTTCAAAGTTTTTTGGAACTAGATGGGATTAAGTCCCACCTTATAATGACTCAAGCCCTCCAGTAATTTGGAGGGTTTTTTTTGTATATATTACTTTTAGCCGTGTCAATCAACTTGCTATTAGCATATACTTATAATTACAGAACGTACATTTATACCTACAAATTGAACCATGAAATTATTTAGAAATTTCTTTATACTATGCGTCGCTCTTACCACCATAGGATGTGCAGACGATCTGGATGACGTATTTGCAAATGAAAGTGATATTAAGAATTTTATATATCGCGGCCTCAATACCTTCTACCTCTATAAACCAGAGGTCGACGTTCTTGCAGATGCAGCTTTTGCCTCTACCCAGGAGCTAGAAGAATTTCACAGTCAATTCCCTAGTCCAGAGGCGTGGTTTGAATCGTTGATATTTGATAGAGAGCGCACAGATCGATTCAGCATTCTGGTTCAGGATTATGTGGCCTTGGAAAATCTGCTATCCGGTAGTTCCTTGAGTAACGGTCTTGAATTTGGTCTGGTAGCAGAAAGTGGAAGCCCCACGGCAGTTTATGGCTATGTGCGTTATGTCCAGCCAGGATCCAGCGCAGCCGCAGCTGGGATAATGCGTGGACAGATTTTTAATAGGGTAAACGGGATAGCTCTTACCAGATCTAATTTAAACACCCTTCTGTCCCCGACTACTTACACCATAGGTTTTGCCACATTGAGTGCTGGAACGACAACTGACCTTCCTGAAGAAGTAGAATTGACTAAAACTGCATTCCAAGAAGACCCTATTTTATTGACTAGGGTAATTGATCAGGGAAGTCAGAAGATAGGGTATCTGGTTTACAATAGTTTTCTAAGCCAGTTTGACGAACAATTGAATGGCGTTTTTGCAGATTTTGCCGCACAAGGCGTGACTCATCTAGTACTGGATTTACGATATAATGGTGGCGGATCAGTTAATACTGCGGTGATCCTGGGAAGTCTTATTTCTGGCAATCCGGTAACTGATGTCTATTCTACAGAAGAATGGAATCCAGATATACAGCAGTTCTTTATGGACAACGAGCCAGAAAGACTAGTCAATTTCTTTAAGAACCAAACAGATAATGGAACACCATTAAATTCATTAAATCTATCACGGGTGCATATTTTGACTACTCCCAGTACTGCGAGCGCAAGCGAGCTGGTCATCAACTCGCTAGAGCCGTACATTGATGTGGTACAGGTAGGTACTTCAACCTCAGGTAAATTCCAGGCGAGTGTCACCTTATATGACAGCCCTAACTTTAGACGGGCAGGAGTAAACCCCTCTCATCGATATGCGATGCAGCCTCTTGTATTAAAAAGTATCAATTCTGCAGGTGTTACCGATTATTTTGATGGTCTGGAACCAGATATAGCGTTGCAGGAAGATTTTGGTAACCTAGGTACTCTGGGTGACCCTACTGAGCCTTTGTTACAGGCTGCCCTTAACGATATTCTGCTCAATGGCCGCAGGACTCAGTTTTCAAATCCAGTCAATAGCGAGGAGATTATGGGAAGCAACTCCTTCAAACCATTCGGCAACGAGATGTGGATTGATCTTGACAAGCCGTAATCATATTTGATTGCTTCTTTGGATTCCGCTTTCGCGAAAGCGGAATTATTCAAAACACCAGAACCCAACTGATAAATTAATGACTATTTAATTTTCCGTTAGAAATTTACAATGGCCAATGTTCTAAATTGCAGGTAAAATGTCTTTATGCTGCGCGACCTGCATGATAAACGGAAATCCTACGACCAGGACGAGCTGGTAGAATCCAATTTACCAGAAAATCCTTTTAAATTATTCAACTCATGGTTTCAAGCTGCCGAAGATCACCCAAGGATTGAGGAAGCAAACGCAATGAATCTATGCACGCTGGGAATTGATGGATTTCCTAAAAGTAGGGTAGTGCTTTTAAAAGAAATTTCTGAAAATGGGTTTGTGTTCTATACGAACTACGCTTCAGAAAAAGGCAAATCAATTGACCAGCACAACAAAATAAGCCTCAATTTTTTCTGGTCAGCGCTAGAAAAGCAGATCATCATCAAAGCAACGGCAGCAAAGATCAGCACGCAAAGATCTGAGGCCTACTATCGCACAAGACCTCGTGGGAGTCAACTGGGCGCATGGGTAAGTAATCAAAGTGATCCTATTGAGAACCGTGAAGCCATAGAATTAAGAAAACAGCGCCTGGAAAACCAGTTTGAACACCAGGAAATACCACTACCAGATTTTTGGGGTGGATATGAGTGTAAACCGCATTCTATTGAATTTTGGCAGGGTAGACAAAATCGCCTACACGATAGGATTCTATATACCTACAACAATTCCATCTGGACCATACAAAGATTACAGCCTTAATGAAGACACTTACCATAGTTAGACACGGTAAATCCAGCTGGGAGCATCAGGTACGCGATCACGATAGACCCCTCAATGAGCGCGGGATCAATGATGGACACTTGATAGGAAAGTATTTAAAATCTGCCGGTATCCAGCCAGATAGGATAGTTACCAGTACTGCGGCTCGAGCTTTACAAACAGCCACAATCGTGGTAGAATATATCGATTACGGACTTAATTCACTACGGTTGGATCGCTCGCTATATACCTTTGACAGTAGAGAACAGTTGAAGTTTGTAAAACACCAGGACCCCGATTGTGACCACCTCATGATATTCTCCCATAACCATGGCCTGACGGATCTAGTCAATTATCTGGGCAGCTCCAGATTTGATAACGTCCCCACGACTGGGGTAGTAACTATTGAATTTGACTGTACGCAGTGGGTGGATATTAATAATGGGAATACCACGTTTCATGTTTTCCCCAAAGATCTCAAATAATGAAAGGCAAGTTTTTTAATAGGGAATTGAGCTGGATTAAATTTAACGCCCGCGTGCTTCAAGAAGCGCAAGATCCCAGCGTGCCGCTAATTGAAAGACTACGGTTTTTAGGAATATTTTCAAATAACCTCGATGAATTTTTCAAGGTACGCTATGCAACGATCCAACGTATTCACAGGGCTGGGAAAAATGCCACAAAATCTTTGGGAGGAATTACCGCTAGAGACTTACTGCTTGCCATAAATGAAGAGGTGACAAAAGATCAGGCTACTAGTTTCCAGGTTCTTGAAGAGCTAGAACAAGAACTGAGTAAAGAAAGGATCATACTTCTTGATGAAACAGAAATCAAAAAGGAGCACGAGGATTTCTTGAGATCGTTCTTCAATGAAAAAATTAGTCCAGCGCTGGGGACTATCATGATCAATGATGAAATTGAATTCCCGCATTTACGGGATGGATATGGCTACCTAGCGGTGAGAATGATTATAAGCGATGGAGAGATCAAACATGCTTTAATTGAAATACCTAAACACCTTAATCGGTTTGTAGTGTTACCAGACATAAATGGCGATGATTGTAAATACGTAATCATGATTGACGATCTGATCCGTCATCGCCTGCACTATATATTCAGCATTTTCAACTATAAGGAGATCGAGGCGCACATGATTAAGGTAACCCTGGATGCGGAGCTTGACATGGAACTGGATCTCAAAAAGAGCTTGCTGGAAAAAATTAGAAGAAGCGTTCATGAACGCAAGGATGGCGAGCCAGTAAGATTTGTTTATGATAAAAGTATTCACCCTGATACACTAGAGACTATACTTTTAAAATTGGGAATAGACGATGATGATTCAGTAATCCCGGGCGGTAGGTATCACAATCGGCGAGATTATCTAAAGTTTCCCAGTTTGGGAAGGAAGGATTTGCTATTTGATAAACAACCCGCACTACCCATCCATGGAGTTGATAGTCGCGGTTCATTTCTCAAAGAAGTTTCACAAAGGGATATTCTACAATACACGCCATATCACACATTTTCAAACACCATAAAATTTTTGAGGGAAGCCGCGCTGGATCCCATAGTAAGAACCATAAAAATTACCATTTATAGACTTGCCGAGATTTCTCAAATAGCGGGGGCGTTGATCAATGCGGCCAAGAATGGCAAGGAAGTCACCGTTTCAATAGAATTACAGGCGCGGTTTGATGAACAGGCAAACATTAATTATGCTGAGGTTATGCAAGAAGAAGGGGTGAAGCTCATCTTTGGCGTTCCCGGATTAAAGGTTCATTGCAAAGCTTGCTGTATAACCAGGGAAGAGGCTACTGGAACTAACCGTTATGGTTTTATCTCTACTGGTAATTTTAATGAGAGCACCGCAGGTATTTACACAGATTACACCCTGTTTACCTGTAACCGCAAGATCCTCAAGGAAGTGGAAAAGGTCTTTGATTTCTTTGAGGTCAATTATAAATTGTACCGGTACAAACATTTGCTCGTTTCTCCACACAGCTTGCGTAACGGGGTGGAAAAGTTGGTGCGTCGTGAGATCGCTTTCGCGGAAGCGGGAAAGAAAGCCTACATACGTATCAAGCTTAATTCCTTCTCTGATTTCAAAATGATTGAATTGTTTTATGAAGCTTCAACTGCAGGGGTGAAGATCGAATTGATCATAAGAGGGATTTGTTGCCTTGTACCAGGAGTTGTGGGAATGAGTGAAAACATTACGGTAACAAGTGTTGTCGATCGATACCTAGAGCATCCCAGGGTTTATCACTTTTATAATGGAGGGTTAAATGATGTTTACATCTCAAGTGCAGACTTCATGGGTCGCAATCTGGATAGTAGGGTAGAGATTGCTTGTCCCATTTACGATGATGAGGTCAAAAAAGAAATTCTTGAAACTCTAGATATTTGCTGGAAGGACAATGTGAAAGCAAGACTTATCGATGAAGATCAAAAAAACAATTACGTAAAGAATAACAATACCAAAATCAGATCCCAGGTAGAAACGTATAAGTATTACAGTAAAAAGGACCATTCATGAAGTT
Organism: Nonlabens sp.; assembly: GCA_049647945.1. GTDB lineage: Bacteria > Bacteroidota > Bacteroidia > Flavobacteriales > Flavobacteriaceae > Nonlabens. The sequence continues at coordinate 15,767 of JBARYP010000033.1, read as the reverse complement.
CAATAGTGTCAAATATGGTGCGATAGATATAGGAAGTAATGCAGTAAGGTTATTGATTGCCACCGTAAACAAATATGGTAATAATGAACCACGGTTCAAAAAAACAAGCTTGGTCCGGGTTCCCATAAGACTAGGTCAGGACGTATTTACTGAGGGTTCAATAAGTGAACGTAACATAAATAGAATGGTCGATTCCATGAAAAGTTATCAATTATTGATGGACGTTCATGGAGTTACCACCTATAAGGCTTACGCTACCAGTGCTATGAGGGATGCAGATAATGGAACTCAAGTGGTAGAACAAATTAAATCCAGGACTGGGATTGAGATAGAGATCATAGATGGTTCCCACGAGGCGGCAATCATCGCCATGACTGATTTACATTCATTTATTGAGGAGAATAAAGTATATCTCTATGTAGATGTAGGTGGGGGTAGTACTGAATTTACCTTGTTTGCAAATGGCGTCGCGGTAGAGTCGCGGTCCTTTAAAATCGGTACGGTGCGGCTGTTAAATGATATGGTTGATAGTGATTTATGGAAAGAGGCAGAGGAATGGGTTAAAAATGTGACCCAACCATTTCCCTATATTGATCTTATAGGTTCTGGTGGGAATATCAACAACATTTTTAAAACTAGTGGTAAAGCCTATGGCAAACCTTTAAGCTACTTCCATATCACCTCGTATTACGATCAACTGCAATCCTATAGTTATGAAGAACGTATATATAAATTAGGACTTAATCAAGATCGCGCAGATGTTATCATTCCAGCGTGCCGTATCTATTTAAGAGCCATGAAATGGAGTCAGTCAAAACAGATCTACGTTCCTAAAATCGGTCTGTCTGACGGTATAATTAAAAGTATCTACAATACTGAAAATGACATGGTAAATTTTTAAAAATTAAGGTCAAATGCTTTTCTCAAAGAGTCAACAGCTGGGTTCTTTTCAACTAATTTCGCGTACTTCTCCTGATCTGTAAAAACATATTTTTTGGCAGATTTCTCGTTGACCGTGATTGAAAATTCAATATTGTAATTGTTCAATTCACGTTTTAGGAAAGAAAGCACCTCTCCTTGTGATTTCTCAAGATCTTCCTTGATGGATTGATTGGGAAAAATCAGTTTGATTGCTTCATCTTTCAACTTGGGTTTATCAACTCCTAAAATACTTGCGAGTATGTGCTGTCCACGCTCTTGCAAGTGCTGAATGTATTTGTGCCATACAAGATCTAGTTGCTCCTGGCTGAAAAATTCAGTAGGTAGCTCGTCTTTTGAAACTTCAGCCTTTTGTGCCTGTTGAGCATTAGTGGTTTTAACCTCAATGGATTTAATGGACAAACCACCCACTTTCTTTGGTGATCGCTCCAGTAATTCCTTGAGGCGTTGCTCAATTGAAGAGTCCGTAGGCGATACGTTCTTGTCTTCTGCTGGGAAAGCATCTGCGCCCGTACTTACCGGGCTGGGAGCTCTTTCTGGTTTTTTGACCTCATTTACAGTATGTGTATACCCTAAATCAGGAGTTGTGATTTTGCTGTCCTCGTTACTGACAGTTTCTTGTATGGTTCCATATCTGGCGGGATTATCGACAGCAGCAGGCAAATACTCTTGTTCCGGTTGCAATACCTGCCGTTCCTCTGCAACTTTCAAAATATGATTATCAGTCAAAACCTCATACTCCCCTGGTGGAGCTATTTGAGGTCGGTCATTTTTTTTTTGACCTGCCTGGTTTATTGAGGCAAGTTGCATTAGGGCGAGTTCTACAGATAGTCTTTGATTCCTGCTAGCTCTATAATTAAAGTCAGTTTGTGAAGCAATTTCAATAGCTGTACGCAGAAAATCCAGCGTTGTTTTCTTGCTCTGTTCCAGATATTTCTCGCGTGTCTGGTCTCCTACTTCAAGCAACTCTAGCGTTTTATGATCACAACTTACCATCAAATCCCTAAAATGCGATGCCAGCCCAGCAACAAAGTGTTGTCCATCAAAACCCTTTGCAAGAACGGTGTTGAAGTCTATCAATAGCTGACCAATGTTTCCTTTTAACACAAGATCGGTGATCCTGAAAAAGGTATCACGATCCAGCACGTTTAAATTTTCAGTAACCGCCTGCACGGTAAGATTTTTCCCAGAGAAGCTTACCACACGGTCAAAAATTGACAATGAATCCCTTAAAGCTCCATCTGCTTTTTGCGCAATGATTTGTAACGCATCCTCATCTGCGGTGATGCCCTCTTTTACCGCTATACGCTTGAGATGCTCACGCATGGCACTTACGGTAATCCTCTTAAAATCAAATATTTGACATCTTGAAAGAATGGTAGGAATAATCTTGTGCTTCTCAGTTGTGGCGAGAATAAAGATGGCATGAGCTGGCGGTTCCTCGAGTGTTTTTAAAAATGCATTGAACGCCGCGTTACTAAGCATGTGTACCTCGTCGATTATATACACCTTGTACTTGCCTACCTGCGGTGGTATTCTTACTTGATCGACAATACTTCTTATATGATCCACACCATTGTTTGAGGCAGCATCGAGTTCAAAAATATTAAAGGCAAAATCCTCATCTGGGTCAAAATCGCCAGATTCGTGATTGATTTTTTTGGCTAGAATGCGGGCACACGTAGTTTTCCCTACTCCTCTAGGCCCCGTGAACAATAAGGCTTGCGCCAGATGATTACTTGCGATGGCACGCTCTAGAGTTTGAGTTATTGCGCGCTGACCTACCACATCCTCAAAGGTTTCAGGACGGTATTTTCTGGCAGAAACGATGAATGGCTCCATAATTCAAAGATACCCACTTGCGTTAATTATACACGGCAAATTTGTATAATAGAATACCTTAAAGGAGAATAAAATCAGAGAAACGACTGTAGATTTGCAACTGGCAGGTCGCCTTGTCGCCGCGGTTCACACCGGGGAGGAAAGTCTGGACACCATAGGATAGCATAACGGTTAACGGCCGTCGTTTTGCTTTCGCGAAAGCGGAATCAACTCAGGACTAGTGCAACAGAAAGAATGTACGGGTAATGCCGTAGTGAAACCAGGTAAACTCTATGCGGTGCAATGTCGAGTAAATCAGAGCCTGAACGCGATCCGCGTGATTCTGAAGGGTAGGCAGCTTGAGTTTATGGGCAACCATAATCCTAGATAAATGACAAGGATCCCTTGAGGGAGACAGAATCCAGCTTATAGACCTGCCTTTTTTATTCTTCCTCGCCAGAAGAATTAGGGAAGAAACTGAAAACCGTACCCCCGTAGCGCCTAGATTCTGTACAATACTGGTGGGATTGTAGATCAGTATGCTTTGAATGCTCCACGATTAAAATACCATCTTCCTTCAACAGGTTTCTTTCAAAAACCAAATCAGGTATGTTGTTGAATTGATCTATATCCAGCGCATATGGTGGGTCTGCAAAAATTAGGTCGTACTGGCCCTGGTGCTGTGATAGGAATTGGAACACATCTGCTTTTATGGTATCTATGGGCATCTCCAGCTTAGTCGCCGTAGACTCAATAAATTTGATACACGGCGTATGTTCATCTACTGCGGTAATGGAACTTGCGCCGCGGCTTGCAAATTCATAGGACATATTACCGCTACCGGCAAAAAGCTCCAAAACTGTACTGCCGTGAACAAAGGTTTTATTCCTTAAGATATTGAACAAGGCTTCCTTAGCCATATCAGTCGTAGGTCTTACGGGCAGCTTTTTGGGGGCTTGTATTCTACGACCTTTATGAATCCCCGATATTATGCGCATAAGATTTGGTTTAGGCTTTCAGTAGGTTTATTAATAGTGTTGACTCTTCTTATATACTTACTCAGTAGTTCACAAACTCCTGAATCTTTGTCTCTATCCAGTACCTCAATGGTAAAAAAGCTAGGATCTATATCGTTTTGCTCCAAAAGGAATAAGGTATAATACAGTACGTCATCCTTGCTTTGGGCATGGAATAGATTGAGTGCCAATAGCTGGGTACTAGTTGACAGGCACAGGTAAAATGATTGATCGATCATAACAATCAATCCACTTGCCATATCAGTAGGAGTGGAATCCTCTTTAAATGCCAGAATTTTGCTGGCTAGATGGTAATAGTCAAAACCCCCGAACTTATCGTATAAGTAATTATTGACATTGGAAAAGGCGACATAAACAATGTTACAGTCATAAGCTGCTTGATCTGTGCTCATCGCATCAGTAGATAGGATGCGCGAGTTATATTTAAGGTAGTGTGCGTTGTAACCTTCATCGTATATAGATTCAGGTACGGCGGTAAAAATATCATTGTGATATATAAGGCGTACGGCATCTATCTGGTACGTGATCAACAATTGATCAACAAATTCTTGCAACACCGTCAACACATGTGACGGAGAGTTTATTGAAAACGGAGCGTCTGAGGTCTCTAACGATCCATCTGCTAGTTTTGTTAAAAAAGAAAGTCCATCTTGACGTATCAAGACGGACAGACTACAACTATGGTTTTTTAAACTATTTTTTATCATCTGGTGCAAACTGGCGTGGCCAGTTACCGCTGGTAGTTATTTCATCCAGACTGCCCACTTCAATAAACTCTCCCTTTACCGCCTCAATTTCTGTAACTTCAAGTTCTTTTACTACTAATTTTTCTGGTTGATCGTGTAGGATATCTCTTTTGTCTGCCCTAGCTCTGAAAACCGGTATTCTGTTTTCCTTATCAATTACTACGTCAGTCGCTAGATCGATTTTTCCTTTTGCGTCTTTGAATTTATAGGTAAGCAGGCTTTTTATATCAACCTCTTTAAATAAGCTGTCTTTTACCGGGGTAAATCCCAGGGTATCCACGATTGTAATTTCTTTGTAATATCCACCTGTTTCAGGATCCAGCCTGAATTTAATATTGCGCTCACGATCAACTACCGAGGTATCTCTCTTACTCAACCTCGCAAATTGCGCAGTATCTATAAATCTTGCCAGCTTATCAATATCATTGCTGTAAGTACCCGTAATGGTTTTATGGGCGTTTTGTGCCTCTCTCAGTTTTACAAGTTGCGCGATTACCTGTCGGTAACGCTCTTCTTTGACCGCTTTAAATTTGACGGGTTCCTCAATTGATTTATACAGCTTATACCCAAAAAATGCACTTGCTCCCAGTAAAAGCACCACCATTATAATGTGAAATTTTCTAGGGATCTTGTTAATAAAGATCGCAAGCAGTATAACTACAATTAATCCTCCTACAATGGACAAAACAAATGGCAGCATAGAATTTTAAGTTTTAAAAATTTTAACGCAAACAAATCTACAATAAAAAAAGTCTCTTAGTAAACCCGAGTTATAAGATTTACTCTAAGTTTATAGGCCATTGCATTTATATAGATGACGGCACCAGAATACTATTCTCACTTGCTTAATGACTTTGCGTTTGAACCTACAAGACAACAAGTTAGGGCCCTCAAATTCCTGGCCGACTTTGTAGTGGACAAGGATCAATCCCGTCTATACCTGTTGAGGGGATATGCTGGAACGGGTAAAACCACCATTATAAGCGCGGTAGTGAAAAGTTTGTGGAGGATTAAAATCTCTGCTGTTTTACTGGCTCCCACAGGTAGAGCCGCCAAGGTCATAAGTAATTACTCAAAGAAGCAGGCGGCGACCATACACCGCGAGATATATTACCCAAAAGGCCAGGCCGGCAGTAAAGTTCAATTTACCCTTAAACAGAATAAACACCGCAACGCTGTATTCATCGTTGACGAGGCATCAATGATACCTGACGTTGTAGAGGAGAATAATCTACTGGGCGGTAACGGCTCCTTACTGGACGACTTGATAGAATATGTATATAGTGGTAGTAACTGTAAATTAATTATTATAGGCGATACCGCCCAGCTGCCACCTGTTAAACTAGATGTTTCACCCGCTTTGGACGCAGACTTGCTTGAAATGCGATTCAATAAGAACGTGACTGATATTGAGCTGGACGAGGTAAAACGCCAGTCCATTGATTCTGGGATCTTATATAACGCAACTGGAATCCGTGAGTGCATTGAATACGAGCAATTTGATTTTAAGTTCAATACCGGTGCATTTAATGACATCGACAGATTGATTGACGGTTATGAGATCCTAGAGGCGGTACAAGAGTCCTACAATAATTATGGGCATGAAGAAACCACAATAATCGTGCGGTCTAACAAGAGGGCAAATCTTTATAACCAGCAAATCCGTTCTCGGGTTCTTTTTAAAGAGAGTGAACTGGAACCTGGGGATTACCTTATGGTTGTAAAAAACAATTACCACTGGTTGACAGCCAGTAGCGAGGCTGGTTTTATAGCAAACGGTGACATTATGGAGGTGCTTGAGATCTTCAGCTTTAAGGAGATTTTCAGCTTCAAGTTTGCCGAGGTCAAGGTGCGTATGGTGGATTATCCTACTATGAAACCTTTTGAGACGGTACTGGTTCTAGACACCCTTACCTCAGAATCACCATCGTTTACCTATGAAGAAAGCAACCGGCTGTATCAAGAAGTCCGCATGGACTACCTTAAGTTGCCTAAATGGAAACAATACAAAGCCATAAAAGAAAATCCGTTTTTCAATGCCTTACAGGTGAAATTCTCTTATGCGATTACCTGTCACAAATCACAAGGTGGGCAATGGGAAAATGTGATTGTCGAGCAACCCTACCTGCCAGAAGGACCTAACAAGGACTACATGAGGTGGTTGTATACTGCGGTTACTCGAGCAAAGAGCAAATTGTTTTTAATAGGTTTTGACAAGGATTATTTTATAGAAGAATGAGTGGGGAATAGTTACGCTTTCGCGAAAGCGGAATACTCCATCACCCCTATAATCTTTAAATTTGTCCTTCAACCAAAAAAACTGAATTATGAAAGTTGCCGCCATCATTCCCGCTAGGTTACAGGCTTCCAGATTTGATAGAAAATTATTGAGAGATCTATGCGGCAAGCCAGTTATTTTAAGAACGCTGGAGGCTGTTGAAAAAACAGATCTTTTTGATGAAGTTATAGTGGCTACAGATAGCGATGAGATCTATCAAGTCGTAGTCGATTCTGGTTCCAGAGCCTTTAAAAGTATTGAGGATCATGATTGCGGCAGCAATAGAATTGCAGAGGTGGCAGCAACAATAGATGCAGATATAGTCATCAACGTGCAAGGCGATGAACCGTTTACCAACTCCAGCGATCTGGAAAAACTAATCGCTGTATTTAGGAAAGACACAGCAGGACTGATTTCTCTTGCCTCATTGAAGCATCAAATAAAGAGTGATGAAGATGTAAGTAATCCTAACAATGTCAAGGTTATTACCGATCAATACGATAATGCCATATATTTTTCCAGATCACCCATACCGTTTGTAAGGGATAAGAGCATCAACCTACCGATATTCAAGCATGTAGGCATCTACGCATTCCGTAAGGCAGCGTTGCTTGAATTTTATCATTCACAACCCACACCACTTGAACTTACGGAAAAGATCGAGTGCATCCGGTATCTGGAACAGGGTAAAAAAATAAAAATGGTGCGTACTGAAAATGCCAGTATAGGAATCGATACCGCTGGAGATCTTGAAGATGCGCGTGTGCTATGGAAAGAGCTATATTCCTAAAAAAGTGATGAGATCAAACCGTATTATATCGCTATCCCTACAGGAAGCATATCACCATACATGCGACGGTGTTTTCTCACAAACCCGGCAATCTTTGGGTGGGTAGGAACAATTTTCACGTCCTTTTCCTCTTTGATATGATCAAAAACTCCTTTTAAAAACTCAGTCCTGAATTCACGATCATCTTCCAGCTCAGTAGGAACCACTAACTTAGTAAGAAAGATCTTGCGATCTTGTTGCGCATATTCTATATGAGCCATTATTTCTCCTTTCCTGCCCTCGTATTGACGCAAGAATTCATTGTCTGTAATTTCCATTTTTGTACTATCACTCATAGGTAATTTTTTATCGGGATTATAAAAGCATACTGATCCCAAGGCCTACTTTTACTTCAAGTAAAAACTGTTGACCTGCTACAAAGATAGGGCTTAGTTAAGATTTTCTAAACAAAACTCTTGGTAAAGCTTTGAGTTTAATGGCATTATGGAAAGAATACCTGTTTATTTTATGCCTGGGATGGCAGCATCTCCCTCAATATTTGACCACATTAAACTAGATCAAAAGCTTTATCAAAGTTTTTATCTAGAGTGGATAAAACCTACTCATCATGAACCTATCGAGCAGTACGCCGGTAGGATCAGTGAATTGATAACCTGTAAGAACCCCGTACTTATAGGGGTGTCTTTTGGAGCGATGATCGTACAGGAACTATCTAAATTGATTACATACAGAAAGCTCATCATCATATCAAGTGCAAAGAGCCATCACGAATTCCCCAGGCGCATGAAATTTGCCCGCTGGACCAGAATGCACAAACTTCTACCTACGGGCCTGATCAGGTATGCCGAGATTTTTGCAAAATATAATTTTGGCATAGCGCATCGCAAGATGAAACTATACTACACTTACCTGGCGGTCAATGATAAAAAATATCTGGACTGGGCACTCAACGCTATTATTGACTGGAAACAAGACCAACCCATTAATGGTGTCATACATATACATGGGGATCAAGATCCAGTATTTCCATTGAAATATATACAGTCGCCGCTGGTGGTGAAGAATGGAACTCATATCATGATTATTAACAGGTACCGCTGGTTCAATGAAAACCTCCCCCGTCTAATAAATTCATAATTCTTTGCTGTTTGACCGCTATCAATAACGTTCACCTTGCCGTAAAGAAGTATTTTTAATCAAAATTCACGATTTGAAAAATTTCCTTGTAGCAGCTCTCTGCATATTTACTATTGTTATTATAGTGGGCGCAACCTATCAGTCTGAAAAAGAAGAGGCCTTATCAGTTAATGATGATACTGATAAACTGGTTAATGATTACAACGTCTACAGTTACCATTTACCCTCAAATCTGAACTTTGCAGGGGAGGATGTGCCGGTTCAAAATCCGGACATACTGGAACGAGCAGATCGGGAATTTCTCGTAAATACGTATTGGCAATCAAATGGCATCCTACTAATAAAAAGAGCGGCCAAGTATTTCCCCATTATTGAGCCCATCCTAAAAGAGGAAGGAATTCCCGATGATTTTAAATATCTGGCGGTAATTGAAAGCGGACTTCAAAATGTTACTTCACCAGCAGGAGCCAGGGGTTTCTGGCAAATCATGAGAACTACGGGTAAGGAATTGGGACTAGAGGTCAATGATAATGTAGATGAGCGCTATAATCTTGAGCTCGCCACCAGAGCAGCCTGTAAGTATTTAAAGCAAAGTAAAGAGCGGTTTGGTAGCTGGACATTATCTGCAGCCGCTTATAACGCTGGTAATGCGGGTATTGACAGTCAACTGGAGCGACAGGCGGTAGATAGTTATTATGATTTGTTACTGGGTGAGGAGACTGGACGCTATATGTTCAGAATTATTGCCATCAAGGAAATTCTCAAAAATCCAAAGAACTTTGGGTTCAATGTAAAGCCTGAACATCTCTACAAGTCTATACCCACTACAACTCTTGAAGTGGACTACGAGGTGGAGGATTTTTCCGCTTTCGCGAAAGCTAACAATATCAACTACAAAATATTAAAGATTCATAATCCCTGGTTGAGAGAAGCTCATCTTAATAACAAGTCCAGAAAGAAATACCTTATAGAAATACCTAAGAGGGGTTATTATAAAAGCTAATGATAGAATGGATCTACGTTCATTGGTTCATGACGGCGCTTATCGTCAACTACCTCGTTGCCATAAGTGCAGCCTTCTTTCTAATACGCAATAATCAGAATCCGCACAAGACCTTAACGTCCTTACTATCATTGATCGCATTTCCTTTTGTCGGATTGCTGATCTACTACTTTTTTGGTCTGGAATACCGCAAATCAAAAATTTTTAAAAGGAAGGACCTTAATTCACATAGGTTACTGGAAGAATGGTCGCAGCGACTGGAACTTACCGGTGATGACATGGATCACCTTGAGAAAGATTACCTCGAGGATCGCGTAAAAATGGTTAAATTGATTTATCACAATCAGGATTCACCGCTTACACTCCATAACAAGGTCAAGGTTTTGTACAACGGTGACGAGGCATTTCCTGAAATTTTTGCTGCCATAGATGATGCGCAGCACCACGTACATCTAGAATATTTTGTATTCAATGACGATGTAATAGGCAACAAATTTATAGATAGGCTTGTTGCTGCAAGCCATCGTGGAGTAGAGGTAAAGCTAATCTATGATAGCGTGGGCAGCGATCTGGGTGCTAGCGCAAAAAGGCGAATGAAAGAAGCTGGAGTCATCTACAACAGCTTTATGCCGGTTCTGTTTTCAAAATTCACCAGAAAGGCAAACTACCGCAATCATAGAAAAATCTGTATTATCGATGGATCTACCGGATTTGTGGGTGGTGTGAATGTAAGCGACGATTACGTCAACGAGCCCAGCAACGGTAACTTTGACTACTGGCGCGATACGCATTGCAAAATATATGGTCACGCAGTTAAGGCGCTACAGGTACAGTGGTTGCTCAACTGGTTTTTTGTATGTGAACGCAATCATGACGATGATAATAAGCTCATTAGCAAATCATATTTTCCCGAAATCGCTGATTGCGGCAATACGCCTATCCAGATCGCAGCCAGTGGGCCTGATACGGATTGGGCAAATATTATGGAAGCGATTTTTATAGCCATCAATACCGCAGATGAAAAAATACGTATCACAACACCCTATTTTATTCCTAACCAGGCCATACTGGTAGCCTTAAAAAGTGCCGCTAGATCAGGAATAGATATTGAGATCATGGTTCCCAGAATAGGGGACAGCTGGGCCGCACGTTATGCCTCTAGATCCTATTTTAGAGAACTGATGGATAGTGGTATCAAGATATTCTGGTATTGCAAAGGAATGCTACATGCAAAAACCATGGTAGTAGATGACCATTTTGCTACGATAGGTACCTCAAACATGGACTATCGCAGCTTTGACATCAATTTTGAAATCAACGCGCTTATCTACGATCGAGAGACATCGTTAAATTTGCTCAATAAATTTGAAGAGGATAAAAAAGACTGCCAGCAAATTAACTTTGAGGAGTGGAAAGAGAGAAGTCAAACCTACAAATTTAAAGAGTCCTTTTGTAGGCTTTGGGCACCTTTACTTTAATATGAAAAATTTTAAAAACATGACATTTGAAACCATATTGCTACTACTATTGTTAGGACTTGCAGCGGGACTGTTAAGTGGAAGTGTAGGAGTAGGAGGAGGAGTAATTATGGTGCCACTAGCCATATGGTTTTTAGGTTATGATCAAAAAGGCGCGCAAGGCTTGAGTCTAGCGGTTCTAGCGGTACCGGTAACCTTGCTGGCCGCCTATACCTACCATAAAGGCGGTGCGGCATTTGACTGGCGATTTGCCTTAATCATTGCGCCTGCATTTGTTTTGGGCGGTTTTTTGGGATCCAAAATAGCTGTAGGAATTGATCAGCAATTGCTCAAAAAGATCTTTGGAGTAATTTTAATTATCGTCGCCATTAAAATGATCTTCTTTTCCAAAGCCAAAGGATTGAGTTAGGATATTTCTAACAATAAACTACCACCAGAACTTTATCATTGTCATACTAACAAATAATTACCTATTATGAAAAATTTATGTATCCTAGTGTGTCTATTTGCTATTAGCATTGCCGCTACTGCTCAAATAGAGGCACCACAACCCAGTCCAGCAGCAACAGTAATGCAAACTGTAGGTTTAACTGATGTTACCGTCAAATATTCCAGACCTGGGATGAAAGGCCGTAAGATATTTGGAAACCTAGTGCCTTATGGAAAGCTATGGCGTACAGGTGCAAACGCAAATACGACGGTAGAATTTGAAGATGCCATCAACTTTAATGGAACTGCCGTGACACCTGGAACTTACTCACTGTTTACAAAGCCTGGTCAGGACATGTGGGAAGTTATTCTTTACAAGACCACAGACAACTGGGGAACGCCTAGAGAGTGGAATAAAGACATGATAGTGGCAAGTACCAAAGTGAAGCCTCAAATGACAAATCGCGCACAGGAATCATTTACCATTGCTATCAATGAGGTTAAGATGGACAAGGCTCACCTACAAATTATGTGGGACAAAACTCTGGTTGAGGTTCCATTCACCGTTCCTACAAAGGAAAAAACCATGTCTAGTATAGAGCGCGCAATGGCAGGTCCTAGCGCAAATGATTACTATAGTGCTGCGTCTTTCTACCTAGAGGCTGATGAGGATATGAACAAGGCTCACGAGTGGATATCAAAGGCAGTAGAAGCAAATCCCGATGCTTTTTGGATGCACACTCGCAAGTCTTTGATTGAAGAGAAAATGGGAGATAAAAAAGCAGCAGTCGCTAGTGCCAAAAAAGCCATGACTATAGCTAAAAAAGCAGGAAATGCAGATTATGTAAAAATCAATAATGACAACCTCAAGAAGTGGGGAGCTATGTAACTATTGATTTATAGCCAGTAAATTAAAGCCGCGCCTCTAGCGCGGCTTTTTCTTTGTACGGGGTTAGATTCTCGATAAAATTATCACCACAGTATCTATTGTGGATTCTTGAGTCAACCTACTTTCCGTAATCCTAAAGAATGACAATGAAGAGTCTAGCTTGGCATACTTTCGGGATTAGTAGTTTTTTGAATCAGTAGTGCAAAGCTTATTGTGAGTATGGCTCCTAGTGGATTAAGCCACAAAAACGGCAGGATTTCAATTCCCTCTACAAACTCATGCAATATGGCGCAGGTCGCAACAATGAGCTGTGAGAGTAGTGCTGCATAGAAAATAGCTACCCCTCGTACTTTCTTTATGTAGAAAGCAACCAGAAAAATTCCCAAAATTGTACCATAGAAAATAGAACCAATAAAATTGACTAGCTGTATAAGATTATCAAACAGAGATACGAAACTGGCAAAGGCAATCGCAACAACTCCCCAGGCAAGCGTGAACCATTTACTAACCCTCACAAATGACTCATCACTCAACTCTCTTCTGGTAAACCGCTTATAAATATCTATAGTCGTAGTTGACGATAGTGCATTGAGTTCAGACGCGGTGGAGCTCATGGCCGCGCTTAAAATGACTGCCAGCAATAGACCTATAAGACCTTTGGGCAGGTGATTTAAGATAAAATGAATGAATACAAAGTCCTTGTCATTAGTTTCTACTTTTCCATCTGCTTTTTTTATAATAACCCTGGCTTGATCGCGATTTGCTTCTTCTTTTGATCTTAATGAAGAAAGCCTAGACTCTATAGGCCTCAAGTCGCTATTTGGGTCATTCAGGCTTCTGGCATAAACCGTTTGTAGTTCTTGTTTGGTTTCAAGAATGAGTTCATGTTCTGCTCGTAAGCTTTCATACTCGCTGGCATAAATTGAATTTATTACTGCCTTTTCACCTGCTGGATTAAAGTTGAGGGGTGTAGTATTAAATTGATAGAATACAAACACCATGACTCCTACCAGCAAAATAAAAAATTGCATAGGCACCTTAAGCAATCCGTTGAACAATAAACCTATACGCATGGATCTTACCGATCTTCCAGATAGATACCGCTGTACTTGACTTTGATCAGTTCCAAAATAACTGAGCATCAAAAAGGTCGCTCCAAATAACGCCGACCAGACATTGTAGCGATCGTCTAATGAAAAGTCAAAATCCAGTACCTTCATCTTATCGGCATTTCCAGCTATTTGAAGCGCGTTGTCAAAGGTTACCTCATCAGGTAGTTGATTGACAATTAGACAGAAAGCGGTCACCATACCCGCCATGATAACAATCATTTGTTGTTTCTGGGTTACGTTTACGGCCTTAGTACCACCAGATACGGTATAGATGATGACTAGAATACCTATTATGATGTTCAAGTATCGCAATTCCCAATCCAGTACAGCACTCAAGATGATGGCGGGAGCATAGATAGTGATTCCAGCAGCCAGACCTCGCTGGATTAAAAATAGTATGGAAGCCAGGGATCTGGTTTTTAGGTCAAAGCGTTGCTCCAGAAATTCGTAGGCGGTGTAAACCTTTAACTTATGGTATATGGGAATAAATGTGACGCATATAATAACAACAGCTATGGGAAGCCCAAAATAAAACTGGACAAATTCCATCCCGTCGACGTATGCCTGGCCAGGAGTACTTAAAAAGGTTATGGCGCTGGCCTGTGTCGCCATGACAGACAGTCCTACCGTCCACCATCTTGCATCGCCACCCTTGATGTATTCTTCGCTAGATTGTTTGCCCCGGGTTTTATAAACCCCGTACAATACAATGAAGGATAGCGTGGACAGAAGAATGAACCAGTCAAGTCTAGAAAGAGACCCCAATGTCCCAAAAAGCCATTTAACGGTTTCCATAGATATTGCCTATATAATAAAACAATATTCCAAAGACAACATTGGCCAGAATAATAGCCACATAAGCTATGGTCCACTTAGTATTTCGCTGGCTCATCTTGTGTATTTATGGGTTTAGCACTTTCTAGACTCAATATATTGGCTAGTAATTTGTATGCCCCCGGCACACCGGCGGGTAGCTCTCTGAACAGGCTCAATCCCGTATAAACAATGGATCCCTTGCCGTACGGCGCTACTATTAGACTGCCGGTTGCAGCCTCTTCTCCTGCGTCGTTCATGGATAGAATGGGCGTAAATGCTGGATCCCATGCTTGCGGGAAATATAGGCCCCTTTCCTGTACCCATCCCTGAAAGTCTTGCTCGGTAATTTTGTTGGGAATGTTAACTACTGCATGGTCTGGTGCTATGATCCTGACTGGAGCGTTTTCTTTGGTTACCCGCTTTCGCGAAAGCGTAATCTCCAAAGGTCCCAGTTCATTATTTCCAATCCCACGGTTTGTATTGTATTGCATTATAAGGTTACCGCCATCATTTACATACTCGCGTAGTCTAGGTTGTAGAGCTGCCATGGATTCTGACGCAACGTTATAGGCTCTTATGCCTACCATAACTGCATCATATTTACTCAAATCTGTAGGTACTGCATCTGGATCATACCTGAAGACTTTTACACCCATTGCCTCGATACCCCTGGCTACATCATCACCAGCGCCGTTGATATAGGCTATGGTTGATGCCATAATTTTTAGATTTGGATTAACGACACTTGCCGTACTGGGTTGTAGCAGTTGTTGATCTGGTATGTGGTTGTAGTCTATTCTTGTTACTGTCTGGTTATACGACCTACCGTTATGGGTCGCGGTTGCTGTTATAAACCCTTGTGACTGGCGCCTAGGAGCTGTAACTACATATTGCAGTATTTGATTCCCATCTTTTTTCAAGGATAGTTTTTCGTGTTTATTTCTAGAAACTGACCAATCCTTTGGTACATCCAGAGCTACGACGACATCTTGGACATCTGTAAAAGCCTTTACACCTACGGTAATGAGTTTTTGTTCCCCAGATTTAAATACATAAACAGGGTTCTCCATACCTATTGATAATACAGGCACTATGTGCAGGGGTTCATTTACCTCACCACGCACACGATCAGTACGTTTGTGAATTACCGGGATCTTGTAGGAAATGGTCTCGTCGTGTAGCGCAGCATCAACGGTTACTTGAAGTGCCGCATCTATTTCAGGTTTACCTATGTTTTTTTTATTGGGCACCGCGTACATTCCCATACTTCCCTTATTGATAAGGTAATACGG
>JBARYP010000032.1:0-20831 GCA_049647945.1 Nonlabens sp. | reverse complement strand
GAAGAAGGTAGCTTTTATTTTAATCTATGACGTACTCAAAGCTGAAAGTGGTGGAATGAAGAAACTGGATCAGTTGAATCGTAGGGCGACCGCGGCTGGGTATGAAGTGATAGGATTGGGGTCAAATACTCCTAGTGATGTTGAAAAACTCCTGGAACAATACCAGCTAGACCTACCGTTCTACACGACTGATGGTACTCAACTCAAAACTGCGGTGCGATCTACACCTGCGTTGTTGCTGGTAGAAGAAGGAGTAATAACCGGCAAGGCGCACTGGAACGATTTTGAGAGTGTAGATCTATGATTTCCTATCTGGTTAAGAAAATAGGATACGCAATTTTTACTCTATATGGGGTGGTCACGTTGATCTTCTTATTATTTTATTTACTACCCGGCGATCCTGCCCAGATGATGCTGGGTCAAAATGAGACACCAGAGCAAATACGTAACGTCAAAAAGAAATACGGCTTTGATCGTTCAGTAGGAATCCAGTACTTGTTCTACATCAACGATTTATCGCCTTTAAGCTATCACGATACTCACTTATGCTCATTTACTCATGACCATGGCCAGTACAACGGCGTGAATCTTATAAAGACTGAAGGTTTTAAAATAATGCTCAAATCACCCTATTTGAGAACATCATTTCAAAAACAGGGGAAACCGGTATCGCAAGTCATAGGTGACACCTTGCCCAATACCTTGCTGCTAGCCACCGCAGCCATAAGCATTGCTCTGTTGTTGGGACTATTGCTAGGCTCCATTGCCGCATTGTACCGGGATACGTGGATTGATCGTCTCATTCAAGTAGTTAGTACTTTTGGAATGAGCGTTCCCAGTTTTTTTAGCGCCATAATTTTTGCTTTTCTATTCGGCTATGTGTGGCATGAATTTACTGGCCTGCAAATGTCTGGTAGCCTATACGAGATTGATGATTATGGCGAGCAACGCAGCCTGCAAATTCAAAATCTTATATTGCCCTCAGTAGTTCTGGGGATAAGACCGCTCGCGGTAATTACGCAGCTTATGAGAAACAGTTTGCTAGAGGTTTTATCCCAGGAGTACATCACAACCGCCTATGCAAAGGGTTTGACGACTCTACAAGTAATTAAGAGGCATGCATTTAAAAACTCACTTAACCCAGTAGTTACTGCGGTAAGCGGCTGGTTTGCCAGTTTACTGGCGGGTGCCGTCTTTGTTGAATATATATTCAACTGGAACGGTCTGGGAAAGGAGATAGTAGAGGCACTCAATACACTAGATTTACCAGTAATTACTGGATCTGTACTGATTATTGCTTCCATGTTTATCCTGATAAATATATTGGTTGATTTTATCTACGTATGGCTAGATCCCAGAGTCAAGCTTAATTAATCCGGTAACCTGTAATTCAACTATTAATCTTACCTAAATAGGATACCTAGAAATCATTTAAACAGATATTTTTGAACAACCTGAAAACTGAATTGAAATGAGAAAGAAAATTGTTGCTGGAAACTGGAAAATGAATTGCGACCTTAATGATACGCGGGATATCATATGGCATTTACACAATGACCACGATCTTGCATCAGTTGATTGCGATTTGATGATAGCACCTTCTAGTCCTTTTCTTCTTGAAGCGTACGATAAGGCAAAGAGTCATCCCATGGAGGTAATTGCCCAAGACGTGAATGAAAATGATAAAGGAGCGCATACTGGCGAGACTAGTGTGGAGATGTTAAAGAGTATCAGCATTAAAACTGTGATCATAGGTCATAGCGAGCGCAGGGATACTTATGGTGATAGCGATGAACGTATTGCTGCCAAAGTAAAAACTGCCATCGCCGGTGGATTGAAAGTGATTTTTTGTTGTGGGGAGCATCTTGATAAAAGACAATCAAACCAGCATGTAGAAACCATCGCAAACCAAATTGATAAAGGACTGTTTCAACTATCTAGTGGCGAGATGAAGCACGTGGTTATTGCCTATGAACCTGTATGGGCTATAGGAACCGGAGAAACCGCCAGTCCACAGCAGGCTCAAGAGATGCATGCTTCCATACGCAAGCAACTCCATGACAAATACGGTGAACAAACAGCAAGTGACACTAGTATCCTGTACGGTGGTAGTGTAAAGCCAGCTAATGCAAAAGAGATTTTTTCCCAGCCAGACGTGGACGGTGGTCTTGTGGGCGGCGCATCTCTTGATCCCAAATCATTTTTTGAAATAGCAAGCTCATTTTAAAAGATGACTACCACAGATCAACTTTACATCGAGTATATATTTACAATCAAGCCCCTAGAGCCCTGGCGTGACGTGCTAATTGCGCAATTGGGTGAATTGGGTTTTGAGAGCTTCATGCATACACCTGAGGGTTTTAAGGCGTATGTCCTTCAATCCATGGATTCATCGATTGATATATCGACTATGGACTTGTATGATGATGTGGTAGATATCGCTTTCGCGAAAGCGGAAGTACCCCCGACCAATTGGAATGCCGAGTGGGAAAAGAATTTTGACCCGATCCAGGTAGAAGGTTTATGTGAGGTAAGAGCTCCCTTTCATTCTAGCCAAGGATTGAAGTACGACATTGTTATCGAGCCAAAGATGAGCTTTGGAACAGGTCACCATCAGACCACACACATGATGATTCAACATTTACTTAAAGAGGATATTGCACACAAATCCGTGCTAGATATGGGGTGTGGGACTGGGGTACTCGCCATTCTTGCTTCTATGAAAAACGCACAGCAAGTAGATGCAATCGATATTGATACCTGGTGCTTTGAAAATTCTAGTGAGAATGTAGAGCGCAACCAGATTGATAACATTCAGGTAATTCTAGGAGATGTTGAAGTCCTAGGTAATAAGAAATACGACTTGATTATAGCAAATATCAATAGAAACGTTTTGTTAGCAGATATACCTAAATATTCCTCTAGTCTCGTTGATGGGGGTGTCCTATTGCTTAGTGGTTTTTACGAGGATGATCTGAGTTCAATTAATGAGACTTGTAAAGTAAATGAAATAGCTTACGACTTACATATGGTAAGAGAACGCTGGGCTTCAAGCAGAATGATTAAGAAAAGTATATAGAATTGATTATGTCAGTACAAGAACAGGTTTTACCAGAACTGGAAGTTGAAACCCTTGAAAAAGAAGAACATAAGATCGTGCTTTTCAATGATGAGGTGAACACCTTTGACCACGTGATAGATATGCTGGTTGCTGCCTGCGATCACACACCCATCCAGGCAGAACAATGTTCACTTATTGTACACTATAAGGGAAAATGTAATGTTAAGTCTGGCGAGTATGAAGATCTGGAACCACGCTGCACGGCTCTTCTTGAAGCAGGTCTTACTGCCGAAATTCAATAAAGGTCAACTCTATCCCGCAAGTTGCTCAAAGAAACCGCCTATTTTACGAGTACGATCAATAAAATGAATTTCAATTATCCAATTGCGATGGTTACCGTTAAGGCCCTTATTTGAAAGTGGCAGGTGATTGTCTGGATGTATGTAATTGGTTTTGATTTCTTGATCTAGTTTTTCATGGGGAAATTTACCCACTAGATGACCAGCGATTTGTCCACCCAGTTCCCAGCCATAGCTAGTGGCAAGATTCTGACAGTATTGATACAATTCACTACCAGTCATGCCACTACGCTTCTTAAATAAGTTATTTGCTTCATACCAGGCAGCTGCTACATCTGCAGCGAGTTTTAATTTATAGTGATCTTTACCCAACACATAAGTCCTGCCAAAATCTGCTTCCCAGTCCTCTACAATCGGCCCCATATCCATAAAAATTATATCGTCCTCTTGCAGAATTAGATTCTCAGGATTTTCTTTATAAGGCTGTAATGTATTAGACCCCGCACGTACGATGCGTTTATGCCAGTACTTTTGAATACCAAATTCCATATGGGCGAGATGGTATATTTTCTGATTCAGTTCTTTTTCAGATAAACCAGGCCGGATATAATCGCGTTCCAAAACCAGATTAAATAAGTCTGATGCTATTTTTTCAGCACGTATTAACTGGTTTCTAGATTTTATTTGCTCCTCCATAGTGTTGTTAAATATACCACAAACAATAACCTTTAATAGTAAAGCTATTGATATTTGTAGCTTACGGTATTATGGAAGCTATACTTAATAATTTACAGATCGAGATCAATGAAAATCTCTATTTAAAGGATCCAGAGTCTTCAGTTTTAGGCAAGCGTATCATTCAAAAGAGTATTGAATTGATTCACAACTTAGGTTTTGAGCAGTTTACTTTTAAAAAACTGGGAGTCCTACTCAAGTCAAATGAAAGTTCAATCTACCGGTATTTTGAAAATAAACACAAACTATTGCTGTACCTGACATCGTGGTACTGGAGCTGGATTGAAAATCAGGTGGCTATCGCAACGGTTATCATCGACAACAAACGTGATAAATTAGAAACAGCTATAAGAATTATTTGTACTGAGGTTGTACAGGACAGCAGTTATGAACATATAAATGAGGTCCTTCTAAGCAAAATTATTGTAGCAGAAAATACCAAGGCCCATCATACCAAAGAAGTCGATACAGAGAACCGGGAAGGTTATTTTAAGGTTTACAAGCGATTGATCAATAGGATTAAGGATATGGTTGCTGCTGTAGATCCTACTTATGAATATCCATTATCACTCGCCAGCACAATGGTAGAAGGAACCTTGCACCAGCACTTTTTACAACACCATTTTACAGCCATCACAGATTGCGGTGTACAAACTGGTCCTACGGATTATTTTATAGACCTAACTAAACGCTTACTTCATTAATCATGGGAAAAAATGCTAACATCCTTACTTCATGGCAGCGCTTGGTACGGCTATTGGAAATCGATAAAAAGGACGTACGTCAGATTTTCTATTACGCAATTTTTGCAGGTCTAGTCGGGCTTGCAGTACCTCTGGGAGTTCAGGGAAT
Source organism: Nonlabens sp. (assembly GCA_049647945.1). Classification (GTDB taxonomy): domain Bacteria; phylum Bacteroidota; class Bacteroidia; order Flavobacteriales; family Flavobacteriaceae; genus Nonlabens. The sequence continues at coordinate 15,884 of JBARYP010000032.1, read as the reverse complement.
TATCAATTTGATTCAGGGTGCGCAGGTATCTACCTCCTGGATTATTCTGGTGGTATTGGTAACTCTTGCGGTAGCCTTCGGCGGGGTGTTGCAAATTATGCAGATGCGCATTACAGAGAACATTCAACAAAAGATTTTTACGCGGTCGTCTTTTGAATTTGCCTATAGGTTTCCCAAACTTAAGATGAGTGAATTGAGAGGCGTATATCCGCCGGAACTTGCCAATAGATTTTTTGATACCCTTACCGTACAGAAGAGTCTTTCAAAATTACTGGTGGATTACCCTACAGCATTATTGCAAATCATTTTTGGATTACTACTTCTTTCATTCTACCATGCATTTTTCATAGTTTATGGGTTACTGGTATTGTTGTTTGCTTACGTACTCTTCCGTTACACGGCAGAGCGAGGGCTTAAAAGCAGCATCATGGAAAGTAAGAGTAAGTACAAGGTTGCCCACTGGTTGCAAGAGGTAGCGAGATCGCTGGTTAGTTTTAAATTAAGTGGAATTACTAATCATGCGCTGGAGAAGAATGACCAGCTTACTAAGACTTACCTCAAGTATAGGGAAAGTCACTTTAAGGTCTTAGTGATTCAGGCCATTCAGCTCATAGGCTTTAAAGTCCTAATTACCGCTGGACTACTGGCAATAGGTGGATTTCTAGTCCTATCACAACAAATGAATATTGGTCAGTTTGTCGCGGCAGAGTTGATTATTATTATAGTCATAGGAGCGGTGGAGAAAGTAATAAGCGGCCTGGAATCCTTTTACGACATGCTTACCTCACTTGAGAAACTAGGAGAAGTTGTTGACCGCGAATTAGAAAAGCTGGATGGAGAACACCCATTTAAAATGGATGAGAATTTCTCTGTAGAACTGGATAACGTTTCTTATAAAGTAGCCGAAAGGTCGCAACCTATTCTCGACAATATTAACCTAAAAGTATCTGAATCCTGTACCATCCTGGTCAATGGTGAAAATGGTAGTGGTAAAGCCACCTTACTACGCATGATCGCTGGAATCACTGAGCCTAGTGAGGGTAACATCTATGTCAACGATACAGATTTGCGTGGACTGGATTTAAACTATTACCGGGCAAACATAGGTCAATCACTTACTGAGGAAACGCCGTTTGAGGGCACTTTCAGGGACAACATCACCTTTGGTGATAAAAGTGTTACGGACGAGCGCATTTACTGGGCGCTAGAAAAGGTAGGCCTAACCCGTTTTATGAGAAAGCTGCCTGAAGGTCTTCAAACTATGGTCTACCCAGAAGGTAGGCAGTTGAGCTATACCATAGGCAAAAAGATCGTACTGGCGCGTAGTATTGTGCGATATCCCAAAATGCTCATTCTTAAAGACCCTCTGGATCAGTTTGATCGAGATGAATCCTTGCGAATCATGGACTTCCTTACTGACAAGTCTAATGGATGGTCACTAGTAGTTGTGAGTCAAAACGATGACTGGATTTCTAAGTGTGGACGAGTGATTACCATGAAAGAAGGTAAAATAATCTCTGAAAATTAAGATGTTATGCTGAATATTTCAAAAACCGAACAAGTTGAGCGTCTCAATCTTTCTAATTATGATGCAGGTCGCAGCGTGCTCAAACGCACCCACTTTAAGTACTTCAATAGATTTTTACTAGGTTTTGCCATAGTATCACTTATTGTGATGTTCCTACCATGGACACAAAACGTAACCGGTAATGGTTACGTAACTACGTTAACGCCAGACCAGCGGCCACAAACCATACAGTCACCCATCGCCGGTAGGGTAGAGCAGTGGTTTGTTAGAGAGGGTGCCACAGTATTGCGGGGTGATACCATCATGAGAATAAGTGAAGTAAAAGGTGAATACCTGGACCCAAATCTTATTGAGAATACTAATAAGCAAATCGCTGCCAAAGAACTTTCTGTAGCAAGCTATGGCAATAAGGTGGTACAGCTTGAGAATCAAATCGTAGCTATTAATAGGGAGCGTAGGCTTAAGAAAGATCAGGCGTTAAACAAGCTGGAGCAATCGCAGCTCAAGGTTATTGCAGAGCAGGCAAACCTGAGAGCCGCAGTCACCGCAGATTCTGTAGCGGTAAGTCAACTGGAGCGACAGCGATTAATGGTAGAAGTGGACGGTATCGAGTCCATCGCCAGTCTCGAGGATTACCGCCAGAAGGCTCAAGAAAAATCAAATAAGGTAATTTCACAAAGGCAAAAGCTACTGCAAGCGGAACAGGGAGTCACCATTGCTCGATTGGAACTAAATAAGATAGATCGTGAGGCAGATGCCAAGATCGCCAAAGCGCGCAGCGATCAAGCCTCGGCGCTGTCCACACAACTGGATACTGAGGCGCAGGTGAACAAGCTCGAGGTAAATCGCAATAATTATGCAATAAGGAATGAGTTCTACTACGTACGTGCCCCACAAGATGGATTTATTAACAAAGCCATTATAGGGGGGATAGGAGAGACTTTTAAAGAAGGCAAACCCCTGGTGAATATTATGCCGCTCAACTATGACCTGGCAGTTGAGACTTACGTGGAACCACTTGACCTGCCCTTGATGCACAAGGGTGAGAAAGTCCGCGTACAGTTTGACGGCTGGCCAGCAATTGTTTTCTCAGGATGGCCTAACGCTACCTATGGGACATACGGTGGTGAGGTCGTAGCCATAGAACGCTTCATTACTACTGAAGGTCCAGGGACTGGCAAGTATAGAATCTTGCTAGCCCCAGATGCTACAGACCACACCTGGCCCAAGGATTTGAGACCAGGATCTGGCGCTTACACGATCGCCTTGCTGGAAGATGTACCCGTGTGGTACGAGCTGTGGCGTCGATTGAATGGATTTCCCGCAAATTACTATCAGCCAGAGTCGAGCAAAAAAGGAGGCGATGATAAGAAGAAATAGCCTACTCTTACTTTTGCTCGCTGCTTTTAGTAGCGCATTAGCTTTTCAGGAAGTTCCGCTTTCGCGAAAGCTGAATTCTCAAGAAGACACGCAGTTAGCGATAGCGCAGGATAGTATAATCCTGGGGCTCAAGGAATATCTGGGATATGTAAAGCGCTATCATCCAGTAGTTAAACAAGCCAATCTAATACTTGAGGAAGGACAGGCAAACCTATTAAAAGCCCGTGGCGGTTTTGATCCCAAAATTGACGTCGACTACGATCGCAAAGAGTTCAAGGGAACAGAATATTATGATGAGCTATATGGAACCTTTAAAATACCTACCTGGTATGGTGTTGAATTTAGGGCAGCCTATGAGCGCAACGAGGGGTCATTTCTAGACCCTTCACTTACCGTTCCAGATGATGGTTTGTATAGCGTAGGGGCCAGCGTCCAGTTGTTAGAGGGTTTTTTAATCAATGATCGCATGGCAACGCTGCGCCAGGCAAAACTTTTCAGGGAACAAACTCAGTCAGAACGAGAGTTACTGGTAAACGAGGCATTATTTGACGCAACTGATGTGTATTTTGACTGGTGGCAAGCAGCCCAGCAACGCAACTTATACCAGAACATTCTGGTCAATGCAAAGAATAGGTTTGAAGCCATTAAAAAAGGAGTAGAGCGAGGCTATAAAGCTCCCATAGACTCCATAGAGGCACGCATTGCGTATCGTAAACGAGAGCTGGGGCTGCAACAAGCAAATCTCGATTTTATCAAAGCCCGATTGAAGTTGTCTAACTTCATCTGGATCGATGAATTTCCCGTACAATTGAGGGATGGGACCTATCCACAAAATGATCTTGAAACAGATATAGATGTTGCGCTGGAGATCATGGGACAGGCGCTCAATATGTTTAATGTAGATAATCATCCTAAGGTTCTTGCGCTACAATTAAAGCGAGAGCAAATCGATGTGGATCGGCGGTTAAAGGCAAATAAACTGCTGCCCAAACTCTCGCTAAGCTACGATGCTATATCCCCAGAGTGGAATGAAAATTATGATCTAGGTGAATATAAGGCTGGTCTTACCTTTTCCACACCCTTGTTTTTAAGAAAGGAACGTGGAGATCTACAACTGGCGAGAATTAAGTTACAAGACGCAGAGTTTGACATCTTGCAGACACAGCTTAATATCAGAAATAAGGTAGAATCAAATTTTATTGAAATCAACTCCTACCAGGATCAAACTACCTTATCTACCCAAATTGTAACAGACTCGCAAGCCATGCTTGCTGCTGAGGAGCGACGCTTTGAACTAGGGGGTAGCTCCTTGTTTCTCATAAATTCCCGTGAGCAAAAGCTGATCGAGAACTCCTTGAAACGTATTGAGATCATCGGTAAGCTACTTAATGCCAAAGCTAGTTTGTTCAACAGCCTTGCCATCGTACCAGAAAATCTATAGGGTCGTTTTTGAACTGTCTTCCGTTAGTTGTTTGAGCTCTGCTAGTTCATTAGGAGTGAGGTCACGATATTCTCCAGTAGGCAGGTCTAACTTGACGTTCATGATACGCACGCGTTTAAGCGCGACTACCTGGTATTCAAGATACTCACACATCCTCCTAATTTGCCGGTTCAATCCTTGTGTAAGCACGATCCTGAAGACTTTTCTATCCAGTTGCTCCACCTCGCATTCCCGGGTCACGGTGTCAAGAATAGGAATACCGCTGGACATGCGCTGTATGAAACGGTCGGTAATGGTGCGGTTGACCATTACGATGTATTCTTTGGCATGGTTGTTCCTCGCTCGCAGGATCTTGTTGACAATGTCACCGTCATTAGTCATGAAAATAAGTCCCTCGCTCATTTTGTCTAGTCTACCCACGGGAAATATGCGGGTGGGGTAATTGATAAAATCAACAATATTATCTTTTTCCACTCGAGTATCTGTAGTACAAACGATTCCTACTGGCTTATTAAAGGCCAGATATACGGGCGCCTCTTTCTCCTTTGATACTGTTTTACCATCAACCGCGACTATGTCTTGGGGCTGGACTTTGGTCCCCATTGCCGGTACCACGCCGTTTATGGTCACCCGCTCCTGTTCTATAAGCTTATCAGCCGCGCGACGTGAGCAATAACCCTGTTCACTCAAGTATTTATTGATTCTTATACCTTCTCCCATAACACAAAGGTACCCATATACCCGCTGGGCTTGCAAAAGATTTAGGCGAGATCAGCGGCTTACCATTTAATCAACATATAAATCATCGTAAAGTAATCGTGCTATTGTATTTTTTAATATGGTTGTGGTATTGTTACGCTTTCGCGAAAGCGTAAACTCAAAGAATATCAACCTACAGCGAGCAGTTGAGCACAGCGGTAACCTATATAGACCATCGCAAGTCCCAAAATTACCGAAGTCGCTGCATACAATAAGGCATACCAGAATAAGTCTTGTTTGAAAAACTGGAATATCTCAAAGGAAAATGTGGAAAAGGTGGTGAACCCACCACAAAAACCTATACCTAAAATCAAAATGGCAGAGGGATGAAGTTCATTATTCTCGTGCAACCCCATCAATAACCCCAGCAAAGCACAACCCAATAGATTAACCGCAAACGTGGGAACCCATTTGATCCCATTACTATTAATCAACACATAGAACGCGTATCGTGCACAACTCCCCAGACCACCGCCCAAGGCAATCAATAGCAGGTTTTTAATCATTTGACGGGCAAGTAAATCTCGGTCACTAGATCTGCAGGATTGACAATTTCTTTTGAATCGTTTGTGTAAATAATATAAGCGGGTACTTCGGCGCGTTCTATGCCTAGACTCTTGGTGTAATTAAGGGCTTCATTCCAGGCTTTGGCAATGTGCGTGCGATCTCCCTTCAAAGTCACTTTTACGGCACGATGGGGTTCAAGAAAATAGCTGATTAAATTAGTGTCATCTCCTACGATCACTCGTTCCCGCACGGGCGCGGCAGTTGCCACTCTTGAGAGTTGGTCAGTAGGCGATCCTTCTAGAAAGAACTGGGTAAACTCTCCATATTTATTTACATTTTGATTTTTCAGATAGCTTGCTATAGGATCAATCAACTGATTATGTGTGCTTTCCAGCTGCGATTTTTTCGACTGGGTAGTGAGATATAGGTAGTAACCCCCACTCACTTCCACAATCCCATTAGGTGTAATGGCATGTACCGTCATGGCTTCTTCTATATCGTTCTCGATAGTCGATACGATTTTATCTACATAGGATGCTTCTTCAACAATGAAATACCTGCTTAAGTCATCTAAATTATTCCGATCTAGCACGGACATGATTTTTTCTTTAAAACTTTGCTCCCCGGTAACGGAAATTTTCATTTGGGTCGTTTTTTCCTTCTCTGACAAGGTAATACTACCTATTGCCGTGTCTGAGGATAGTAGAGATTTGTGATTGATTTTGAACCCAATGGTGTTAAGTTGATCTGTTTTTAATGGAAATATCTCGCCAGTTACTGAGCCATCTGCATACGAGGTATTATCACCAGTCTCACTTTCAAACAGTACTTTAAATTCATTGTCGGCTAGGATTCCAACAAAAGCACTGCTAGATCGCAAAAATTCATTTACCAGCGGTAAAGGAGCATTGACCTGTAATTCACGGAAGTGACTGTAACTACCATCTTTGAGGGAGAAATATACCGCGCTACCCACGATAACGATCAATAGTAAGATTACAATGTACTTAAATCTCTTCATGGGATAAAATTACAATAATTAATACCTAACGCTTTATACCCGATGGAAAACTCACTACGCTTTCCATTCCATTTTCACCTACCGCAGCTACTCCAAAGTAATAGTTGTCCACCACGATATTTTTCAACGTAAAAAGTGTCTCGCTACCTACATAGCGGGAATAATCCCAGGTGGGACTGGTGGTATCTCTCCAGTAAATCCTGTAACCCACGGCGCCGGGTACGGCGTCCCACTCCAGTTTTGTACTGGCTGCTACAATTCCACCTATTTTGACATTTTGAGGTCGGGTAGGGGCTCCCGCTAGTTGTGCTAGATTAATAGCGTTAACCGCCGTCAGCTTTTTTGCATAGGGAAAATTCACATGCTCCACAACATCACCGTAGTCGATACCATTCTCCGTGCGTATATCCTGATGCTGTTGATTATAATTTTCATGTGCTTCCATTATCCTAATACCGGGATAACCCAGATCTGTAAACGAGCGGTGATGCCCACCACGACTAAAACGATCCAATCGATAAACCATCATCGGTTTCATTTCTGGCATATAGGAACTTACGGATCTATATATATATCGAGCTAGCTGGCGCGAGGTACCATCAACCTCGCCGCCGGAATAACGCCTGGCGTTGCGTTGACGATCAGTTTCTGTAGGGTCAGTAGGTTCTGAGAAGATCCTGAATTCGCGAGTATCGGTAATACCATCAACGCCAGTTACATTACCGATCATATCATTATTAAGTACACCGATGATGTTCCATTTCTTTTGAGCAGCATAATTTGCCATTCCCTTACCACCGAAAAGGCCTTGTTCCTCGCCAGAAAGACCTAAATAAACGATGTTGTTCCTGTATTTCCTTTTAGATAGGACGCGCGCTGCCTCCATGGTGCCTGCCATTCCGGTGGCGTTATCATTAGCCCCAGGAGCATCAGTAGTATAGTCCATGGTATCGCTGGCTCTGGAATCAATATCGCCACTCATGAAGATAAAATCATTGTTATTACTAGTCCCACGTTGTATAGCGACTACATTAACTACCCAGGCATCTTTGGGAATGCGGCTTCCCATCTGTGTGGTTACAAAATCCTTTTGATAAAAAACTTCTAGACAATTGTTACAGTCGGCAGAGATTTTCTCAAATTCTGCCTTGATCCAGCGTCGTGCCGCACCGATGCCGCGGGTGCTGGAAATCGTATCAGAAAATGTGTTTCTCGTACCGAATCCTGCCAACTTTCTGACGTCTCGTTCAATACGGTCTGCGTCAACTTCATCAATGATCTTATATAAGTCAAGTTGATCGCTCGTGGGAATTTGACCCAAGAGAACGGTACTGGTTATCAATATGTAGCAATACATAATATATTTCATAACTAAAGGTATGTGGTGAATTATCAATTGTAATTAACCCTCTAAGTTAAAACATCGAAGGCTCGTAATGGTCATTACATTTTAAAAATCTAGTAACTAGCAGTTTCAACGAGTTATTAAGTTTACGCAAATGTAGCAACCGTATATATTAAACTGTTTACTGAAAACTGTATTTGACATAATATATATTATAGGTCATTTGCAGTTTTATAAATCTTTCTATTGTGTACATAATGCTAGAAACATCTCAGTCCTTGATAGCCTATCACAAATTAAATGTTAAGTAATAATGGCATCTCAAAATTAAACGGACTAGATAACAACCATCAGTAAATGATTTTCTAACCGTGAATTATCAAAATGATCAAGAAACGATAATACCATCAACGGCCGTATATTCAATAGCCTGGTCCATATTTGTTTGTATTACAAACAACTTACAAGTGCGTTTTCTTGAGGCAATAATTTAAAAGCTCTTCATTATTCAATCTACAAACGCGTCAAATAAATGTATTTAAAAACTTTGAGTATGAAACTTCCTCAGCACTGGAAACAAGAACTTCTTACCATAATTATTGGTGTTTCTGTTCTTATGGTCTTGTGCTGTTTATTTGGCTATATAGCATTTTTGTTTAGATCTGAATTTGACATTCACATTTACTAATTGATGAACATTACGGAGTTGGTTATTTTCCTTGCTTAGCCAAATAGGTCTGAATATGAAGTCAACCACAACAGACATGGTAAATTAATTAGGTTGCAATAACTTCTTGCTTGAAGTTTAAGTATTCCTAGTCATATTAATAACTACTTGCAGCTAATTTTGCAATACTGCAAGACTTATGGAACTACGACAAATTTTAATGGATTACCTAACTACGGCGGGATTGACAACTGAATCTTCTCAGGTGTTGACCACAACAGTTATACTAGTTGCTGCTTTCATACTTATAGTCATCGTAGATTACTTAAGTCGCATGATCTTGCGATACATCTCTAGTCGACTCGCAGATGCGACTAAAACTAATTTTGACGATTTATTAGTTAAGAACAGCGTACCCCGCAATCTGGCCCATATCCCAGCGCTTCTAGTCGCTATAGAATTGATTCCGATTGCCTTGAACCCATTGCCCTACTGGGAGTCATTTGCCCAAAAAGGGTTACAGGTATTTGGTATTGTCTTGATTTTATGGATTGCTCGGGGCTTCCTGCACACTTTGAGAGATTACTTTAAAACCGTGGATAGTTTTAAGGACAAGCCCATAGACAGCTATATTCAAGTAGTCATGATAGTCGCATGGTTGTTGGGATTACTATCTGCATTTGCAATTATCACCGATATTGAATTCATTAAATTTCTAACCGGTCTAGGAGCTGCGTCTGCGGTAATCTTACTCATATTTAAAGATACCATCCTAGGATTTGTCGCCAGTATTCAAGTAAGTATCAATGATATGGTACGCATAGGCGACTGGGTGACCTTTGATAAATATGGTGCAGATGGTGATGTTATTGAAATCAATCTATCCACGGTCAAAGTCCAAAACTTTGACAAAACCATCACCACGATTCCCACTTATGCACTCATTTCAGATTCATTTAAAAACTGGCGGGGTATGACAGAGTCTGGTGGCAGGCGTATAAAACGATCGCTTAATATCAAGATGGAAAGCATTCATTACTTAAGTAACAATGAAATCGAGCAACTTAAATCCATAAGCCTCATCACTAGGTACCTAGAATCAAGAAGTAAGGTTGTAGAAGATTTCAACAAAGAGAATAAGATTGACAAACAGTTAATGTTGAATGGTCGCAACCTGACTAACATAGGAGTATTCAGGAAATACATACAGACCTATGTAGAGAATCACTCTGGTGTTAATAAGGAAATGATCATCATGGTACGACAACTTACCCCCGGCGTACATGGAATTCCTCTGGAAATATATGCATTCAGTAGTGATAAGCGCTGGCAAAATTATGAGTACATCATGGCCGATATCTTTGACCACGTCATCGCGGCGGTCAAATATTTTGATCTTGAAATATTTGAATATGCTACAAAACTACCAGTCGTAAGTACTGAATCTTGAAGTTATGAATAACCAACCGTCTTCCAAAGATGAAATGACGCGATCACTTCTAGAATCCTTTCAAATACTCCATGCCTATACGGTCCTACCGCAAGAGTTCCACAACTTGGAGGTTATTCATAAAAGCGAGCTATATCATCAAGTAGCAGAAACTTTTGAAATCGACAACGTCGATTTTCTGGAACTAGTACTGGGTAAACAACGCTACAAAGAACAGAAACCCTATGCAATGGCCTACGCGGGGCATCAATTCGGTCAATGGGCGGGGCAATTAGGTGATGGTAGGGCGATCAACCTATTTGAAGAATACCACTACGGCGAGACATGCTGCTTCCAGCTTAAAGGAGCCGGTCCTACCCCCTATTCAAGGCGAGGTGATGGCTATGCGGTCTTGCGCAGTAGCTTAAGGGAGCATTTATGCAGCGAGGCAATGCATCATCTAGGCGTGCGTACCACGCGCTCGTTACTGGTTGCTCTTACTGGAGAGCAGGTATTGCGGGACAAACTTTACGATGGTAACGCAGCTTATGAGAAAGGGGCAGTCGTCAATCGGTCTGCTCAAAGTTTCCTGCGGTTTGGTAATTTTGAGTTATTGGCTGCACAAGGTGATGAAATTGGGATGCGGGCCCTTGCAGACTTTTTGATTGACCGTTATTATCCTGCTACAAAAAGGGCTACATCTAGGGAATCAATTGCCCAGCTCTTTGAGAGTATAGCTGTGGATACCCTAGAAACGGTAATTAACTGGCAGCGGGTGGGATTTGTTCATGGGGTAATGAATACGGACAATATGTCTCTTATAGGATTGACCATTGACTACGGGCCCTATGGTTTTCTCGAGGAATTTGATTTTGACTGGACTCCTAACACCAGCGATCGTGATAGCCGTTATGCTTATGGAAAACAACCAGAAATTGCCTTATGGAATCTTTGGAAACTTGCCAGCGCCATTTGTCCTATCGTAGGCGACAGCAAACCACTTGAAGCTACCTTGAATAAATTTAAAACTAATTACGAGAGCCAGTATCTACAGATGATGGCTTCTAAAATAGGTCTGGACACAACCCGGATTGATCAAGTATTTTTAAACGAACTGACCACGGCACTTTCTGAATTGGGACTTGATTTTACGATTTTCTTCAGGGAGCTATGTAAAATATCCCATCAAACCAGCCTAGATCAAGACTATAACTTTCTTTCAATTTCATTCTACGACACACTAGATCAGGCGGGTTTTAAATCAACGCTACTCTATAAGTGGTTGGTAGAGTATAAAGCTCTAATTGCCATTGAATTAGAAGACTTTACAAATGACTATGGACTGGTGTCTGGTGAGGGGAATGAGGTAGATTCCGCTTTCGCGAAAGCGAGATCCAAAAAAATGAATCTGGTCAACCCAAAATTTGTCCTGCGAAACTACATGGCGCAACTTGCCATTGAGGCAGCTGAAAAACAGGATTATACCGTGCTGGATGAAATGTACCGGGTATTGCAACGACCCTATGAAGAGCAGCCAGCTGCCAGTAAATGGTACTCAATCAGACCACAATGGGCGACAGAGTCAGACTCTTGTACCAGATTGAGTTGTAGCAGCTAGCCATAAGCGTTAAAAATATAGGTTTTAAAAGGATTTAGGGAATATTTCCATAATTTTGGAAAATATCCATTACCGTTGCATGAATTTTAAAGAAAGGTATTATTGTGTCGTCGATATTGAAACGACTGGAAAGGGATTAGGTGGCAACCGCATTACAGAGATTTGCATCGTGAGAATGCATGGTCAGGAGATTGTTGAAAAATTTACCTCTCTGGTAGATCCAGAAACATTGGTTCCGGATTTTATTACTCGACTTACGGGAATTGACAATGAAATGGTGGCGAGTGCTCCCCTATTCTCAGAAATTGCGCAGGAAGTCGAGCGCATGACTAGAGACTGCATATTTGTTGCTCACAACGTAAATTTTGATTTTAATATCATACGCAACGAGTTCAAAAGATTAGGTTTTGAATTTAACCGTAAGAAGCTCTGTACGGTAAGACTTTCCAGGATCTTGATCCCTGGGATGCATTCCTACAGTCTAGGTAAATTGTGCAACTCGCTAGGCATTTCCTTAAAAGATCGACACCGCGCCGAGGGCGATACTGATGCTACGGTAACCCTGTTCCAGCACTTGCTTGATATTGATGAAGATGGTAAGGAATTCAGTAAATTCTTGAAGGGCAGCAGTAAGGAGGGAACGTTCCCCCCTCACCTAGACCGATCACAGTTCCAGAAATTGCCCGACGACCCTGGCGTCTATCTATTTAAAAATCAAAGTCAGAAGGTTATCTATGTAGGTAAGGCAGTCAATTTGCGCAAACGGGTATTGTCTCATTTCTACTCAAAGGCCAGTAAATCCTATTTGATGTGTCAGGAGATTCACTACATCGAGCATATTCCTACTGGCAACGAGCTGGTTGCCCTACTACAAGAGGCCGATCTGATACGTCACTATTACCCTAAATTCAATAGCGCGCAAAAAAAACCCAGAAACACCTATCAAATCCTACACTACAAAAATCAACTAGGCGTGATTCAATTTGCGGTAGGACTAGTCAAATCCTATGACTATAGTGTGGTTACGCACTACAACCGTGCGGCAGCTATAGAGCAGTTGGAACAACTATGTGTGGCATTTAATCTTTGTCCCCGCTACTGTAGCTTTAAAATCACCGGAGATTGTACCTCGCACTACAAGGCCAAAGACTGTAAGGGAGTTTGCAGGAAAGAGGAACTGGTTTCACTATACAACATAAGAGCGCAACAAGCGATAGCTTCCCTACAGGAGCAAAACCCGTCCTATATCATAAAGCAACCCGGGCGCAACCTGGAGGAATCTTGTTTTATACTCGTGCGCGACGGTGAGTATAAGGGCTATGGTTATGTAGATGAATATACTGGTATTAATAGTCTGGACGATTGCGAGGATTTTATAGATCGCAAAACGGCAAACTACCATACTAACCAGATTATTAAGTCCTATATACGCAAGTATGGCGAGGACCAACTCATTTTTGAACCGCGCGCTGCCGTATAGAGTTGCCGCATAAGTTTGCTAGTTAATTATTGTTTAACACACAATTATGATTGCAGGTTTAATTTAATAAGATTCCTATAAGAATTCCTACGTCTATGCGGTTTTAAATTTGCAAAAAAAACTATGGATTTGATTGTTTCACCTAATGGCTATAGCGACTACAAGAGAAACACCATTGATGAAAATTATGGTAGTGAAGAAGATCTTCTTACAAATTTAAACACAACTCCTTCTACTTTGTAGTTTGTACTATTCTAGCATTGAAAAGCCTGTTGATTGATAAATCAACAGGCTTTTTGTTTTACCTAGATCCACAAGATTAGCCATCTTCCTCAACGCGCTGGATATTGTTATCCTCTGCTTTGATTATCGCCTTCAAATCCTCATCAGTTACCTCATCTCCTGATGCTGTGACTATAAGTTCTTCAGCAAATTTAAGTGCTTTGGAGCTGGGCCGTATGCCATCGCCATAACGGTTTGCAAATACCTTGATGAAATAGGCGCCGTAAAACAAAATCAGACAGGAATAGGACACCCAGAGCAATAGCAGGACCACCAGTCCGGCCGCGCCGTAGGCGCTGGCAGGTGATGAATTTGAAAAGTAGAACTCAAGCAAGAATTTACCGGTCTGAAATAAAAGTGCGGTAATTATGGCTCCACAGTTAATGAACTTCCATTCCACTCTAGCGTCAGGCAAGAATCTGAACATAAGCGTGAACAACACAGAAATAATTCCCAAAGAAATCAGGTAGTTGATGATCAGCGTAACAAAACCTAGATAATCTGCAAAATTTTCAGTAATCCAATCTTGCAGAAAACCTATCACAATAGACATTAAAAAACTGATCAAGATCAAGAACCCCAAAACCAGTATAAATCCCAGACTTTTTGCGCGGTCAGTTACCATTTTGTACCATGGCGTATTTGGATTGATCTTGAGATTCCATATTTTGTTAAGCGCCAGCTGTAGCTGGTAGAAGACTCCCGTTGCTCCAAATACAAGTGTAGCAAAACCAATTACATAGGCCCACCAGCTTTCAGTATCTGTTTGAGCCGCTTGAAGCATGTCATTAATATCATCTGCAGCGTCGTAACCTATTAATGAGGCAAGTTCTGTGGTCAGTTTACCAGAGGCAATCTCTGCATCCCAAACCAGTCCTATCGCCTTAATCATAATCACCATAAGCCCAGGCAGCGATAGTATAGCGTAATAAGCTACGGCGGCACTAAGCTGCCAGACATCACCCGCATTCCATTTTTTGGCGGTTGTCCACAAGAGAGATGGGAGGTGGGATAATTTAAACTTTTCTGGTGTGGGCAGTATAGAGTTCATAATCACAAAGTAGCAGTCTACGGCGTAGTTCCTATACTAATTTGTAGGAGTTTAACTTAAAGGAGATGTTGGAAATACGCTTTCGCGAAAGCGTAATCCTCACCAATCTGTAATACAAATTATCTATCCACCACTTCTATGAGCAAAACCCCGTTCACCACGTTGAAGCTGGCAGTTTGATCTGCAATCGATACTACCTCCCCAGTATATGCATTCTTCAACTTCTTGTTACTGGACATGGAGTCAGGTACCTTTATACTGGTATTGCCATCGGGAAGACCTGCTCCCACAATTATTGCATCCTCGTAATCATCACCACGATAGGTACGTAAAGTCAAACTACCTGACTGGACTTCTTGAACAGGGTTCAACTTACCTGCACCCACGGCAGGATGGTTTCTCCTAAAGCTCCCCAATTTTTTCCAATGTTCCAAAACGTCTACATCCAGCGTGTTCCAGTCCATCATTGATCTCAATTTTGCGTCGCCCACAGCATCTTCCACATTGAGTTTGCGTGCGGTTTCATCGCCATAATATATCTGGGCCATTCCAGGTGTCAACATTAGTTTCGTGGCGCTTTCCATGGAATTTTCACGATTAGCATCATAGGGTTGTCCATCATCGTGTGAACTTATGTAATTCATAAAAGCTAGCTGCTGCCCTCCCGCTTGCGCATTAAGAGAATCACGAAATGTCTCATACTTGTTGAATAATTGATCGTAGGGTAGTCCAGCGTCGCGTTTAAAGGCAAAGTTGATCATCGCATCATAACCGTAATCAAAATAGTCCACATTGCCACTAGAAAAATAGAAATCGCGACCGTCTTGAATTTCATAACCGTACAATTCTCCAATTATAAAAAAGGGATCATCGTGTAGTAACGTTTCTTCACGCCCCTGTTTCCACTCATCAAAAGCAATTTGCGCCTGTTCATTCAATGTTTCCCACACATCTTCTTCTACGTGCTTTACGGTATCAATCCTAAAACCATCAATGCCAGTCTCGCGAGCATAGTCTGTAATCCATTTGATAATATAATTTGCAGGAGTGCGCTTTAAACCAGAATCGGTAAAGAAATCCTCCAGCTCGCGAATTTCTGATTCGTAGCGGTTCTCCTTCTTCCACTTTTCAATGAGCGCAGGCGGTAGGTCGACTTCCTCCTTACTTTCGGTCCTAATATCGGGTAAGTTGCTAGTAAGCGTACAGGTAACAGCCGTCTCTTGATCCTGATAACTACATACGGGTCCCGTACGTACCCACTCGTCTGGCCATTGTGGATCTAGATCAGTTACGGGACCGGTATGGTTGAGCACCACATCCATAAGAACCCTTATACCTTTACCATGCGCTTTATCTACCAGGGTTTGAAATTCTTC
>JBARYP010000031.1:0-1608 GCA_049647945.1 Nonlabens sp. | reverse complement strand
ATTACTATCCACACGTTCCAGTACTTTTTCAATCAGTTCTTCTGGTGTGTAACGTTTGTTTGTGACAAAGACCTCATCCAGCGACATAATGTCCTTTTGCAGCACAAACCTGTCATCTTCCTTTAATTTTACCACGGTGAGCTCGAGGGTCTTGTAACCTATAAAGCTGATGCTCGCATTTGTATCATCTGGTAGATTGCCCACGCGCAGTTCAAACTCACCCTCGGCATTTGTTATGGTACCATAGTCAGCTACTTGGATAGTTGCATAGGCAATGGGCTCAGACTTGGTATCCACGACAAGTCCAGAGACTTTTTGGGCATTTGTCGCGATTATAAACAGTAGGGTGAGAGGTAGAAAAAGAGATAGATTTTTCATAGGGTTGGTTTTGGGAATTTGCGGTTAAATATAGTTGAGAAAGCCAGACTATCTAGTGATTCCCAGTAAATCGGCCACTTTTTGAACACCGGTGGTTGCTTTATCCTCGATCACTGTCAGATTGTTGCCGCTGGTAACGGCAGGATGGGGATCAACTAGATAGACAGGTGTACCTGCTGGGGCATAATGCATTAAGCCGGCTGCTGGATAGACCTGGAGAGAAGTTCCCACGATCAGTAGAATATCTGCCATTGAGGCAATTTCTATGGCTTTATCCATGGCGGGTACCTCCTCGCCAAACCACACAATGTGTGGCCTCAACTGGCTGCCATCCTCAGCGGTATCACCCAGCAGGATATCATCCTCGTGTCGTATGATTTGATCTGGATCATCACTGCTGCGCGCCTTGAGCAACTCGCCATGCAGGTGGATCACCTCACTGGAACCTGCGCGCTCATGTAGATCATCCACATTTTGTGTAATAACCCGTACACGGTAGTTACGTTCCAGCCCGGCGATGCAATGGTGGGCGGCATTAGGCTCGACGGTTTTAAGCTGGCGGCGTCTCTTGTTGTAAAAGTCCAGTACCAGTTCAGGATTACTCGCAAACCCGGCAGGCGATGCCACTTCCATCACGTCGTGACCCTCCCACAGGCCATCTGCATCTCTAAATGTGGTGATTCCACTTTCTGCGCTTATACCGGCGCCCGTTAATACGACTAGGTTTTTCATGGCTTAGTTTTGTTAAATATAGGGTAAGACTAATTAATTCTAAGACGTATGTAAACGTGTGATTAATCTTGGGCAGTACTAAAATTAATTTAGGAAGATCAACGGATTTTTTGTTGAACGAGTGTCTGATCTGGTTGAGGAAGGTTGCTGTTTATCACGCTTTCGCGAAAGCGGAATTCAAAGAAAAATCTAGAAAACTACGAACCATTGTGAATCAACCGAATCATTGCCTTAAAATATTGACGTATTTGAATATGATTGCCAAAGGCCGTGAATTTATATGGCTTTGAATGATACCAATCATCAGTCGTTTAATCAAGCTATTGTTCACAATCCATATGTTATAATAGTGATTCATATTCTGCAACTAGGGTGGATGCAGGCAAACGGCTAAATCCTATCTTTGCGGGTTGCACAAAAACGCAAGTCCATGAAGATTTCCTATAACTGGCTTAAACAATTTGTCAACGTACCAGACGATATAGAAAAACATTGCGA
>JBARYP010000030.1:0-8939 GCA_049647945.1 Nonlabens sp. | reverse complement strand
CACCTATATTAGAATAGGTGAGGAGTTCGATAGTTGTAATTTTCAAACCAACTGGAAGAAATAATATGTCAGACGTTCAAGCTTTAGATCAATTAGTAGTTAAAATAGGGGAACTTAAAAAGGAGATCGCAAAAGTTATCATAGGTCAAGAAACCGTCGTGGATCAAATTCTGATTTCCGTATTTTCAGGTGGGCACGCGTTGTTGATAGGAGTTCCTGGTCTAGCCAAAACCTTAATGGTGAATACCATTTCTACCACTCTGGGTCTAGACTTTAAACGCATACAATTTACTCCAGACTTGATGCCTAGTGATATATTAGGTAGTGAGATCCTAGATGAGAATAGGACCTTCAAGTTTATAAAGGGCCCTATATTCTCAAACATTGTTCTTGCAGATGAGATCAACCGTACTCCTCCTAAGACACAGGCCGCGTTGCTTGAGGCGATGCAGGAGAAAAAGGTCACCGTAGCAGGACACAACTATGAGTTGTCAAAACCCTATTTTGTCCTAGCCACTCAAAACCCCATAGAACAAGAGGGAACCTACCCCCTGCCAGAGGCGCAACTAGACCGTTTTATGTTCTCTATAATGTTGCAATACCCTTCTTATCAGGAAGAAATAGACGTGGTGAAAGCGACGACGGGAAATACTTCAAAAAATGTTCACGCACTATTCAATGCAAATGAAATATTAGAGTATCAAAGTTTGCTTAGGAAAATACCGGTAGCAGACAATGTGATAGAATATGCCGTAACGCTGGTGGGCAAGACTAGACCTAAAGGTGAAAATGTCTCTGAGTTGGTTAAGAATTATATCGACTGGGGCGCTGGTCCCAGGGCTTCCCAGAATCTGATTCTTGCAGCTAAAACACATGCAGCTTTCCGTGGTAAGTACAGTCCCGATATTGAAGACGTAAAAGCTGTCGCAACTGGAATATTACGCCACCGCATTATCAAGAATTATAAAGCCGAGGCCGAGGGTTACAGCGAGGAACGGCTTATTGGAGAACTGCTGTAATCTAGAAACCAGGTGGTAGTGCAAGCTTTCTTAATATAGGTTTTCTGGAAGATGATAAGATTGGAATTTTCATCAAAGTCACATAATGTATTTTACTTGTTTTAGTAAGCTAGTTCCGCTTTCGCGAAAGCGGAATTGTAGTAACGTTTGTTTCTATTAAGAAGTCCATCGTAAGCAGCAATCTATTTTCAACCATGCTCATGCACAATTGCTTAAGCAATTTTGCTCCTGGGGCGGGGTTTAATTTTAGTTGATTGATAATATTCACTTATCAAAATGATATATAATTAGCAATTTTATTGCTGTAATCAGTATTTAAGCCGAGTGTATTGGCTAAAATGATAAGAATTTTCTATAGTTTTTTAAATTCCATTGAACATTTTCAATTATGAAGTCCTTTTAGTAAATTGCGTGGATATAAATACTACCTATGGCTTTTGATATTGATATGATTAAGAAGGTGTACGACCAGATGCCTGGACGTATTGCCAAGGCTCGTGAACTAACGGGCAAACCACTTACACTTTCAGAAAAAATACTGTATTCCCATCTTTGGGAGGGTGATGCCTCAAAAGCTTTTACAAGAGGTAAGGATTATGTGGACTTTGCTCCCGATCGCATTGCATGCCAGGATGCAACCGCTCAAATGGCGTTGTTACAATTCATGCAGGCTGGAAAGGACAAAGTCGCCGTACCCACCACAGTACACTGTGATCACTTAATTCAAGCAAAGGTGGGTGCAGATGCTGACCTGCAAAGTGCACTCAATACCAGTAATGAGGTTTTCAATTTTCTGGAGTCAGTTTCTAACAAATACGGCATAGGTTTCTGGAAACCCGGCGCAGGTATTATTCACCAGGTCGTGCTGGAAAATTATGCTTTCCCAGGTGGAATGATGATAGGTACTGATTCCCATACCGTTAATGCCGGTGGACTGGGTATGGTTGCTATAGGCGTGGGAGGCGCAGATGCCGTGGACGTAATGGCGGGTATGGCCTGGGAACTTAAATTCCCTAAACTGATAGGGGTAAGACTTACCGGTAAACTATCAGGCTGGACGGCACCTAAAGATGTCATTCTCAAGGTTGCCGAGATTCTAACCGTAAAAGGTGGTACGGGTGCTATTGTAGAATACTTTGGCCCTGGGGCAATCAACCTATCCTGTACGGGTAAAGGAACGATTTGTAACATGGGGGCAGAAATAGGAGCTACGACTTCCACCTTTGGCTACGATGACTCCATGGAACGCTACTTAAGAGCTACTGACCGTGAAGACATCGCAGACGCTGCAAATAAAGTAAAGGAACATCTTACCGGCGATGCCGAAGTGTACGAAAATCCTGAGCAATACTTTGACCAGGTAATAGATATTAATCTTGATACGTTGATGCCCCACCTTAATGGACCATTTACTCCTGACCTTGCTACCGTAGTCGGTACAATGAAACCCAAGGCAGAAAAGAATGGATGGCCGTTAAAAGTAGAATGGGGCCTGATAGGTTCCTGTACAAATTCTTCATATGAAGATTTATCGCGTGCCAGCTCCATCGCTCAACAAGCAATAGATAAGGGATTAAAAACAAAGGCAGAATTCGGTATCAACCCTGGTTCTGAAAAAGTACGTTACACGACAGAGCGTGATGGTATTTTGGGAATATTTGAATCTCTGGATGCCAAAATATTTACTAATGCTTGTGGACCGTGTATAGGACAATGGGCACGGTATGATGACCCAAAGAATGCCCCTAAAAACAGCATCGTGCATTCTTTCAATAGAAACTTTGCAAAGCGCGCCGATGGTAATCCCAATACGCACGCCTTTGTTGCTTCTCCAGAAATGACTGCTGCCATAGCCATCGCAGGCCGACTGGACTTTAATCCCCTTACCGATACGCTCATCAATGAGGACGGTGATGAAGTAATGCTGGATGAACCTACTGGATGGGAACTTCCTCCTAAAGGTTTTGAGGTTAAGGATGATGGCTATCTCGCCCCACAAGAGGATGGCAGTAGCGTGCAGGTAGTAGTAGACCCAGATTCAGAGAGGCTAGAGCTGCTTACTCCATTTGAACCCATAGGTCGTAATATATCTAGCGCAAAGCTTTTAATAAAAGCCTATGGAAAATGTACTACTGACCATATTTCCATGGCGGGTCCATGGTTGAGATATAGAGGTCACCTGGACAACATCTCAAACAATTGCCTAATAGGTGCGGTTAATGCCTTTGGGAAAAAGACTAACTGGGTTAAAAATCAGTTGGACGGGGAATTTGATGCGGTACCTAAGACTGCGAGAGCTTACAAAAAAGCAGGTGTTCCTACCGTTGTAGTAGGAGACCACAATTACGGTGAGGGTTCATCGCGAGAACATGCTGCGATGGAACCTAGACACCTAGGGGTTGTGGCTGTAATTGTAAAATCATTTGCCCGTATTCATGAGACAAACCTCAAGAAACAAGGTATGTTAGGATTGACCTTTGCAAATGAGGCAGATTACGACTTGATTCAGGAAGACGACACGTTCAATTTTGTGGACTTGAAGGACTTTGCCCCAGAAAAACAACTTACTCTGGAAGTTACCCATAAAGATGGTACAAAAGATACCATTAAACTTAATCATACCTATAATCAAGCTCAGATTGAATGGTTTGATAAGGGAAGCGCTCTGAACAAAATTAAAGAGGACAACGCAGCTTAATATCTTGAGCAATTAAAAAATAAAGCCACCGAGAGGTGGCTTTATTTTTTAGTTGTATTAAACATGTTGAGCTCTAGATAAGGTCCCGCAAAGACAGCTATGAAGTTATTTTATAAAAAAGCTAGCAGGTATTTGTTTTAAGGTCCTTAGCAAACTGTAATCAACTATCAATCTGATATGATTTTATGCTTATACTAGAGACTTGAGTCTAGCTAGTATTATTTCTTAATCAAGCCAATTTCAACGAGACGCTGGTGTAAAAAATCTCCTGCCGTAATATCATCATATTGCTTTGGGTGTTGATTGTCCACGCATTCTTCAAGACAGTCCAGTCTCATATCGCTACGTGGATGCAGGAAGAACGGAATGCTATAACGACTTGTACCCCACAATTCTCTAGGTGGGTTCACCACCCTGTGAATGGTTGATCTTAGTTTATTGTTAGTATGCCTTTGCAACATGTCGCCCACATTGATTACGAGCTCATTTTCTTTAGCAATCGCATCAATCCAACTTCCATCACGGTGTTGAACCTGTAAACCTGGAGCACTTGCACCCATCAATAAGGTGATTAAATTGATATCACCATGCGCTCCAGCACGAACTGCATTATCAGGTTCGCTAGTTATGGGTGGATAGTGAATAGGTCTGAGTATAGAATTACCGTTACTTGCCCAATGATCAAAATAATGCTCACCGATACCTATGTGAAGTGCTAGCGCACGTAGAACATAGATTCCGGTTTTTTCCAGCATGCGATAAGCTTCCATACCGGTTGCATTAAATTCTGGTAATTCATCAACCACTACATTATCTGGATAGGTTTCTGAGAGGTTTGCATCGTCAGCGGCTTCTTGTCCAAAATGCCAGAATTCCTTGAGGTCTCCTTCTTTTTTACCTTTGGCGTGTTCTTTACCGAATGATACATATCCTCTTTGGCCGGCCAGTTCTTCTCTTTCATATCCCCTTTTAACCTCTATGGGCAGTTGAAAAAACTTCTCAACCTCTGCGTATAATTTATCGACCAGTTCATCAGATAAAAAGTGGTTTTTGAGTGCGACAAAACCTATTTCTTCATACGCACTTCCTATTTCATTGATGAATTTTTGCTTTCTCTGGGGATCATCACTTAAAAAGTCAGCTAGATCTACACTTGGGATATTGGTCATATTCAACTGGATATTAGATTAAAACGTAAAATGGGTGGCGATAGTTAACTGTTCTCCATCATATAGAGGTGCCACGCTCAAACCAAAGTTACTTTCTTTTTTACTCTTTTTATAGAATATTCTTTTAATTGTGGGGTGAAGCCAGTAAGCGATCTTCATGCTCAAGATGCCTATTCCGGCCCCAGCTATCACGTCGGTAAACCAGTGCTTGTCATTATACATTCTCAAAAACCCCGTACCTGCTGCGACCGTATATCCCGCTACACTGTACCACGGGGATAGATGACCATATTCCTGGTGCAGGAACTCCGCTCCCATAAATGAAAGCGCTGTATGACCAGAAGGAAATGAACTTAATGAAATACCGTCTGGTCGCCGCACGCTGGTATTGTTCTTGATTATTTTCACACTACTGAACATGAGTGTCGTTCCAGTTCCCAAAATGACGCTACGATCCAGAAAATTATTCTTCCCTTTGATTCCCGTTAGGTTAAGTCCATAGACCGTAACGATAGGTAGGAACCTGGTATAATCATCAAGTGTGGTCCTAATCCCTCTAGATCCTAGATCCTCCCTTATATCTTCATCCCAGTCGGCGATGGGATTAGTTTTTATCCCCAGCGCGCCATAGGTGATAAACGCAGCAGGAATCACAAGCACTGCTGGTTTAAATAATGGATTTTTGACCGTATGTACAGAGTCTTGAACTTTCTGGGAGTAACTAGCGGTAGGTAAGAGAGTCGCAAGTATTACTAGTAGCAGGAATAAAACACCAAAATTTCTCATCGCCTACAAAAGTAGCACCTGAGTTTTTACAATTAAGGATTACGCTAGCACAGTCGCGCCATCTTCTTAAATTAGGATTGCCATCTTCAATAAAGCAGCTTGCGAACTAAAACAAAGAAGAAAAGCAAAAGCTATTGTCCCATAATTTTAAAATGTACATTTGGTTATTAGCCAGATCTTGATGAATACCCCCACCACCACAGATTATAGAAACTTGTATAAGAGCAAATTAAAGGATGCTACGCTGGTAGATCTCTATAAAAAAATGCTGCTGCCACGATTGATTGAAGAGAAGATGTTGATTTTACTGCGTCAGGGTCGCATCTCAAAATGGTTTTCCGGTATAGGGCAGGAGGCAATTGCGGTAGGGGTAACCGCCGCAATGCAAGAAGATGAGTATATCATGCCTATGCACCGTAATCTAGGAGTTTTTACGACTAGGAAAGTGCCACTTTGGAAACTTTTTGCCCAGTGGCAGGGCAAGGCAGACGGCTTTACCAAAGGTCGGGATCGCAGTTTCCACTTTGGTACTCAAGATTACCGCATTGTGGGAATGATATCTCACCTGGGGCCTCAACTGGGTGTTGCAGACGGTATTGCACTCGCGCAAAAATTAAAAGCGACGCATCGAGCAACCGCTGTATTCACGGGAGAGGGTGGTACGAGTGAGGGTGATTTTCATGAGGCACTCAATGTCGCAAGCGTCTGGAAACTTCCAGTTCTTTTTTGTATTGAGAACAACGGATATGGTTTGAGCACTCCCACTAGCGAGCAATACCACTGTAAGGATCTAGCAGATCGCGCGGTAGGATACGGTATGGAATCGCATATTATAGACGGTAATAATATCGTAGAAGTTTATACTAAGGTATCTGCCATTCTTGCTGAAATGCGAGAGCACCCAAAACCAGTCCTATTGGAGTTCAAGACCTTCCGCAGGCGTGGGCATGAAGAGGCAAGTGGGACTAAGTATGTACCCCAAGACCTGATGGACCATTGGGAACAGCAGGATCCCATAAGTCGATTTGAAGAGTTCTTGTTAAGTGAGAATATAATATCCTCGATTCAGGTGGATACGTGGACACAGGAGTTTAAAAATCAGATAAATGATGGTTTGGATTCCGCTTTCGCGAAAGTGTTACCCTCCTCATCACCCCAGGAAGAACTGGAGGATGTTTATGCCCCCCACACTTTTGTAAGTAAGGATCCCGGGGACACCACTAAAAATATTAGGCTGGTTGACGCAATTAAAGATGGACTTGAGGAAGCTATGGATCACTACGATGATCTTGTAATTATGGGTCAGGATATTGCAGATTATGGCGGTGTCTTCAAAATAACCGATGGATTTCTTGAGAAATACGGTAAGGGTCGAGTGCGCAACACACCTATATGCGAGAGTGCTATCGTAGAAGCTGCAATGGGACTAAGTATCGCGGGCATGAAAGCAGTAGTAGAAATGCAGTTTGCAGATTTTGTTTCAAGTGGATTCAATCCCATTGTCAATTATCTGGCAAAATCCTATTACCGCTGGGCTCAAAAAGCCGATGTAGTGATACGCATGCCCTGCGGTGCGGGAGTGGCTGCAGGACCATTTCATTCACAATCTAATGAGGCATGGTTCCATACCATACCAGGTTTGAAAATCGTCTATCCTGCCACCCCAGCAGATGCCAAGGGTCTATTGATCTCAAGTATAGAAGATCCCAATCCAGTAATGTTTTTTGAACATAAAGCGTTATACCGATCAGTATATGGCGATGTGCCAGACGGCTACTATAACATTCAGCTAGGCAAGGCAAATCTGGTACATGAGGGAAATGACCTTACCGTTGTGACCTATGGCGCGGGTGTTCTCAAGGCACTGGAATTAATTGAAAAAGAACATCTTTCAGCAGATTTGTTAGATCTGCGTACGCTGGTACCACTTGATGAAGAAGCGATTTGCACATCAGTAAGGAAAACAAATCGGGTACTCGTTTTAACAGAGGATAACCTTACCGGCAGCGTAGCATCAGATATTGCAGCACTAATCGGTGAGTGCTGTTTTGAAGATCTGGATGCACCAGTTAAGAGGTTGGGATCGCTGGACACGCCCATTCCATTTGAAAAAGGGCTAGAAGATAATTACCTGCCTTTCAATAGACTTAAAGAAGCTGTTGAGCAATTACTAGATTATTAAAGATTGATAAAAGACACGCAGCAGCCCTATGATGTAATTATCGCCGGCGGGGGACTGGCGGGGCTTACGGCGGCTATCTTGCTGTCGGCAGAATTCAATGTCCTACTCATCGATCCAGATGATTACCCCCGCCATAAAATGTGCGGAGAATATTTAAGTGCAGAGGTAATACCGTTTCTCAAAAGCATAGGTATAAATATTGACAACATTAGCGACGTGAATTTGTCCAGACTCAAATTTTCAAGTGAGCAAGGACTGGATATAGAGTGTAAACTGCCGCTGGGCGGTAAGGGAATTTCACGTTATAGCCTGGATCATTCATTATTCAAAAAGGTTGCTCAAACCAGTACTACTATTCTCAAGTCCCGAGTTGTAAATATCAAACGCGAACAAGACGGCTTATTTATAGTCAGCACTCGCAGTCAAAAAATTAAAGCCAGGCAAGTGCTCATGGCAACTGGTAAACGATCAAACCTGGATAAGTCACTAGATCGTGAGTTTATTAACGCAAAATCTTCATGGATGGCGGTAAAAATGCATTACCGCTATGAAATGGATCAAGAAACGGTGGCGCTGCATAATTTTGAAAGCGGCTATGCCGGGATGTCCAGGGTAGAGAATGGACTCGTAAATCTTTGTTACCTAGCCCGTACTGATCTTTTTAAACAGTACAGGGACGTAGATGCGTTCAATGTACAGCATCTAGCCAGTAATCGACACCTCAAGACCTTTTTTAAAGAGGCACAACCTGTATGGGAAAAACCTATCACCATTTCTCAAATATCCTTTGATAAAAAGAAACCTATTAAGGATGGGATATTAATGATAGGTGATACTGCTGGATTGATTCACCCGCTATGCGGCAATGGGCAAGCGATGGCGATCCATAGTGCGCAAATTGCCTCACGTGTGGTAAGCGACTATCTTAAGAACAGGATAAGCGCAAAACAGATGGAACGTTCTTATTGCAGGGAATGGCAATCCACCTTTTCAACCAGGTTGCGTTACGGTCGCTGGTTGCAGTTTATCCTGCTTAATCCATTCTTGACTAAAATTGCTTTTTTAGTGTTGCGTTTACTACCGTT
>JBARYP010000029.1:0-85638 GCA_049647945.1 Nonlabens sp. | reverse complement strand
GCCTAATGATGCGACTTACTTATTTGATGAATTTATACAGTTAATAGAAGAACATAAAACCAAAAAACAAGCATGAGTACAATTATAGACGTTCACGCCAGGCAAATATTTGATTCCCGTGGCAATCCCACCGTAGAAGTCGATGTAACCACTTCAAACGGTTTTACAGGTCGCGCGGCCGTACCATCTGGAGCTTCCACAGGAGAACATGAAGCCGTGGAATTGCGCGATGGCGGTAAGGATTATATGGGTAAAGGTGTAACAAAGGCAATAGCAAATGTTAACGACACAATTTCTGAAGAGTTACTGGGCCTATCTGTTTTTGATCAGTCGTATATCGATAACTTGATGATTGAACTTGACGGTACGCCTAATAAGGCAAGCCTGGGAGCAAATGCCATTCTGGGTGTATCACTTGCTTGCGCCAAAGCTGCTTGCGCAGAGTTGAATCAACCGCTTTACAAGTACATAGGTGGAATGAGTGCGTGTACACTTCCCGTTCCCATGATGAATATCATCAACGGTGGCTCCCATAGTGATGCGCCTATTGCTTTTCAAGAATTTATGGTGATGCCGGTAGAGGCACAGTCATTCTCACACGCTTTACAAATAGGTACGGAGATCTTTCACCATCTCAAGAAAGTACTTCACGACCGTGGTCTAAGTACAGCGGTAGGTGACGAGGGAGGATTTGCACCCTCACTAGATGGAACTGAAGATGCCCTGGATACCATCCTACAGTCAATAAAGAACGCTGGCTACACCCCTGGTAGTCAGGTCATGATTGCCCTCGATTGCGCAGCAGCCGAGTTTTTTGTCAATGGAAAGTATGACTACACAAAATTTGAAGGTGATAAAGGAGTGATACGCACATCAGAGGAGCAGGCGCAATACCTTGCTGATCTTGCAAAGAAATACCCCATTATCTCCATTGAGGATGGAATGGATGAAAACGACTGGGATGGCTGGAAGATGCTCACAGAAAAGGCAGGAGATACCGTCCAGTTGGTGGGCGACGACCTATTTGTGACAAATGTAGAAAGATTAAACCGCGGGATTAAAGATAATATTGCAAATTCAATTCTTATCAAGGTAAATCAGATAGGCACATTGACAGAAACGATCGCTGCCGTTACCATGGCGCACAGGGCAGGCTACACATCTGTAATGTCACACCGTAGTGGGGAGACAGAGGATAACACCATTGCAGACCTAGCCGTGGCACTATCTACGGGCCAGATCAAGACGGGTAGTGCATCGCGATCAGACCGCATGGCAAAGTACAATCAATTGCTACGCATTGAAGAAGAACTAGCAGATTCTGCCTATTATCCCGGGCGCAAGGCGTTCCAGATATAATCTTTGGAAGTTGATATATAGGCCTCTTGCTTTTTAGTAGGAGGCTTTTTTGATTTTGGGTCGCGGGTACTGGACGCTATTTCATTCCGCTTTCGCAAAAGCGGAACAAAACCCAAAAGATACAAAGCAAAATTTTTAAAAGCGAAATATTTGCTAAAAGCGGTTAGAGAATTGACATACAAGCGAGTAGTACGATTGCGCTGATGTATTTTTACGGGAACCATAAATTTTAAGATAAAAGAATGTCAGATAAAGCTGTTTTGGAGTTTGACGGGAAGAAATATGAATTTCCCGTAGTAACTGGTACCGAAGATGAGAAAGCCATAGATATTAAAACCTTGCGCGGTGCAACAGGTGGTCTTACCACCATTGATCCTGGGTATAAAAACACGGGTAGCTGCATGAGTGCTATTACTTTCCTGGATGGAGAAGAGGGCATATTGAGATATCGCGGGTATAGCATAGAAGAACTAGCAGACAAGGCAGATTTTCTTGAAGTAGCTTATCTATTGATTTTTGGTGAACTACCTACTTCAAGCCAGCTAGAAAAGTTTGACGCAGATATTAAGGAACGATCTCACGTAGATGAGGATGTCAAGAAAATCCTTGATGGATTCCCCAAAACCGCGCATCCCATGGGTGTGCTTTCATCTTTGACTAGTGCACTTATTGCCTTCAATCCTTCCTCAGTAAATGTGGATAGTGAGGAAGATATGTACAACGCCATAGTCAATATTATGGGTAAGTTCCCAGTACTTGTTGCCTGGGCGTTGAGAAAACGCACGGGACAACCACTTGATTATGGAGATGATAACCTAGGCTATGTAGAAAACATCTTGAAAATGATGTTCAAAAAGGCAAACAAGGATTATGAGCTCAACCCTGTCGTGGTAAATGCACTCGACAAGCTCTTGATTCTTCATGCTGACCATGAACAAAACTGTTCCACCAGTACCGTACGTATTGTGGGGTCATCGCATGCTGGGTTGTTTGCAAGTCTTAGTGCGGGGATTAATGCCTTATGGGGACCACTACACGGTGGTGCAAACCAGGCTGTTCTTGAAATGCTGGAGGCTATTAAAGAAGATGGCGGCGATACTAAAAAATACATGGCAAAGGCAAAGGATAAGAATGATCCCTTCCGCTTAATGGGCTTTGGACACCGTGTGTATAAGAATTTTGATCCTCGTGCCCGTATTATAAAAAAGGCTGCTGACGAGGTCCTAAACGACCTAGGTGTGGAAGATCCTATCCTGGACATCGCAAAAGGTCTTGAACAAGAAGCCTTGAATGATCCATATTTTGTCGATCGTAAGCTGTATCCTAATGTTGATTTCTATTCTGGGATCATTTATAGAGCCATGGGCATACCGGTAGAAATGTTTACCGTAATGTTTGCCCTAGGTAGGTTGCCAGGCTGGATAGCTCAATGGAAGGAGATGAGAGAGAATAAAGAGCCTATAGGTAGACCCCGTCAGGTCTATACTGGTGAGAATCACCGTGCTTTCAAGGAAGTCTCTGATCGCTAGTACGCAACATTTGAATTTAATTTTAAACGCACCATATCGATATGGTGCGTTTTTGTTTGTCAACTTGTAGCTTGATTACAAAAGCGACTTTCAAAGGCGCGGTTTTATACCTTCACAAGTAATAGTAAATTTGGCCATATGAACAGGATAAAACTTAATATCAACGATGAGACCTCTAGGCTGCGTGCCGTGGTACTGGGAACGGCCGATAGTAATGGGCCCATTCCCAAAGTCGAGGACGCCTATGACCCTAAAAGTAGGCAGCATATAAAGAATGGGACATATCCCTCCATCGATGATATGGTCCATGAAATGGCTGCCGTATCTCAGGTTTTTAAAAAGTATGAGGTGCAGGTGTACCGGCCATCCACCATTGAAGATTACAACCAGATCTTTACTAGGGATATAGGCTTTGTCATAGGTGACACATTTGTAAAGGCAAATATCCTGCCTGATCGAGAACAAGAACTCGATGCGATACAGCACGTGATTGATTTAATTAATCCGGTTAACGTGATCAAGCCACCAGTAGAAGTCCATGTAGAGGGCGGGGATGTAATGGTTCATAATGACCATATTTTTGTGGGGACCTACCGTGGTAGGGATTATGCGGACTATATCATCGCCCGTACTAATGTACAAGCCGTAGAATGGCTCAAGGAAACTTTTCCCGATAAAAAGGCGGTAAGTTTTAATTTACGCAAGGATAACGATGACCCCTACAACAATGCGCTGCATCTGGATTGCTGTTTCCAGCCGGTAGGAAAGGACAAATGCATTATTTATAAGGGTGGGTTTCTAGAAGAGGCAGAATATGATTATTTGAGAGACTTCTTTGGTATCGAGAATTGCTTTGATATCACCCAGGAAGAAATGTATCATATGCAATCAAATATTTTTTCCATAGCCCCCGATGTGGTGATTTCTGAACGTAATTTTACGCGGCTCAACAACTGGCTGCGGTCGCATGGCATTACTGTAGAAGAAGTCCCTTATGCCCAGATTTCAAAGCAGGAAGGCCTGCTGCGTTGTTCCACATTGCCCCTAATTAGAGATTGAATGAATAAACAGATTACCGACACGGTATTCATGGTGCGCCCCACGCGTTTCCGTATGAATGAGCAAACAGCCGTCAACAATTACTACCAGGATCGCAATGCAGCCATAGCAGATCAAAACCGCAAGGCGCAGGAGGAATTCGACGCTTTCGCGAAAGCGTTACAGACTAAAAAGATTAACGTCATCATTGTGGAAGATGACGACCAGCACGACACACCAGATTCAATCTTTCCAAACAACTGGATCTCTACCCATCAAAACGGCGATGTCGTACTGTACCCCATGTTTGCAGAGAACAGGCGGGTAGAACGCCGCCCAGAAGTACTGGAAACAATAGAAACAGCTGGATTTCACATAGAAAATGTGGTCGATTATACCAGCGCCGAAGATGAAAACCTCTTTCTGGAAGGAACGGGTAGCCTACTGCTAGATAGGACCAATGAGATTGCCTACTGTAGTTTGTCACCCCGAGCTGCTGAGGAGCTTTTAATTGAATTTTGCGAGGATCTGGAATTTACGCCAGTTGTTTTTACCTCTTATCAAACTGTTGAGGATAAACGGTTGCCTATTTACCACACCAATGTGATGATGGCACTAGGAGAGCAATATGCTGTTATATGTCTGGATTGCATAGACGATAAAAAGGAGCGAAAGAACGTATTAAAGTCTTTACAACAGTCTGGAAAGGAAGTCATTACCATTACTGAGGATCAGGTAAAAAGATTTGCCGGGAACATGATGCAGGTTCAAAGCACAGAGGGTATAAAGTTTCTTGTCATGAGTGACCAGGCTTACCGATCTCTCGATGACCATCAGATCAAAAAGCTCACGGCCTATAACGAGATCCTGCATCCAGACATTAAAACCATTGAACTGCTGGGGGGAGGCTCTGTACGGTGCATGATGGCCGAGGTTTTTCTACCCAGTAAATAGTGGGCCTAAATGAACACCATAAGCTTAAAATGATGAACCGCTGCGAGAGGTGGAATTTGCGTCATTCTATTATCGCATTTTCTAGCTTGATTTTATTATCAAATTACTGGTCGATATCATTTAGTCGTGCTGTGAGCGAGAAAAGTCATCTACAATCGTAACAAATGATAATGCCCACAGTCTAACTATTTGTAATAAACACTACCCAAATATGAAAAACACGATTTTCTACGGTCTTGCAGCTTTATTTATAGCAGGTTGTAGCACTAAAAAAGCAACACAAAACGACCTTGCACAAAGCAATCCGATTGTGACCTCAATTGATCTGACTCAGGTAACTGAAGATAAGGTACCAGTCGTTATCAATCCAGGCCGTTTCACTCAAGAAAACATAACCTACCGTTTGCCCAGGGTTATTCAGGGAACTTACTCAGTAAGTGATTTTGGAAAATATGTAGATGATTTTAAGCCTATGGCCTATGATGGAAGCGTGCTCACGGCGACTAAGTCCGGTAACAATACTTGGATGATTGAAAATGCAAGCCAACTGGACTACATTACTTATCTGGTCAATGACACCTTTGACATTGAGTCTGCTGGAGGTATAGGTGGAGAGCAACCCTTTTCACCAGCAGGAACTAATATTGAGGAGAAAAATTTTGTGCTTAATCTTCACGGGTTCATAGGCTATTTTGATAGCTTAAAAAACAATCAATACGTACTGGATGTAACCGCACCGGCTGATTTTGATCGTACGTCTGCGCTTATGAAAGCTGGTGAAGTTACCACCGAGGATGGCATGGTAACCACCACTTATAAAGCAGACCGATATTTTGATATTACCGACAATCCCATGATGTATGGAAACCTGGACGTAGAAGAGTTCATGGTAGGTGACATTAAAATCGTGTTGAGTGTTTATTCTCCTAACGGGGTTCATACCGCTGCTAGTCAAAAGGAAAATGCGGTAAAGATGATGCAGGCTCAAAAAGAATATCTAGGCGATATTAACAGTACCAGTCGTTATGACATCTATCTATACCTTTCTGATGGTTCTGAAACCTCGCCCAAAGGGTTTGGGGCGCTGGAACACCATACCTCTACGGTAGTTGTTCTGCCAGAACAAATGCCCTCTGACCGTCTGGCCAGTTCCATGACTGATGTTGTGGCACATGAATTTTTTCACATCGTGACCCCATTATCCGTTCATAGTGAAGATGTCCACTACTTTGACTATGACCAGCCTACGTTTTCTAAGCACTTATGGATGTACGAGGGTGTAACAGAATATTTTGCCCAACACTTTCAAGTATATGAAAAACTGGTAACACCAGCAGATTTCTATAGCGAAATGCAGGGTAAGATAAGTTCTGCCAGTAATTACGATGATAGCATGAGCTTTACTCTTATGAGTGAGAACATTCTAGATAAGCCTTATGCAGACAACTATATCAATGTTTACTCAAAAGGGGCGCTTATAGGTATGTGCATTGATATTCTTATGCGCAAGGAAAGTAACGGTGAGCGCAGCATGCTGAGTTTAATGAAAGAACTATCCACACGTTATGGTCGTAGTAAGCCATTTGAAGACGATAAACTGATATCAGAAATTACAGTGATGACTTATCCTAGTGTGGGTAAATTTCTTAAAGATCACGTAGAAGGTACTACACCCATTGATTATGAACGTTTCTTCAACATGGCTGGTTTAACCTATGAAGAAAAAGAGGTGAATACCACTTATATATTTGCGGGGAAACAAGATATTATTTTTGATGCAGATCGCGATAGAGGGTTGATCAAATTTACCGAACTGGCATTGAATAATTCTTTCTGGAAATCCCAAGGAGTTCAAGCAGGGGATGTCCTATTCAAACTCAATGGGGCTGATCTTACCCTAGCAAATGCAAATGCTGCCATAGGCGGCGCAATGAGCTGGCAAGAAGGTCAGGAAATCACCTACACTCTAGAAAGAGACGACAAAATGATTGAGAAAAAAGCAACGCTTGTCCAGCCTACTGCCATGGAGAAAACTCTTGTTGAGGATAAGAATGCCACTTCTAATCAGATAAAATTGAGAAAAGCCTGGTTAGGTCTATAATTCGACTATTAACTTTTTAATTTTAAAGGATCGTTACTGGGTAGCGATCCTTTTTGTTGTATTCGATAATGGTAACACACATGAACAAAACAGGCTCCATTCTTATAGCTATAGCAGCAATCATTTTATTAGCCTTCAAATATGAAGATCTGATAGCTTCTCCCGATACCATTGACATTGTGCAAACCCTGTTCTACATTTTGGTAATTTTCTACGCGTTATATCAATTAAAGACTAAGTAGTATCAGGTTTAACTGATCATTGTCATGTATGGGTAAAATTGATTTTACCTGAAAGGTGAATTTTAATGCTTTTCAAACCTAAACTGATTCTTGCAACCTTAGGTTTAATATTGTACCTGATTAAAAATCCTCAATAGTTTTATAAGTATTAATTAGTGAACGCGTGAGGGATTAAAGTGTAAATGCTTTTTTCATCTTTCATGCAGGTGAGGCGACCAGATAAAAAAGATTGAAGCGTAAAGCCTGACCTGCCTATTTATGGCAGGGCACGCCCTAATCCTTATTTCCTATTTGCCGGTAGCAATGTGCCGTATCATCCCATTAAAGATAAAGTAGTGAAAAGGGAGCATGCTGTACCAGTACATTCTGCCAGTAATCCCCCTGGGCCTAAAGGTAGCCGTCTGGTGAACGATGTTTTGGTCATCAATTTCAAACTCTAGCCATGCCTCTCCAGGAACTTTCATTTCGGCAAATAGAAGGAGCCTCCTATCCTGCTTGTCTGCCACAAGCACACGCCAAAAATCCAGGGAATCACCGGCATAAATGGTATCGGGATTAGTACGGCCGCGACGTAACCCCACGCCGCCAAAGAGTTTGTCCACAAACCCCCTGATCTTCCACAAACCATTTGCATAATAATAGCCGTTGTTACCACCTATGGACCAGATACGCTGTAGGGCGCCATCAGGATCTGTTGTTTGACAGGTCTGGGCATCTTTCAAGCATCCATAACTGGGTACCCGTTTGTATTTGTTGAGGCTGCGTTTAAAACGCCCGCTTACCATACTATCCTTCCAGCTGCTGGCGACCTGATTTTGTTCAATTTTTGCAAACGCCATGTCCAGGGCTTCCTCATAGCTGTATAAATGTATACCCAGTCTCTGTGCTAGGTCATTCTCGCTCGCCACTACCTCTACACTCATACTATCGACTAGATTGCGCGCTAGTTTATAGCTGGTACTTGTAACAAAATAGAGCCAGTAGGAACTTAATTTGGGCGTCATGACTGGCACGGTTACGATGGCTAGCTTCAGACCTCGATTACTGGCGTATTGCTGCATCATTTCCTTATAGGTAATGATGCTCTCGCCACCTATGTCATAGCTCTCGTTGTAGCAATCCACGCGACCCAATACGCCCACCAGGAAACTCATCACATTCCTTATGGCAATGGGGTGGGTCCTGGTATGTACCCATCTGGGCGTGATCATGATGGGTAGCTTTTCACATAGATCACGTACGATCTCAAAAGAGGAGCTGCCGCTACCCACGATAATTCCAGCTCTCAATACCGTTAGGTTAAAGTTGCCATCGTATAGTAGGTCCTCTACCTTTTTACGGGATAACAGGTGTTTGCTCAGCTGTGTTTCATTCACGATTCCCGATAAGTAGACGACCTGTTTGCAGCGAGTAGGTTCAATGAGATCTACAAAATTACGCGCACTGTCAGCCTCCATTTGATCAAATGAATCGGTACTGGAACTCATTGAGTGAATTAAATAGTAGGCTGCATCAATATCTTTGGGCAGCGGCTGGGCGCTTTCTGGCTTTAAAAAATCGATTTCAATAATATCGATCTGATCCTTGATCTCCTGCGGTACTGATAATCTGGCCGCACTCCTGACCGCACAGACCACCTGGTGATCCTCTTTAAGTAATTCATATAGCAGGCGTACTCCTATATAACCATTTGCGCCGGTGAGTAAAACTTTCATGGTTTGAAGTTACGGTAACCCCTTTTATACGCACCATATCTTAACAATTTGATCTTTCTTATGACGCTAGATTATTTACTTTTAAAGGATCTCCTGTAAGTTTGTCGTGAAACACCTTTATGAAAGCCACGTTAATTACCATAGGAGATGAGATACTAATCGGTCAGATTGTGGACACTAACTCTGCATGGATGGCACGTGAGCTCAATAAGATAGGGGTAGAGGTGTATGAGATCTTGTCTATAAGTGACAGTAGGGATCATTTGGTTTCCGCTTTCGCGAAAGCGGAACACCAGTCAGACATCGTGCTCATAACCGGTGGACTAGGCCCTACTAGTGATGATGTGACCAAGCTGACTATTTGCAACTATCTCAAAGATGATCTCATATTAAATCATGTGGTTCTACAGCATATAGAATCTATTTTCAAAAAGTACGTCAAGGATCCAATTTTAGAGGAGAATAAGATGCAGGCGATGGTCCCCAGCAAGGCAACCGTCTTGATGAATGAATACGGCACGGCCCCAGGTATGTGGATGCAGGGCAACCACGCCATATTTGTATGTATGCCGGGTGTACCGTTTGAAATGAAATCCTTGATGAAGGATCAAGTATTGCCTAGGATTGCCGCCCAGGGTAACTTACCAGCGATCTACCACCGTACCATCATCACTACTGGTAAAGGTGAAAGTACCATTGCACAGCTTATTAGGGATGTTGAAGAAAATCTAACTCCTGGTATTAAACTTGCCTACCTGCCAGCAGCAGGACAAGTGCGGGTTAGATTATCCAGCCGGGGAACATCCATTGAGCAAGTGCGTGATGCCGTCGATAGCCAGGTGGATAAATTATACCACATTCTGGGACCTCTAATTTCTGGAGAAGAGACTGATGAACAGCCCGTTGAGCGTTTGAGTAGGTTATTGAGGGAAAAGGGTGCAACACTCTCAACCGCCGAAAGTTGTACCGGTGGCAAGATTGCAGGTTTGTTTACCCAGCTGCCAGGTGCCTCCAGCATATTTAATGGCAGTACGATCACATATGCTACGGCTAGTAAAGTTGATGTTCTAGTAATTGATGAAGCGACCATAGACAAGCATAGCGTTGTAAGCGCACCGGTGGCTATGGAGATGGCCACGGGAGTAAAAAGGTTATTTAAAACGGATTATGCGATTTCTACCACGGGCAACGCCGGTCCCACAAAAGGGGACAGCGACGCAGCAATAGGTACGGTATTTATAGGTATTGCAACACCTACTGGTGTGACCGCTCATCGATTCAATATGGGTAACCACAGAGAACGCATCGTATCTAAATCCATTCATAAAGCCCTGGAACTTCTAGGTAGAGAGCTCTTGAATGTGGATTGAAATGTTTGTAGCCTAGTAGCTATATTTCTGGTTTAGGTGGTGAATCTACGCTTCTGATATACTGATTGATGTATCTAGAAAAAGGGTCAGAATTAAGTTTGCGCAATCAAATAAATAGTTGTTATTTTGCAGTCCGATTTTAAACACACAGGATCATGTCTAGAGTTTGTGAACTTACTGGTAAGAAGGCGATGACGGGAAACAACGTTTCACACGCCATGAATAAAACCAAGCGTAGGTTTAACGTGAATCTTTTCAAGAAGAAATTTTATCTTCCAGAAGAAGATAAATACGTGACGTTAAAGGTGAGCGCCAGGGCGATCAAAAACGTCAATAAAAATGGGATCACTGCTGTGATCAAGGAGGCAAGATCAAAAGGCTACCTGAGTAAGTAAACTCGTAAAGATTTATCACGATGGCAAAAAGTAAAGGAAATAGAATTCAGGTAATTCTACAATGTACAGAGCATAAAGAATCAGGTCAGCCTGGAATGTCTCGTTACATTACGACCAAAAATAAAAAGAATACGCCGGACCGTCTTGAGCTCAAAAAGTTCAACCCGGTTTTAAAGCGTATGACTGTTCATAAAGAGATTAAATAAGTAAGTCATGGCAAAGAAATCAATCGCATCACTCCAGTCTGGATCAAAGAGATTAACTAAAGCTATCAAAATGGTAAAGTCACCCAAGACGGGTGCCTATACTTTTGTTAGTGCTATCATGGCTCCTGAACTAGTAAACGACTTCTTGAATAAGAAATAGTCTAGGTTCAATACTTAAGTAATATTAATTAAGCCATCTTGTTATCAAGATGGCTTTTGTTGTTAAATATAATTATGCGATCAGATCAAAAGCTGGTGGATATTAGATCACTATCGCTGTTGGAACTCACAACAGCGCTAGAAACGGCTGGGTTCAAAGCCTTTAGGGCAAAGCAGGTTTACGAGTGGTTATGGAAAAAAGGTGCCCATACCTTTGATGAGATGACTAACCTCTCAAAGCCCATGCGAGAGCAGTTAGGACAGCAATTTGTAATCAATCACATTGCAGTAGATCATATGCAACGTAGTACTGATGGTACTATAAAAAATGCAGTTAAGCTGCACGACGGACTAGTGGTAGAGTCTGTTTTGATCCCTACAGATACTAGGACTACGGCGTGTGTCTCTTCCCAGGTAGGCTGTAGTCTCAATTGTGAATTTTGTGCCACCGCACGATTAAAGAGAATGCGCAATCTCAATCCGGATGAGATCTACGATCAGGTGATTGCTATAGACAGACAAAGCCGCACTTATTTTGACCGGCCACTCTCAAATATAGTTTTTATGGGTATGGGAGAACCGTTAATGAATTATAATAATGTTCTCAAATCTATTGACAAAATTACTGGTGACGAGGGACTGGCAATGTCACCCAAACGTATAACGCTATCGACCAGCGGTATTCCCAAAATGATGAAAAAACTTGCCGATGATCGACCCAAATTCAATCTGGCGCTCTCACTGCATAGTGCCATTGATGAGAAGCGAGAAAAAATTATGCCGTTTAATAAACAGTTTCCCCTAGCAGATCTTAAGGAGGCACTTAAATATTGGTATCAAGTAACTGGTACTAGAGTGACCTATGAATATGTAGTATGGAAAGGTTTCAATGACAAAGAAGAAGATATTCATGAATTAGTCAAATTTTGCAAGTTGATTCCATGTAAGGTTAATATTATCGAGTATAATTCTATCGATGATCCTCGATTTGAGCAAGCCTCGCGTGGGGCTATAGACCGCTATTATAATGCCTTGGAAAAAAGCAGGATAATCGTGAATGTAAGGCGCAGTAGAGGAAAAGATATTGATGCCGCTTGTGGACAGCTTGCAAATAAGAATTAGTTATTTCTGAACTGACGTCCCTGTTGATTTAATTTGGTAATGTTACTAAGTTTAAATTCTACTAACCGATATTGACGGTGTATTCAATTATTAAACCTCAAAGTTTTTTAACTTGAGTGAATAGATTTATCTTTAGCATCTAAATCGTTATGTTATGAATAAAAAATACTTTAAAGCATTATTACTTTCTGTTATTGTAGCAGGAACAACATGTGCTCAAGTTCTGCAATCTGAGGACTTTAATTCCCTAACTATTGGAAATGTGGGAACTGATATTGACTTCAGTACCGCCGGTCAGGGAGGTTTCTTCACTCTGGCTGACAATGTTGATGCAGGAGCCACTACACCTACTACTACTACTAATGCCGCTAACTCAAATTTTCAAATAATTACTGGAGGTTTGGCGCGTACGCAAGGTCTACGTATTGTAGGTCCTAATGGAGATCAGGGCGCAAGACAGATAACTAAGGGAGATTTTTCAACTGCTTTTACAAATAGGACTGTTGGAAACGATATCGTAGAAGTCGAAATCTATTTTAATACGGGTACATTTGCAATTAGTGAAACTTTTTCAAGGATTTTAATGTTTGGAGATGATGCAGGTACCAGCCGTATACCAGTAGGCTTACAATTTAATCAAACTACCGGTGAACTTAGTGGTCTTGCTAATTTACTTCAAGCAGGTGCGGTAGGTTTTTTTGGGTTTAACCTAGGTGCTGCAAACACAGACCTAATACTCCCACCCAGTACCTGGGTACATGTAGGTATGGCCTACGATACTACCAATGGTGCGCTGCGCTGGGCCTATGATGCCGGCAACATGATTGATGGTCAGTTAACATTTACTAATGCAGCAAATGTGATTCCTGGGATGGCGCCTAATGAAGTGGATTTACTATTGTTTACTGGAGCTACTAATACAATTGCTACATCAGTACCTTTTGATAATTTGGAAGTAAGAGCTACTGCAACTAACCAGTTGCTGAATGCTCCAAGCCAGGAGGCTGTACTTGATGTCGCTATTTACCCTAACCCCGCGACAGATTTTGTAACGCTCAGATCTGACACAATAGATCTCGCTGCCTACACTATTACTGATTTAAGTGGAAAACTTCTTGTGAAACAAGCAGTCAACGGTACAACTGAAAGAATTGACATCAGCAATCTTTCTTCTGGTATCTATCTTTTACAAATAGAATCAGTAGGTGGTGGTCTAGTTACTAAAAAAGTAATCAAACAATAATTACTCAATAGTTACTCTTTAAAAATCGGCATAAATGCCGATTTTTTTATGAAAGGAGTTTTCTGAACTTATAAAGATGATGTCTGCGAGTATTTATCTTTACCCTGTATGAAGGTAGTAGAACGTATCAAAGAACCTATTGCTCTAGAGATGGAGTTGTTTGAGCAAAAGTTCAGTCTTGCGATGGCATCGCGCATTGCGCTACTTAACAGAATCACCCACTTTATAGTCAATCGTAAAGGCAAGCAAATGAGACCCATGTTTGTCTTTCTGGTGGCAAAGATGGTGGGTAAAGGCGAGGTCAATGATCGTACTTATCGAGGCGCTTCAGTTATTGAGTTGATACATACCGCAACTCTGGTTCATGATGATGTGGTTGACGATAGCCTTAGGCGTAGAGGTTTCTTCTCTGTTAATGCTTTATGGAAAAATAAAATTGCAGTCTTGGTAGGTGACTACTTGCTTTCAAAGGGATTGTTATTGAGTATTGACAATAAGGATTTTGACTTGTTGCAAATTATAAGTGTTGCGGTTAGAGAAATGAGTGAGGGGGAACTGCTACAAATAGAAAAGGCTAGACGACTGGATATTACAGAGGAAATTTATTATGATATCATCAGGATGAAAACCGCAACCTTGATTGCGGCCTGCTGCAGTCTAGGGGCATGTGCGGTAGCCCCAGATAGTGAACATATTGAAAAGATGCGTCGTTTTGGAGAATTGATAGGCATTGCCTTCCAGATCAAGGATGACTTATTTGACTACGGTAACCAGCGCATAGGAAAACCTACCGGTATAGATATTAAAGAGCAGAAGATGACACTGCCCTTAATTCATGCGATTAATAGTGCAACCCCAAAAAATAAAAAGTGGCTCATAAATTCAGTTAAACGACATAACCGTGATAAAGTAAGAGTAAGAGAAGTCATCAACTACGTAAAGGAGAATGGCGGCTTAGAGTATGCTGTGAATGCCATGTATAGTTATAAGCAACAAGCACTAGATATACTTTACCCTTATCCTAATTCTGAGTATAAAAAATCGTTACTGACCATGGTGGATTATGTTATTGATAGAGATAAATAAAACTATCTTGACCCTTTGTTCTTTGCGGCAACAATTTTAAAAGTCTGAATATGGAATATATAACAGCTTTGTTCTTTCTGGTGGCTGTGATCGATCCCATAGGAACGGTGCCAGTTTTTCTAGAGGCAACTAGAGAATTTGACAAGAGGACTAAAAGAGTCATAGCATTTAGAGCTTCTGGAGTAGCGTTTTTGGTGCTCTTGTTTTTCATAGTAATTGGACAGGTGATTCTTGAAGGAATGGAGGTAAGCCTGCAGGCTTTTCAAATCTCTGGCGGGGTCATACTTTTTCTCTTTGCACTAACGATGGTATTTGGCGAGGGGAAACCGGCCCGGGAATCAAATCAGATTACCGACTTTAAACACGTCACCATATTCCCGGTAGCCATTCCAGCGATTGCTTCCCCGGGTGCGATAATGGCGGTAGTTCTCCTTACAGATAATCATATCTATTCTATAGAGCAACAGGCAGTTACTACTGTACTGGTATTGATCGTTGTCATCCTCACGGGAATTTTGTTGCTGGCAGCATCGCGGGTACAAGATTGGATAGGAATCTATGGTATTACTGTGATTAGTAAAATTATGGGATTGATACTCGCTGCCTACGCGGTACAAAGCATTTTAAAAGGTCTTACGGACTACTTTGCTGCCGTCACTTAACGATTGTAATCCTCCCATAGTCATTAGGAGATAGAATAATCTCTGTCATTACTCCCAATTGACAAACGCAATAAAGGTCAGCCCCACTCCATAAGTGAAACCGACCTTTATAGTATTGTCCTTGAAAATCTCTATTATAAATTTGAATAGATTACCAGTTCTGCCTGTTGATAATTTGCAATCAGTAGTTTTCCATCTTGCGTTAAAAGATCTATAGGCTTATGGATTTGATCAGTCAGTATACTCTTGAGATTTCCCTCGATTGAATAATTAAACACCCGATTGTTCTCAAAATCTGTGATAAATAAATCATCAGCGTTTACAAAAATGCCCGTAGCAGCATTCATGTCTTGATCTTCTCCTATAGCATTGACAAAAACACCGTCTCTCGTAAATACTTGTACTCGATTGTTATAAGCATCTGCTACAAAAATATAATTCTCTGTAATCTGCACATCAGTAGGATAGTTGAATTGACCATGATCTTTACCTGGTTTGCCAAAGCTTGACCAATTCTCGCCATTGTAATATAAGATCCTGTTGTTATAAAAATCTGCAATAGCCAGTTCATCCTTAAAGCTACTGATACCTGCCGGGGCATCGAGACTATCCGGGATATTAAGGTACTTCCTTCCTTCAGTTGTCAAATGCAAGATTCCATCACTACCGTATTCAGGTATGAGAAGTTCTTCCACACCGTCAGTCTTTTTGAGATCTATGTGCATAGGGCGATCCAGATTTTCAAACGATTTGAGTACTTGAAAATCCCCGTCCAGCTTAACAATACGATTATGGTCACCGTCAGACAGGTAGTATTCCTTTCCAGAAGATGCTATACCGATTGGGCGTATGGAATCCAGTTCAATCGTGCGCTCATAAGTCCACTTCTTTTCTTTGGTTGATGGTTGTTCCCCAGCATTCTTGCAGGATACAAATAGCACTAGAGCCGTCAATAATGTGTAATACTTCATATTATTTGACTCTCTCGTATTTACAACAAGCGGGAAGATTCTCGTAAGTGTCGTCTGTACTCTTTGTACTAGCGGTATCGTGACCTACTCCCGCGACAATTTCCTTGAGCTCTTCAAGTGTGGTAAGAGCAGGATTGAAAGAGACGGTAAGTTCTTTGGATTTCACATCCCATATTGAGCTTTTTACGCTACTCACGGCACTCATGGCTCCTTCAATACGTGCCTTGCACATCCCACATTTACCGTGGACCATAAAAGTTTCTACTTTTAGATTTGCCAGGTCATCCTTGATAACTTCATTGGTTTCCACCCTACCATCAGCGCGGGTAATAGTTGCCAGGTTAGGAGTATAGCCCGCTTTTTTGACCTGCTCAGTAACTTGTTCCATAGTAAGTGCATTACTGGAGGGATATAAAAAAGAAAAGTCGCCAGTCTCGATATCGATGGCTACATCCTTGATCCCTTTAAATTCTTTGAATTTTTTCTCAAGTCCATAGGCGCAAAATGGGCAGCCCAGTCCATCTACCTGGATTTCATATTTATCCATGGTTTTTTGGGATTGCGCTTTCGCGAAAGCGGAACCCGTAACCAGCAATAATAATAGTAAGTATCTCATTTGTTTATTTTAAAAAGTGTATCGTGTTCCCAGGAACAACGAATATTTAAGTTCTCTATTAGGTGTCATTTCTTGTACTAGTGGCAATTGTAATGCCAAATCAAAAGTGATGTTCTTGCGAGCATATTGAACGCCTTGCGCATAAAGCAACTGGTACCAGTCCCGTTCATGGAGCCACGTACTGGTATACTCAAAATACAGGTTGATCTGGTTATTGGGATACTGGGGTTTAAGCAACGGTAGTCCAAATCCCAATTTTGCCCGTGCTTCATCCAGAGTACCATCTGGCATCCAGTTATAACCTAGCTCTGTAGAAATGCCATATTTAAGTGTTTCCAGACCAGACACCACCCCGTAATAACCGCTGTACTTACCGGTACTGATATCCATCACATCGATCTGCGCACCAGTAGGTAGCGTTTGCAGCGTTTTTGCCACCATGCGGAAGGTCCTACCGGTACCATCCTTACGATAGAACTGGTATTTCCCCAAAATCTTGACATCAGCCAGGGAGCTGCCGCTCGCATCGTCTAGATTATAATTTACATAGGGTATGTGCAATGCAACCAGACTATT
The DNA here is from genome assembly GCA_049647945.1 of Nonlabens sp. Taxonomy (GTDB): domain Bacteria; phylum Bacteroidota; class Bacteroidia; order Flavobacteriales; family Flavobacteriaceae; genus Nonlabens. The sequence continues at coordinate 68,294 of JBARYP010000029.1, read as the reverse complement.
TGAGGTGGGTAGGTAATGTAGCATCACCGGTGCATAGAAGGCCGTGCCACGCTCTGTAACACGGTTCTCAATTAGGGATTTCATGGTAAAGCTACCACCACCCAGCATTATGGGCTTATCTGCAGTAATAGGTGGGCCTTGTGAGTACATGTTGAAATGAACCGCTACACAAGCAAGGCACCATATAATTTTTTTCATAGTAAGAGTTATGGGTAAATAAAAAGTTTCAATCGATTGACCTTTATCTACACTATAATCACTTGATAAACTATGTAAAGCCGTTCTACAGGCGGCGGTGGCCTGTAGGGTAGGTAGCTTCTGAACTTATTTTTGTCCTGATCTTTATTCCCAGGTATGGATAGAGATACAGCTGGCAATACAGCTAGAAACTTTAGGTTGACAGTAGTTGTGGGAAGTTCTAGTTCATCCTGCTTGTCTAACTCGTGACTTTTGTCATTACAGCAAGAGTTCTTTTGATTTACCTCGCAACCAGTCATGGCAACGCCATCACTCATGCCGCAACCGTCGCTGGGCATAATTATGGAGGTATCCTGTAAGAATGCCCCACAAAAATGCTGGTACACGGTAATGGAAGTAGTGGACAGGAGTATGCACAACGATAAAACGCTGCTCACTAGCATATTATGTAATTGTTGAATCACGATACAAATATACAATCTAGGTTTTTACATCTAGGGCATCTCTCAATGCGTTTCCCACTAGCATAAATGCCATGACCAGTGTCATAATCGCTATGCCTGGTACAAGGGCAAGATATTCTTTATCCAGTATAATGTACTGGTAGTGATCCTTGATCATGCTACCCCAGCTGGGGGTAGGGGGCTGCGCACCTAGTCCCAAAAAGCTCAATCCACTCTCTATTAATATGGCAGCGGAAAAGTTTGCCGCGCATATCACGATGATGGGCGACATAACATTGGGTAAGATGTGTTTTGCGATGATCCTCAAATCACTATAGCCCAATGCTCTGGCTGCGGTTACATACTGGTACTCTTTGGCAACGATTACCTGACCCCTCACCACTCTGGCAACCTCTACCCACATAGTCAAACCTACTGCAATGAATACCGTGAAGAAACCTTTACCCAGCGCAATACTTATGGCAATAACCATGAGTAGCGTGGGAATACTCCAGGTAACATTGATTATCCACATGATAAGCGCATCGGCAGTACCACCATAGAACCCTGCAATTGCTCCCAGAGTTACTCCTATCAATAGCGAGATAAGTACCGCTATAAACCCGATACTAATACTAACCCTGGCACCTACCATCATTCTGCTCAATAAGTCCCTGCCGTATTTGTCCGTTCCCAGTAAAAAAGTCTTTCGGTAGGTATTGCTTTCGCGAAAGCGTTTAAACGCCTCCTCATCTGAAATTTCAACACTCAATGCTTCTTCTTGCAGCTCATTTCCATCCACATCAAAAGGCGTGTAAAAAAGGTTGCCATCTTTAAAATCTAAACTTGCAATAGGAATTTCATCAAACTCAGGAATACGTCCATTGACCCACCGGTCTATAAAATTTTGGGATGTTTCAATATCTAATGGTATTTTAACCATATCCACCGCAAAGCCGGGAGGCTGGGAATGGATGCTTATGTGCATCTGGTTAGCATTGCGTGAATTGTCGGGAGCAAGTAGGTAAGCAAAAATGGCTACAAGGGCATAAAAACAAATAATTCCCAAACTCAAAACGCCCCAAAAGTTCTTGCTGAACTTTTGGAGCGCCAGGCCACCCAAGGAGGTTCCTGTTTTACCCATTAATCCTTAATGGTGTACTTGTTCTTTATGTCCTTTAACTTAAGGTCTTTAAGGATATTCACGGCCTCGGCCATGTACACATCTTTATTTAATCCTTTCATCCAGCGATCGCGCTTATCCTTGAGAACGCTATCTTTTTCTATGGCAGCAAGATCATTCTCCAGCAATTTGAACTTCAGGTCATTTTTATAATCACTCATCTGCTCAAATCTCTCGGTTTCATTGTCTAGTCGTTCAATACGCTCTACATACTGATTGAAATTAAGCGGGATTATGTTGTCCTCTTGCTGTGTCTTGAGCCATTGTGCATTGCGATCAATCAAATCAAAAGTAGAATTTGTAGCAACTCTTTTTTGTGCCTTCTCGATGGATTCTGGCAGGTTGCTATAACCGTTGAACTTGCGATACTCCGCAGGTTTTATCTCATCATAGGGAAGCGGGTGGTCCTCATCACGTTCACCTAGTTCCATATAAGCATACCTGGTGGGTGCAACTACGTCACTTTTTACGCCTTCCATTTGCGTGCTGCTACCATTGATTCTATAAAACTTTTGGGTTGTGATTTTTAGGGCACCTAGATCACCGTGCTCGTTGTTGCGCACCCAGCGATTCAAATTCTCAAAATTTTGAACGGTGCCCTTCCCAAAGGTTTGTTTGCTGCCTAGAATAATGGCTCTTTCATAATCCTGCAGGGCAGCGGCAAGAATTTCTGACGCAGATGCGCTGAATTCGTTGACCAGTACCACTAGTGGACCATCCCAAAGCGTCTTGCCATTATCATCATCGCTTAGTGTTTGCGTGCGCTGGTCTTTTAGTGCAACTTGAACTACGGGTCCTTGATCTACAAATAGCCCCATCATTTTGATAACCTCCCTTAAAGAACCGCCGCCGTTATTGCGCAGGTCGATAATAAGGCCGTCCATACCCTCAGATTTGAGGCGCTCGATTTCCTGTGCCACATCACTTCCAGACGCTCTACCGTTAGGATCCTCCATGTCAAAGTAAAATTTGGGCAAATCAATAATGCCATAATTGATCCCATCATTTTCTGTCATGATGGCTTTTGCATAAGTGTCCTCAAGCTCTACCACATCTCTAACGATAGTAATATCCTCTATGGTGCCATCTACTTTTTTAAGAGTAAGGGTCACCTTGGTGCCTTTGGGACCTTTGATAAGATCAACCGCATTCACGATACGCATCCCGACGATGGACGTAGCAACCGTATCATTTTCTTGAGCAACCTTAAGTATTTGATCGCCTACCTCAATTTGCTTGCTTCTCCAGGCGGGACCACCAGATATAATTTCCAGTACGCTTATGTAGTCCGTCTTTTTTTGAAGTCGGGCACCGATACCCTCTAATTTACCACTCATCGCAATATCAAAACGATCCTTGTTTTGTGGTGGGAAATAATTGGTATGTGGGTCAAAATAGGCAGTTATGGCATTTACATAACTGGCAAAAAAGTCCTGACGCTGGATATCGTCAAAAGATTTGAAGTTTTCCCGTAAATTCTTTCCTATTTCTTTACGCGCTAGTTCTTCAAGTTCAGATAAATCTTTAAAGGCTCCAGCAGGTTTGTCTTTTTGGGTTTCAGTACGATCATAGACATTATTGAGTACGGATAGCTTGATGAGCTTTCTCCAGTGTTCCTTGAGTTCGTTCTTGTCTATACTGTAGGGTACCTTTTCACCATCAACATTGATGGACTCTTCACGGGTAAAGTCAAACGGCTCTTTAAGCACTTCTTTAAAAATCTTTTCTGTTTCCTTTTGGCGCTGGATCAATCGATCATAGGCGAGATTGAACAATTCAACTTTTGAATTTCTGATTTCGTCATCGATCAAGAATTCAAATTGTTTAAACTCTTCGTAGTCACTTCTCAAAAAGTAGCGTTTACCTGGATCAAGATCCGTTATGAAGTTTTCAAAGACCTCCTTAGAGAACTCATCGGTAAGATCTGCGGGGGAATAGTGATTCCTCTTAAGAACGTGCGAGATTAAGTTGACTAGCAACTCTTCCTTTTCCTTATCTCCTGGATCGATAGTATTAGTAAAACTACAACTAGCGGTCGCGATCAATAAGGTTAATATTGCTAGTCCTATGTTGTTCTTGAGAAAATTCATACAGCTGTTCATTCGTTTGCTCTCTAGGCACAAAAAATCATGCCAATTTAAAAATGTAAAGTAAGCGGAGCATAAGTTGTGCTACGGCTAATTTACTTAATTTTAACCACCTTAACACAGTTATGGAAAGTAGAAGAAAACCGTTGATCCTGATTACAAACGATGACGGTATAACGGCCAAAGGTATTAGAACCCTGATCGATATTGCCGTACCTCTAGGCGAGGTGGTAGTGGTAGCCCCAGATAAGCCACAAAGTGCCATGGGACATGCCATTACCATAAACGATACACTATATCTCAAGGAGTTCAAAGGACACAACCATAATCATAATGAATATACTACTAGTGGAACTCCAGTAGATTGTGTTAAAATGGCGAGTCATGAAATCTTGGGTAGAAAACCGGATCTGTGTTTGAGTGGTATCAACCATGGAAGCAATAGTGCCATTAACGTGATTTATAGTGGAACCATGAGTGCAGCGGTAGAGGCAGGGATTGAGGGTATACCTGCCATAGGTTTCAGCCTTTGTGATTATAGTCCAGATGCCGATTTCACACACGCTACAAATTATATAAGAAACATCATACTCCAGGTACTGGAACGGGGCATGGCACACGGAACGGTCTTCAACGTAAACATCCCTAAAATAAGTGATCAAAACCTGGGCGGAGTCAAAATTTGTAGACAGGCGGCCGCGAGATGGGTTGAGAAATTTGACAAGAGGACTAATCCCTATGGCAAGGATTACTACTGGTTGACGGGAGAGTTTATCAATGACGACAAGGGAGAAGATACAGACGAGTGGGCGCTGGAAAACAATTATATCAGTATCGTTCCCACACAGTTTGACCTTACCGCACACCACCTTATAGGTGAACTTAATACATGGGGATTTGACAGCTAGAATTTTAAAGGGATTTATTATGGGTTTGCTCGCAAACCTGCTAGGCACTTATTTATACATTCTAATCTTTATAGGTGAGGATTTTGTCCAGACCCTAGAAGATGGAAGCGCAAATGATTTTATAGGTGGACTTATAGGACTGGGTGCGATCCTCAACTTTGGATTATTTTTCTTTTTGCTATCTGATGGAATCGGTAAATTCAAGAAAAAGACTCAAATCTACGAGGCTAGGGGAGTGCTTATGGCGACCATACTTGCAGCGCTGGCTGTGGTATATTTTGAATTTTAGGTTATGAAATATTATTTGATTGCAGGCGAGGCAAGTGGCGACCTACACGGTTCAATGCTCATGAAGGAACTTAAAACACAGGATCCTTCATCACAGTTCCGTTACTGGGGTGGTGACTTAATGAGCGCGCAGGGCGGTCATCTGGTCAAACACTACAAGGATCTTGCATTTATGGGCTTTGTAGAAGTTCTATCAAACCTATCCACCATCCTCAAGAACATAAGGATTTGTAAAGAAGATATTGAGGCTTTTGAACCAGACGTTATTATCTATATTGATTATCCCGGGTTCAATTTCAGAATAATGAAATGGGCTCACGTAAAAGGCTATAAGAACCATTACTACATCTCGCCCCAGATCTGGGCGTGGAAGGAAAGTCGCATCAAGGCAATCAAACGAGACGTAGACCATATGTATGTGATCCTACCGTTTGAAAAGGACTTTTATGAGCAAAAGCATAAATTTCCCGTTCATTTTGTAGGTCACCCTCTCATTGATGCCATTTCCACGAGGCCGGTGGTAAATCATAAGGAATTTCTTGAAGAGCATGGTCTCGATGAGCGGCCGCTCATCGCATTGCTGCCCGGTAGTCGCAAGCAGGAAATAAGAAAAATGCTATCCGTCATGCTCAAAATGGTGGATCGTTTCCCAGACTATCAATTCATAATTGCTGGCGCGCCAGGGCAGGATAAAAGCTTTTATTCAACCTACTTGAAAAATTATCCCGTGACCCTAGTCATGAATAGAACCTACGATCTCCTGAGTCTTAGTCATGCAGCGCTGGTGACATCTGGTACCGCAACGCTGGAAACTGCCTTATTTAAGGTTCCCCAGGTCGTCTGCTATAAGGGTAGCTCAATTTCCTACCATATTGCAAAGCGTATCGTAAAGCTGGATTATATCTCTCTGGTAAATCTTATTATAGATGCCCCGGTGGTGACAGAGCTTATACAGCGGGATTTCAACAAGCAACGACTAGACGTAGAACTGGGTGCCATTCTTGATCCCACGCAACGCAACCGCATCTTTGCCGACTATTACGAGCTAGAGAAGAAACTGGGCGGTCTGGGAGCAAGTGAAAAGACTGCCAGTCTCATAATAGATAATTGTAAAGATTGATAACTATCACGCTTTCGCGAAAGCGTAATTCTTAAAACCAACCCATTGAACCCCACCCGACTTGTCTTTCTAGGAATGTTACTGCTACTAACTTCCTGTGGAGGGGGCAGGAAAATAGCCAGTAGCAGGAAGCAGACAACGGTAAAGAAAACCGAATCCAACCAAATCAACAGCAAAAACGATGTGGTTCAAGAAGCACTAAAGTTTAAGGGGACGAGATATAAGTACGGTGGCAATTCCAGGAAGGGCATGGACTGCAGCGGCTTAATTTATCAATCGTATAACGCCGTGGGAGTAAAAGTTCCACGTACTACGGGAAGCCTTTATAAAGCGGCAAAAAACATAAAACTAGACCAAGTAGTCGAGGGAGATTTGTTGTTTTTTGGGACGGGCAAAAACAACAAAAAAGTCAACCACGTGGGGATGGTGGTCCAGGTCACTCCTGCCGAAATCATTTTTATCCATTCCACCACTAGCCGTGGCGTGATTACCTCCAGTATCAACGAGCCCTACTGGCTTAAGGCATACATAGGCGCTGGTCGCTTGTAGATTTTCAGACGTGTCACATCACTCTTTTCTACTGCCTAATCTTTAGGTTTTGTAACAACAAGGATTCTCTTACTAGTTTGATTTGTTTTAAAGCTAGCGTTGGTGCTAGAAGAAGGCTTACATAACGATGTATAATTTACACAAGCCTCTTAAACTAAGTCTATAGAGATAGAAACTGCTGGATGAAAGCGTATTCAACAAAGTTTACAAAAGTCTAACTATATTTATTCGTGCCTAAATTTTCCTATCCGTTCTACAAATTTCTTGTGGCCTTTATAGCGGGCATACTATTGTCTTACTATACGAGCATTACATGTTATCAATTGATTATTGCGGGCGCTCTTGTCATCATAGCGGGCGCGCTTGCTTATAGTTTCAATAGGTTTTCAAGCTTTTCAAAAGCGGTTTTTGGCCTGTGTGTCATGGCTGTATTTTCTCTCATGGGTGCAGCCAGCTATCTATTGCGGTCCGATTCTCATCAAGTAGATCATATCACAAACCTAGAACTGAATGATGACTCACAATTGGTAGAGTTGCAACTCACCCAGCAGCTTCCTGTAAACTCCTATAATAATCGTTTCTATGCCAGAATATTAGGTGTTGACGGTAAGCAGGTTACTGGAAATGTCTTGGTGCTTTTTAACAAGCAAGATAGTCTAGTGCAAAATGTGGGGGATCGACTTCTGGTTTATTCAAAGTTGGGATTGCCACCGGCGGCTAGAAACTATGGAGATTTTGATTATAGAAAATATCTTGCCAGCATTAATGTTTATGCTCAGACTTATGTAAATAGACAACAGGTTTTGTTGACAAAACAAATTGACGTTGACCTTTCTCCGATCATAGCATTCAGAATGAGATTATTGACACTTCTCAGGAATTCTGGGTTGGAAGACGAGCCTAGGGCGATGATTGAAGCCTTGATTTTAGGTCAAAGGCAAAACATAGACCCAGAAATCACTAAAAGTTTCAGAGATGCCGGAGTTATTCACATTCTAGCCCTGAGCGGCCTACACGTGGGAATTATACTATGGATCCTTAAACTTCTAACTGATCCCTTACAGCGATTTAAAAGGGGCAGATTGTTACAAACGGTTTTACTGCTGGCGTTTTTGTGGTCATTTGCGCTACTCACCGGGATGTCACCTTCCATTACCAGATCGGTTACCATGTTTTCATTTGTGGCGGTAGGGTTGAATCTTGACAAGAGAACCTCGCCACTTCACGCTCTAGCTCTTTCCGCAATTTGCTTACTATTTTATGACGCTAGACTTTTATTTCAAGTAGGTTTCCAGCTCAGTTACCTAGCTGTGATTTCAATTGTTTTGATACAGCCAGTACTAGCGGGGCTATGGTCCTGGCGTAATTGGGTCAAAGATTACGTATGGAATCTATTTACGGTGACCGTTTCTGCTCAAATAGGTGTTGCGGTTATAAGTGCCTATTACTTTCACCAGTTTCCTGGTTTATTTATCTTGGGAAACATGATGCTCTTACCGCTTCTTCCATTCATTCTGGGAGGTGCCATATTGTTACTTTGCTCACTTTTAATCGATCTTCAAGGACTTTCTAACCTACTGGTGGACGGGCTTAATGTTTCTCTAGAATGGATTATAGAATTGATTGCGTTTATAAGTAGTAAGCAGCAATTTCTCATAAAGGGAGTCTACCTTGAACTTTATGAGGTATTGCTTATTTACATTGGCTTATTCAGCATCGTGTTGTTTTTGTTGCCTTCAATCAAGAAGAGTAGGAGGGAGAAAAGAGAGCGTTTTAAACCCAACTGGGGTTTGCACATTGCGGGACTGTCGATAGCTTTATTGATTTTTACCGGTGCCTACCTAGAGTTACCTGATGACACTAAAAGTATGATTGTAATGCACCAGCCCAGGTCTTCGGTTGTCGCTGTTACTGGTCATAAAGATGCCATGCTTTTCTCCAGCGACATTGCTAAAAAGGACTCGCTGCCTCGCATAAGTGAGAGGATTTTGCAGACCACGCTATTGCGCAATAAAAAATTATCTATCCAGCGGCTTTCCAATAAACTGGTTTTAGATGGCGCACACCTGGTCATAATTGATTCAACTGCGACCTATGGTGCCATTAAGCCGTTTGATTATGTGCTTCTAAGTAGTTCACCCAAAATAAATTTAGAACGCCTATTGCAACAATCCCTGCCTAAAGCTGTAATATCAGACGGGTCTAATTACCGTAGCTATGTCTCCCGCTGGAAGAAAACTTGTGAATCGCTGGAGGTGCCTTTTTATAACACCTATGAAACCGGCTCTATTGATCTCAAACTATTGAATTAATAGTATAGGTAATCGTGAGCGTAAATCACCTCAGAGTTTCAGGATGGGTAAGCAATAATAATGGCGTTGTAAACGCATCAAACGCCAAATTGATTCAAGTGATGATCCAGGTGTTTGTAGAAAAGCGTACTCCACTCTGCCGATTTGAGTTTTCCAAAGCCATGCGATTCTCTCCCCTCAAAATAACTAGTGCCCAGCTCTTCGGTTTTTTTGAGGTGATCTGTTAAACGCAATTTCTCTATGGAAAAATCCTTATCAGTAGTAATCAGAAACGCGGGTGCCGTCCTACCATTCTTGGGATATGGTTTATTGCCTACTACAGATTTTTTGACAAAGTTCTTGAGGAAGAACTTCAAGAATCCTTTAGGCTTGGCGTGTTTGTCAGTATAGACCATTTCATAAGTTACGTTGCAATGCGCCATCATTTGGCTCACGCTCATCTTGCCCCATAGCGGTTGCGATGTAGCGCTTAGTTGATCCATACGATTCAAGAGTTGAGAAGTGGTTGAAGGTTCAAAAATGTTTTTCATTGCTAATTATTAAGTAGTTAGGCTTCTAGCTGTTCTGTATCGTTATCAAATCTAGAAATTACTACGGCAAGCTCCAATCAAGAAAACGCTCGCTTTGCTCAATGTACTGGCAGTTTACACGACTGGCTATAAACATTTATATCGCTACAATTTATATCGGTGAATACGCCGATTATGCTCACGACCTACAACTATACTTTGTATAATTCGGTAGGCATCTATTTTTGTTTTGAACTCTAAGTATTTATCTGGATGCAAGAGGATTAATCCTGTAACCGATACATAAAATTCTTCTGGTAATCACTCCACTTTTTACCCGTATTGATCGTGCGGTACGTATCATCTGCCAGCATCGTCACGTAAACTTCAAGGCGTCTGGAATCCATCTTGCCGGGAACTGGATTGATGACTTTTCCACTTTCGTCAAAAAATACCAGCGTTGGATATTCCATGATTCCCAATTGTTCTGCAAACTGGTGCTGTGAATTCTTGTTGCGGTTTTTTTGCAAGTTTTTATAGGTGGTTCCCTGATAGGTTACGGGCTCTACGCCTTCTGCATTAAAGGCCACCGGGTAGTAATTTGCATTGATGTAGGATGCGAGTTCCGCTTTCGCGAAAGCGTATTGATCCATCCACTTACAGTTAACGCACCAGTCCGTATAAGCCTTGAGCAAGATCTTGCGCGGTTCTTTCTCTTGAGCGGCAAGTGCCTCATTCATGGTCATCCAGTTCACCTGTGCCTCAGCCGGCACAACTGATAGAAGCAAGAGTATAATTAGGTATTTCATTATGCAAAATTACAACAGCTCATAATCAAAAAACGCACCGTTCTATACGGTGCGCTTTGAGGTAAGTTTATATATGCTATCTAATACCGTGCATCAATTTTTTCAACAATGGATGTATGGCAAAGGAGACCAGTCCAAGAGCGACGGGTACAATCGTAAAAATTAAAAAGAAGTAGGACAATCCATCTTCTTTAGTAATTTTTTCAATATCGCCACCTACGTAATGTGCCATTTTATTTCCTATGGCAATCGCTAGATAATACACGCCAAACATAAAGGCAATCATCCTGGCAGGAACCAGTTTGCTCAGGTAGGAGAGTCCCATGGGAGAAAGGAATAGTTCCCCTAGTGTATGAAACAAATAGGCTAGAACCAGCCATATCATGCTTAGTTTGGCAGTCTCAGCACCTTTAGGCAAATCCCGTGTCGCAAAAGCCAGCAAACCAAAACCTATAGCCATAACTATAAGGCCTAGGCCATACTTTACTGAGGCTGGTGGGTTGTATTTGCTATCCCACCACTTAGTAAATAAGGGCGCAAATATGATGATGAACAACGAGTTGAGTATGGCAAACCAGGTAATCTCGACTTCTTTTGTCTCAGAACTGAAATTGATGTAAAGCTTATAGATGACCAGTGCCCAGATCAGGATAAAGCTGATCGCCAGGACTATGTTGGAAAAACCGATTGTGCTGAATGTTTTCTTGAATAGGCTGATCAGTACATAGGTGATAATCCCTATGGGAACTACAGTAACAATAAGATCGATAATTTTGAATGCCGTGGCAGAATTTCCTTCAAGTACACGATCTGTAAAGTCTTGAGTAAATATGGGTAATGACCCAGCTGCCTGCTCAAAAGCGGCCCAGAAGAATATGGTGAATATGCAAAATATGGTAAAGGCAATAATGCGATCCCTAGTTACCTTTTCATACCTGGGAATTCTGACCAGAAGGATAACGATAAAGAGAATAGCTGCAAGCAGTGCAAAAAACAATGAGTTATCCAGACCGGCAACACTAAAGTTTAAGACATTGATATTCCCAATTTTACTCAGTGGATCATTAATGATAAATATCAATGCCGACACTAGAAAAACACCTATCAATAGGTAGTCAATAGTTAGAAAGTGATTGAGTTTATCTGTAACGGTTTTTGAAGTGGCTCCTATATCTTCAGTCAAGGTATCTACCATTCCCTTTTCCTCATTTCTAGGTTTCTCACCTATGGTTCCAAATAAAGGTTGAGCGTAGTAAAACTGGATCATTCCCAGAAACATGAAAATCCCTGCTAGACCAAAGCCCCAGCTCCACCCCACATTCTCACCTAACCAGCCGCACAGCATGATTCCTAGAAAGGCTCCGGCATTCACGCCCATATAAAATATGTTGTATGCACCGTCCTTTTTCTCATCACGACCCTCGTACATTTTTGATATGATCGATGTCATATTAGGTTTAAAGAAACCGTTACCTATAATCAGGCAAGCGATTCCCAGGTATAGAAACGTGGGAGTTTCTATCGCCATGGAAGCATGACCTACGGTCATCAACAATGCACCGATTACCACCGCAGATCGGTAACCGATCTTATTGTCGGCGAGCCATCCACCTAGAATGGGCGTTAGGTAAACAAACATGGCATAGGTGCCCAGTAGGGATAGCGCTGCTGGCTTGTCCCAGCCCCAGCCTGGATTGTCGCCAGTTGTAGAACCTATTAAAAAAATCACCAATATAGCCCGCATCCCATAATAGGAAAAACGTTCCCACATCTCGGTAAAAAACAGAACAAAAAGTCCTGCCGGGTGACCCATTACCTTATTTTCAAAAAAGTTCTCAGTAGTTGAAGTCATAGGGGTAATTTTAATTGATGCTTGGGTCTGCTAGTTCGTAAGCCTCTTGTTCGAGTTCTTCAGCTGTCTTGTCTTCGGCACCGTGGGTAAGTCTTTTTAGAGGTTTTAGTAAAGCAATTACCAGTAGGCCAAAGGCAACACAGAATACGGTTATCGAGGTGAACACGGTTAATTCTCCCGCCCCGTCTGCGCTTTCTCCTATGATACCAGCGACCTTGTTACCCAGTCCAGTTGCAGCAAAATATACTCCCATCATCAAAGCACCGTAACGTACGGGCGCCAGTTTTGTAATAAATGAAAGTGCTACAGGCGATGCGCATAGCTCACCCAGAGTGTGTAGCAAATATGCAAAAGCTAACCAGTAAAGCGCAGATTCTCCCAACTCTTCATATTGTAGTGAGGCACCGATCATAAATACAAAACCCAGACCCATAACAATCACCCCAAAGGCCATCTTAAACAATGATGAGGTTTCCTTCCCTCGATTTTTCCACCATACCCATGCACTAGCAACCGGTATGGCAAAAATGATGATGTACATAGGATTAAAAGCTTGCATGACGGCGCTGGGAACCTCCCAGTCACCTATAAAACGGTCTGTCTTACTTTCAGTATAAAGGTTCATCAATCCACCTGCTTGTTCAAACGCACCCCAGAATACGATCACTATTAGGAATGAAAGTAATAATACCAGATAACGATCTCGTTCTATGCGAGTATCCAGATCTTGATATATAGCCATCATCATCCCTACTACAAGGGAAAGGAAAAGGAACAACAATCCATAACCCCAGTCCCAGGTAAGCATTGCCGCGATTGATGCTAGAGACAACAGCGACCAGGTAATAAGGGACGATTTGTTGTCCAGCATGGCTCTAAACAGTTCTGGAATAGAAACGTTGCCATCACTCTTACTCACTTTTTTAGGTTTGTTCCCTACGTGTTTCAAGTGTTTTTGTCCCACCATGTAAATGATTTGGCCTAGAGCCATACCTACCGCAGCCAGACCAAAACCAGCGTGCCAACCGTATGATTTAGCCACCAACCCTACGATGATTGAAGCGGCAGCTGCTCCCACGTTGATTCCTATATAAAAAATACTGAATCCTTTATCACGTCGTACGTCTCCCGGAGCATAGAGCCCACCCACTAGGGTAGAAATGTTGGGTTTAAGTAAACCTACCCCAGCGACAATAAGTCCCAGTCCAGTATAAAACGCCCAGTCCTGCTCAATAGACAATACCCCATGCCCTAGGCATAATAGAATTCCCCCATATAGTACGGATCGTTTTTGACCTATTATTTTATCTGCGATGATACCTCCGGGGATAGAGGCCACATATACCAGCATGGTATACCATCCATATAGGGCTAGTGCCTCTGGATCAGTCCAGCCCAGTCCAGGGTTGTCTGATATTACTTCACTTGTAAGGTAAAGCACTAGGATTGCTCTCATTCCGTAATAGGAAAAGCGCTCCCACATTTCTGTTAGAAAAAGGATATAGAGTCCTACCGGGTGGCCTAGTAGTTCTTTTTGCTGGATTACTGTTGACATAATTGAATGGTTCTTTCTTTAAATCTATAGATTGTTCTTGATGAAATCTGTCATCTTGTTGTACAGGTGAATACGGGTGTTACCCCCATAAATACCGTGGTTTTTGTCCGGGTAGATAGCCCAGTCAAACTGTTTGTTTGCTTGTACCAGCGCTTCTACCATTCTCATGGTGTTTTGTACGTGTACATTATCGTCTGCGCTACCGTGTACTAGTAGGTAGTTGCCTTTTAATTTATCCACGTGGTTAATGGGACTATTCTCGTCATAGCCGTTTGCGTTTTCCTGCGGGGTGGTCATATAACGCTCTGTGTAGATGGTATCGTAAAAGCGCCAGTTAGTTACCGGGGCTACCGCAATAGCAGTACTGAAGGTATCTGCTCCCTTCAATATACAATTGGAACTCATGAAGCCTCCATAACTCCACCCCCATATCCCTATGCGTTCTTGATCGATAAATGATTCTTTACCCAGTAGCTGTGCGGCAGCAATTTGATCTTCTACTTCATACTTGCCCAGTTCTTTCTGGGTGATCTTTTTAAAGTCTGCGCCTTTGTAACCGGTACCCCGACCGTCTACACATACAATAATATAACCTTCATTTGCCAGCATGCTGTGCCAGTAGTCGTTTGCCCCATACCAGCTATTGCTTACCTGCTGTGATCCCGGGCCACTATACTGGAACATGAGAACGGGATATTTTTTTGATGCCTTGAAATCCAGCGGTTTCATCATCCACATATTTAGATCGTTGCCATTGACGGCGATAGTGGAAAACTCTTTTTTGGACAACTGGTAATCTTTTAGTTTCTCAAGCAGATTGTTATTGTCTTTTATTTTCCTGACCACCTTTCCTGATTTTGAATCGACCAGGGTATATGACGGTGGATTGTTCACGCTACTGTGGGTATTGATAAAGTATTTGAAGTTCTTGCTGAAGGATGCGCGATTAGTTCCCAACTCCTGGGACAGTTTTTTCTTTTTCTTGCCTTTCAGGTTAATGGAATAGATGCTACGGTTTATGGAACCATCCTCGGTACTTTGGTAATAGATTCTCTTGTTTTTTTTGTCCAGTCCATAATAGGAAGTCACATCCCAGTCGCCTTTGGTGAGTTGTTGTGATTTTTTGGCATCCCTGTCATACAAGTAGATATGACGGTAATTGTCTTTTTCACTAGTCCACAAAAAGCTGCCATCTTCCAGAAAGGTCAAGTCATCTGTTACATCGACATAAGCAGCATCCTTTTCCGTAAAAGCAATCGTTGCCCTACCGCTAGTATCAATATGGTAAAAGTCCAGCTGATCCTGATGGCGATTCAATACTTGAGCGGTGAGTGTTCCCGTAGGGGCATAATCCAGCCGGGCGATGTAGAACTGCTCGTCGCGATTTAGATTGATGGGATTACGTTTTTTATTGGGCAGACTATATACATGCAAGCCCACCACCGCGTTTTTTTCACCAGCCTTAGGGTATTTAAAGACGTAGGGGCGCTGGTACAGATCCTGGCCATAGACATCCATGGAAAATTCTGGAACCTCTCGCTCATCAAAAGATAAAAAAGCGATCGTGTTACTGTCTGGGCTCCATTTATAGGCCTGGACCACGGCAAATTCTTCTTCATAGACCCAGTCGCTTACCCCGTTGATCAATTCATTGGCAACCCCGTCTCTAGTGACTTGGGTGGTGGTCCCGCTTTCTAGATCCTTATAATAAATATTGTTTCCAAACACATAGCCTACTTTATTTCCATCTGGTGAAAACGATGGACTGCGCACGAGATCGTCACTCAACTGGATCATTTCCTTGGTATTCAGGTCATAGATATACACCATGGAATTTGCGCTACGCCTGAATATTAGTTGGCTTTGCGTAATAATCATCATTTTCTGCTCGTTATCGCTTACCCGGTAACTCGCAATGGGCAAGTCGATGTCCACACTTGACACCAGCGTACCGGTTTTCTCGCCGGTTAGATAAGAATAGGTGTCAACCGTTTGCGTGCGGTCGCGATTGTAGTTGAGTACCAGATACTCCGTCCCATTGTTCATGGATCGTAGTGACTGCAATCCCTGAGTACGGAAGGTCCCTGTATAAATATCCTCTACGGTAATGTTGTCTTGCGCCTTGACACCCACCATACTGATAAACAATACCAGTAAATACAAACTTTTATTAGTCATAAATTGCTGTTGAGCAGTTGGAGTTCAAGTTTACTAAATAATTCTTAAAGGAATGAGTTTTGTCTCGGTTAAATAAAAAGGGGGGAACGATAAGATAAAAGAAGAGCAAAAACCTGCTGTAGAACTTGACGGCAGTTCACAATGATTGCCAAATCATTCGTCGCTATTTTAAGAGTTGATTAAGTTCCATCTTAAAACAACTGAGTTTTATTCCCGGTGGTTGTATGACTTCCATAAAGAGGGAGTTGAACTCAGGACAGCTGCAAATCATTTATAAAACTTTGAAAGTTTATATGGGTGTTTTTTCGCTTTCGCGAAAGCGTAATACCTATCACAGCCCGTAACCATAGATCAAATGACTAAGGTCGACCAGCAACTGCCATATTACTCCATTCCTGATATATTAATGGTACAAGCCTAGATTTTTGAAAGCTGATCAATATCAAAAGTTGCGTAATATATCCTGTTGGGAACATCAAGGTTTTCTGGCAAATATCCACAAGGACAGTCTTGAAGAAAGCCACAGATTCCAGTTTTAAATCTCATCTCATGCACGGCCGTAGCCGGATAAGTTGCCAGGTAATCAGGTAATGCACTATCTCATCGGGTCAGATTAATAGGTCGGACATTTAAGCAAGTACACCAGCAATCACCTATCCTCTATTCCCTCACCATTTTGAGCACCCGTGCGCCGACCCCCGGCTGCTCGATCCTTACCAGGTAGATTCCGGTCGCGAGGTGTTCCATGCCCAGGTCGAGTGACGTGTTGAGCACGCCGCCGCCCACCAGCCTTCCCGAGGTCCCGTAGACGGCATAGGTCGAGCCGGGCACACCGTTTGAGACCCGCACGCCGTGGCTGCTGGGATTGGGCACCAGGCGCGGCGAGGGCACGGGTGCGACATCTCCCCGGCCCAGGGGTACGCCGTTGCAGTCGGTCCGGTTCAGGCTGGCGTACCAGAAATCGGTGTCGCCCCCGTCGGGGCGTGTGGCTAGCGGCGCGACCCCCGCCGCGCCGGTGAAGAGCTGGTTCTCGAAGAACCCCCCCCCCCCCACGGCATAGTTGCCGTGTGCATCGGCCGCGATGGCAGTCGCGCCGTCCCCGCTACCCACGGCGCCGGGTATGGGGTCGATTCCCAGCACGCCTCCGGTTGCGGCATCAAACCTGACGACCAGGGATTCCTGGCTGCCGCTCTGATTGGCATAGAACTGTGCCCCCAAGGGGGTGGACAGCTGGTGAGAGGCGGCGATGGCCACCTCGCCGCCATGGATGGCGATATCCTGGGCATAAGTGTCACTAGTACCGAAGTCTGGGTTGCTGCCCCACAGCAGACCGCCCGCGCTGTCCAGCTTGATCAGAAAGGGCCCCGGCAGGGTAAAGGTGGAGCTGTTGAAGCGCCGCTAGGTAAAGACGTGACCCGCCAGGCTGGCCACGTTGCCGTTTGAGGTACTGCTGTTGCTGCGTCCCGCAATGTAGAGGTTGGACTGGTCGTCCACCAGCAGCTCCAGCGCCCTGGTGCCATTCTTGCCGCCGGTGTTGGCATGGCTCAACAGGGTGGCGCCGGTGGCCATGTCCAGGGCTGCGACCACCATCGCGGCGTCCAGCACCACGCCGTCCAGCGAGATGCTGCTGCTCCTGTTGTTGATGTAGGCGCTTATGTAGTAACGGTCCAGGACCTCGTCCACGACCAGCTGTATGCTGTACCGGGGGAAGGTACCGTTTGGGAACCCCAGGTTGAGCGGCAGGTAGCCCAGGTAGCCCCCCGCGGCGTTAAAGCGTAGGAGGAAGATGGACGGCGCGGCCACGGTGAGCGCCCTTCCCACGTGGGTGCCCGGGCCCAGCTGCACGATCCAGTGGGTGGTGCCGTCGGACTCCGTGTGGTGGGCAAAGGAGAGCGTATTCCGTATGTCGTTGTCCAGGTCCGCATTGTCGCGCTGGGGGCGGTTGAGCCACTGCAGCACGCCGTTGCTGTCGTACTTGGCCAGGAAGATAGTCTTGTTGTGTGGCCCGGGGTCGTTTACGCCCGGGGTGGTGGTGACCACCACATCGTTGCCGAAGTGCACAAAGGGATCGGCCGATGAGGCCCGGGACGCCACGAAACCGCTCAGGTAGATGTTGTCCCAGGCGTCGATGGAGATGGACTGCACGGTGGAGGGGCCCACGCTGCCTATGGTCTTGCTCCAGCGGAAGTTGCCGCCGCAGTCCGTGGAGAACAGCAGGATGTCCTCCCCGGCCCGCGGGATCTCGTAGATGTCGATGGGGGCGCCGTCAAGGTCTGCCGCATCGCCGCCCATAATGGCGAGGTAGTAGCGGTTTCCCCGGGAGTCGATTCGTATGTCCCGCAGGTGCTCGCTCTCCTCAAAGTTCGAGGGCGTCCTGACCAGGAAGTTTGCGTTGCCCCCGCCGCGCCGCGCCCAGGTATATTTCTGCGCGTGGGAGAGGGGGACCACCGCCAGCAGCAACAGCACTATGGATATCTTCTTCATAGGTCCTATTCTTTGATCATGTGTGTACTGGCACGGTTGCCGGTGGCATCCTCCATGACCACCAGGTAGTAGCCGGCAGGCAGTAAAGCCGTGTGGAGGCCCACCGTACCCGCGGGCCTGTCAACCTCGCCACCACCTAGTTTTACTCCATTCAAATTATATAAGCCATAGTTTGCTCTGAAATCCTTTGCCTCTGGGAAATCATACCTGACTGATTCCTTCAAGTCTTTTTTATTTGAACCTAATATCTACTCACACTATGAATTACATTCCGATCACTACGAAATCTCAAATAATAACTTTCTGCAAGTTGCTCCATAGGTCAGAAACTATCTTCTCCTTTATCTAGGTACTGGTCATCTCTTAGACTTGCCACACAATTTCCCAAAATTAAATAATTGCTAGTAGTTGATCCTGTCGGTAATTTGTCACGAGGAAAACCAAACTAGTTAATAATTTTTCATTAGGTACAGTTCAAGCCGTTTTTAAATGTAGTCTTTTTTTAATCTTTAACAAGGTGGACTTTTTTGATAGAAAAACTCAACCTTGGATACTAAGGCATAATCAAAGCGTTTTAGATCTTATTGCGCCATGTTAAAATAATTGTTGACTATTGAGCGATTAGCTAAATGGCTCGTGTTGTTTTGAAGAGTCTTGTGTCTCAATATTGTTGTAATTCCCACATAAGTTTAGTTACAAATGATTTCCTTTTCTTCTACAATCACCTTTGAGCACTCTACTATGTTTGAGAAGATTCATTCTGATGACATTTAGAATATTCCTCTCAACGGCTAGTTGTAGGATGTGATAAGTATCTTTACCTGCTTCAATCAACAAGGTATGAATGGTAGGGTAACCGGATTTTCAAAACTGAATAAAAATGACAAAATCGATTGGTTGATTTCCACCTATCTAGCTGGGAATAGTGACGCACGGCCCACCCTAGAGCAATACTGGAACGACGACCAGAAACTACAAACCCTGCATGACGGTTTTAGTGAGAACAGTATTACCAACTTTTATCTTCCTTACGGTCTGGCGCCCAATTTTTTAATTGACGGCTCACTCTACACCATACCCATGGCGATAGAGGAGAGTAGCGTGTTAGCCGCAGCGAGCAAGGCGGCAAAATTCTGGCTGGATCGCGGCGGTTTCACAACTTCAATAAAGAGCACCATCAAGACGGGACAGGTGCATATTACTTATGATGGTCTAGAGAGTGAGATGGATGGTTTTTACGCTTTCGCGAAAGCGGAACTGTTACAATCCATAGAACCCATCAATGCCAGTATGAAGAAACGCGGCGGCGGTCTCAAATCGCTGGAACTCGTCAACAAGACGGGCACTCTTAAGGGTTATTACCAGGTGCATGCTACGTTTGATACCCGCGATGCCATGGGAGCTAATTTCATCAACACCACCCTAGAGCAACTTGCCAGCACTTTTAGTGATCTTGCACAGGTTTATCAAGGATTCAGCGCCACGGCACCCGTGGTGGTGATGAGCATATTGAGTAACTACGTACCTGATTGCGCGGTCAATGTGCGGGTTTCCTGTCCTGTTGAAGAACTGGGAATGATCAATGGTGTGGCAGCGCTAGAGTTTGCGCAAAAATTTGTCCAGGCAGTAGATATTGCCACCCATGAACCCTATAGAGCCGTTACCCATAACAAGGGGATTATGAATGGTATTGATGCCGTAGTCATCGCTACTGGAAATGATTTTAGGGCGGTGGAAGCAGGAATACACGCCTATGCCGCTAGAGATGGTCAGTATCGCAGTTTGACCAGGGCGAGAATTGATCGCGGCGAGTTTGTTTTTGAAGCAGATTTTCCACTCGCGCTGGGTACGGTAGGAGGGCTCACCTCATTACACCCGCTATCCAGGCTTGCCATGCAGATCATGAACAATCCAGATGCCGCACAGTTGATGAGAATAGTGGGAGTCTGTGGGCTTGCACAAAATTTTGCCGCGCTGCATTCCCTAGTCACTACCGGTATCCAGAAGGGTCACATGAAGATGCACCTGAACAATATGCTGGAACAAGTGGGCGCTAGTGAAGCAGAGAAGCAAGTTCTGATCTCAAAACTGGGAAAGCAAACGCCCTCCTTTTCGGTTCTACGACAATTACTCTTAGAAATCAGAAGTCTCTAGATCCAGTCTAGATGCTCCTGGGTCAACTCGTGAGTTACATCGCCTGTATGCTTAATCTGGGCTGGTTCAAACAATAATACATGAACCTCTTGAGCCGCTATTGGTTTGTGCTTTACGCCCGCCGGTACCACAAAGAATTCACCGGGATGGAGTTCAATGGTTTGATCTGGTAACTCCATCTGTAGGGTCCCTTTGATCACATAAAACAATTCATCTTCATCATCGTGTTTGTGCCAGGGGAACTCGCCTTTTAACTTGGCAAGTTTGACATGTTGTCCATTCAGTTCTGCAACTATTTTGGGAGTCCATAAATCGCTGAATAATTTCAGTTTTTCCTTGAGGTTGATTTTACGGTTCAAGAGAGTTGAATTTATTATTGAAGAACTGCAGGCTACTAGTGGTCTGGTAATATCGTTCAAAATTGCGTTGTATCTGGCGGTACACCCAGGGTTCTGCATTTACAGCAAGTTCTCTTTTTCTGATGGAATACAGTTGTAGGTTAAGGCAGGTGGAACTCTTATCATTTTCCCGATCAAACGCCTCAAGGTCTGCGGGGGTAATGGGTAGTTCTAATTCGGCATAGAGTACGTTGCCGGTGTACAACTGAAATCCCAGATTGCTTAAATTAGGCAAAAACATACTGGAGGCCGGTAAGAGATAGAAAGACAGCAGTATAGGAATAGTGGATAGGTTCATTTTAAAAGAACCACCTTTAAAATCGCTAGTCTGTTTTAGAATAGCTATTAAAGCCACAATCATCATGAAATTCCACGGCCACACGATCAAGTTCCAATTATATTTCCACGGTCCCAATTTCCAAAGTAGCAAAACGTGCAGCCCTATAAGTGCGTAAACGGCGTAACGGCGAGAAAACTTGAAATAGAGACCTACACCGCACATTACTTCAAAAAGCGGTGCAACTGTTGCTAGAAATGTGGGAGGGGTATCACTTATGGAGTAAAACCACAACCCCTTAAGAATCTGATCGTAGAACCCGTCATTCAATTTGTGCAGACCACTAAAAATATAAATCCCAGAAGCGAGCAAAACCAAATGATGTGTCGCGGGTTTCCCGTCAACAGCCAGTAGATAGAACATACCTAAATAGCAAATAAAGTAAGGTGTTACACGGCTTATATCAAATACTAGAAACCCAAGGTAGGCAACTATTGATAAACCCACTAGCAATCTAGCGTAACGCTTCAAGACTAGCGATGCTAGCGGTAATAAAATAAAAATGAGCCCAACCGGTAGGTTGAGCTCATATGGAATCAAGTTTATTAATGGTACGTCTAGCAGTTCGTCTTTCAAGAAAAAAGCTTTACGCCCTATTATAAAGGTAAATATATAAACCGTCGCAAGTGACAGCTTGAAAAAACCAGTTGTTGAAAGGTCAAGCTTAGCCAGCATGCGCCCTGTACGGTACCTATGGACGATGGCTATTTTTCATAGGAATGCTTATAGTCTGCACCGCTAGCGATCTTCAAAAAATCTTCCTCCATGGACTCTCTAGCATATTCCACATAACGCCCTATCTCCTTACCATTTTTATAAAAAATAAAGGTAGGAACCCTCTTGATATCGTAACCAGAAACCAACTCAACTGGCTTGCTCTTTGAACGGTCGACACTTATCATCGTTAGGTTTTCATAATCAAAATCCAGGGCGTCCATCAGTTTGTAAAATTGCGGCGTTTCTCTTTTTGAATCCCCGCACCAGGTACCCATATAGCCACGTATGGAAACTCCTTCCATAGCATCCTTAAGTTCACTTACCACACTTTCCTGCGGCTTATAGGCCTCATAACGTGGCGTAAACCATGTACCATAGGGTGCCTGCATATAAGACCACTTAGTTTGTACTCCGCTCAAATTTCCAGAAGCGTCTTTGACCAGTTCTTTTGCAGTTTCCTTTTTGTCCATTTCTTTAACAACTGGGGCTTTTGCCGGAGTGCTAGATTGTGATGAACTGGTTGATTTTGTAGCATTGCAGCTTATCAATAAAACTGCTGCAGCCGTGTAGAGTAATTTTTTCATGGTACTAAATTAGTGATTTTTGAGACATTTCCTCTGGTTGTTCAACTCCCATAAGATGAAGAATCGTAGGGGCGATATCGCCTAGGATTCCGTCTTTGATCTCATTGATTTCAGCATCTACCAGAATCACCGGAACCGGATTTGTTGTATGCGCCGTGTTTACGGTACCATCTTCATTAAGCATAACCTCACAGTTGCCGTGATCTGCGATTACAAGAATAGAGTAGTCATTGCTGCTTGCGGCATCTATAATTGTTCCCGCAGCTTTATCAACTGCCTCGCAAGCAGCTACCGCAGCCTCCATGGAACCGGTATGACCCACCATATCGGGATTTGCAAAATTGAGGCATATGAAATCTGCAACTTGTTCATTGATCGCGGGTATAAGTTTAGAGGTCACGCAGTCTATGGACATTTCTGGCTGTAGGTCATAGGTGGCTACTTTGGGAGAGTTGCACATCAAGCGATGCTCATTGTCAAAGGGCTCTTCCCGACCTCCATTAAAGAAGAAAGTCACGTGGGGATACTTCTCGGTTTCTGCAATGCGTATTTGCTTCTTTCCCGCGCTACTCAATACCTCGCCCAGCGTATTTTTCAGGTTATCCTTAGTAAAAATCACATCAATTCCTTGATAGCTATCGTCATAGGTAGTCATGGTTACATACCTGAGATTGAGTTTTTGAGTACCCACACCAGGGTAATCATTTTGTGATAACATCTGGGTTAACTCGCGACCACGATCAGTCCTGTAGTTGAAAAAGATAAGGACGTCCCCATCTTCAATTGTTGCTACTGGTTCAGTACCGTTCAACATCACAATGGGTTCTATAAACTCGTCTGTAATACCATTCTGATAACTTGCTTTCACGCTTGCAGCGGCATCGTGAGAGGGAGCTCCCAGCCCCTGGGTCAGTAAATGATACGCACGGGCAACGCGTTCCCACCGCTGGTCACGATCCATGGCGTAATAGCGACCTATGATGGAGGCGAGCTGTGCGCGTTTGCCGTGTAGATGCTTTTCCAGATCTTGAATATATCCCGCGCCAGATTTGGGATCCACATCACGGCCATCAGTAAACGCATGGATGTAGACCTCATCCAGGCCATAATCCTCGGTGATATCTACTAGTGCTTTAAGATGATCTATGTGGGCATGAACACCACCAGAGGATAGTAGTCCCAGGAAATGGACTTTTCTCTGTTCCGCTTTCGCGAAAGCTAACGTATCCACCAGCACCTGTTCATCCCGAAGGGTATCATCTTTAATGGCTTTGTTGATTTTTGCTAGATCTTGATAAACAATCCTGCCAGCACCCAGATTCATGTGACCCACCTCGCTGTTTCCCATTTGGCCCTCTGGAAGACCTACGTGTTCACCATCTGTACGCAGGGTGGCGTGCGCGTATTTTTTATAAAGTCCGTCAATATAGGGCGTTTGCGCCTGGGCAATGGCGCTCACGGCGGGATCTTGCGTTATTCCCCACCCATCGAGGATCATCAATATGGTTTTTTTGTTCAAGTCAGTAATGATTAAGCTACTAAAGTAATAGCTCTTCACCACTTTATATATTGAAACTTGTGTAAACTGTGGCTTAATTGCCTATATCGATTGCGCACGTGATGCGATCGTCCTAGCTATTATCCAGCCGCCAGTCCATGCATTTTGAAAATTAAAACCACCAGTTATCGCATCAATATTGAGTACTTCTCCAGCAAGGTATAGACCTGGATGAAGCCTTGACTCAAAACTCTTAAAATTAATTTCCTTGAGGTCGACGCCCCCAGCAGTAACAAACTCCTCTTTAAAAGTGCTTTTTCCATCAATGGAGTATACACTTGCTGTAAGGGTTGTCGCCAGGAGTTCCAGTACTTTATTTGAACACTCTGCCCATATAGATCCGGCATCAATAGTACTGGAGACTAGATGTTGCCATAATCTCTTGGGTAGTTCAAACGGGTTGTCATTAATGACTAATTTTTTGCTGCTCTCCCTTACCATCTTTAATATTGCGAGACAATCCTGACCTTCCTGGTCGTTGAGCCAGTTGATGATCATATCAAACTGGTAGTTTGCCGCATTCAATTCCCTAGCACCCCACGCACTCAACCGTAAGATTGCGGGTCCAGAAAATCCCCAATGGGTAATTAACAAGGGTCCCTGGGATTCTAGCTGTAGCCCAGGTAGTTCCAGCCGACATTCCTGCGCAATACCAGCAAGTTGCGTTATATCTTTTTCGACTACGTTAAATGTAAAAAGTGACGGTACAGCAGTTGTTATTTTGTGACCCAGTTGTGAAAGCATTTTCCATACTTTGGGACTGCTACCAGTTGTAACCACTAGGTTTCTACAGGTATAAATCCCTTTTGAGGTTTCTAATTCCCATCGGTCTCCATCTTTAATAATGGCATCTACGTTATGCTGTTTACAAATTTCAACTTTATGCCGCTGTGCCATCGTTAAGAAACAATCGACAATAGTGCTGGAAGTATTGGATTCAGGAAACATCCTGCCGTCCTCCTCAATTTTGAGCGCTACCCCTCTTTCCTCGAACCAGCCAATAGTATCCCCAGTCATAAAGTTATGAAATGGACCCAGTAACTCGCGCTCGCCACGGGGGTAGTTTTGAGAAAGTTCCCTAGGATCAAACTGAGCGTGGGTCACATTGCATCTACCACCACCCGAGATACGAACTTTTTGCAAAACATCCTTACCGCGTTCCAAAATTGCGATGCGGTGATTAGGTTGCTGCTCAGCCAGATTGAGAGCGGCAAAGAAGCCTGCGGCGCCCCCACCTACAATAATGGTGTCGTAGTTTGAGATCATTCTAGCTCCATATCAATGATCACGATTACTTGCTCCAACCTCTTGATGTACCCTGGCATGAGTTCATAGTTGAAGTTCATGAACATGGTGAACAGCTCCAGCACTCTGTTTTCAAATTCTGCCGACTCCAGTACTTTCATACTATCTTCAAAACCAGGTTCTACAGATTCAAAGCTTATCGTATCATGATACGGCTGGAAGTATTGTAGGATTTCTCGGTAATTTCCGCTTTTAATAATTAGATCATTTGCCTGGACTCTCTTTTGAGATATAATATTGAGTTGGTTCTTGAAAATTAAATTTTTAGAATTCCAGCCTGCCAGTTTGTTTTTAAGATCTGTATTGCTAATGTTCTTGATCTCACCCGAGTAGATAAGCGCGTCCAGCTTACCAGTCTCCATATCTACATTGAAGTCATAGGCAAATATTCCAAAGAGGGTCTGGAATAATTTAGTTTCAGGAATCTCTCGAAGGCCATCAGAGTCTAGAATTTTGAGAAGTTCAATTTTTGCGTTGAGCTTATTTCTTAATTCAAGATCAGCTTGTTTTGCTAGTGCTAGATTACTGGTAAACTCATCCTTGAGATCAATAAGCGTCAACCTTTCCTTCTCCAGTCGTTTGTCCTGGTCGTAGATCCCATTGATCCACAAAGCAATCAATATTCCTATGACAACCAGCAGTATTTCACCAGTTGCGTAAAGTAGGTATTTAGAAACCTTTTTCTTATTAATTGCCTTAATCCTGAAATTCCTAAAGAAGCGGGTCATTATTTAATGGTGTATAACAAACAAGCCCCTAAAATAGTTATTTCACCATAACCTTTTTGATAAGGCTATGCCCTTTTACTTCAACATTCAAAAAGTATAGACCACTTGCAAATTTTGAGACATCGATAGAATTAACGATCTTATCGCTTTTGAAAACTTGGGTACCAGTAATGCTGAACAAGGTAATGCGATCAATATCAAAATTAGTCTTTATAAAAAGTACAGATTCTGCTGGGTTGGGATAGACGTTGATAGACTTTTGATTAAGTTCTAAAGTTTGCTCGCTCAGGATGTCCGTTACAGTAACCGTAGCCGTACTGGTGTCCATATTACCACTAGCATCAGTTGCCATAAGAATTACGGTATAAGTTCCTACTGCAGTAAAAGTATCCTGATCTAGAGAGAGAGATGCAATCGTACAGTTATCGCTGGAGCCATTGTCTATATCGCCAGGAGAAATTGTAACGCTGGGCATCTGATTTAAATCAACGGTAAAATCCTGTGCGCTAGCGGTAGGATCAATAGAGTCCACTACAGTAATATCAACGTCCAGAGTACTGGTCTTGCTGGCTGCATCCATGGCAGTCACCGTAACTGTATTGATTCCAATCATACTGCAATCATAAGTCATGTTAGCTTGATCAAGCGCAACCGATACCAAAGTACAGTCGTCAAAAGTACCATCATCCACCTGTGAAATATCAAGTGTCGCGTTACCACTAGCATCAAGTTCTATACTTATATTTTGGCGCACTACAATCGAGGGGTCTGCGGCGTCTAGCACCTCGATGTTCTGCGCTATTTGAAGAATAGAATTTGTACCATCTGTATTTTCAATACTCAAGCTTATGTCGTGAAAGCCACAATCCACCATATCTGTAGGGATCTGGATGATGTATTCATCAGTATTTGCAGTAGGGATGATGGCAGTATTGGAACCGCTGGACTGGACACCGTTCACGCTTATCGTGGCAGATCTAGGGGTTGTGATAAAATCATCATACAGGTAGATGGCATCTGCAATAGGTGCAATAGGTATGGTAGCGCTTACTTCAAAAACATAGAACAATTGCTTGTCGTACAATCCCCATACGCCCAGATCGTCCTGTGCTCTTATATGTAATAAATTATATCCAGCGTTGAGACCTATAACAGGGAAAGTAAAGCTTTCCTGTACCTCGCCATTGTTATTCTGCACGGTAATAGCCGTCGCCGCTCCTACCGCGGGATTGTTGCCGTAAAAATATTCAATTTGCTGGATGTTCTGGGCTTGGGAAAACGTAAACGTGAAAACCGCAAGTAAAAGCAAGGCAAGTTGATTTGTCAAAAAGATCTTTTTACGTTTCATCTTAAAATCCTTTAGCTTTTATGGTTGCGTTTATCACTCCATTTTTAGGAACCGTCCCGTCAAAGCGCAGTATGTCTAGAATAGGTACACCGCGTGGTCGACCCTGCAATTCAAAATTGAAGCCGTTACCATAAATCCCTATTTGTGAACCACCTACACCGCCATTGATTGCTGGTGATACAGCCTGTAAGGTCAGATCATCGTTGAATGCAGTACTAGCAAAAAACGAGCTAGGACCAGCTATGCTACCAGACACAGTTGGATCAACGCTAGTAAATAGTGGAACTACATCAATTAATTCGTTAGTTTGGTTACGAGTTGCATTGCCTAAAATGTTAATACCTGCAGCGGTATAGTTGTAATATAAATTATTGGATAGATTGTATCCACCACTAGAGAATGTCGTGTCAAACGTAAAGTTCACGTCACCACCTCCAGTATTGTTTACAATAAACATATTATTGAACATATTGATGGGTAGGCCATCTAGATCCACATTGCGAATGGTTACCCCACTGTTGTTTCTAAAAATGTTGTTTGAAATCACAATTTCATCAGCATCAAATATTTCTAACGGGAATGTTGAGGTAAAAATGTTATTGGTTACGGTAGTGTTTGTGGACCCGCGTCTATTGATAAGTTTTCGGCTTATATAACTCCCTGTAATAGTTACATCACTTAAAGTATTCACAGCACTAGTGCCTATGGTAATACTTTCAATATTACAATCCTCTATATTGATGTTGCTGTAGGCAAAGTTAGGATCACCAAAATTGCGGAATGGCGCCCTAAGGTCAGTAAAATCGATCCCCTTTATTGTTATATCAGATGATTCATAAATAATGTTAGTCAGAGTTGAAATTTTATTGGTCTCGCTATGAGACCTTCCTATAATGGTAAGAGGCTTGTCTATGACTGCTGCTCCATAATTAAGCGGACTGGGCTGCACGTGAATGATATCACCGGCACTTGCAGCATCAATGGCATCTTGAATGGTCTGATACGTGGTGGTGGAATTTGCCGTATTATCGATGGTAATGATTGTTTGAGCATTAATACCTACGGTATAAAGTAGGCAGCTCGCAATCCATACAAACGGTAGAACTAGATTTTTCATTTGAAGCAATTTGATGTTAGTTTAAAGGTTTTACAATACTTTTCTAACCTGATCTACAGGCAACTGTTTCTTAGTAAGGTTTTAAAACCAGAAGGTTAACTTAGATACGTTTTTTTTAGAAACAATTTTCTGGTAGATAGCACACCAAGCTCATACTCAACTGAATACCTATTTTGTAGAAACTACATCCTAGTTCACCGTAACTGGTATAATCGCCTGGACTAGAATCTACGCAATTAATACTTTTTACGAAGTATTACATGGTAGGGGATCGCAAGGAGCTATTTAAATTTGAAGAATCCTTAGAACAAATGGAAAAGCACGTACTGGCTAATCATTATAATTTGGGAATATGTGCGTATAGCTTTCGCGAAAGCGGAATAGTTAAACTAGAATTGGGAATGGTTCTTCCCTGTCAACTTTTATCGTATTCTATGGTTTTAACACCACTATGGGGTCGCGTTACCCATTAATTATTCTTAAGTCTATCTATTTCATTCTGTAAGAAAATGATTTTTTCTTCTTTCATAACTATCAGTTTGCGCAGGTCTTGAACATTTTTCATGTAAACCTCAAGTAATTCTAGAGGAAGATTGCTATTGATGCCATGATTTACTTCATAATCAGAGGCTTCTGGATTTTTGGTCTTCACCTCCTTTACGATGGCTGGACTGGTTTTATATAGTCTTGATACTAGTGTAACAGGATCTGTTTGATAAATATGAGCGATCTTTTCTACCATTGTTAAGGATATACGAGACTTGCCACTTTCTATATTGGAATAGGTCTTTTGTGAGATATCCAGTCGAATGGCCAGGTATTCTTGAGAAAAACTATTTTCTCTCGTAACTCCCGTAAATGCTGGGCTGCGATCATATTAAGATTTTATTTTACTAAGCTAGTAAAAATTTTCTGCAATGAAACAAACAATTTATCGGATCTTTAATCGACGATCTCAAAGCATCTTTAATATGAAGATTTTAAAAACTACCATATCTTCTAATAGTTGACTGTTTGTATCGGGCATTTAATACAAAACGAGAAACAACTTTAAGGCAAAAATCCTATAATTCTGAAATTAATGTTTTCAAAACATCTTTTAGTGCCGCTATAGGTTGTGCATTTGGCGGAGTGGCTGGAATTATAGCAGGAGGTCTTCAAGGTGCAGTTAATAATTGTTAGTCCATGCATTTTTATCTCAAAATTTTATCGATTGTTGGATTAGTCATCGCGTCAATTGCATTCCACAACTCTCTAAATTCGTTTAATGAAAATTATGGATATCGAGATACGGTAGATCATTGGAAATATTTTTTCTCGACTATATCTTTCTCATTTTTTACTTTGATGTTTGTTTTGTGTTTAATAAATGCCGCCTACACAATTTTTTTTCTTAAACAAAGCAGTCTTGAAAAAAATGAATAATATGTCAATGGTCTTAGAGTTGCTGACGTTGGACTAACTAGCTACATTTTTCACAAGGTTCAAATCATAATGTTTACGGGAAGGTGTCACTCATTGATAGGTAGTATTGTCCAATAGGTACTTTGTATCCTGCCACCCTGGCTTTAAAGAGAATCAATCTTAAAGAGTTGCATTTATATATGAGGAGTTAACTTAGTAGCAATATGTTGACAAAGCGCTAATAAAAAGAATTTTAGGTATGGATTACTTTACGACAATTATCAAATCATGTCTTTTATTATTGTGCATTACTTGTAATGCTCAGTCGGAAATTCAGCCATACGAAGTTTATAAGGATAGCATTATATACCAGTCATAAAATTTGAAATTCACCTACAATAGCAAAAGCGGATTATACAATGCTGATCTTGTTAAAATGGATCAATCCAAGATTTATCTTAATAATTAAGAATATAATTATCGTAAGAATAAAATCAAATTAGGGGAGCAGGCTTATCATTTGAGAAAACCAATATTCAATAATGAGATGTATTTAATTGATTCTAAATCTAAAGCAAGACTAATCACCTTTAAAACACATCATAAGAAGTCTACAGCAACAATGACCTTTCATGAACAGTTCAATACCTTGAAAGCTAGTGATCAAGAAATTCTGGAATATTGGACTTTATTTAGGCAGTCTGCTTATGCGTATTACAACAATACTGAGAAGGATATTATAGCTGCTGCCTTATTTGGTGTTGTTGTAGGGGTCGCTTGTTCAGTTGCCAATTAAAGTTCTATTACAAATTTTACTCATGATCTCAGCGTATTGCCCTATTGTAAATACTGCCTCGTAGTGAATCCATATTCAGATAATAAAACACCCTTAATTGTCCTAAAGGATTAAGGGTGTTTTTTTGAAATAAAACGATAAGTCTTTAAACCTTAGTTTGTTAGATGTTTTATACCTTTCTTACTAGCGCTACCTTGAGTTGATTCATTCACCAATAGATTGTTGCAACTGCAATAATTAAATTTAATTATCCTTTTCACATTAAATTTTCGGTTCTATCTCAGTATATGATTATTAGATAAGACTCACATTAGTATTAACCATTATTGGGTTCCAAAGTCGGGCAAACTTATTTTGAATAGGCTTTTTTGTAATGCACATTATCAGATGCACCATTGATAAAGCCGTTTTTCTGGTTCCTTTTTGATTACTAAAATAAACTAGAAGTTAGATCAAATAAAAATCCCCTACCATCGTCTGGTAGGGGATTTTGTTAATTGTTACGCTTTCGCGAAAGCAAAATGGTTTACAACACTATTCCTGTGAACCGTTCTCGTTTGAGTCAGAACCTTGTGGTTTCTCATCCCTTCTAGGACGATCATCACGTTTTCTATCATCACGGCGCCTGTCGCCACCGCGACGGTCATCGCGTCCACCGCGGCGATCGTTTGAACGACGATCGTCACGCTGGCGTGGTGGTCGCTCTACCCATCCTTCTGGTTTGGGAAGAACTGCCTTGCGAGATACCTTTTGCTTTTTGGTGCGTGGGTCAACGCCCATGTATTTCACGTCTAGGGTATCGCCCACACTCAGTACGGTAGAAGGGTCTTCAATGCGCTTGTAGTCAAACTCGCTCACGTGCAGCAAGGTTTCCTTACCAGGTTTGAATTCTACCACGGCACCAAATTCCAACATCTTCACCACCTTGACATGGTAGACCTCACCCACGGTAGGTTCAAATATCAAGTTCCTAATTCTTTCAAGAGCAGCCTCGATCTTGCCACGGTCAGTACCGGCAATCTCGATGATACCCATGTCATTTTCTTCCTTAATGTTGATCACGGTCTCGGTTTCTTTCTGCATTTCCTGGATGACTTTTCCACCAGGTCCTATCACGGCGCCTATGTACTTACCTTCTATTTCCATGGATTCCATCTTGGGAGCGTGAGATTTCACGTCCTCGTTAGGAGTAGCAATGGTATCGGTCAGTTTTCCTAGAATGTGCATACGTCCATCTCTGGCTTGCATCAACGCATTGGTAAGGATTTCATAAGAAAGACCTTTTACCTTGATGTCCATCTGGCAGGCGGTAATTCCATCCTCAGTCCCCGTAACTTTAAAGTCCATGTCACCTAGATGATCCTCGTCACCCAGAATATCTGACAATACCGCATAATTTTCACCATCTGTTATAAGACCCATAGCAATACCAGAAACTGGTTTTTTCATGGGGAGTCCAGCGTCCATCAATGCCATGGTTCCCGCACATACGGTAGCCATGGAGGAAGAACCGTTAGATTCCAGTACCTCAGAAACGATACGAACGGTATAAGGAAGATCATCTGGTAGCATTCTCTTCAACGCTCTTTGAGCAAGATTACCATGACCTATCTCACGACGTGAAGTACCCCGCAGTGGGCGCGCCTCTCCAGTACAGAAGGGTGGGAAGTTGTAATGTAGGTAAAAACGCTCCTCACCTTCTTGAGAAGCCATATCGATGATATTTGCATCACGGGAGGTTCCTAGGGTAACCGTCGCGAGTGCCTGTGTTTCACCACGGGAAAAAACTGCGCTACCGTGCGTGGAGGGTAGGTAGTCCACCTCACACCATATATCTCTTATGTCCGTCGTCTTGCGACCGTCCAGGCGTACACCTTCTTTAAGCAATACGTCACGTACGGCTTTTTTATGAGCCTTGTTGAAATATTTTGAAATGAGATCTCCTTGATTTGCAACGGTGTCTTCGTCAAATGTTGTGTAGAGAGCTTCTTTCACCTCGCCGAAGGCCTTGGAACGCTCTTTTTTTCCACTTCCTTTACGAGCGATCTCATAGATCTTGTCATAAGTATAGTCAGCAACGGTCTTTTCTAGATCAGCATCTTCATCCTCGCCGTCGTACTCACGTACTTCTTTTTTACCTACTTCCTCGGCAAGTGCGATTTGTGCGGCACACTGATCTTTGATGGCTTCATGAGCGGCTTTGATGGCAGCAATCATATCCTCTTCAGATACCTCACTCATCTCACCTTCTACCATCATCACGCTGTCTGCGCTGGCACCTATCATCATTTCTAGATCGGCAGCGGCCAGTTGTTCATAGCTGGGGTTAATAATAAATTCACCATCTACACGAGCAACGCGCACTTCAGATATGGCGCACTCAAAGGGTAGGTCAGATAGCTGGATTGCGGCACTAGCGGCAAGTCCAGCCATGGCATCAGGCATTACGTTCTCGTCATGCGACATCAACTGGATCATTACTTGAACCTCTGCATGATAGTCTTTAGGGAACAATGGACGCAATACGCGGTCCACCAGTCGCATGGTGAGCACCTCACCGTCGTTGGGACGTGCTTCACGTTTAAAGAACCCGCCTGGATATTTACCGGCAGCGGCAAATTTCTCGCGGTAGTCTACTGTAAGTGGCAAGAAGTCCAGTCCAGTTGATTTGTAACTGGAAACTACGGTTCCTAGAAGCATGGCCTTGCCGCACGTAATCACTACAGATCCGTGGGCTTGCTTTGCGAGTGCTCCAGTCTCGATGGTGATGTCTGGCCCATTGGCCATTTTGATCACCTGTTTGAAAACTTGTGGTTTCATTAAAAAAATTAAAACATTAACTCAAGTTGTGTGTGGTAGAGAAAGTGCTTTGCCTAGTGAGAAACCAGCTTTTATGTATGCGCAATAATTATTTGGGTTACGCTGTTGCGAAAACGTAATTTTCAAAACCCGTTGCTTAAAAAGAGCCACCGGATAACGAAATACAAATATAAAAAAAGGGGACTGCAAGAGTCCCCCTTTTTATTTACTTTCTTATTCCTAGATCCTTGATCAATTCACGATCCTTTACAATATCCTTCTTCATCAAATAGTCTAATAGTGAGCGACGTTTTCCCACGAGCTTCACAAGGCTACGCTCTGTATTGAAATCGTGACGATTCTGTTTGAGGTGACCGGTTAGGTAATTGATACGGTAGGTAAAAAGGGCTATCTGTCCCTCGGTACTACCGGTATCGTTTGCATCCTTGCCATATTTTGCAAAGATCTCTGCTTTTTTTTCTGCACTTAAATACATGCCAAAATTATTATATAATGAATATTATGTACGCCAGACGATCTGACTTGCTCATTCCTAAGCGGCTGCAAAAATAAGGTTTTTTACCTAATAAATTCATTACATTGCTAGTAGTCTTTTCTGTTTCATCGACCGCACTGCTCTTTGAGCTACAAAAGCGTCTTCCGTAATATATCGACCAGTTATATAACGTGATTAGTCTCTATAATTTCAATTATGGTCAGTTTGTTGAAATTATCATTTGCGTTAATAGGTCGTCATAGTCATTTTCAATTGTACTAAATATAAAATGTACCTTTCAACGGAGGGTTGTACTAAAAGCAAAGCGGGGATTGCTGGAATAAGAATGTTAATTGAATTTCTAGCTGCGTGAGGGATTGAAATGGAAATCCTTCTAGAAAGGGTTGCGCAGCAAACTTTTCTAGAAGATTGTAGTGCAAAGCCCGGCCCCTTGGGGACACGCCCGAATATCTGTTCTCGACTTAAAGCTGATAAGGTGATGATTCTAGTGGGTATTTAACCCATACATTAACAACCGTAGAATAACTGGATGCTTCAAAGAGTTTTATACTTGTAGCCGTAAATGAAAAAGAACAAAAATTGCCTAGTGATTTTTACCCGCAATCCTGAATTGGGTAAAGGCAAGCGCAGACTTGCGGCTACCGTGGGTGATCATAAAGCTCTAGCGGTCTACAAATTGCTGCTACACCATACCCGATCCGTAACTGATGCATTACCGGTAACCAGGCAGGTCTGGTATTCTGAGCGCGTTCATGATGATGACGACTGGTCTAATAATAAATACGAGAAATTTGTTCAAAAGGGTGATGATCTGGGCGAGCGCATGCAGCACGCTCTAGAAACCGCTCTTGAAGATCACGAGAATGCCATTGTCATAGGTTCTGATCTTTTTGAATTAAAAAGTAGCGATCTGGAAACTGCGTTTAAACAACTGGAGGATAATGACGCGGTCATAGGACCAGCAACTGATGGTGGCTACTATCTACTGGGTTTTCACAAAAGAATGGCGCCCGCTGTTTTTAAAAATAAATCCTGGGGTACAGAATCTGTATACCGTGATACAATGGCTGACTTAAAATCTCACCGTACCTTTATTCTAGAAGAACGTAATGATGTGGATTATTACGAAGACATTAAGGACGCTCCAGAATTTCAACATATTTTAAACCCATAATTATGCTTACCCATAGACAACTAGATAAATCCATAGAATATTTGCGTGCCCAAGGTTTTGACGCTCCAGAAATAGGTATCGTGCTGGGTACCGGCCTAGGTAGGCTGGTGGAACACATAGAGGATTCTAAAACGGTACACTACAACAACATTCCATCATTTCCACTAGCCACGGTAGAGTTCCATTCAGGAAAGTTGATCTATGGTACGATGGCAGGCAAGAAAGTAGTAGTTATGCAGGGTAGGTTCCACCTTTATGAGGGTTACGATTTTATTGACATTACCTATCCCATAAGGGTGATGAAGGGCCTGGGGGTGAAAAACCTTCTTATTTCAAATGCAGCAGGTGCCATTGATCTAGCAATGAAAAAAGGCGACATGATGTTGATTGAGGACCATATTAATCTGCAGGGTGGCAGCCCGCTGGCTTTTAAGGGCGTGAGCGATTTTGGAGAGCGTTTTACTGACATGAGTGCTCCTTACAGCAAGAGAATCAACGACGCCATGATGGATACAGCGTCTGCATTGGGTATGAACTTACATTCTGGAGTTTACGCCAGCGTTGTGGGACCCCAACTAGAAACGCGGGCAGAATACAGAATGCTTAAAATCCTGGGCGCAGATGCGGTAGGAATGAGTACCGTGCCAGAAGTAATCGTTGCAAACCATCTAGATCTTCCCGTAGCTGCGGTCTCTGTTCTGACAGATGAGTGTGATCCAGACCACCTAGAACCAGTAAATGTTCCTGAGATCATCGAGATAGCCGGAAAGGCAGAACCTAAAATGGTACAATTATTCCAGGGGGTCATCGAGAGATTATAGATTATTCTGGGTTTTTATTAAGACCCTTAAACTTGATGCAATACTGTACTAAATGCTAATTATCAATTACAGAATTATGAATTTTAAAGTATGGTGTTTATCCTTTTTTTGGCTTGTGTCTTCCTGTGTGAGTAGCGGTGATCTGGTCTTTGACAAATTGAAAGCAGGGGATGAAATCCCAACAACTCCAGGGAAGCTGGACCACAAAGAATGGAATGATCTATTGCAAAAACACGTCGATCAAAATGGTTTTGTAGATTATGAGGGATTTAAAAGTGATGAGTCCATGCTGGACAACTATCTGTCTAAGATAGGCAAGAACGCTCCTGGGAAATTAACCAAAGTCAATGAGCAATTTGCTTATTATATAAATCTATACAATGCGGCAACCATCAAAATTATGCTCGAAAATGACATACCGGCGAGTATCAAGGATATAGGGAGTACGGTACAGCCCGTCTGGATTCAAGACTTTATTGAAGTAGATGGCTCCACCTATTCCCTGGCTGATATAGAGAAAGGTGTCCTTCAAAAAATGGGCGACCCGCGCATTCATTTTGCCATTAATTGCGCCAGTTATTCTTGTCCCAAACTGCAGAATGTTGCTTTTACTGCCGGTAATGTCGATGAACTTATGGCCATAAGCGCACGCGAATTCATTAATTCAGATAAAAATAATTTGGCAGATAGTAGTCAACCTAAATTAAGTAGAATATTTAAATGGTATGAAGCAGATTTTACCGCAACAGGTAAAACCGTCATTGAATATATCAATCAATATGCGGTTGATGAGATTGAGGAAAATGCCAGTATAGAATATCTAGAATATGATTGGTCCCGCAATAGCAAGCGATAAGTTGGCTAGCGATGCTTAGCATAATTATTCCCATTTTAAATGAAGAGGAGGCAATTGCAGGACTTCTTCAACTTCTTGTAGAACGATCTGTTCAACCGCAGGAGCTAGAATTTATTCTAGTAGACGGCGGGAGCGATGATTGTACTTTGAACAGAGTAGAGGATTATCAATGCAAGCAACCCAATTTAAATATTAAATTAATTGAAACCAAAAGAGGTAGGGCCAGACAGCTCGCTGCTGGCGCTAGAATTGCCACTCAACCCATTTACTATTTCCTGCATGCAGATAGCCACCCGCCCGTAGGTTTTGATGGCTTGATAATCGATGCGGTCCAGAAAAAACACGACGCCGGTTGTTTTAGGATGAGATTCCGTAGTTTACATCCATGGCTGCTGGGGGCTAGTTTTTTTACTCGGTTCAACTGGCGTGCTAGTAGGGGCGGGGATCAATCTCAATACATTACCGCAAGTCTGTATCACGAGATAGGGGGTTACAATGAGTCGCTACCTATTTATGAGGACTATGATCTTATACATAAACTCTACGACCTGGGACAATTTTACGTTATTCCCGCCTGGTTGACCACTAGTGCAAGAAGGTATAGGGATAAAGGAGTGATGAAACTACAGCTCATTTATTTTAAGGTGTACTGGAAGAAAAAATGGGGCGCATCCATTGCAGAAATTCATCAGTACTATCTCGATAACTGTTAGGTTTACGTATAGGAACAACTTATCTAAATTGATTTTTGTTGTTTCAAAATTCAAAACACTCGTTTTTTGCTATAATATTACTAGAAGGGAGGTGACAATTGAGTAAACATCCAAAGCTACAGGATTCATCTATCAAAATTTAAACGCTATTTTTACCTGCTTATATTGAGACTAGTACACTATGCTACAGATAGCAGAAATAAGCGCAAATAAAGAGGCATTTGCTGCTGCGCTCAACAAGCGGAATATCGACGCGATGCCTCTATTAAATAATGCCATCGCCATTGATGAGAAACGCCGTCATCTTCAAGCAGAACTAGACGAGACCCTTGCTAGTAGTAATAAACTTTCTAGAGAGATAGGAGAGTTGTTTAAAACTGGTCAACGCGATGAGGCAAATAAACTGAAAGAGCAGACAGTTAAACTCAAGACCGATTCAAAGAAATTACAAGAAGACCTGCATCAAGCAGTAGAAGAGCTACAAAACGTTCTCTATGAAATTCCCAATATACCGCATGAGAGCGTACCAGCTGGTAATACCGATGAGGATAATGAGGTTGTATCAGAACATGGCTCGAGACCACAACTGCATGATGGAGCACAACCGCACTGGGAGCTAGTTAAGCAATATGACATTATCGATTTTGAGCTAGGTACCAAAATCACGG
Organism: Nonlabens sp.; assembly: GCA_049647945.1. Taxonomy (GTDB): domain Bacteria; phylum Bacteroidota; class Bacteroidia; order Flavobacteriales; family Flavobacteriaceae; genus Nonlabens. The sequence continues at coordinate 29,825 of JBARYP010000029.1, read as the reverse complement.
GTGCTGGATTCCCAGTCTACAAGAACAAAGGAGCTCGTTTGCAAAGGGCGCTTATTAATTATTTCCTGGACAAGAACGTTGAAGCAGGCTACAATGAGGTCCAGGTACCACTAGTAGTTAACGAAAAAAGTGCATATGGTACGGGTCAGTTACCAGATAAAGAGGGCCAGATGTACCACGTAACTAACGATGATCTATACTTAATTCCTACCGCAGAGGTTCCCATTACCAATTTATATCGTGACCAGGTGCTGGATGAGAAGGATTTCCCGATTTCCATGACGGGTTATACCCCTTGTTTCCGCAGGGAGGCAGGTAGTTATGGTAGTGATGTACGTGGACTCAATCGCCTACATCAATTTGATAAGGTAGAGATCCTGCGTGTAGAACACCCTGACCAGAGTGAGTCTGCGCTAGACGCGATGGTGGTTCATGTAAAGGGAATACTTGAGGACTTGGAATTACCCTTCAGAATATTGCGGTTATGTGGTGGCGATCTGGGTTTTACCAGTACCCTTACCTATGATTTTGAAATATATAGTGCGGCACAGGAAAAGTGGCTCGAGGTAAGCAGCGTCTCAAATTTTAAAACGTTTCAAGCTAATCGACTTAAGCTGCGTTATAAAACTGGCAATAAAGGAACCCGACTGGCACACACTTTGAACGGTAGTGCGCTAGCGCTACCACGTATCCTCGCCGGTATTCTTGAGAACTACCAGACTAGTGATGGAATAAAAATACCTACTGCACTAGTACCTTATTGTGGTTTTGCAATGATTGACTAAACTATGCGTATATACTTTGTTCTTTTCGTTTGTCTGCTTTTCTCTACGGTGCTTGCTGCGCAAAAAATGAGACTGGCAGAAAACTATGTAGACCAGGGTGAATACGCAAAGGCGCTCAAGATCTACAAGGAATCTTATAACGCAAACAAGCGCAGCACCAAAAGCTTGTTCAATCTTATTGAAGTCTATCACCAGCTGGAAAATTATACTGCGGTGGATTCTTTACTGGATCAAGCGGTCATCCTATTGCCTCGCAACAAGGAGCTGCTTGTAGAACGGGGTTATAACCTGGGGCTGCAAGGTATGACGGTGCAAGCAGACAGCCTGTACGATCTAGCCATAAAGTCCCTGGATTCACTACCTCAATACTCCTACCAGATCGGGGCTAGGTTTGAGAAGCGCACATTGCTTGATCAGGCAGTAGCTACTTATGAGCGAGGTAGTAAATTGATGCCCAACCGTAATTTTGACTACCAGCTATCGCGGCTTTATGGAGAGCAGGGAAATTTTGAAAAACTCTTTGATAGTACCGTAGGGCTCATTGAGACTAATTCAAGTTACCGTGCTCGAGCACAAGCGATTTTCTCGCGGTATATTACTGATGATGCCTCTAGCGAGATCAACCTTGCATTGCGCAAGGTATTGCTGTTACGCCTCAGGGAGAATCCAGACCTATTGTACAATCATCTACTGTCGTGGCTCTATGTGCAGCAAAAAGATTTTAAAAAGGCCTTTGTTCAAGAGAAGGCAATTTACCGGCGTACCCAGGAGAATATGCTAGACCTGCAATATCTGGCAAGTGACGCTGTTGAGGAAAAGGATATTGAAGCCGCTCTAGAGATTCTGGACTATGTGATACAAGAGTCACCGGTGCAAGGTGTAAGGTACGAGGCCCAATTGATGAAGATCAACATACGGGCAGACATTGCGACGCTAGAGCAATATCCATCCGTAAAAAGTGACTACGAGCAGATCCTGGAGCAATACGGTTCAGGTAGTGACACCTACAAGGCACAACTGGATTATGCCAGGTTCATGGCATTCAGTTTGAATGAAAGCGATGCTGCTATACTACTTTTGAGCAAGCTTGAGGAACTGAAATTGTCCACTATACAGAGGGCCAATGTAAAAATGCTGCTGGCAGATATTCTGGTTTCTCAAGAACAATTCAATCGCGCATTGATCTTATACAGTCAGGTTCAAAACGACGTGCCTAACTATGAGCTCGCTCAAGAGGCACAATTCAAGGTCGCCCGTACCAGTTATTTTCAAGGGGATTTCAAATGGAGTCTCACACAATTAAAAGTGTTGCGTGCGGCTGCCAGCAAGCTTATCGCAAATGACGCCATGGAGTTGAGCCTTGTGATCTCAGACCATTCTATTGAAGATACGACGATGGTGGCGTTGTCCGCTTTAGCGAAAGCGGAACTCAAACAATACCAAAACAAAAATCTTGAAGCCATTGAGCTTTTCAACAAACTGCTGCTCAATCACAAAGGAGATCCCATTGAGGATGAGGCGCTGCTCTCACAAGCGCAGTTATATCAAAAAGTAGGTAAGGTTCAAATGGCAGTTAACAATTACCGCAGGGTGGTAAATGATTATGGAGAAGGTAGCCTGGCAGATGATGCACTGTATTTTCTGGGCTTACTTTATGAGGAAACCCTAGCCATGCCAGCCAAGGCACAAGAATGCTTTCAAGCCATCATTTTCAATCATGCAGATTCCATCCACCTTATCGATGCACGCCGCAGATTCAGGCGTTTGCGAGGGGATGATGTGTAGGGTAGAGCAAATTAGGTTAGCTGGCTTATTAGTGCCTATAATATTATTACCGTAATCAAAAGCCTTAAATTAGTCTTATGGAAATCATCTATAACGTTACCTGCAACCTACCTGTAGAACTAGAAACCCAATGGCTCGCGTGGATTAAGGAACATATCCCGCACATGCTGGGAACGGGTCTCTTTATCGATGCGCGACTTACCAGGGTGCTGGTTCAGGAAGATGATGGTACTAGTACATTTTCGGTTCAATACAAAGCGCACGATCGCAAGGCGCTAGACCTTTATTACGTCAAATACGCCGATGCGATGCAACAAATAGGCCTTAAGAAATTTGGTGATGAGGTGTTTACTTTCCGTACCGAGCTGGAACTGATCGATGAGTATCGAGTGAGTGTGGGTTGAATATAAAATTTGCAACAGTCTTGATTCATGTATCTATAGAGAGTCATTGTGCTGTTAATTTAATCTATTAAAGCTCTGCGTCTTGCCTATGATGAGAATAAAGGAGACAAAATTATTGGATTAGGAATGGATAATACAACCGACATAGTCGAACTATTTAATCAATGGCCGTTTTGAAAAATTCAGATAGAGCAATCAACAAATCAAGGATTTTCTATGCAATCATTATTGTACTTCTTGTCGCTACATCATGCACTTATGAAGATGAGAATGAAGGAGTAATAAGAATTGAACTTGGTCAACTAGATAGCCTCCGTTTGGAGAGATATCAATCCTCAACTATTGGACTTAATGACTATCAATTAATTGATGAATATAATTTAGAACCACAGAGCAATGCTCTAGTAATAGAACAAATGAAAAGGGGAGGTATTGGTATAAGTAGTATTTATAATTGTGATTCAATTGCCATAATTCTTAACGGTGATCGCAGACTTACTTCACAAGTATTTAGAGATCCCAGCCCCTTATTTTTTGAAGAGTTCTACCAGAATCCAGGTGGCGACATCTATATAAAAACCTTCACCCAGGAAGATTACGAGAATGCAGATCCTTTTTAGAACAGAAATTTTAAATATGGGCGAAAGTCAATTATTAAATTTTAAAACCAACATAGTCGAACTATTCAATCAATGGCCACTATGAATCACCTATTTCTTAGATTTTCAAGAGTAATTGTCATTTTAACTGTTTTCGAGTCATGTGTGACTGAAGATGAGACAACAAATGTCGTACGTTATGAGCTGGGTTCGGTAAATAGTGTGACAATTGAATTATATGACTCTGTGGATTTTTCTTTTTTAGAGTATCGTTTGCTGAGCTCATATGAACTATCATCTTTAAATCCAGCTATAGTATTTGAGGCTCGAAATCTAGGTGCAGTAGGTATTTCAGAGACTTTGAGATCGGATTCTATTGTAATTACTATCAACGGTGATCGCAGAATCACCTCACAAGCATTTAGAGATCCCAGCCCATTATTTCTTACTGAGTTTTATCAAAATCCAGGTGGCGACATCTATATAAAAACCTTCACCCAGGAAGACTACGAGAATGCAGATCCTTTTTAAGAAATTGCTTCAACTTATTATAATATAAATGCAATTATGAAATCATTACCCATAAAATTGAAATACTTATTACCGATACTTTGTTTGCTACTGGTCGCTTGTCCCAGCAATGATGATGAAACTTTACCTGCCGTTGTTCCACCGGTAGCTGGAAATGAATTTACGGTAGGCAATACTGCATACGCCCTGTCGCAGGGGTTTAGGTCTCCTACACGATTGGACGGTCCAGGTCCTGAATACGTGACCTTTATCGCTCTTACCGGTAATGGATTTACCGTAAACGATCAACGAGAATTACAGGGTCGGGGGGATTTGTTGTTCATGGAAATTTATACGAATACTGCTGTTCTATCACCAGGTATTTATGATATAGGGCCAGCCGCAAGTATTGGTGAGGTTTATCTAGCCTATGAAACTGATTATGATCCTAATTTCCCATTTAATGCACGTCAGTTTATCGTTGACGGTATGCTGGATATTCAGGTTGATCCTGCAGGTATTTATACCATTACGACCACGGGATCAGATAATGCAACTGGTAGTGCATTTACCGCTTCATTTACAGGTTTACTGCCTACCGTATTATAGATATACACTATTCCGCTCTGTTTAAAAAACGTTGGTAACTCACACAGATAAGCTGTCAAGCGAGCCGTTTGTGTGGGCTTGTCGGCTATTTTTGCGGCTTCATATTAAAATTGTCCCGTTATGAGTTCCATTGTAGCAAAATCTGCCCTGATATCCGTTTTTTCTAAAGAGGGTCTGGAACCCATTGTGGGCAAGATGCAGGAACTGGGAATTACCATTCATTCCACCGGCGGTACAGAAAAGTTTATCAAAGACCTGGGAATTGATGTCGTTCCCGTAGAAGAAATAACTTCTTATCCTTCCATACTGGGCGGTCGTGTAAAAACACTACATCCCAAGGTCTTTGGTGGTATTTTAAATAGGAGAGATCACGATAGCGATGTACAACAGTTGGCCGAATTTGATATTCCGCAATTAGACATCGTTGTGGTTGATTTATATCCTTTTGAAAAAACAGTAGCCAGCGGTGCGAGCGAGCAAGAAATAATTGAAAAGATTGATATAGGAGGAATTTCCTTAATCCGCGCAGGTGCCAAAAACTATAAGGACACTCTGTGCGTGGGAACGGTAGGGGATTATGGGAAACTGCTGGAAATTCTTGAAAACGGCAATGGTACCACTACAATTGAGCAACGCAAGCAATTTTCCGCCAGCTGCTTCAATGTTTCTTCGCACTACGATGCGGCTATTTACAACTTTTACGCAGGTGACTCAGTCGATAAATCGCTTAAAATAAGTGAGTCGGCAGTCATGCCGTTGCGCTATGGCGAGAATCCACATCAACGCGGTTGGTTCTACGGCAACTTTAATGATATGTTTGATAAAGTTCACGGTAAAGAGCTTTCTTACAATAATCTACTGGACGTTGATGCCGCCGTAAACCTGATGGGTGAATTTGATGGCGACGCGCCCACTTTTGCCATCTTTAAGCACAACAATGCTTGTGGGATTGCCCAGCGCGATAGCGTACTGGAGGCTTATCAGGATGCTCTGGCAGGCGATCCGGTATCAGCTTTTGGCGGTATTTTGATCTCAAATACAGAAATTGATCTAGCCACTGCAACCTTGATTCATGGCTTGTTTTGTGAAGTCGTCATGGCACCATCATTTTCAGATGAGGCACTGCAGGTACTGAAGGGGAAAAAGAATCGCATAATTTTGAAGATTTTAGAGGGTACGCTTTCGCGAAAGCGTAATAACAAAACGCTTGAAGTACGCTCATCACTCAATGGTTTTCTAGTACAAGATTCAAATCAAAAGACTGATGCACGGAAAGATCTTAAAACAGCTACCCGACTGGCGCCCACACATGAGCAGATCGACGATATGCTTTTTGCCAGTAAGATTTGCAAACACACTAAATCAAATACAATTGTCCTAGTAAAGGACAAACAGTTATGCGCTAGTGGTACTGGTCAAACCTCGAGGGTAGATGCACTTAACCAGGCTATCCACAAGGCTGTAAGCTTTAAATTTGATCTAAAAGGAGCCGTTATGGCCAGTGATGCATTTTTTCCATTTCCTGATTGTGTAGAAATTGCTCATAATGCTGGAATTAAGGCGGTGATACAACCGGGAGGCTCCATAAAAGATGCGTTGTCCATCTCCTATTGTGATGAGAATAATATTGCCATGGTTTTTACAGGTACAAGACACTTTAAGCACTAGAATTTTGCTAGCTTTGTAAAATTCAGGGTATTAACGTTTTCGCCTCCATTTTCTATGGGATTTTTTGATTTTTTGACTGAGGATATTGCCATTGACCTAGGTACGGCAAACACATTGATTGTACACAATGGTAAAGTAGTTGTGGACAGCCCATCGATTGTTGCTCGTGACAGGACTACTGGCAAGATCATCGCCGTAGGAAAAGAGGCCTCCCTAATGCAGGGTAAAACCCATGAAAATATCAAGACCATACGACCATTGAAGGATGGTGTTATTGCAGATTTTGATGCAAGCGAGAAAATGATCTCGATGTTCATCAAGGAAATACCTGCTCTCAAGAAAAAATGGTTTGCACCTACACTGCGTATGGTCATCTGTATTCCATCTGGAATAACTGAGGTTGAAATGAGAGCCGTAAAAACAAGTGCAGAACGAGTAAACGGTAAAGAGGTGTACCTAATTCATGAACCCATGGCAGCCGCAATAGGTATAGGTGTGGATATCATGCAGCCCAAGGGAAATATGATAGTGGATATAGGTGGCGGTACGACCGAGATCGCCGTTATTGCGCTAGGTGGTATCGTGTGCGATAAATCAGTCAAGATTGCTGGTGATGTGTTTACTAATGATATTGTTTATTACATGCGTACCCAGCACAACCTATATGTAGGTGAACGTACCGCAGAAAAAATAAAGATCCAGATAGGCGCAGCTATTGAAGATCTTGAAACACCGCCAGATGAAATGAGTGTGCAGGGTCGCGATCTACTTACAGGAAAACCTAAAGAGGTCAAGATAGGTTATCGAGAGATTGCCAAAGCACTCGATAAATCAATCCTGCGTATCGAGGATGCAGTAATGGAAACCCTATCGCAAACGCCACCAGAACTAGCTGCAGATATCTATAATACTGGAATCTACCTTGCCGGCGGCGGTTCTATGTTGCGAGGCCTGGACAAGAGATTGAGCATGAAAACAGATCTTCCTGTTTACATTGCTGAGGATCCCCTGCGCGCTGTGGTACGTGGTACTGGCCTGACCCTTAAAAATCTGGATAAGTACAAAAGCGTCCTGGCAAATAAATACTAGTGGCTTTTAAGTTAGTTACTCATGCAACAGATCATTTACTTTTTGGTCAAGTACAGGAATACCCTGTTGTATCTAGCATTGCTTGCGGTTACTATAGTTTTCACGATTCAGTCTCACGATTTTCATAAGTCAGATTTTATACACTCAAGCAATCGTTTTGCGGGAAGCATCTTGAATACCCGTGGATCTGTAACCAGCTATTTCCACTTGCAAGAGCAAAATGATCTTCTTCAGGAGGAAAATGCATTATTACGCATGCATTTACTCAAGCTATCTGATACGCTACTGGGAAAACCTGAAACTTTTCAGGTTGATGATAATCTACCATTCAAAATATACCCAGCGCGTGTCATTAAAAACAGCTATGATAAGACCGATAACTTTATCACCATAGACATAGGTGAGGAGCAGGGTATCGCTAGAGACATGGGAGTAATGACCCATAGGGGTATTGTAGGGGTAGTGGATCGTACGGATCATTTTACCAGGGTTGCCTCCATACTCAATACGCAGTTATCCATTAATGCCCAGATCAAGGGTACCGCAATTATCGGATCACTCAATTGGGATGGGGTTGATCCCTATACCATCACGCTAAAGGATGTTCCTCGTTTAGCCACGGTTTCAATAGGCGATACAATTACTACTGGCAGCCAGTCGTCCACATTCCCGCCTGATATTCCTATAGGAGAGGTAAGTGAAGTAAGCAAAGTGGAAAACGGCGCATTATTCCATATTCAAGTCAAATTGTTTAATGATATGACTAATCTGGGGAAAGTCTATGTGGTTTATAGTCGTGACCATGAGGCACTCAGGGTAATTGATACGTTAGGACTCAATGAATAATTCAGTAGTTGCTAACATATTACGCTTTATAATACTAGTTGTGGTTCAAGTTCTGTTACTAGACCAAATCAACCTTCTAGGATTTATCAAGCCGTATATCTATTTACTATTTATTGTGCTTTATCCAGTACGCAATAATAGAACTCTGTTCTTGCTGGTTGCATTTGGACTAGGACTTGTGATTGACGTATTTAGTGATACGGGTGGTGCGCACGCCGCCGCATGTATGACCCTTGCCTTCTTGCGTCCATATTTGTTCAAGCTAGTGTACGGTGAGGCTTATAAATTAAATGAGGTCAACGTAATGCGTGGCGAGATCAATAGAATGATTTTGTTGCTAGTGCTATGTACAGGACTGCACCATTTACTTCTTTTTGTTTTTATCTTATTTGATTTTTCCCACTCGTTCTTATTCTTGAAACTTTGGTCTTTAAATGGGTTGGCTACGTTTTTGCTGGGATTAGTTGTATTAATCATCTTTAAACCTAAAGAGCGATTGTGAAAAAGCTGTTGTTACTATTTACCGTTCTCATTGTTGCCATCATCTTTCTAGTTAAGCTATTCTTGATGCAGGTGGTCGAGAATCAGGAATGGACTCTCAAGGCTGAATTAAATTCTGTAAAAACAATCTATGATTACCCCCAGCGGGGTTTTATTTATGATCGCAATGGTAAGTTGATGGTCGCAAACCAGGTAGCTTATGATTTGATGGTCATTCCCAGGGAAGTAAAGGATTTTGATACTTTGGAATTTTGTAACCTACTCCAGATCGATAAATCTGAGATGATTAAAAGACTGGAGAAAGCAAAAAAGTGGTCCTTTCGCCAGCCTAGTGTTGTAATACCCCAACTCACTCAAAAAGAATACGCCCCCCTGCAGGAGAAGCTGCGCAGGTTCCCAGGATTTTTTATCCAGCGCAAGTCTCTACGCAGTTATCAGGTTGACCATAGTGCCAGCGTACTGGGTTATATAAGGGAGGTAAACCGCAGTACGGTAGAGAAAAACCCCTACTATCGATCTGGTGATTTGCAGGGTAAAAGTGGTGTGGAGAGTCAGTATGAAGAACTTTTACGGGGCAACAAGGGAGTTAAAAGATATTTGAGGGATAAACATGGGCGCAATACAGAACGCTACAAGCAGGGACTTTACGACAGCCTACCCGTAGCAGGGAGTGATCTCACACTTACCCTGAGTGCAGACCTTCAAGAATATGGCGAGAAACTCATGTTGAATAAACGAGGCGGTATCGTTGCTATTGAACCTGCAACTGGTGAGATATTGAGTTTGATTACTGCACCTAATTACGACCCCAGTAAATTGATGGGCAGGGATCGCTCAAAAAACATTAATGCCATCATCAGGGATACCATACGTACTCCAGATATAAACCGCGCATTACAGGCAGAATATTCACCCGGTTCACCGTTCAAGGTAATAAATGCCCTTATAGGATTACAGGAAGGTGTGGTAAATCCAACTGAGCGTTTTACCTGTAACATGGGCTATAAGTACAGTAAAAAAAGAACCTTGAGATGTCACCACCACTCCAGTCCGGTTGCAATGATCAAAGGAATTGCCGTAAGCTGTAATTCATATTTTGCCCAGGTTTATCGTCGTGTTGTTGAGAAAGAAAAAACTGCCTCGCAGGGAATGGACAACTGGCATAGGCACGCATCAAGTTTTGGTTTGGGCGGGTATTTGGGCTACGATCTGCCTGTAGGAAGACCTGGATTTATACCTACAGGAAGCTATTATGATGATCAGTACACCTATAAATGGTATGCTCCCGCTACCATTTCTAATGCCATAGGTCAGGGAGAAGTGATCACCACACCCATCCAGCTCGCAAACATGACCGCTGCCATTGCAAACCGTGGATACTATTTTACACCCCACATACTCAAGAAAATTGACGGTGAACCTATAGACAATTCTAAGTACACCATTCCCAACTATACCACCATAGAACCTCAATATTTTGAGCCCGTCATAGAGGGAATGGCAGAGGTCTATAGAACCGGAACGGGTAAATACGTCCAGATCCCAGATATTGAAATCTGTGGAAAAACGGGAACAGTCGAGAATTCCATGAAAATTGATGGCAAAAGCACCCAACTTACGGACCACTCGGTTTTTGTGGCTTTTGCCCCAAAGAAGAATCCGAAGATCGCCATAGCGGTTTTTATAGAAAACGGTTACTGGGGCTCCCGATATGCTGCAAAAATTGCTTCATTAATGATTGAAAAACACATTAAGGGAGAAATCACCAGGAAGGATCTTGAGCAATATTTAATGACTCACAGTCTAGAAAAGGAATATGAAAAGCCATATCTGGGCGTACCATTCAACATCAATGAAGAAGTTGATGGTGGCCTTATAGATCCTGAATGGAGCAGCAGCGTACCTCCTAACGAGATACTAAAACAATGAAGTCAGGCAATAGGGCGCATTATGATCCATATTTAATTTTGACCTATCTGGCACTAGTAGCTATAGGCTGGTTGGGAATTTATACCGCGGCACCTGTAGCAGAATATGCCAGCGTGTTTGACTTGTCAGAACTTTACGGTAGGCAATTTATTTTTATAGGTGCGTCGCTTGCAATCATTATTGTGCTATTAGCATTAACACCAGAGTTCTACGAGCGTTTTGCGGGATTGATCTACATCATCTCGCTAGTCTCTCTGGCTGGGTTATACATCTTTGGTAAAGAGGTCAACGGTGCCCAATCATGGTATGGGATAGGCTCTTTTACGCTCCAGCCCAGCGAGTTTGCAAAAGCCGCAACAGCGCTAGCAGTAGCAAAATACGTGAGTCAGTTAGAGGTCAGCCTGACTAGTGTAAGAGACCTTTTCATTACTGGAGGAATCATCGCACTACCCGCGATATTAATCATACCACAGCCCGATCCTGGAAGCGCACTAGTCTATACGGCCTTCTTTTTTGCCCTCTATAGGGAGGGACTGTCCCTTTGGTATCTTTTGGTTCTTGCCGCAATGGTTTTATTATTTGTAGGGGCGCTAGCCATAGAAATGTGGATGTTGCTGTTAATTATATTTTTATTGGTGCTTGTTTGGTATACGCTTTCGCGAAAGCGAAATCACAAGAAGCGCCTTCCTAAACCCAGGATTTTCAATTACGTAGCAATCATGGCGATAGCTATGGTCTTTGTTGCATCTGTTGAGCCTATTTTCAATAATGTACTGCAGGATCGCCACCGTAACCGCATCAATATTGCGCTGGGTAAAACTACCGACATTGCTGGAACGGGTTATAACCTCAACCAGAGTCAAATTGCTATAGGTAACGGCGGGGTTAGTGGAACTGGATTGAGGAAAGGAACTCAAACGCAAGGTGAATTTGTGCCAGAACAGGAAACCGATTTTATATTTAGCGCGATAGGAGAAGAGCTGGGATTCTTGGGTACGGCCGCAGTGGTTGTTTTATTTACTTTTTTAGTAGTGCGCATTCTATTACTGGCCGAAAAGCAGAAAGATCAGTTCGTACGCGTCTATGGATATGGGATCGCAGGGATCTTTTTCATGCATTATTTTGTGAACATAGGCATGGTCATGGGTTTATTGCCCACCGTGGGGATTCCACTACCCTTTATGAGTTATGGTGGTAGTGGACTTATGGGTTTCACCATCATGCTCTTTATATTTATTAAATTGGATGGCCATCGTTTGAGCTACGATTAGCAGCGATTTCATCTACATTTTAAATCTCTTTTTTAATTCCCCTGGCGCTGGCTTGAAATTTTCGATAGTGTAAACTACATTTGGCAAACGTTGAGATCCTAGATCTCATCTTGTTCCTTTACGTATTGAGTTATAAAGAAAGGCGGAGAGATTAGACTCTATGATGCCTTGGCAACCCTACCTATTTGTAGAAGGTGCCTCATTCTACTGCAACACAAGTTGTAGACAGATAACCTAAGACCCCTCTTCTTTATATACTTAGTGCATGGACGATTTTAATTGTGCGCTCCACTTGCCTTCAACCGTAATTCCATAATTGGATTTTAAGGTTGATGCGCGGTAACAAGGATAACTTAATACTGAATGATGAATAAACCAGACATAAGGGAAATACTGAAAAATAAAATCCTGGTACTTGACGGTGCCATGGGAACCATGCTGCAAAAACACAAATTTGAAGAAGCAGATTTCAGGGGGGAGCGTTTTAAGGACTACCCATCTGATCTCAAGGGAAACAACGACTTGCTCTCCATCACTCAGCCGCAGGCTATTGCCGCGGTACATGCTGCCTATTTTGAGTCGGGTGCAGACATCGTGGAGACTAATACCTTTAGCGCTACTACCATTGCCATGGCAGACTATAATATGGAATTTCTGGTAGATGAACTCAACGTTGAAAGTGCGCGTATCGCAAAAAAGGTAGCCGATGAGTTTACCCAGCGAGAACCGCACAAACCACGCTACGTAGCGGGTTCAATCGGGCCTACAAATAAAACGGCCAGCATGTCTCCAGATGTGAATGATCCTGGATATCGTGCAATAACTTTTGAGGAACTGCGAGTAGCCTATAGGCAGCAGGCAATGGGATTGTTACGTGGTGGTGTTGATATTCTCCTGGTAGAAACCGTATTTGATACCCTTAATGCAAAAGCGGCGCTATTTGCTATAGAGGAGTTAAAAGAGGAGCTGCATTCTGATATTCCTGTCATGGTAAGCGGTACCATTACTGATGCCTCTGGTCGCACGTTAAGCGGCCAGACTGCTGAGGCATTTTTAATTTCAATCGAACACGTTCCACTTTTAACTGTTGGTTTTAATTGTGCTCTAGGAGCAAAACAATTAACTCCTTATCTAGAATCAATAAGCAGCAAGTCAATCTATGGAATAAGCGCGCATCCTAATGCGGGACTGCCTAATGCCTTTGGAGAATATGATGAAAGCCCGGCTCAAATGGCATCACAAATCAAAACCTACCTGGACAAATCATTAATCAATATTATAGGAGGCTGTTGTGGTACCTCGCCAGATCATATTAAGGCAATTGCCGATCTCGCAGCCGGCTATTCCCCGCGTCCCATACCATCACTAGAAAACCCGATCTATGTCCAGTAATAATAGACCATTACGATTAAGTGGACTGGAACCACTCGTCATAACCGCGCAAAGTAATTTTGTGAATGTGGGCGAGCGGACTAATGTCGCTGGATCAAAAAAATTCCTGCGACTTATCAAGCAAGACAAATTTGATGAAGCCCTTGATGTAGCGCGTGACCAGGTAGAAAATGGTGCACAGATTATTGACATCAATATGGATGACGGTCTGATCGATGGCAAGACAGCCATGATCAAATTTCTAAATCTTATTGCTGCAGAGCCGGATATTTCAAGGGTCCCGATAATGATCGATTCCTCAAAATGGGAAATCATAGAAGCTGGGCTGCAAGTTGTCCAGGGAAAATGCGTGGTCAATTCCATAAGTTTAAAAGAAGGTGAAGCAGAATTCATACAGCACGCCACAGCTATCAAACGATATGGTGCTGCCGTGATTGTAATGGCGTTTGATGAGACGGGCCAGGCAGATTCTTACGACCGCCGTGTAGAAATTGCGCGGCGCAGCTATGATATTCTGGTCAATCAAGTAAAGTTTGCACCTGAGGATATCATTTTTGACCTCAATATTTTCCCGGTAGCAACGGGAATGGATGAGCACAAGCGTAATGCCGTGGACTTTATTGAAGCCACTCGCTGGGTACGCAATAATCTCCCTCATGCTAGTGTAAGTGGTGGGGTAAGCAACGTGAGCTTCAGCTTCCGGGGGAACAATACCGTGCGCGAGGCGATGCATAGTTCCTTTTTATATCATGCAATCCAGGCCGGGCTGAATATGGGTATCGTTAATCCAGCACTACTTGAAGTTTATGATGATATCGACAAGGAACTACTGGAGTTTGTGGAAGATGTACTGCTCAATCGCCGGGATGATGCTACGGAGAGATTACTGGACTATGCAGAAAATGTAACCCAGACCACCCGCACCAGTAGCGTGGACAACAGCTGGAGAGAACTACCACTCCAGGATCGCATTACCCGCTCGCTGGTTAAGGGCATCGATGCCTATATTGTGGAAGATGTTGAAGAGGCCCGTTTAGATGTGGATCGCCCTATTCAGGTCATAGAGGGTCATTTGATGACAGGAATGAATGTCGTGGGTGATCTCTTTGGCAGCGGTAAGATGTTTCTACCTCAGGTCGTTAAGAGTGCCCGGGTCATGAAGCGCGCCGTGGCATATCTACTACCATTTATCGAGGCTGGTAAGGATGGCAAGTCCAGTACTAATGGGAAGATTCTCATGGCTACCGTAAAGGGTGATGTGCATGATATAGGTAAGAATATCGTTTCAGTAGTGCTAGCCTGTAACAACTACGAGATCATCGATCTGGGTGTGATGGTACCACCAGAAAAGATTCTGGATGCAGCGGTAGCGCATCAAGTAGATATCATAGGTTTAAGCGGGTTGATCACGCCATCGCTGGACGAGATGGTCTATCTGGCCAAAGAGATGAAGCGGCGCAATTTCAAGGTTCCACTCATGATCGGTGGGGCGACTACCTCGCGGGCTCATACCGCGGTAAAAATCGCTCCAGAATATGACTGCACCGTGGTTCACGTCAACGATGCTAGCCGTGCAGTTACTATTGCTGGAGAGATAGTAGAGAAAGAAGACGGTAGTCATTCCGCTTTCGCGAAAGCAAAAAAAGAGGAGTACTCAAAACTACGAGCAGACTTCTTGGGTCGTTCAAAGAAGAAGGATAATCTCACCCTAGAGCAGGCTCGCAAGAATCCCTGGACTACTGACTGGAAAAATTACCAGCCATTTGTACCTAATAAGACTGGTGTTCAAGTCATCAAGGATCAGAATTTGGCTGACCTTGTAGATTTTATTGACTGGACACCATTCTTCAGGAGTTGGGACCTACATGGTCGCTATCCAGATATCCTTAATGACGCGGTAGTAGGCAAACAGGCTACCGATCTGTTTGCAGATGCGCAGGATATGCTGGAACAAATTATTGCTGGCAAATGGCTGGATGCACGAGCAGTCTATGGCTTGTTTCCTGCAAACAGCGTGGGAGACGATATTCACTTAGAAAACGGCACAATATTTAGAACGCTGCGCCAGCAAAGCAAGAAGGCTGCGAGCAAACCCAATATCGCTCTTGCCGACTTTGTAGCTCCAGTAGAATCAGGAAAACAAGATTACATAGGTGCCTTTTGCGTGACGACAGGATTTGGTGTGGCCAGTCGCGCAGCAGGATTTGAGGCAGATCACGACGACTATAACAGCATCATGCTCAAAGCCCTTGCAGATCGACTGGCAGAGGCTTTTGCAGAGTACCTGCACCTTAAGATACGTAAAGAAGACTGGGGCTATGCGAGTAATGAGCATCTGGAGAATAGTGAATTGATTAAAGAACAATACAAAGGAATACGTCCTGCGCCTGGCTATCCTGCCTGCCCAGATCATCTAGAAAAGTTGACCATCTGGGAATTGCTGGAAGTTGAGAAAAACACGGGAGTCACGCTCACCGAGAGCCTTGCCATGTGGCCTGCCGCAAGTGTGTCTGGATATTATATAGGCCATCCTGATGCTCGATATTTCGGTCTGGGGAAAATTAAGGAAGATCAGGTGGAAGACTATGCCAGTAGAAAGCAAATCAGTCTAGAAAAGGCCAGAAAATGGCTCAATCCCAATATCGCAGATTAAAATTATTTGTAGGGCAACAGCCTATTGTCAGTACCATCAACCATAAAAATTATAAATTGAAAATTACCGAACATATAAGTAACGCTCATCAAACACTATTTAGTTTTGAGGTCATCCCGCCCATAAAAGGAAAATCCATTCAGCAACTATATGACAATATCGATCCCTTAATGGAATTTAATCCACCTTTTATCGACGTGACCACCTCACGAGAGGAGTACGTATATATTGAAAAGGAAAATGGACTGCTGGATAAAAAATTGACTCGCATGCGACCGGGAACTCTAGGGATTTGTGCTTCCATTCAAAATAAATATGGAGTTGATACCGTACCGCACATCCTGTGTGGAGGATTCACAAAGCAGGAAACAGAATACCTACTGGTGGACTGTCAATACCTGGGAATTGAAAATGTAATGGCCTTACGCGGCGACGCACGCAAGGAAGAACGTAGATTTGAACAAACCACAGACGGTCATGCATATGCCATTGATCTAGTCAAGCAGATCAAAGAACTGAACGAGGGTAAATATCTAGTGGATGTTATTGAGGCGACCTGTGACACAGATTTTTGTATAGGTGTAGCTGGATATCCTGAAAAACACGAGGAATCGCCCAGTTTGCAGAGCGACTTAAAACGGTTGAAGGCAAAAGTTGATGCCGGAGCAGACTATGTGGTCACACAAATGTTTTTTGATAACCGCAAGTATTTTGATTTTGTAGATGCTGCCAGAGCTGCGGGGATTCATATACCAATAATACCGGGAATAAAGCCGCTGGCAACAAAAAACCATCTAAATCTACTGCCACAAACCTTTAATCTAGACTTGCCGCAAGAGCTAGTGGATGTCGTGGAAAAATGTAGGAACAACAAGGCGGTAAGACAGGTGGGTGTGGAGTTTTGTATTAAGCAATGCAAGGAGCTACTAGCGCATAAAGTACCGGTACTGCATTTTTACAGCATGGGAAAGAGTGACAATATTGAGGGAGTAGCCAGAGAGATCTTTTAGTCTGCGACGTATTTATGGCGGGATAACCTGATGCGGGGTCATTATAGCGTAGATTCCCACAATGAAATTTCTTTTGGTTCTTTTATTGAGTTCCGTTGTTTCTTTGGGAATAGCTCAAACTCAATCAGATTCTTTGGAAGCAAGAGGGTTCAGTCTGGATGTCAACCTCATGCGGGGGTCAATCTTACAACATAATCCAGATATCTCACATTTGATTACTGATCATCCTACAGGGTTGATGTTTTCCTATAATAGGAAGTCATACGGTAAGCACGAGTGGGAATCCAGATATAATTTTCCTGACTGGGGAGTTACCGCGGTATTTCAAGATCTCCAAAATGAATTTCTAGGTGAGGCTTATGGACTATATGGCCATTATAATTTTTATTTTTTGCGTAGGTCGTTACAGCTCAGGATAGGTCAGGGAATAGCCTACATGACTAATCCGTTTGATGTAGAAGAAAACCCAAGAAACAATGCCTATGGCACCAGGCTGACTAGTTCTACCCTGTTAGGTTTTAACTACCGGAGGGAAAAGCTGCTGGGAAATCTGGGACTACATGCAGGCTTTACCATTGTTCACTATTCTAATGCAAATTTTAGGGCGCCTAACAATTCTACCAATACCTTTCTATTTAATGCCGGGCTCAATTATGCGATTGATAATGAGTCAACTACCCATTACAAGATTTGGAATAAGCGATCCTACAAAGAATCATTACATTTAAACATCGTGGCGCGCGCCGGTCTTAATGAAAGCGATTTCAGGGGCAGCGGCCAGTTTCCATTCTATCACCTTTCCGTTTATATGGATAAACGCCTGACGTTGAAAAGCAGCATTCATCTAGGTACTGAATTGTTTTTGAGTGAATTTCTTAAAGAGTATCGTGATTTTTTAGCCAATAGTTTTCCAGAAGAGGGTCTGGACGGTAATGAGGATTACAAGCGAGTAGGCGTGTTTGTGGGTCACGAGTTGCACCTAGGCAAGACCAGTTTGATAACCCAGCTGGGATATTACCTGTACTGGCCTATTGCATTTGAACAACGTATCTACAACCGCATAGGACTACAACGGCGGCTGGGGTCCCGATTTTTTGCAAGTCTCAACCTGCACTCACATGGCGCAAAAGCCGAGGGAGTCAATCTAGGCTTAGGGTATCGTTTTAAAATCAGTAATCAATGGTAAGGCATTTCTCGGCTATAAAAGCCATGACTACAATCGTACTACTGGCTATATTAGGTGGGTGTGATAGCGAGAATGCCCCAGATTGTGTTCAAACTGCTGGGGAAGAGGTGGCCATTTCCTATAGCCTCCCGCCATTTAATAAAATTACCATTTATGACAGGGTGGGCCTAGAAATTACTCAGGGTTCAGAACAGTTGATAACTCTCGTTACCGGGCAAAACCTAGTGAACGACATAGAAATAATGGTAGAGGACGGTCGGCTCTTGGTTGTCAATAACAATACTTGTAACCTAACTCGTGAGTATGGCAAAACAGTATTAAAAGTTACTGTACCCGAGCTTGTGGAGATACGTTCCAGTACGGGAAATGACATTGTTTCCACAAATACGATTACCACCCCCAGCTTAAAATTGCTATCTACTGATGGTCCAGAAGAAGATTTTTACCATAGCAATGGAGACTTTATACTTGATCTAGACGTAGATGTGCTGGAAATTGAAACGACTAATTTGAGTAATTTCTATCTGCGGGGTAAAGCGACAAATTCTTCGCTTACCTGGTGGTCTGGCGATGGAATTCTCGACGCTTCAAATCTAGAAATTCAAGAAGCACAGATATTTCACCGGGGTACGGCAGACTGGCATTTAAACGTGGTCACTAGATTGAGCGGAGTGATCAATGGATATGGTAATGTATATGTGCGGCAAAGACCTGCCACTATCGATGTTCTGGAAACCTGGCGAGGTAGATTGATCATAGGGAACTGACCGCGCGATAATTACCTGATCTCAACAGGAACTTGATGTTTTGACTTAAACTGAATGAAACAGCAACTTATTCTAAATAAAGATCACAGTCGTGGTGGACTGGAGACGATTTAGTGATTACGCTTTCGCGAAAGCGTAATTTTTACCAACTAATGAAAAGCACAAGTCGAAAATAAAAATGGCCCGCTCATTAAAGCGGGCTCTGAGACTTGATTATATGGTTTACATAAGGGTGATCGGCATTTCTGCACGATAGTTGCCCCATCCCATTTTCATATGGACTGTTTTACCCTCATCTGGTGAGTAGAGTGTGATGCCTAGATTTTCAAGACTGTCATCCACGGTGGTCACCGGTACTTTTGTAGTCACGAGGTCCATTTTAGGCTTGTGGCTGTAGTTGCCCCAGCCGTCATTTTCAGAGTTAATATGGATCGTCCATGACTCCATTTCAGGAACAACAACCATACTATAACGTCCAGCCTTCAACTTTTTACCGCCGATCATGGCATCACGCATGAGTAAAATCTCAGTACTTTCATTGGCGCCCAGTCTCCATGGCTTGCCATACTGTGTGATTCCCTCCTTGCGATCGTCTGTAGTACGGAAAACCTCGCGCCCGCGTAAAGATGGCCTGCTGTATAGGACCCTAATCTGTGGCTCTAGTGCCTTGCGTTGCTCATCAGACTTGGCAAATTGCCTTTTGGCAGCTTGTGCGGGATAAAAAGCCGCATCCATGGGACTTTTATCCACCTCTGCAAATTCTTGTGCGTTAATCCCTAGACCTAGAATTAAGGCAAACATCAGGATTGTGTAGTTTTTCATAATGGTTTGTTTTGTAGAGCAAATTAAGTTTAAAAGGATTATCAAATTATAACATGGTATTAATTACGAATTTGAGAGCAATTCTGTCCTATACAGTTGTAGCCCGCTGGCCGGGGCAATATGAGAGAGGTGAATTTTATTTGCCCCATCTAGAGAACGGGTGAACTCCTGCAGACTCATGGCACCTTTTCCCAGATCTATCAATGCGCCTGCCATCAATCTGATCTGGTGTCTTTTAAATCCCTGACCCTTAACGCGCATTACGTAACTTATTTCAGGAAAGAAACTTGCCGTATACAGGGTGTTGACCTCTATACTACAGGATAGGATGGTGGCTACGGTTTGTGTATCTGGTTTGGGTTTGTAGGTATAGGAATAGAAGTCGTGCGTACCAATAAATTGTGCGGCTGCCTGCTTCATTAATTCAATGTCCAGCGGTTCCTTAATGTGTGTCATTAACGGCGCAGCAAAAGGGTGCATTTTCTCACCGCAGCAAAAAAGGTAGATGTACTCTTTGATTTTGGGTGCTTGAATGATGTTGAATTGTGCGGTCGTAGCTATGACATCTAGTGCTTTAATATCGCTGGGTAGATTCAGGTTAAAATCTTTGAGGAATTCTTGTAGATCTAACGCGCATTTTTGATCGAGAAACAACTCGATCCAGGTTTCATTTACTGAAACTCTTGCATCTGTGCGTCCCGCTGCCAGAACTTTAAAGTTTGAGTGATCAAATACATAGCGCAGGGTACGCAGTACCATACGTTCTACGGTGGGAATATCATTGGGCTGCTTTTGCCAGCCGTGAAATCTAAATCCCAGATACTGCAACCTAATCAAATAATACTGCCTATGCTGCTCATCAAATGGACTTCTTTTCATGACGCAAACTTAGCCTAGAAACGTACGTTCCATTCACTATAAAATTGATCTAGAAACTGTAACATGAATTGATGTCTGGACTCTGCGATTTGACTTCCCGTTTTTGTGTTCATCAAATCCTTGAGTTTAAGTAACTTTTCATAGAAGTGATTTATAGTTGGCGCGGTACTGTTCTTGTACTCTTCCTTAGTCATCTCAAGGTCTGGTTTTACGGTAGGATCATAGATCTTGCGGTGTTTGAAACCTCCGTAATTAAAAGTGCGGGCTATACCTATCGCTCCTAGAGCGTCAAGTCTGTCAGCATCCTGGACGATATCAAATTCTATATTGTTTTCTGGTCTGGTGGAGTGGCCACCTTTAAAGGAAATATGATCAATAATAAGCTTTACGTCATTTCTCGTACACTTATCTACGTTTTGTGATACTAGGTAGGAGTCTGCCTTCTCACCACCTATAAGTTCATCACCGTTGTGAAATTTTGAGTCGGCAATATCATGTAATAGGGCGGCGAGTTCAATAATTTCAAGATTGCCTCTATTTTCAATCGCTGCTATGTGTCGAGATAGTTTCCAGACTCGCTCTATATGAAACCAGTCATGCCCACTTTCAGTATCTTGTAGGGTGTTTTTTACAAATTCAACCGTATTCTCAATTAATAAACTCATTTTTATGCCAAAAGATAGTACATGGTTTCAAGACTTTAAGAACCAGCAGTAAGATCTTGATACAATAGATAAATACCGCGGCTTAATTCAGTATTTGCACAATTCACAATATGCAGAAATTTATATATAATATGTGTTCAATGAATACTGAAAATCGATCCTTTATACGTTTGTTTTATGGCCTTAAACTATTTGATCAATCAGTTAATTTGCGTGAGGGATAGAAGTGGAAATCCTTTTAGTGAGGTAGGAGCAAAAAGATTGCAACGTATAGCCCGACCCCGGTTATTTGACCGGGGTCACGCCCTTATAAAAGTCACAAAACCCAATTACAAATTTTAATTATCTTCTTTATTTATTATCGCTAAGTAGTGCCATAAGATCTGGATCCTGACCCAGTAAAACCGCATCGCTGTTGATGCGACCTTCTAGGGGACCATTTTCTAGCTTCAGTACGCCGCGAGGGCATACCGCGCTACAAATCCCGCAACCTACACAGCTGGCTCGCACGATATTTTCACCTTTTTGAGCATAACTGCGCACATCAATTCCCATCTCGCAATAAGTGGAACAATTGCCGCAAGAGATACACTGGCCGCCGTTTGTGGTAATTCTAAATTTTGAGAAAAGCCGCTGCTGCAGCCCAAGAATCGCCGCCATGGGACAGCCAAAACGACACCAAACGCGATTACCCATAATGGGATAGAAGCCGGTACCTATCACTCCAGAAAAGATACTGCCTATCAGGAATCCATAAGTGAATCTTACCACGTCGTGTTTAAAGAAGAACAGACTGTCAGTCCCCGCCATGAAATGTATTCCTATAAACGACATGATGACTATAAAAAATCCCACGGCACCATAGCGTGCATCCTGTCGCAGTTCTTCCCGCTTAAAAATCATGACTAATGCAAAGATTACGGTGAGCAATACACTTACTCCTAACAAAAAGTTAGTACGTGTAAGCCAGTATTTCCCCTCATTGCCCAGGTAGGAATGGATGACTCCTACGGTAGAAATTACCGAGAATACTAGAACAGTATGTACTAGCCAGCGCTCAATTTTCCAGGCTTTTTGTGACTTGTCTGACAGTTGTCTAAAAGAATCTCCAGCAGTTTCTGCCAGGCCGCCGCAACCACACACCCAGCTACAGTACCAGCGCTTTCCATATTTGAAAGTCAGGATAGGGGTAATGATGAGAATGGAGGCTACTCCCCACACCAGCATGGTGAGCCCCAGGCTACCGTTTGCCAATAGTCCATCTACATTCCACTGATCAAATAGATAATAGTTGAGTGGCCATACGTTTTTTAGGTCATAATAGGGTAGATCGCCATTGAGTCTCGCCATAATTTCTGGAATCAAAAAGGCAAATGCCGTCTGGAAAAACATAACGCTACTCGTGCGTATTACTTCGTAACTATTATGGCGGTATTTCCAGATAAATTTTATCCCAAATGCCAGAATAGCCAGCGTGTATAAAGCACCGTACACGAACCACTGGCTTGCCGGGCTTCCCTTAAGCGCATAGCTCAATGGATCAAACAGCGCTATAAGCCCAGTATTCTGGGCGCCATCAGTTCCCTGACCCAGTAATGGTGCATAAAAATATAGAACGATATAGAACCCCGTGAGCAATATTGCTGCAGTCCACCCCCAAAGCCCACGGCTTGAGATGCTCTTGAACCATACCCCGTGATTCTTGATTCCCTCGTGTTTATTTGCATACTGCGCCCTTGCAAAAGCAACGATCCCAGTAAAAATCAGTAGAAGTGAAGCAGTAAGCCATATTCCTTTATAGGGCAGGTTAAAGTTGAACAGCGCCAGCACCATGATCAACAATCCGGTAAGGCCTATCGCGGTAGAAATCTTTTCTCCTTTAGTAAGTGCTTTGGGCGGTTCTCCCGTTAGGGACATGTTACGTTGATATATACTCATGATTTAATTATATGGTATGTTGTGGTGATTGCGCTTGCGCAAAAGCTTGTTGAATCGAGTCGTATGGTTTTTTGAAAAACTCTGGATCAAATGTGGCGTCTGGTAAGTTATTTACCACCTGATCTACGCTTGCAGCATTATCAAGCCATTGATCAAAAACCTCGTGCCGCATTCTAATGCCAAAGGTGTTGATGCCCTTGAACTCGCGAGTTTCCTTTACGTACTCTATTGTGACCATGCGGTGCGCATCGGGATCTTTCCAGTGGAAATGGGCGTTGCCATCTTTGGGTTTGTTGATCACCCAGCCGTAAGTTTGATATTCCACGTCAAAGAATTTTGCGCTATTGAACCAGTTCCCGGGATTCCACCGTGTTGGATTGCCGCAAATGGTTTGTGCTACGGTCTCTCCCATCATCCTGCCAGTATACCATACCGCCTCGATAGGTTTACGTAGTCCTACCGGTTCCCGCTGTTGGGCGCAATCGCCTATGGCGTATACGTCCTTAATACTGGTTTCTAGGTAGCGATTCACCAGGATACCGCGTTGTATTTCTATTCCAGATTCCTTTAAAAATTCCACACGAGGGCGTACCCCGGCACAAAGACCCACAAAATCACAGGGAATAGTTTCCCCATTCTTTGTAATTACTGCTTTGACCGCACCAGATCCATTATCTATAATCTGTTCCATTTCTTCCTCTTCTCTCAAGTCGATATGGTGTTCTCTTACGTGGGCAGAGATCATTTGTGCATTAGGCATGGGTAATACTCCACTCCAGAAACCCTTTTCCCGTACCAGAAAAGTGACTGGAATATTTCGGCTGGACAGCATTTCTGCCAGCTCCACCCCTATAAGTCCGCCACCTATGAGGACCGCCCGCTTACATTTATCATTATTAGGCGCTGTAATCTCTAGCTGGTCCAGATCTTGTTTTGATACCAGCCCCTGAACTCCCTCTAGATCCTGACCGGGCCAGCCAAATTTATTTGAGATACTGCCCGTAGCCAGAATGAGTTTGTCGTAAATGATATCGCGACCAGAGTTGAGGTGTAGTTTCTTATCTGCGGTGGCTACGGTATGCACGTAGTCTTGAACAATCTCTATGTTGTTTTGTGCCCAGAACCAGTTTTCATAGGGCTGGGTATGTTCAAACTTCATGTGACCCATATAAACATACATGAGCGCTGTGCGGGAAAAGAAAAATTCTGTCTCGCTGGAAATAATAGTAATGCGTTTGCCGGAGAGTTTCCTGATATGACGCGCTGCGGTTACCCCTGAGATACCATTACCTATAATTACAATATGTTCCATGGGCGATCGGTTAGGAACGTCAAATTAACGTTTTAAATTTAAATGGTGAATGAATGGATATTCCCTAATGCTGATCCATTGTTCCCGAATTATTGGAGGTTGACAACTACGAGAATTTCTTGAATTTTTGACTTAGCCATAGCACCTGGACGATCCTGTACATGCGGGTATTCAAAATAACTAATGGATTGATCCTTAACGTATCATGAGAATTTTTTAAACAATCAATTCTTAACTTGCACGCACATTACTTTTTCTCCAATAACTATGATAACTCATTTGCGTACTGCTTTATTCAGTTTTGTTTTAATAGCCACGTCTCAAGTGGTTAATTGCCAAATTGATACATTCAACAAGGCTGCAGATGATTTACTGCAACAATATGTTCAAGATGGTGCGGTCGATTATCAGGCATTGCAAACAAACGGTAAGTCCCTGAGTAAAGCGATCGACCAGATGAACAGTATTCATCTGGAAGATCTGGAAGAGAATGAAGTGTTGCCTTTTTACATCAACGCCTACAATCTACTAGTGATTCATCAAGTCTTACAATCCTACCCAGTAGCATCTGTTATGGACGTAAAGGATTTCTTTACTGACAAAAACATCAATTTTCAAGGTGATACAAAATCACTCAATGAGATCGAGCGTGATATCTTTGAAAAGTTTCCTAACGATCCACGTCTTCATTTTGTGGTAGTTTGCGGTGCTGTAGGATGCCCTCAACTTTCTAATCGAGCGTTTACTAAAAATAATTTGAGAGCCAAATTGAAAAAGCTAACCCGTGACGCCGTAAATAATCCCAAACTGGTAGAGCTGGACATGCATGAAAAAAAAGTTCATCTTTCCAAGATTTTTGAGTGGTATCAGTCAGACTTTACTAAGAAAAATGCACTTCTTGAATTTATTAATTACCACCGCCTACAAGACATACCCAACGGGTTTGAGGTGGTTTACAAAGAATACGACTGGTCGCTCAATGATCTTCCCCGGTAGAGTGAAAGCTGGTAAGAAACGGTTTGAATCTCTGGGCAGTATACTGATCTGTAGGCTACTGTATTTAAGTCTAATTTTTGTATTGCAGGCTTGCGCACAAGAAAGGCACCACATCAACGGCATCTCTTTTGTTGCCACGCGCAGTGTTATTCAAGCAGATAAAACAGCTCCTGTAAAGGAAGACTACCATGCAAATTATGCAGCTGTGATTCCCTACGGTTTTATGCGTAGTCTTGATAGTCCCAAGATTATTTACAATACACCCCGCCAGTGGTGGGGGGAACAATTAAAGGGAGCGAGAGCAACCATAGAACTGTTCCAGCAACAGGGTACAAATGTGATGCTCAAACCGCAAATCTGGATCGGTGGCGGGGACTATACTGGCAACATAAGCATGCTGGGTGAGAAGCAATGGAAGGAGCTGGAAGACAGTTATACTACTTTCATCATGGAGTTTGCACAACTAGCCGCAGATGTTAATATCCCACTATTCTGTATAGGAACAGAACTGGACAGCTTTGTTCAAGAACAGCCTGAATACTGGAGCGAACTGATTGTCAAAATCCGCGAGATCTATAAAGGTAAAATTACCTATGCCGGTAACTGGGACAGCTATAAAGATGTCAAATTCTGGAGTGAACTGGATTACATAGGGGTAGACGCCTATTTTCCGGTAAGTGAGCGACGTACTCCAGACCTTAATGACGTTAAAGCCAGTTGGGGAAAATGGAAGATGGAAATGAGTACGCTTTCGCGAAAGCATAACCGTAAAATTCTCTTTACAGAATATGGCTATGTAAGTGCAGATTATGCAGGTAGGGAACCATGGAAGAACGCAGGAGAGGACCGGCCGGTAAATTTCCAGGCGCAGCAAGTTCTACTGGATGGGCTGTACCAAAGCGTCTGGAATGAAGACTGGATGGCGGGTGGATTCCTATGGAAGCACCATGCAGAGAGCTACCGGCGCGAGGGCTGGTTGACAAAATTGTTTACCACACAGGACAAACCTGCGCAGGAAATTGTCGCAGCACAATACCTCAAAAGCTCATAAATTTGAATCTTCACCAATCTATCTATTATGATTAAAGTTTGCACTAGTACTGAAGGAAGAAGAACCCAAATTACTTGTTCTAAGGCAACTGGTCTCGTGCAACTGCTTCTACTTCTTTTAGTTTTTCCGTGGTGGGTTAATGGTCAATTATTAAAGGATAAAAAGGAGTTCAACCGCCAGGACAGCCTGCGAGGTAGCATTACCCCGCAACGGGAGTGGTGGGATTTATTAAGGTATGATCTAGACGTAACGGTAGATATTGATCAGCGATCCATCGCTGGTACAAATATCGTGGGCTACAAAGTACTGCAAGAGCAACAGGTCATGCAGATCGACCTACAGGAACCTATGAAAATTACCCGCGTAACCCAAAACGGGAACAAACTATCGATGGAATCAGAGGGCAATGCCCACTTTATCCAACTCATAGAGTCACAAACGCAGGGCACAGAGCAACAGCTTATCATTGAGTTTGAAGGCGTACCCAGGCAGGCGGTAAATGCCCCGTGGGACGGTGGCTGGTCCTGGAAAATGGACGAGCAAGGCAATCCCTTTATCGCCACGTCTAACCAGGGACTGGGCGCTAGTGTTTGGTGGCCTTGTAAAGATCACATGTACGATGAACCGGAACGTGGGATCTCCATAGGAATAGCAATTCCAGACTCGCTCACCGCGGTAGCAAATGGTAGGCTCAAGAGCGTCAACAAATTGAAGCGTAATCGTAAGCGGTTTTTATGGGAGGTCCAGAATCCCATTAACAATTATGGAGTCAACATTAACATAGGCAATTATGTCAATTATAGTGAGATTTATACTGGGGAAAGAGGTCCACTAGACCTTGACTACTATGTACTTGAGGAAAATCTGGAGAAAGCAAGAGAGCAATTTAAACAAGTACCCAAAATGATGGAGGCCTTTGAATACTGGTTCGGTCCTTATCCGTTTTACGAGGATAGCTTTAAACTCGTGGAAGTCCCCTATCTGGGAATGGAACACCAGAGCAGCGTCACCTATGGCAACAAGTACGCAAATGGCTATTTGGGAGGTGATTTGTCAGCTACAGGATGGGGCTTGAAATTTGACTTTATCATCATTCACGAGGCGGGTCACGAGTGGTTTGCAAATAACATTACCAATAAGGATATCGCAGATATGTGGATCCATGAGGGTTTTACCGCCTACTCAGAATGTTTGTATCTCGATTACCACTACGGTACAAAAGCAGCAAGTGAGTACGTGCGTGGAACCAGAATCAACATACGCAACGACCGTCCATTGATAGGTGAGTACGGTGTGAACCACGAGGGTAGCAGCGACATGTACTACAAGGGCGCAAACATTCTCCATACCCTACGCCAGCTGATTGATGACGATGAAAAGTGGCGAACAATCTTAAGGGGTTTGAATAGCGAATTCTACCACAAAACGGTAACCACCATGCAAGTAGAGCAGTACATTGCGCGCGAAGCATGGATGGATCTGGATAAATTCTTTGACCAATACCTGAGAACTACTAAAATCCCCATTCTACGCCACAAAATAGAGAACGGGGTGTTGAGCTATACTTATGATCGGGTGATTGAAGGTTTTCAAATGCCTATAGATATCATGGTGAACGATGTCAAAACTCGTATTGAACCATCAGGCGAGATTCAGACTTTGCAGGTGGGCGATGCACAGGTCGACTTTATCAAGGATTTTCTCATTTTGTATTACGAGTTGTAGATCAGGACTTTTGGATGTGATGATTCCGCTTTCGCGAAAGCGTAATTCCAACACACTAGAAAGTTATAACATGAATTAAAGCTACTTATCACGACTTTACGTTCTAGGTTTTCCATCATGCAAGTAAATAAAGATACCTTCAAAATGCTGTTCCCATAGCGACTGTTCCATTCAAATATATCCAGGTCTAAACTCGCAGCAATTACCTTTGTCATAAATTGATATAAATTGGCTCGGAGGGTACCTAAATCCATTAAAGAACAACAAAAACAGAAGGCATTTTCCCTAAGTGCACTCAAGGCTATACCGCGCTTTTTCAAGGAGGTATGGCGCTCGAGTCCTAAATTGTTCCTGACTAATGCCGTAGCGCGTATCCTGGTCGCCTTCAGTCCTGTAATTCTCTTATGGGTAGGTAAGATCATCATTGACGAGGTTATCCTACAGATTTCTCTGGAAGTTCAAGATCTTACCCGTTTATGGACTTATGTGGGCATAGAACTGGGCGTTGCCATCGCGGCAGATCTACTCAATCGACTTATCGTATTGACAGATGGGCTCATAGGAGACTTGTATTCAAATGCCTCTAGCGAGCGCATCATCAGGAAAACAAGTGAGCTTACCCTAGAACAGCTTGAGGACCCAGAATTCTATGACAAACTGGAGCGTGCCCGCCAGCAAACCAGCAGTAGGGTGGGTTTGATGAGTGCGGCCCTTACCCAGGTTCAAAGCATTATCTCCATCGTTTCACTTATTGCGGGATTGATCTATTTTGAGCCATGGCTCATACTGTTGCTGGTATTGAGTATTATCCCCTCCTTTATTAACGAGGCAAAATTCAGCGGTCATCGCTATAGTGTGGCACGCAGCTGGACCGCAGAAAGGCGGGAACTGGACTACTTGAGATTTATAGGAGCAAATAATCAGACTGCCAAAGAGGTCAAGCTCTTTGGTCTAACAGATTTTATCGCCCAGCGATTCAATAGGTTGTCAGATCAGTATTATGAAGTCAACAAAAAACTCTCCATCAAACAGAGTCTCTATGGCTCCTTTTTTAATATTTTGGGGATAGCATCCTATTACGGCGCCTATATTTTTATCATTTTAAAAGTAGTCACAGGCGTTTTAACCATAGGTGAACTTACTTTTCTATCGGGTTCCTTCAATAGATTGCGTACTAATCTACAGGGGTTCTTTTCTCGATTCACCATGATATCAGAAAGCGCATTGTATCTGCGGGATTATTTTGATTTTCTGGATATAGAGATATCTAGAGCACAATCCAGTATCCTACCGCTACCCGACAAGATTGTCGAGGGATTTGAGATGCGAGACGTTCATTTTGCTTATGCCGGTAGCGATCTGGAAGTTCTCAAAGGAATCAATTTCAAGATACGAGCAGGAGAGAAGATAGCATTTGTAGGTCAGAATGGCGC
>JBARYP010000028.1:0-1512 GCA_049647945.1 Nonlabens sp. | reverse complement strand
GGTTAGTAATCTGGTTCAATATTTTACGCCCCTCTGGAGTCACGATGCCACGCAGGTGGTACTCGAGGTACTGATCATATAATTTCTGGACGGGAAAACCTTGCGTGGGGAAGAGGCTCAAATCCTTGATACCTTGAATTCCCACAAAATAGATGCGTGACACAAACTCTTTGCTTATGCTAGGGATATAGAGTCCTTGCTGTATTCCTCGATCCAGATTTTCATTTACACATCCCTGCATATAGTCAAATTGCATGGTGCTTATTTTTTTGTGAACTTTGGGATAGTAGCGCTGCAACTGGTAAATAGGTGAGGTCTTATCGCCTTTAAGACTGGACATGACCGTTTTCTTGATATCGTAGAGCTCCTGAATGGGATTAACATGCTGATCACAAATGTGGTCAATGCCACAGCAGATGGTATCATAAACTGACATAACACTTGCTTCCACCAGTGACTCCTTATTATTATAGTGATTATAGAGCGTCTTCTTACTTATGCCCATGGATCGGGATATATCATCCATGGTCACACTTTTGAAACCCTGTTCCAAAAACAGCGTGGTGGCCTGAACTAAAATATCTTTATTTACTGATTCCATGTGAGTGGGCAAATATAGACAACGGAAACTATAGAAACGTTTTAAGTTTCCATAGTTTTAAGAAGTTTTAACACCTGATGGCAGTTCGTGACAATGTAGGAATACATGTATATACAATGAGTGTAATCTCGCTAAAGCCCCGCAGGTAGGAAGTTTCCTTATGACTTAAAAAAACTTTTGTAAGAAATCATTTTATGCCTTGTGTGTTAAAAAAAAGTGCTTTATTTGTGAATGGTAGTTAAAGCTCCGTTTTAAAACTGATCAAGATTACCACCTAACGCAATTACTGATTTATGAAAACTAAATTACTTTGGATCATTCCAATTCTACTTGGAATGTTGAGTGCACAAGCACAAGTGACGAGCTTTCCATACAAGGAGGGGTTTGAAAGCGGCGCTGCCGGTTGGACAGCTTCAGGAACAAACTCATCGTGGGCCTTAGGCACACCAGCAGGCGCTGTAATTGATGCGCCAGGAGTAGGTGCTAATAGTTGGGTGACTGATTTAACAGGCGACTATAACAACAATGAACTTTCTTTTGTTACAAGTCCCGTATTTGATTTCTCCTCATTCGGCACAGATCCTACAGTCGCGTTCTTATTCAACTATATCACAGAGGGCTGTTGTGATGAGGGATGGCTGGAGTCAACCATTGATGCTGGTGCGACTTGGGTGAAAGTTGGTGCTGCAGGAACCGGGTCTAACTGGTATAACGATTCTAGTAATGAATGGTGGGATGGTAGCTCAAACGGGCTGGTTCAATCCTCCAATGTGCTTGCTGGATTAGCAGGTCAGTCTGCCGTTCAATTGCGATTTGTTTTTTCTTCTGATGGATCCTCTGTTAGAGATGGATTTTTGTTTGACGAGTTCACCATCACCGCAGCATCTGCTGCTGCCGTAAGTAGTGTTACT
>JBARYP010000027.1:0-96715 GCA_049647945.1 Nonlabens sp. | reverse complement strand
AGGCCAGGGTATTCACCGTGTAATTGGGTTGCGGTAAGCCGAATTCTATGTTGCTTGCCTTTATCTTGTCGTAATCATCGGTCGCTAGGTGGACTAGGTGTAAGCGCTGGTAATCATCCAGCAGCGTTTTCTTTTTTTTAAGTGGGTTATGTGGCGTGACCACCATCCATATCTCGTTGAGGTTACTGTTCTCCACAAGATAATTTGCAATGGCCAGATGCCCGATGTGTACGGGGTTGAATGTTCCAAAATAAAGTCCTACCGCTTTCAAATCAGGATTCTTTTTGAATAAAAGCGGCAACCGTCTCGACTGCTTTTATTTTGGCAGCTTCCAGATCGTCATTTTCAATAATGACATCAAACTGTGGGGCGGTAGCCATTTCTGTACTGGCCTTTGCAACTCTCATGGCAATTTTCTCTGGGCGTTCAGTCTTGCGGTTTTTAAGTCTTATCTGTAGCTCATTGATGGATGGCGGCTTCACAAATATGCTGATGCAGCGCTCTGGGAATTTTTTCTTTAACCGCAAACCACCCACGACGTCTATGTCAAAGATTACATTTTTACCTTGTGCCCACAGCCGTTCAACCTCAGACTTGAGCGTACCATAAAATTGATCCCTGTAAACCTCTTCAAATTCTAGAAAATCATTGTTTCTAATCCTGTTTTTAAACTCCTTTATCCCCAAGAAGTAGTAATCTACACCGTCTTTCTCCTCTCCGCGGGCTTCTCTTGACGCAGCACTTATGGAAAAGGCGAGGTTAAGTTCATCTTTTGTCAACAAGTGTCTTACCAGCGTGGTTTTACCTGCTCCACTAGGCGCGCTGAATACAATGAGTTTAGGTAATATAGCCATTACAAAACGTTGAGTAGTTGTTCTTTGATTTTTTCCAGCTCATCCTTCATCTGCACCACGAGCTGCTGCATCGCTGCGTCATTTGCCTTACTTCCTATGGTATTGATTTCGCGACCTATTTCCTGGGCTATGAAGCCTAGTTTTTTACCTTGGGATTGATCTAGACCCATGGTGTCTTTAAAGTATTCAAGGTGGTTTTTAAGCCGTACTTTTTCCTCGGTAATGTCGTATTTCTCCAGGTAATAGATCAGCTCTTGTTCAAACCTGTTTTCATCAACCCGATCTTTGAGTTCAGCAACCGCTTTTTCTAGTCGTGTGCGCACGTTTGCCAGCCGGGATACATCTTCTTGTATTATTGCTTCTAGGAGAGAATCGATATTGTTGATTCTCAATTGGAATTCCTTTTCAAGTACTGCGCCTTCTTCTTTCCTATAGACCACCATCGCAGCTGCAGCTTTGTGGATAACATCTAGCACGGTGGCGTTTTCGTTTTCGTTGACTTCATCTACTTCGGTTTTGAAAACATCAGGAAAACTGGTGGCGATCTCCAGTAGCTTCATTTTGTGGCCATTGTTTTCATAGAGCACACCATCTAGCCCTGCAAGTTGTTTCATATAGCTTTCTACCAATTGAAGGTTGAGCTGATTAGTACCTTCCACCCCAGTATTTTCTATATGTAATGAAACATCTACTTTGCCGCGCAACAGCTTTTTTGATAGTTGCTGGCGTATGGGGAGTTCCTGAGACCGGTAGGATTGAGGTAGGCGTAAGTTGAGATCCAGATTCTTGCTGTTTAAAGCCCGTATTTCTACCGTTATTTTTTTGCTTGCTAGTTGTTGTAAGGCCTTACCATAACCAGTCATGGAAACAATCATGTACTTTGATTTAATGGGCAAAGATAATCGCTAATCTCCTGTGGGGGATTTGCAAATGATGACCAGTCAAATGGCGCCTATAGCTTCTCAAAAGCTGCTACACCTGTATCTTTACTTTATGGAGCAAAGTCTTTTATCGACTAAAACACTTACCGACTCTCAACAGGAGCTAGTTCTCAACGCAGGGGTGGGCCTCGTTCAATACAATGTCATGAAGATCCAGCCCCTTATTCTGGACCCAGCCACACCCGTGACTCAACATATAATCGTAACCAGCAGCAACGCAATCCCAGCGCTAGAGCAGCTTGCTGGTGTTCATAGCAAGATTTATTGTGTGGGTAGCGAGACGTGTAAGAAAATCAGCGACGCTGGTTTTCAGGTAAATCTTCAGGGAAGTAACGCGGCATCGCTAGCACATAAAATAGTAGAGCACCATTCTCATGTAGCGTTCACCTTCCTGTGTTCTGCGCAGCGCAGGGACGATCTGCCCCGTATTTTGGCACATTACAATATTGAGGTAAACGAGTGCTTTGTTTACGAGAGTAGCCCAGTTACCCGCAGCTTTGACCGTATTTTTGCAGCCGTACTTTTTTACAGTCCTTTGGGCGTTCACGCTTTCGCGAAAGCGGAAAAGAGCAGATCACAACGAGCTGTTTGCATAGGCGAGACCACGGCAACTGCGGCACGGTTGTATTATGACGAGGTAATCGTGGCAAATAAGGCTGCTGTGGAAAATACGATCGTAACCGCCATAAAAAGCTTGAACAATGATAAAGAATGACCTTTTTTTAAAAGCACTGCGAGGGGAAACCGTGGATCGACCACCCGTATGGATGATGCGCCAGGCAGGCCGTTACTTGCCTGACTTCATGAAGTTAAAAGCAAAATATGATTTCTTTACCCGATGCCAGACTCCAGAGCTGGCTACCGAGATTACGGTCATGCCCATAGACCAGATAGGTCCAGACGCCGCCATCTTATTTTCTGACATCCTGGTAATCCCCCAAGCCATGAATATAGATGTGGAGATGCGCCCCGGCGTGGGTCCATGGCTGCCACAACCCATAAGAACCGCGCAAGATCTGGATCGGGTAGTGGTACCAGACGTTGCTGACTCCCTGAGCTATGTTTATGAAGCCATAGATATGACCAAGGATGCGCTGGCAAACCGAGTACCTTTGATAGGTTTTGCTGGCTCCCCCTGGACGATTTTATGCTATTGTGTACAGGGTCAGGGTAGTAAAAATTTTGACAAGGCAAAAGAATTTTGTTTTACCCAGCCTGCCGCTGCGCATGAGTTGTTACAACGCATTACAGATACCACGATCGCCTATCTAAAACTTAAGGTCAAGCACGGCGTGAATGCCGTTCAGGTTTTTGATTCCTGGGGTGGTATGCTTTCTCCTACTGACTATCAGGAATTTTCCTGGAAATACATACAGCAAATCGTGGATGCGCTGAAACCCGTTACTGAGGTCATCGTCTTTGGGAAAGGGTGCTGGTTTGCCCTAAACGATATGGCGCAAAGTGGCGCGAGTGCTCTGGGAGTGGACTGGACCTGTAGCGCGAGAAACGCCAGATACCTGTCTGGCGGTGAGATCACGTTGCAGGGAAATTTTGATCCCTCGAGACTTTTTTCTCCCCCTGCCACCATCAAGAAAATGGTTAAGGAAATGATTGACGATTTTGGCAAGGATAAGTTTGTGGCAAATCTAGGACATGGTATTCTGCCCAATATTCCTGTAGAAAATGCACAGGCGTTTGTAGATGCGGTCAAAGAATATTAACCGGCACTCAGATTCATAAAACCATAAATAGTACATTGCCATGCTGGGAATCATAAGAAAGTACAACAAGTTCTTGCTCAAGTTGTCCCCACAGCGCAATCTGGTCTATGGATTTCTAGCCTATAATCTAGTAGGTTTTTTATTGTTGTGTCTACCCATCGCACGGGTGGGAGAACTGAGTGTCATCGACAGTCTATTTGCCGCTACCAGCGCCATATCGACCACGGGACTTCTTACCGTAGGTATTCAGGATTACTTCAGCACCTTTGGCCATGTGGTGTTGCTTGCCATGTTTCAGGTAGGTGGGATAGGATACATGACATTCACTACTTATATCTTGCTCAACACATCGAGAAAGTCGGGATTATGGAGGCAAAAGATCCTTAAAGCAGCATTTTCCCTGCCCGAGAAAATGAAGATCCGAGACTTTTTAAGATCTGTGATCGTATTTACCATCGTTATGGAGCTAGTGGGAACGATCTTGTTCTATATCGCCTTCCGCAATGAGGGGTGGGGTTTCTGGCAAACCCTATGGAACAGTCTCTTCCATAGTGTGAGTGCTTTTTGTACCGCGGGTTTTTCACTATTCGGCAATGGGTTTACAGATTATGTGAGTAATGGGCTTATCAACTTTACTATTTGTTTACTGGCAATAGGCGGCTCGCTGGGGTTCATCGTGGTTACAGACCTGTGGTTGATCATAGCAAAACGCAAACACAAGATGAGTTTTACGACAAAGGTGATATTCTTTGGTTTCCTCATTCTACTGACATTTGGTACACTCAGTTTATACTTTGATGAACCCACGATTATCGCCCTGAACGGTGCGGCAAGGTTTTACGCAGCATTCTTCCAGACCATGACAGCTATGACCACGGTAGGATTCAACACCATGGACATAGGTGCCTTATCACTGCCCGTACTTTTTACGATTATTTTTCTCATGTATGTGGGCGCATCTCCATCTGGTACGAGTGGCGGTCTGAAAATCACTACGTTCACGGCAGTCATTGCCTACTTGCGCAGCACACTTAAAGCCAGCGAGGAGGTGCGGTTTTTAGGCAGGTACATCCCAGCCGAAAGGGTAAGCATCGCCCTATCCACCTTTATTTTTTACATAGGGATCGTATTTGCCGGGATATTGCTGCTTACTCATTCTGAAGATTTTGCCTTAACTAAAATTATGTTTGAGGTATTATCTGCACTCGGGACTGTAGGTCTGTCGATGGGGATTACTGGCGACCTGACGCTCTTTGGTAAAATAGTGGTGATCCTGCTCATGTTTATCGGGAGATTGGGCGTGCTTACCTTCGGCCTGGCACTCAGCACCGGCTACGATAACACAAAGGAAGCGCTGTCTGTTGATATAGCCGTGTAGGTAGACCGTCTGATAGTAATGGTCTTTTTATTCTTGTGTCAGGGATCGTGGATTGTTACGCTTTCGCGAAAGCGTAATCACTCTATCATAACGCCGCTATTTTATTTGCGCCGTGATGGCAGGTAATTTCAATAATTTAGTAACCCAAACAGCAGTTTCATGTTTAAAGGATTATTTACGGCACTGGGGGATTATAGATCTAGTTTCCAACTTATGGGAGAGCTGAAGCTTTGGAAATATTTTGCAGTCCCCATGATCATAAGCTTACTGATTTTTACCGCGGTATTTTCTATCGCCTGGATAGTTAGTGATGACTTGGGCCGATGGATTGCGGGAATCTGGATCTGGGAAACCGGAGCAGAAACCTTTCAAACCGTATCCACGGTGATTGCCGGTCTGGTTATTGTCGTGCTGGGATTTTTAATATATAAGCATCTTGTAATGGCGCTGAGTGCTCCATTTATGTCGCCCGTATCCGAGAAAATTGAAAAACATCTATACCCGCACATCGTTGATGATGAGCATTATCGCAAGACGTCTAATGCAGAACAACTGGTAAGGGGGTTGCGTATGAACATGCGCAATCTTACCTATGAACTGCTGATAACCCTGCCGTTGTTGCTGTTGTCTCTAATCCCGGTCGTAAATTTTGTGACGACCCCTATAATATTCCTAGTGCAGTCCTATTATGCCGGTTTTGGTAATATGGACTATACGCTGGAGCGGCACTACAAATACAAATCAAGCGTGGACTTTGTAAAAAATAACCGCGGCTATGCCATGGGAAATGGAATGCTGTTTATTGCTACGGCCCTTATTCCCGTTGTGGGGGTGATACTAGTGCTACCCATTTCAGTAACTGCTGCTAGTAGGACCACGCTGCGATTGATCAACGCTCGCATACCTGCTCCCGTTCCCAAACCGATCCAATAAGTAGAAGTGATCAAAATCATTTATGGTAAGTGCAACCGCTATCTATCTTTGCGCAGACTTATCCATATCTCATGACCAGCTCCATCAAAGATCAGTTCTATTCCTTTATCCTAGACTTACAAGATGCCATTACCGCAAAGTTTGAAGAAGTGGACGGTCTCGCCCGGTTTCACCAGGACTTATGGGAGCGTGCTCAAGGGGGAGGTGGTCGCACCAGGGTAATGGAAAAGGGTAATGTATTTGAGAAGGGCGGGGTGAACATAAGCGCCGTTCATGGTGATTTACCACCAGCGATGCAATCTTATTTCAAGGTGGGAGATGTTCAATTCTATGCCACGGGAATAAGTCTAGTGATGCATCCAGCAAACCCCATGGTTCCTACGGTGCACGCAAACTTTAGATACTTTGAGATGTACGATGCTGCTGGTGGGGTGGTGGATTCATGGTTCGGTGGGGGTCTGGATCTTACTCCTTATTATTTGTTTGAAGAAGATGCGCAACACTTTCACCAGATATGTAAAGATGTATGTGATCGACACGAGGTAGCAGATTATCAGTTATTTAAAGCTAGGTGTGATGAGTATTTTCATAATACCCACAGGAATGAGGCACGAGGAATAGGCGGCCTTTTTTATGATTATTGTCGTGCAACCGATGTTCATTCCATGCAGGACTGGCTTGCTTTTCAAAAAGATATGGCGTCAAATTTCCTCCATGCCTATGTGCCTATTGTAGAGCGTCGCAAATCAATCCCATTTACGGCAGCGCAGCGCACATGGCAAGAAATACGTCGTGGTCGTTATGTAGAGTTTAATCTAGTTCACGATAAGGGGACGTTATTTGGCCTTAAAACAAATGGAAGGATGGAGAGCATATTGATGAGCTTGCCTCCACATGTTCAATGGGTCTATGACCACCATCCCGAAAAGGGGAGCGAGGAAGAAACCTTGCTTAAGGTCTTACAAAACCCGCAGGAATGGGTGTAATCAACTATTCATCAAATGCTCGATTTCATCAACTTCTATGGGAATATCACCCATCAAGTTAAGCGGAGCGGCATTTTCCTGAATAACCACATCATCTTCCAGTCGTATTCCAAAACCCTCAGCAGGGATATAGATTCCCGGTTCTACGGTAAAAACGTTGTTAGCCTGCATGGGTTCCCATAGGATCCCATAGTCGTGGGTGTCCAGACCTATATGGTGAGAGGTACCGTGCATAAAATATTTTTTGTAAGCGGGCCATTCCTTGTTCTCATTCTGTACATCTGCTTTATCCAGCAATCCCAGTTCCAGGAGTGCTCTAGTCATTATTTTCCCTACCTCTACATGATAATCCTTCCATATGGTCCCTGGTACCAGCAGGGCGGTTGCTTCATTTTTGACTTTCAGGACTGCATTGTACACCGCCTTTTGTCGATCTGTGAACCTACCGTTTACTGGTATGGTGCGCGACATATCGCTGGCGTAGTTTGCGTACTGTGCCCCGGCATCGATAAGTAGCAAATCACCGTCCCTACATTCCTGATTGTTCTGGATGTAGTGCAGCACATTTGCATTATTGCCACTGGCGATGATGGGGGTGTAGGCAAATCCATCGCTGCGACGTCGTATAAACTCGTGCAGGAACTCTGCCTCTACTTCATATTCCATCACGCCCGGTTGCAGGAAATTGAGAACCCTTCTAAAACCAGCATTAGTAATATCGCAGGCGTGTTGAATGAGGTCAAGTTCTATCTGGTGTTTCACAGCTCTCAATCTTTGAAGAATGGGAGCCGACTTTGCATAGCTATGGGCAGGATACTGTTGTTTAGTTTTTTTGATAAAACGATCCTCACGACTTTCCAGCTCTACCGACTGGCGGTAGTGTTCATTTGTATTGAAGTAAATGGTCTCGCACTGCGTCATCATCTCAAAGAACTTTTTATTAAAATCCTTGAGCCAGTACACGGTTTTTACACCACTTATCTCAGCAGCCTTCTCTTTAGTCAATTTCTCGCCTTCCCAGACAGCGATGTGGTCATTTGTTTCTGTCACAAATAGAACTTCTCGGTGATTGGGATCAGGACACTCAGGAAAGAGGACTAGAATGCTGTCCTCTTGATCTGCGCCGCTTAAATAAAATAGGTCCCGGTGTTGTTTAAACGGTAGCGTACTATCTGCTCCCGTGGTAAAGACATCATTAGAATTGAAGACGGCAATACTGGAGGATTTCATGTGGGACATGAAGTTCTTGCGGTTTTCTATAAATAATTGGGGATTGATGGGGTCGTATTTCATGAGTGTTCTATCAGGACAATAAAAATACAAACAAGATGATGTGCATGAATTAAATTTCCTAAGTCTATTAATGTTAGTTTTAGGCAGTAAGAATTTACCCCCAACCAGGTCGAACATAGACGACGTGCGACGATGTGAATGCTGGTAATAAAGTAAAAACCAATGAAAATAACCTACCTCACCAGTCACGAGTTGTTCCTGGAACAATTGATGTATTCATCATCAATCTCTAAGCATGCAAACACTACCAGAATCCGTAATCGATGGATATTATCGCTTTTACCACTAGCGATAGGTATTTATGAGACGTTGCAAACAAGAAATTATCTGGTGGTGATATTCATGCTGTTCATGGCGCTGGCATTTTATTTTTTTTATCCTATTTACTCGAGGTGGAGGTATGGCAGGCATTTTAAAAAGGTAATAGCTACTGATTTCAAGGAGCGCCTTGACCAGAAAGTACATTTATCTATAACTAATGATTCATTAGAGATTACAGAATCGGCCTCAGCAGCATCTATCAAATTTGAAGAGATAATTGCATTGGTAGAACTCAATAACATTTTTGCCATCCAGTTGAAGTCTGGTCAATTGCTGCCGGTCCCTAAAGGAGATATTTCAGAAACGTTAGCTTTCATAAGAATGTTTGAGAATAGAGGTGTTGAGCACGTAGACAAGAACGGTTGGAAATGGTAAGAGCGCTCGTTTGTTTTGATCCTAGCGTTCAGTCATCTTAAATTGTTTATGATAATTAGGTTGAGGTTGTATGGTACGCTTTCGCGAAAGCGTAATCCCTCCAAACCCCCGTACTTCTACAAAGTTTTATCATCAATCGACATAGCTGCCATTTTCAGGCATCTGGTAGAAATCCTTATCCATATCGCTAGCATCAATATCAATATTTGTAAAGATCCTAGGTGAATTGCGGCTGGTAGTGGGCAGGTTGTTTTCTGTTTCATACCAGTCCAGCTCAGTAGGTAGCAAGAGTTCATTGATCTCGTTCCACTTACTGTATTTGATGTATTTGAATTGGTCTGATTTACCTTCCTTGCCGTAGGTCACCGTGTAGGCAAGCCATTCCATTCTTTTGGTCTCTGGATGATAGTAAATAATATATTCATCGTCTGGAGAGTCACCTATATTATTTTCATAGGCGATCTTAATTGCAGGATAGGAGATTCCATCCTTTTGCAGAGCTGGTGCCTCGCTGTAGATAATGCCATCATCTGCCACGATAAAGGGCATAGCATAAAAATAAAACATGAGATTGTGATAGAACCGCGCTCGACTAGGTGGATAAAAGGTGCTGTCCTGTGCAATCCAGACCTTGCCGCCAGATCCACCTATGGAATAATCGTCTGTTTTAATGACGATATCACGATTATGCAGGTTTGTGGTATGTACCTCCTTTCCCATGGTATAGGTAAGGGTTTTCATTTGATTCCATTGCTCAAGTCCACCATGAGCTTTAAATACCTCAACCAGTGCCGCCGGATATCTGGTTAAATCTACTGATTGGCTTTGATCTGTGCTTTCAGTTGATTCTTTTTCATTTGGGTTTCCAGCATCCTTACAACCTGAAAACAAAAGTGATGATAATAGTAAAAAAGATATAAGTCTCATAACAATTAATCTATGCAAAACTACACACGTGGTCAAAGGTGCCAGAGGTAAGAATGTACCTCATGTATGGTACAAATTTCCCTACTTACTCTACCTCTATTCTCGTTTGTGTAGTTAGATTAACCTGGGTATCAAAAATAAAGGAGATGTACTGCGCCTCGTCTGCCTTTATTGACAACTGGGTCGTTGCCTCACCTATAAGTACATTCTCATCATTAAAAGCTTTACAGGTAATTACTGAATTATAGGCGTCAACACTTTTTACAAAAAGAGTTAATTTATTATTATTTGCGGTATTTGAATATGACAAGGTGCAGGACCCAAAATCTATGGGAGCTGCTTTAAGCGCATCGCTGTACACCAGATTGCAATTGTCATTTTTACCTATAGGAGATACTGCTTCTTCCAGTCTCTCAGTAGTCTGGTTTATACCGTCAGTGGCTCCTTTTAAAGATTCTTGGGCAGAGTTGAAGGCGCTGCTACAACCGGACATCGATGCTAGCAATACGACCAGGAATAAGCAGGAATAGGGTTTGAAATTCATAAAGACGATTTTTAAGATGAAAGAAATGTTAGGCTGGTTGAAATAAGGATTCTACGCTATTCAAAAAATAGATTTAAAGGTACGACTCGTAAAAATCAGCTATTTAATATAGATTATTGAAATATCGTACAATAAATCCTACGACTAGAATACCAGTTATCATAAGTGACAACCACAATTTATAGTCTCGTTTCTCTTTATTATACCATCCTATTGATAGGGTAATCAACGTTGCGACCAATAAAAATACCGATAGGTAGGTAAGCAGCATCGCTGTAGTTGCTATACTAGAAAAATGGACCGATAACGCGGTAATTGCGTACAATGCAAAACCTGCGGACAGGTTCCAGAAAGAAAGTCGCAATCCCAGTTTGAACCAGTCTATTTTATTGAGCATTACGTTTCTAGACTTGTTTATTTAGGTCATTCCACGCTCTTTGCGTATCGTTTCATAGGCTTCCTGAACCTTGCGAAATTTCTCTTCGGCACCCTTGCGGTAGGCAGCATCCATATCCATAAGCTTGTCTGGATGATACTTTTTTGCCATCGTACGGTAGGCCTTTTTCACCTCATGATCTGGCACGCTTTTATCAATTTCAAGAATTTTGTAGGCGTTGTCCTGATCCTTTACAAACATCGCCTTGATGGAAATAAAATCGCGTTGTGACAAACGCAAGTAGCCAGCTATTTCTCCTATGACCTGAGCCTCTGGGTCACTCACATGTCCATCTGCCTGAGCAATACCGAAAAGGAAGTGCAGAATTTGCAACCTGCTCTCATACCTGGTCCTAGCATTGAGCATCATGCAGATTCTTGCCGCATTGATCTCTCGCTTTTTTACTACTTCATTAAAAACTTTAAAAACGGAATTTGCACGCTCTCTTCCATAGGAACTTATAAAATACTGGCGTACGTAGTCCAGCTCTGTCTGGCTCACGCGACCATCTGCCTTAATGACTAGCGAAGTGAGGGATAACAGGTTAAGTTCAAAATCCTGTGGGCTTACCCGCGTACTGCGCTGCCCGTACTGTTGCTGGTCAAACATTCCACGGCCACGTGTTCTTGCTGTATTATCGCCGCCCATCAATGCATTGAATACGATGCGTATGATGAACATGATGACCAGTATTCCTATAAAAGACATAAGGTTGTATAAGGGATAAAAATAGAGTTTTCTGGGCTTTGTGTCTTTAAAGCTTTGTTATCACTATTGATGCTAAAGTCATAGAAGATTCTAAATTGTAGAAACTGGCTTTGTGCCAC
The DNA here is from genome assembly GCA_049647945.1 of Nonlabens sp. GTDB lineage: Bacteria > Bacteroidota > Bacteroidia > Flavobacteriales > Flavobacteriaceae > Nonlabens. The sequence continues at coordinate 85,179 of JBARYP010000027.1, read as the reverse complement.
AAATATTTAGGTGAGTCTTACCTGCAATGCAGGTTCTCAAACCTTTTTACGTTTGTATACCGGCACTGATGAACAGGCCTCCCCATACATTATGGAACGCGCTACGGGTTGTAACTTTTGGGTAATCATAAGATAAGCCGCTACTGGAACAGGTTTGTTGCTGCAACCTTTTACAATTACGGGTAGATCGCGATATGTCTCGACTTCTAGTCCATCTATCAAGCTTGAGTATAAAGCGGTTTCAAGATCTTCAAATGTACCATGGACCACTTCTTTTGCATATGGGGTGAGCTCAATTTGCACCAGCATCCATGCCCATTGTGGTACAATGGCATCTGTACTGCATTGTAGGGCGATGTAGTGGTCTTTATAGATTGAGAAATCCGTATTTCTTAAGCTTTCGCGAAAGCGGGATTCCACCAGCACCATACCTTCCAGCAACCACTGTGATAGATCGATCACCGATCTAGGTCCTTGAGGATACAGTTCTTCCAGGTCAAATGTGCGCAGCTTTGACCCTGAGACCCGATTTACAATCTCATCACTCATCACAACATGCCTAATTCCAGTTTTGCCTCCTCACTCATTAAATCCTTATTCCAGGGCGGGTCAAAGGTGATCTCTACCTCGGCATCATTAACCTCATCCAGCGATTTGACTTTTTCTTCTACCTCTACGGGCAGGGTTTCTGCCACGGGGCAATTAGGCGAGGTGAGAGTCATGAGTATCTTTACATCTGCATCGGTACTTACCATGACGTCATAAATCAACCCCAGTTCGTAGATATCTACTGGTATTTCTGGGTCATAGATACTCTTGAGTACCTTGACTACCTTTTCTCCTATTTCCTGTCCGTTTACTTCTTCCATTAGTTCAGTTGGGTTTGGTATGCGACCGCATACATTTTGAGTTGTTTGATCATCGAGACCAGACCATTTGCCCTGGTAGGCGAGAGGTGTTCCTTAAGGCCTATCTCATCAATAAAATCGGTATTTGCAGCGATGATATCGGCCGGTTTTTGCCCAGACCAGGCACGTATTAATATAGCAATAATTCCTTTTGTGATAATCGCATCGCTATCTGCCGTAAACTCTACTGTATTGTCCTGTAGCTGGGCATCTACCCACACCTTACTCTGGCAGCCTTTTATGATGCGATCATCTGTTTTGAGCTCCTTATCGATGAGTGGTAGGCTCTTTCCTAGATCTATCATATACTCATAGCGTTGCATCCAGTCGTCAAACATGGAGAATTCATCTACGATCTCGTCTTGAATTTCTTGAATTGATGCCATTATTCGGTTTTCGTTTTGCGTGCGGTGATTATCGTAATTCCATCTTTGTCCAGCAAGGTCAGTTTTCCCTGTGAAAAACGGTATTGCGCTACCTTTCCCAGGGTAGACATGTACAGCCGCTCTATGTCCTTAGTATCTTCACAATACATTCTTGTGGAAACGGTTTGTCCTATCGAGATATAGTTACTGCCATCATAATTAATATCTGCCCCGTATTCATTGCAGGAATTGTTGCCTGATATGCGGTATCCATCATCTTTAGTAATAATGATAGTCACCCCGTCCCCAGTAATAGGCGTGTCCACAACTTGCTCCACGATGTAGGAGCCCTTAAGCTCTTTTTCTTCACAAGAAGCCAGCAGCAGGGGGATCCACAGTAATATGAGTAAGCGTACATTCATGGTTTGCAATTTTATTGTAGCATAGCAACTGCCCGCTGCAATGCTTGTACCATAACATCAATTTCCTCTCTAGTATTATAAAAGGCAAAGCTCGCCCTAATAGTGCCGGCCACCTGATAGCGATCCATTACCGGTTGTGCGCAGTGGTGACCCGTACGTACTGCTATCCCCAGTTTATCGACGATGGTGCCTAAGTCATAGGGATGCAAGCCCTCTATATTGAAGCTGATTACCGCCGCCTTTTCCTTAACCTCTCCCAGGATCACCGCTCCCGGAATGGATTTGATCTGCTGGGTGCCATATTCTAGCAATTCGTTTTCATAAGCCGCTATATGATCCATTCCCACCGCGTTGAGATAATCTATCGCAGCTCCTAGTGCGATCCCACCAGCAATGTTAGGCGTGCCTGCCTCAAATTTATGGGGCAGTCCGGCATAGGTGGTCTCTTCAAAGGTCACGGTAGCAATCATTTCCCCACCACCTTGATAGGGCGGGAGTAGATTCAGGTATTCTTCCTTGCCGTAAAGCAAGCCTATTCCCGTAGGACCACACATCTTGTGACCGGCCATGGTGTAGAAATCTGCATCCAGGTCTTGAACATCTACCGTCATGTGGCCACAGGACTGCGCCCCGTCAATCAGGGTGACTGCATTGTATCTGTGCGCAGCCTCGATCATTTCCTTGACTGGATTTGTCACTCCCAGCGCGTTTGAAATATGGTTGACGACTACAAAGGCTGTTTTATCATTCAGCAGATCATGGTAGGTTTCCAGGTCTAGCTTTCCATTGTCCAGAACTGGTATCACACGTAGCATGGCGCCTACACGTTCACATAACATTTGCCAGGGAACGATGTTTGAATGGTGCTCTACGGCGCTTACGAGTACTTCATCACCTTCTTTTACAAAGATATGAGCCCCGCTCGCAACTGCATTGATGCTATGTGTATTCCCAGAGGTAAAGATACATTGCCGTGCTACTGGGATGTTAAAAAATGCACGCGCCTTTTCCCGGGCTTCCTCAAAAAGGTCTGTCGCCTCTTGACTCAACGCATGTACACCACGGTGAATGTTTGCATTGTACAATGTGTAGTACTCAACGATTTTATCAATAACCTGTTGCGGTTTTTGAGAGGTCGCGGCGTTGTCAAAATAAACTAGTGGCTTACCGTTTACCTGTCTATCGAGAATGGGAAAATCAGCTCTTATTTTTTGTACGTCCAGCATGCCGACAAAGGTACAAACGGACGGCGAGGTGCGGCGGGTTTTAAGGTTTTAGTAGGAAGTGATGCTTGCCAGATTATTTTTTGATTGATTCATGATTGGTGCAGGTACTGGGGAAGAAATGGGCAGGAATTACGCTTTCGCGAAAGCGTAATTCCAATTTATTGCAGGAAATGGATAATTAAAGAGATGGTGTTTACCAGATTTATTTGAGAGACCCCATGCTGAAAAAGTTGCTAACCAGGTACTCTGTTGATTATATGGGTAACGACTTTTTTAAATAGCGGGACTAGTCTTCTGATTGTCTTGATAAGAAAGGCTACGATGCTAGCTAAGAAATGCAAACGATCAAATCGCTATTTCCACATAGTACAGGCTGAATAACTAAAAAAGGTCACTTTTTAAAGTGACCTTTATTTATAAAACTGCTTTGGGTTGTTATAAGTCAAACCCTATCTCAACACCTAGCTTTGTGGCAATCAATTTGGTTATGCGGGATTTGATTTCAGGGATTTTGACACTTTCAAGCACGCTATTTGCAAATGCAAACATTAACAACGCGCGCGCTTCTTTCTTGCCGATTCCCCTAGATTGCATGTAGAACATGGCGTCCTCGTCCAGTTGACCTATAGTGCAACCGTGAGAACAACGTACATCATCTGCAAAGATCTCTAACTGTGGTTTTGCATTTATGGTTGCCCTGTCGCTAATTAAAACGTTGTTGTTTTGCTGGAAGGCATTGATTTTTTGCGCTTCCCTATCAACTAGAACTTTACCGTTAAAGACACCTACCGATTTATCATCAAAAATCTGTTTATACTCCTGGTAGCTTTCACAATTTGCTGCAGTATGATGTACCAGCGTACTGTGATCAACATGTTGCTTGCCTTCAATGATGGTCACACCATTCAATAAAGAGTTGCAATGCTCACCACGCTGGTAATAATTGAGATTGTTGCGGGTAAGCGCCCCACCAAAACTGAAAGTGTGCACACGTACCTCGCTAGATTCTTGTTGTTCCACACTTGTATGGTCAATTAGAGAAGCCTGTAGCTTGTCATTCTGGATCTTATAGTAATCCACCATCGCTCGTTTACCGCAAAAAATCTCTGTTACGGTATTAGTCAATGTAGGATTATCGGTAAGGCTTTGGTGACGCTCGATGATCTGAACCTGGGAATTCTCACCCACCACAACCAGGTTACGTGGCTGCACCATGAGATCATTCTCCTGACCAGTCGTGAAATATACAATCTCAATAGGTTTTTCCACTACCACATTGCGTCCCACATTGATGTAAGCCCCCTCTCTAGCAAAGGCCGTGTTAAGCGAGGTAATTCCATCTTGGGGAGCAATCTTGTTGTAATGTTTTTTTATGACCTCTTGATATTTTGCGCCACTTAAAGCACTAGACATTAGGCAGACATCGTACTTATCGTGAGTTGTTTGCGACAGGTGCGAGCTATACACGCCGTCGATAAAAATGACTCTATAGGCATCAATCTGGTGAATCAAATATTTTTTGATATCCCCGTAGGAAACTCCAGCATCCTGTTTTGGAAATTGTTTGTAATCCTTGCTGAACAGTTTTTTAAGCGAGGTGTATTTATAGGCCTCCTCTTTGAGTTTTGGCAGTCCCAATTTCTCAAAGTTTGCTAGGGCAGTATTACGTATCTCGTGGGCATAGGTGTCAGTATCCAGCTGCTCCTCTAGCGCCATGAACGATGAAACGATATTGTCTTTAAAACTCATTTACTATTTATTGTAACGCAGTTTTGCGTTGTTACTTCAATGATATATGGCTTGCGCTAGTTCTGAACCTAAATCAGGGTTATGGTTTTTAAATGTGATGCTTTTGCTGTAGCACAAATTAAAATGACCTGTTCCAGATCTCAGGGTTTGGCGGGCAAATCTCAAAATGCCAACGAGATGTTATTGCCACAACAATTGCGAGTGCTATGCCGTTGCTAGCTCTTCCTTGATCCAGTCATAGCCGCGTTCCTCCAGCTCATGAGCCAGTTCCTTGCCACCAGATTTTACGATCCTGCCGTTGTAGAGAACGTGAACAAAATCTGGTACGATATAGTCCAGTAATCTCTGGTAATGCGTAATAACTATGGTGGCATTCTCACTGGTGCGCAATTTGTTCACGCCATTTGCCACGATACGCAAGGCATCAATATCCAGCCCAGAATCAGTTTCATCCAGTATGGCAAGTTTGGGTTCCAGCATGGCCATTTGAAAAATTTCATTACGCTTCTTTTCCCCACCGGAAAACCCCTCGTTAAGAGAACGTGACAAGAACTTACGGTCTATTTCCAGCATCTCACTTTTCTCACGGATCAGTTTAAGCATATCCTTGGCGGTCATCTCTTCCTTTCCCTGTGCCTTACGAGTCTCGTTGATGGCCGTTTTCATAAAGTTAGTCACGCTTACTCCAGGAATTTCTACTGGATATTGAAAGGATAGAAAAACCCCTTTGTGGGCTCTTTCTTCAGGGTCCAGTTCTGTAATATCCTCACCATTCAAGGTAACGGTACCGCCGTCCATTTCATATTCCTCCCTACCAGCAATAACGCTGGCTAGGGTTGACTTGCCTGATCCATTGGGACCCATGATTGCATGGACCTCGCCCGGTTTAACGTGGAGATTGATTCCCTTTAAAATTTCCTTATCCTCAATAGAGGCTTTCAAATCCTTAATCTTTAACATAGTGTCTATTGTATCGTTGCTGGTTCACCAGCCCTAATGACATTGTTGCCATTTGCCGGGGTGACCTCTATAATTTTTTTTATGGTGATCATCTTGTCCCATCCCTCACCGTTCTTAATTTTATAGGGATTGTCTTCTTCTGTTCCATGGATTACGACTTTAACCATGTCATACTCCTCCTTTTTGAGAGCTTGGGCGACGTCATTCAGCTTTATGGTCATGTCGTCAAAGGCAACCGCATATATGGCATCAGGAGAGGTAAGTACCGCAACGCTGTCAGACGCCTGGAAGTAGAAATCGCCCGTGTATCTCTTTTGTCCATCTGGTACAGCAACTGCTGGAGATGCTTGTAACTCTGGAATGTCCTGTTCCTTTACAACGGTCTCGTTCTCATTTTTGCAACCCACCGCGCTCAGGCAGACAAAGCATAGAAAAAGTAATCGTCTCATAAATCGATTGTTGTTTAGTATTTACGCTTTCGCGAAAGCGGAATTTAAAAAAATCTTAAGTCCTAAATTTAAATCACCAGATAGCTGCAACCAGGTCATGATCGTGTTTTGAAGGTACTGAACAATATTCAATTTTTGATTCTTGATCCTCCAGCTGTTCAAATGCAAATTAAATACTCTATCTACTTTGAGCAGCATCTTTTCATGAGCATTAAAGCACGGTGGAGCAGCGACTAGCAAAAAAGATGACCGCAGTTTATAGATACTGGAATTGATATGATTTGTCATATTTGAATTCCCAGCTTTATAAAATTTATCTCTGTCTATTTCCACCTATTCTTTTTATTTCCTAAGGATGCCAGTTTTGCAATCCATTCTCTTACAATGGTCTATCCCACAGATCCTTCAAGAGAAATTTCAAGTAATTTTTGAGCCTCGACTGCAAATTCCATAGGTAGTTTGTTGAGTACCTCCTTAGAAAATCCATTTACGATAAGGGCGATTGCCTTTTCAGTATCGATGCCGCGCTGGTTGCAGTAAAAAATCTGGTCTTCACCGATTTTACTGGTCGTAGCCTCGTGTTCAACGCGGGCACTATTATTTTTGGTTTCTATATATGGAAAAGTGTGTGCGCCACAATCATTGCCCATAAGTAGGCTATCGCATTGCGAGAAGTTACGGGCGTTTTTTGCTCTAGGGCTTATTTGTACCAGACCCCGATAGGAATTTTGCGACTTTCCAGCGCTTATTCCCTTTGAGATAATGGTTGATTTTGTGTTATTTCCCAGGTGCACCATCTTAGTTCCAGTATCAGCTTGCTGCCAGTTGTTTGTGACCGCGATGGAATAAAATTCACCCACGCTATTATCGCCTTTCAACACGCAACTGGGGTATTTCCAAGTGACGGCGCTACCAGTCTCAACCTGAGTCCAGCTGATCTTTGCGTTGTCCTCGCAAATACCTCTTTTAGTCACAAAATTGAAGACGCCGCCTTTCCCGTTTTTATCACCAGGATACCAGTTTTGTACGGTGCTGTACTTAATCTCGGCACCATCGAGTGCCACTAGCTCCACACAAGCGGCGTGCAGCTGGTTTTCATCTCTGGAGGGTGCGGTACAGCCCTCGAGATAACTTACGTAACTGCCAGCATCTGCAATGACCAGCGTGCGTTCAAATTGACCTGTACCAGCCTGATTGATGCGGAAATAGGTGGACAGCTCCATGGGACAGCGTACACCCTTAGGAATATAGCAAAACGAGCCATCAGAAAATACGGCACTATTAAGAGCAGCGTAGTAGTTGTCCCGTTGTGGAATCACGCTGCCCAAATATTTTTTCACCAGTTCTGGATGTTCCTGAATTGCCTCGCTTATGGGACAAAAAATGATCCCTTTTTCTGCCAGGGTTTTTTTGAATGTCGTAGCAACAGAAACTGAGTCCATCACGATATCAACCGCAACACCTGCCAGTTTTTTTTGCTCGTCGAGCGAGATGCCCAGACGCTTGAATGTGTCCAACAGCTCAGGATCTACCTCGTCTAGGCTATCGTATTTTGGCTTGCTGTTAGGTGCGCTGTAGTAAGATATGGATTGGAGGTCTGGTTTGTCATATTTGACATTATGCCAGTCTGGCTCCTCCATTTGCAGGAAATAGCGGTAGGACTCCAGTCGCCATTCCAGCATCCATTGCGGTTCCTCTTTTTTTGCAGAAAGTGCCCTGATGACATCTTCATTGAGGCCTATGGGGAATGTGTCACTCTCAATATCAGTATAGAAACCGTATTCGTACTCCTTAGTCTCAAGTTCCTTTTGTAATTCTTCTTCTGTGTACTTCATTGTTTCTTTTATTGGGTTGACCACCTCATGGCAAACACTTCATGTGCAGTTGACTTAAGGTTTTATTACCTAAGTATCCTAAATCTCAAATCCTCACGCGGGTAATCAATCTGTGGTAAGCCGTTCTAACCTATAACAAAATAACTATAAAGAGAATGATTCACCACAACCGCAGGTACGCTGGGCGTTTGGATTATTAAAAACAAAACCCTTACCGTTAAGCCCACCACTAAATTCAAGGGTAGTACCCACTAGATAGAGAAAACTCTTCTTATCTACGGCGATCTTTACCTCATTTGTCTCAAACACCTTATCAGTTTCCACAGACTCCTTATCAAATTTGAGATCGTAAGATAGCCCGCTACAGCCCCCACTTTTAACACCTACACGTACAAAATCCTCGTTAATTGAATAACCGTCCTCACTCATGAGTTGGGCTAGTTTGCTCTTTGCTGTTTCTGAAACATTTATCATTTCAAATCCCTTATTTAGAATGCTTACAAAGATACGACATGCAGCCAGCAAAAGTTAAGTAAACTATGCTATTGAGGTATGGTGTTATCAAAGAGATTTATACTTAAATTTTACTTTACTGGACACCTAGGTATTTAAATCGGTGTACAAGAAATTGCACTATATAGGAGATTAATCACGACTCAGTAAATAGTAATACCACGGTACTCAAATCTTACCTTTGTCCCATGATTGAAGATAAATCACCACAAAGCACCCCAGTAGAGCAACTGGGCGAATTCGGTCTTATAGACCAGCTTACTTCGGGGCTTGAGAACCCGCAGGAAAGCACCCATCTAGGAATAGGCGACGACGCAGCCGTACTTAGTTTTGAACAAGAAGTACTCCTATCAACAGATATGCTGGTAGAGGGCGTACATTTTGACTTGAGTTATGTGCCTCTTAAGCATTTGGGGTACAAGGCAGTAATGGTAAACCTGTCTGATATCTACGCAATGAATGCCTATGCCAGTCAAATTACCGTTTCCATAGCTATATCAAACCGTTTCCCTGTAGAAGCAATTGAGGAGCTTTACAGCGGTATAAAATTAGCCTGTAAAACATATCAGGTGGATCTTGTAGGTGGTGATACGACCTCATCAAATAGCGGCTTGATTATTTCTATTACTGCTATAGGCACCCAGAATAAAAGCAGGATTGCCAGGCGATCTGGAGCAAGTGATGGTGATTTGCTGGTGGTATCTGGAGATGTGGGTGCAGCTTATATGGGACTACAGATTTTAGAACGGGAAAAGGCAGTTTACAAGGCAAACCCAAACAATCAGCCAGATATTGAAGCCTACAGCTACTTACTGGAGCGGCAGTTAAAACCCGAAGCGCGCAAGGATGTTGTCAAATTACTGGAAGATCTCGATGTACAACCCACCAGTATGATCGACCTAAGTGATGGATTAAGTTCTGAAGTGCTGCATCTCTCTAAACATTCTCGACTAGGATTCAAGGTTTATGAGGATAAGATACCGCTAGATCCCACGGTTATCGCCGCGTGCGAGGAATTTAATCTAGACAGCACTACAATAGCCTTGAGCGGTGGCGAGGATTATGAATTGCTGTTTACCGTCGCGCAAGAAGATTTTCCTAAAATTAAAGCAAATCCCAGTCTTAGCATCATCGGTCATGCTGTGGACCAGAGTTTTGGAAACCAGTTAGTCACCAGGGGCGGTGAACAAATCGAGATCAGGGCCATGGGATGGACTAGTTTTGAATCCTGATACCGGTTGACAGGGCAGTACACAATGCATCTGCGTCAGTAATGATACTCATGTGACCACTTTCAATGACCGTAAGCCTGGCCCCTAGATGGATAGACTCTTTTTGAATAAGTTCTAGGGGAATTATTTCATCCCGCTCACCAGCTATGTAGTGAATGGTAAAATTTCTATCGAGCATCTCGCTTGTACAAGAAGGTCTATCTCTCATGGCAAGGATTGCGGCCTTCACGCTGGAAACACTTATATTTTTTGCCTGGAATTTCATAAGTTCAATAGCGTTACCGTGGGCTTCCCGTTCCTGATTTTGGAATAGGTTTGAAATCGCCATCCCCACAAAAGCATTTTTATGAGCATCCACCAGTTGGATGGAACGGTTGCGTGAATGTAGGCGGTCCAGGGAATCGGCAGCGGTATTACTGTTGATTAGAGTTAAGGAGGCTGTTTGTTTAGGATACGCTTTTGCGAAAGCGGAACCCACATAACCACCCATACTATGTCCTATTAAATGAATATTGTTGATTCCCAGCTCGAGTAACAGCTGGTTGATAGCAGTAGCTACATCTTCTATGCTATAATCTGCGAGATCCTTGGAATTACCATGGCCGTAAAGATCTACGCTCAAGGTAGGGGTGTTTTTGAAACAAGAATTCATCAGGGTTTCCCACTGATTGCTACTTCCTAAAAACCCATGTATAAAAAGGTGAGAAGGCGTAGAATTCCCCGTTGAGTAATAGGTTAGTGAGTTGTTCATAGAGTTAGGGAATTAAAGTAGGCAGAAACTGTAAAGTGTGAGAATTTTGTTAATTTTGGAGAGTGAGAACTTTACTACTTCCTTTGCTTATTGCCTTGATCCTAGTTTCCTGTGTGGATGATGGGGAATACGACTTACAGCAGTCAGAACTGGATATCAGGATTGCAGAGACCTGGGGAGCGGCCTCACAAGGCGAGGGGCTTTCTTATTTTGTATTGCCCAGTAGTGACGATCTCAACGTTATACCGCAAGATCCCCTCAATCCTTTAACGCGGGAAAAAGTTGCGCTGGGTAAACTACTGGTCCATGAGACGGCGACCGCTGGCGTGCCTAAAATGTCACAAATGGAAGGCACTTATTCCTGTGCGTCTTGCCACCCTGTAGCCTCCAGCTTTTATAGTGCAAAACGTCAGGGAGTGGGCGAGAGCGGTACTGGATTTGGCGTGGCTGGAGAATCTAGGGTGATAGATCTGTCCATGCCACTGGATAGTGTTGATATCCAGCCGGTAAGACCGCCTACACTTTTAAACGTTGCTTATCAAAAAACAGCTTTATGGAACGGTATGCTAGGTGCTACGGGACCCAATGCTTCTACCGCATCCCGCTGGCAAGCCGCTGGTATTCCCGAAAACAATCTAGGTTTTGAAGGGTTGGAAACCCAGGGCATCGTAGGACAGGTTGCGCATAGACTTAAAATAGACGAGGAGTTTGTCGACCGTTATGGTTATCGCGGTCTATTTGACGCCGCATTCCCAGAAGTGGATTCCAGCGAGCGTTATTCTCAAATATATGCAGGTCTAGCCATCGCAGCTTTCAATAGGACCATACTTGCCAATGAATCGCCATGGCAGGATTACTTGAAGGGTTCTCATACGGTTCTTAGTGATCAGGAAAAACGTGGTGCACTACTTTTTGCTGGTAAAGCAGCATGCATAAATTGTCATACCGGACCAGCCTTAAAGGATAATTCGTTTCATGCGTGGGGTTTTGGTCATTTTGACAATAGTCCTGATGCCATCGTGTTGGAGTCCATAGATTTTGAAACTGTCAAAAGAGGAAGGGGTGGGTTTACCGGTATTGCAAGTGATGATTTTAAGTTTAAGACACCTACACTATATAATTTACGAGACGCTGGGTTTTACGGTCATGGCTCAACATTTTCCAGTATAGAAGAGGTCATACGCTACAAAGCGGGTAATAACCTACAGGATCCCGAGGCACGGCGCAATCTCGCCATAGAAATGGGAAGTGTGGATCTTACAGAGGATGAGATAGAAGATCTCTCCGCCTTTTTAAATCATTCGCTTTACGATCCATATCTAGTTCGTTACGTCCCAGAAACAGTTCTCTCTGGTAATTGTTTCCCCAACGCAGATCTACAGAGCAAGATTGATCTAGGCTGCGAGTAAATAGATATATGACAAATTAAAAGTAGCCCTTGACGTGACTCGTGTTGTCTATCGTGATATTTTTACCGCATAATGTAGACCCTTAAATCTTTCCTTTTTGCCCATTAACCCACATGCTTTCGAGCAGTACACCATAGCATTTTATAATCTAGAAAACCTTTTTGACTATACACGTAACCAGTATATACTCGACAAGGATTTTACTCCTACAGGTCGTAAAGAATGGGATGAACAGCGCTATAGGACCAAAATTAAAAAGCTGGCAGACGTAATCAGTAAGATCGGATATCTTGAGACCGGCAAGTTGCCAGATATTATAGGCGTTGCAGAGGTAGAAAGCAAACAAGTGCTAGAGGATCTCAAGAATGATGATAAATTATCCTCCATCGATTACGGGATAATCCATCATGACAGTCCAGATGAGCGTGGGATCGATGTAGCACTATTATACAACAAGAAGGTTTTTGAGCTTCTCCATGAAGAACCTATTACGGTCCATCTAGAAGATGAAAATGGCAGGCGCGATACAACTAGAGATATCTTATATCTACGTGGAATCCTAGCAGGCAACGAGGTGGAGTTCTACGTAAATCACTGGCCATCGCGTAGAGATGGTTCCAGCCAAACTGATAATAAGAGGATTGAAGTGGCTAGACAGCTTATAAATCACTATAGGGATAAACGTAACGATGGGGATAACTACCACACAAAGCATCGAGAGTCTATTAAAACTATAATCATGGGTGATTTTAATGACGATCCAGAAAATGACAGTATAACTCAAGAAATCCTGCCTCATGGATTTGAGAACCTGAGCGCTCCTTTAAAAACATATCATAGAGGTACAGTCAATCATCAATTCAAATGGAGCCTGTTTGACCAAATTATAACCAGTAGTAATCTCCAAAATGATGATCAAGGTCAATTATATGCTCACAAGGTTGACATTTATGACGACATCATGTTACGCCAGTGGAAGGGGAGGTACCGTGGCCAGCCCGCCAGAACTTTTGTTGGTAATCGCTATAAAGGAGGTTATAGTGATCATTTCCCCATCTATATGGTGCTCAGGGTAAATTGACTTTAAGACTTAATGTGACTGGTAAAATGATTTTAATTATGCCAAACCTTTAATTAACGTAAGATATTGTTATTTTAGCTTAATGTTAAGAATTGATGCTAGCTATAGCTTAGCTATATTTTGAAGTATCAATTGTTTGATAGGCCAACAATAACTGAATACTTTATGAGAATGAAGAAAATACTTTGGATGTTTCTTGCTGCTACTGCCGCATCCACAATGGCAGTAAACGCCCAGCAAGACCCGCAGTACACCCAGTACATGTATAACCAAAACGTCATCAATCCTGCCTATGCTGGTACTGAGGATGCTTTTAAAGCTACCGCTCTCTATAGGCAGCAATATAGTGGTCTAGATGGTGGGCCAGAAACTTTGACTTTTTCTGGTAGTACCCCACTAGGTGAGCGAGTGGGATTGGGTCTCAATTTTATCAATGATGAGATAGGTCCCGTTAAAGAACAGAATGTAAGTGGGGATTTCTCATATCGATTACCTATGAATGAGCGTATTACGCTAGCTTTGGGTATAAAGGCCGGGGTAAGTTTTCTGGATGTAAATCTCAATAGTACATTTCCCATAGTGCCTGGTGACCCGTTACTATCTGGTCAAGTGAACGAGACGTTCTTAAATATAGGTGCTGGAGCTTTTCTTTATAGTGACAACTGGTACCTGGGCGCATCAGTACCCAACTTTTTAAACAGTACCCACGTTGATACTGATGCCAGAAAATTTGGTAGTGAGGAGCAACATTATTTTGTAACGGGAGGCTATGTTTTTGGAGTATCAGAAAACTTCAAATTGAAACCGCACTTTCTGGTTAAGGGAGCCTTTGAATCCCCGGTAAGTTTTGACGTTAACCTCAACGGCTTATTCTACGACCGGTTTGAGCTAGGTGTTTCCTATCGGCATGAAGATTCATTTAGTGGTCTAGCCTCTGTACTGGTTACTGACAATATAAGAGTAGGTTATGCATATGACCGTGTCACATCAGACATCAATTTTGTAGCACCCAGCTCACACGAATTTTTTGTATCCTTCAATTTTGCATTCCCACGCAAGGTGATGCAGTCACCGCGTTTCTTCTAGATCAATTACAAAGCTGAAAAACAATGAAAAACTTTTATTTATTATTTGCCTTGTTGATGATGGGTTCTCTGACTGTCAATGCTCAGGGTTCTTCAAAAAAAGCTGATAAGCTTTTTACCCAGAAAAGATATCTCGATGCTGCAAAAGCTTATGAAAAGGCTGTGGAAAAAGGTGCTAGGTCACAAGAAGTGTACACAAATCTAGCTAACAGCTATTATTATAATAGCGACTATAAAAATGCGGTAAAGTACTTTAAGAAAGCAACAGAAAAAGATGCTGATGCTGAGATGGTTTACCGTCTAGCTCAAAGTCAGAAAGCTATTGAAAACTATGAGGAGTCTAACAGAAGCCTAGAGAAATTTGCCTCGATGATGCCTGGTGATGCCCGAGCCAAAATGTTCAGAAGCAATCCCAACTACATCAATGAGATTCTTGATATGCCAGCAGCATACGAGGCAAAGGGAATTATGTTGAATACGGACGCTAGTGATTTTGCCGCCTTGAGAACTAATGGAAAGATCTATTTCTCGAGCTCAAGAAACTCGACACGATCTAATTATGGTAGAAACAAGCAGCCTTACCTGGATATCTATGAAGTAGCAGCACGTGATGGTGATACTCTAGGCAACCCGGTGTTGCTAAGAGGCGACGTGAATACTAAATTCCACGAGGGTACTCTCGCAGTCACCAAAGACGGTAAGTACATGTTCTTTACTCGCGTTGATTACTACGAGGGAGATTATGAAAAAGCAAGCGACGGTGAGAGCAAATTAGGAATCTATCGAGCGGTAAACGCTGGTGGCGAGTGGAGAGATATTCAAACCACCTCACTCAGAGCAGAAGAGTATGGGGTAGGACATCCATCAATTACTAGTGATGGAAACACAATTTATTTTGCTAGTGAAGCACCGGGAGGTCAGGGAGGAACTGATATCTATAAGGCAGACCTTAATAATGGTATCATTTCAAACCCAGTTAATCTGGGACCCAAAGTAAATACTCCTGGAGACGACTCTTTCCCATATATGGCTAGCGATGGAACCCTATATTTTGCTAGTAATGGCCACCTAGGTTTGGGAGGTCTAGACGTATTTATGTATAAGAATGGAGAGGTTAAAAACATGGGCGTGGGCGTAAATTCACCTCTGGATGATTTTGCCTTCACTTATGATGTAGAAGCTGAAACGGGTTATGTCTCCTCAAACAGAGATGGTGGAAAGGGAAGTGATGATATCTATAAAATTTCTCCGGTCGCTAGAGACGTAGTTGACATTATGGTAGAAGTGCGTGATGCAGAAACTAATGAAGTTATTTCCAATGCAATTGTAAGCATAGGAGTAGAAAAAGGTGAGGACATACCAGCCCAGAATACAAATGACATGGGTAAAACACAGTTTACCGTAGATGACATGCAAGAGATTCAGGTTTACACTACAATTGCAGGCTATGAGAGTGGTGAGGCGATAGCGCAACTAGACAATACCCGGGATGAGGTGACCTTGCAGATCACGATGAAACCTGAACCTAAAATTGTTGAGGATAAAATTGTGTTGAACAAAATCTTCTTTGATCTAGATAAGGCAGCCATTCGTCCAGATGCTGCGCTAGAATTAGACCGATTAGTAAGTCTGATGCAGAAGAATCCAAACCTAGAAATCATGGCAGAGACCTATGCCGATTCACGTGGGGCAGATAATTACAACATGGCATTAACAGAAAGAAGAGCTCAATCCATAATTGACTATGTTTCCTCAAAAGGTATAGATGCTTCACGTTTGAGTGCAGCGGGAAGAGGAGAAGCAAATCCAGTTATTGATTGCGTGTCTAAAAAGTGTTCTGAGGAAGAATACGAGGCGTCACGTAGATCTGAGTTCACAATTACCAAGAAATAAATTTAGGAAGAGCTTAACCAGCCATTCCATACCCCTGTAGGCGCAAGACTGCAGGGGTTTTTTATACAGGTTATTCTAGCAATTAGAGTATCTTGAACCCATATGCAGTCATTCATACAACAGGTTTTAGATGCTTTATTCCGTAAAGGGCATGATATCAATCAGCTCAATTATGTGGTTCCCACGCGACGGGTAGCCCATCTAATACGACAGGAAATTGCGAGCAGACTGGATGGGCCTATTTTTGAGCCCTCCATATTAGGTATAGCAGATTTCATGGAGCAATGGAGTGGCCAGCAATTGTTGACTGATCTAGATTTGCTTCCGCATTTCTATGAGGCCTATAAAAGTGTCGAGGATGGCGCGAGTACTAATGATTTTGACACCTTTCTCAATTGGGCACCAACGATACTGCGCGACTTCAATGAAATAGAGCGACAGCTCATCGATGCAAATGCCTTTTTTAATTACTGGGCAGACATAAAGGAGATAGATGACAGCGTGTACCACTGGACTACGGAAAAATCTTCCACAATGGTTTCTGATTACTTGCAGTTCTGGAAGCGATTAGGGAAGTACCATTCGGCATTCAATCAATTGTGCGAGAGTAGAGGTATAGCTTATGAGGGACTGGCTTATAGACTCGCTTTCGCGAAAGCGGAATCCTCCCGAGAACCATCAGAGCACATCACTATATTCTTAGGTCTCAACGCCCTGAATAAGTCAGAATCTCAATTGATACAGCGCATGCTGGAAGCAGGAGAAGCAGAAATATTTTGGGACGTAGATCAATATTTCATGTCTCGCAATTATCATGAAGCCGCAAGGTTTTCACGCCTTTATAAATCAACCTGGTCTTACTACGAGGAGCATGAGTTTACTATTTTGGGAGATCAATTCAACACAGGTAAAGCTTTTCAACTACACGGGGTGACTGGTAATTTGGGAATGGTAAAGGTAGCCGTACAGCAAATTGCTAGAATACCTGCTAGTGAAATAAGCAATACGGTAGTTGTCCTGGCAGATGAGTCCTTGCTCATTCCCCTACTTAACGCATTGCCAGAAACGATCGAGAACTTCAATGTGACGATGGGTTTACCACTGGAGCAACTGCCTATAGCAACATTTTTTGCTGCTGTGATAGATCTTCACCTCAACAGGAAAAATGATGCTTTTTATTACGGGAATGTAGTAGCATTACTAGACGCGGGAGTGCTTAAAATTATCGTTCCTAACAATATTGCAAAATTGGAGCATGAAATAAACAAGATGAATCTTAGTTATTTGAATCCTGAAGTCATGCGGGAATTAATCGATGAGGATTCAGTATTAGCTAGAATATTCTCCCCGCTCACAAACCCATCTAGCTTGGTAGATTTACTGGTAGAGACCATAGGGTATATTAGGGACAATGCTGCAACATTTAAGCTATCACCGCTTATGCTGGAACAGGCCAGCGTTATGAATACTGTAATTAACAATTTGCAGGAGCTGGGCAGTTTATCGCTGGTTAATGAATATAAGACCATAAAGTTGTTGTTCAACCAGCTGGTGGGAATGCAGCAATTGGATTTCATAGGTGAGCCCGTGCGGGGTTTACAGATTATGGGGCTGCTGGAAACCAGGGCTTTGAGTTATAAGAATGTAATTATGCTGTCTATGAATGAAGGTTTGCTTCCTGCCGGTAAAACCAGCAACAGCTTTATTCCCTACGATGTCAGGACTAAATTCAACTTACCTACCTATAGCCAGCAGGACAGTATTTATGCTTATCATTTTTACAGGCTGTTACATCGTGTTGAGCGGGCAGATTTTATCTACAATACTGATCGAGACAGTTTTGGAAAAGGGGAACAAAGCAGATTTTTAACTCAGCTGGCTAGTGACAAAGACGCTCATTATACTGTAGAGCATGTTAATTACAAATTTGTTGATAACCAGCAGTATACACCGCTAGTCACTTTGAAAAAAGGTCGTGAATACAAAGAGCGGTTATCAATCCTCGCCGCTAAAGGAATGAGTCCCTCCACGCTTACCTCATATTTACGTAATCCCCTCGACTTTTATAAAAGCAAAATTCTTAAAATACCTGAACTTGCAGCAGTAGAAGAAGAAATGGGTTTCAATACGATGGGAACTGTTATCCATGACGTGCTGGAGCAACTGTACAAGCCTTATACTGGAGAGATACTGGATAAACTCCATTTCCAGGCGATGAGGAAATGGGTAGCGTCGTTACTTCAAGAATCTTTTGATAGTAATGCATTTGGTTACGATACCACTAGGGGCAGAAATAAAATTATATATGAAGTCTCGCATCACTACCTAAAGAAAATAATCGCCATGGATCATAAAGTAGTCGTGGGTGGAGGCGAGCTTGTGATTCAGGGTCTGGAAAAGAATCTAGAAGCTGTTGTGGATGTCCCCGGTATAGGTCCTGTTAAATTTCATGGAATGGTAGATCGTATCGATAGCCTAGACGGAATGACCAGGATCATTGATTATAAAACAGGTCTTGTAAACAGCCATGAGTTGGGCATGGACCAGCACAGCGCTGGTCTTCTCTCTACAGATTACTCAAAAGCCAAAGCCTTTCAGGTACTCATGTACGCCTATCTATACTATAAACAGTCACAAAACGGTTTACTAATAGATATGGCGGGAGTCATCAGTTTTAAAAACCTATCTCCAGGAGTGCTGCCATTCTATTTCAAAGCAGATAATAAGAAATCAACACAGGTCACAAAAGAAGTGCTTGATACCTTCCAGGAACAATTATTTAAATTGATTAATGAAATGTACGACATGGGAATTGACATCGTTGAAAAAGAAGTATGATGCAGATAATTGAACAAGTCGTAGCTGGAGAGAATGGCCGCAAGATGCCTGTGACCGTAAGATATCAGGAAAAAAGCGATTCACGATTACCAGTCATATTGTTTTGCCATGGTTTTAAAGGCTTCAAGGACTGGGGAGCGTGGAATCTTATGGGTTCCGCTTTCGCGAAAGCCGGATACCTATTCATCTCCTTTAACTATTCACACAACGGCGGGACGATACAAGATCCTATCGATTTTCCAGATCTAGAAGCATTTGGTAATAATAACTATAGCATAGAACTGCGGGACACGATACGCATTCTTGACTGGATAACTAGTTCACAATTGCCAGTCGATTCAAATAAACTGTATTTAATGGGCCATTCCAGGGCAGGTGGGATTGCCACCCTGGTTGCGTCTAGAGATCACAGGCTGTCTGGATTAATTACTCTGGCAGGAGTCGCCTGCTATCGATCTAGATTTCCTAGGGAAGAGGCTCTTGAACTCTGGGAAGAACAAGGAGTGTATTATATAAAAAATGGTCGCACCCAACAAAGCATGCCGCTATATTACCAGTTCTTTCAAGATTTTCAGCTGCATGAAAACAATCTGGATATTAAGAAAGCCGCCAGTAAACTGGCAATACCACATCTAATTATTCATGGTACTCTGGATCCCACGGTAAACTTTACTGACGCTGTTGAATTAAGTAAATCAAGCCCACATTCAGAACTACTACTACTGCCCGGTGCAAACCATGTATTTGGTGCTTGCCATCCCTGGGAATCTACAAACTTGCCACCAGATCTTAAGCAAGTTGTGCAATGTGCTCTCAACTGGCTCTCAAAAACCACAATGCAATAAAAGGATATATTTAAAATTCATCCACCAGATTTCAGGTTTTAGACGAATAGCAGGACAATCGTTAAAACAATTCCCGCAGCGGTAAAGTAGAGACTTTTTCTGAATATGGGAGATTTGGGTAAAAACATCCAGAAAGCGCTCACTACAAAGAACAACAAAGCAAGTCCAAAGAAGATATTCAAAAAGAATAATGGTTGGCCGGATTTGGCTTTATGAAAACCCGTCATTTTCTTCATGATATAGGGAAGTTCTTTCTTAGTCACACTTGCCTTACCACTTGTCAGGTCATAATTACCCTGTTCAAAAAAGACCACTTGGTTTGCGATACTATCTACTTTGAATTTTTTAATCTTTAATTCTTTGCCTAGCACCGCCGCGGTAAGTCCAGGTGAAAGTTGTACTTCCTCCGTTGTCTTAAGCTTAAAAGTATCACCATCTCTAAAAATTAATACGATCCCGCTAATGGCATAAACCGCCATAATCCCTGCTAGGAAAAAACCAAGATAACGGTGAATGATCCTCATTTTCATTTTTCAAAATTTGCGCAAAGATATTAATGAAAAGAACTTATTTAGAATAACTATAAATAAAAAACCCAATCGTGCGATTGGGTTTTTAAGTGGAGAATATCGGATTCGAACCGATGACCTCTACGCTGCCAGCGTAGCGCTCTAGCCAACTGAGCTAATCCCCCAGTTATTTTAAGGACTGCAAATATAAATAGTTTAGCTAACGCACTACTTATAATTTGCAACTAAAGAAGGCAGGTGTAGTGTTTAAGTTTGTGCGGTGGCACAATCTACGAGCATAACTACAAGAGAAATAATGAGACTTGCCATACCGGCCATAGTCGCAGGAGTGGCAGAACCGGTAATCAGTCTTACTGATGTGGCGGTCATAGGAAATATCAAAGGCGATGCTACTGATGCCCTTGCTGCAGTAGGGCTGGTAGGAACTTTTTTGAGCGCAATAATCTGGACCATTGCTCAAACGAAATCATCCATTTCCTCCATAGTGTCAAAAGCGGTAGGAGATAAGAGTCTCTCTAAAATAATTGATTTAATTCCGCAGGTTATCTGGATCAACATACTGTTGGGTCTTATTATTTATATAATTACCGCACCCATCGCAGATAGCGTATTTAGCTTTTATGGACCTTCAATGCAGGTAAGAGGGATTGCAACTTCTTACTATCAAATCAGGGCCATCGGGTTTCCACTTACCTTGAGTTCATTCGCAATCTTTGGCATTTTTAGAGGACTACAAAACACGTCATGGGCCATGTATGCTAGTTTATCTGGTGCTATAGTTAATATAGTTCTTGATATCATACTAGTATTTGGTATTAAAGATTTAATACCATCCATGGGGGTAGAAGGTGCCGCTTACGCCAGTTTGATTGCGCAAGTAATTATGTTGTTGATTGCATTGTTTTTTCTGTTTAAAAAAACACCCTTTGGATTGAAAATCAGGACATGGACCTTACACCCCAGATTAAGAGAACACCTGGCGCTAACTCTCAACTTTATCTTGCGCACGGCAAGTATCAATGTGTTGATGTATTTAACTTACCGATTTGCCGGAATGAATGATACGGCTACGGTTGCTGCACATGCCGTTTTGATGAATATATGGTTGTTTTTCTCGTTCCTAATCGATGGATTTGCTAATGCTGGCAACGCAATAGGCGGCAAGTTGTTAGGTTCTAGAGATACTTCATCACTCAGATTCCTAGCTATCGCGACCACAAAATATGGAGTGGTGGTCGCAATTATCCTTTCTGCGGTTTGCGCTTTGTTTTATAACAGTATAGGTAGATCCTTCACGGGAGATGCTGCCGTATTAGAAGTATTCTATAGCGTATTCTGGCTAGTGCTACTCATGCAACCCATCAATGCCATCGCTTTTGTATTTGATGGCATTTTTAAAGGATGGGGAGAAGCTAGATACTTACGCAATCTTTTGTTCATGCTTACACTTTTTGTTTTTGTTCCCTCAATCTATCTACTGGACTATCTAGGTCATGGCATCCATGCTATATGGTGGGCCATCTTTTTATGGATGCTGGGTAGGTCTATTTGTCTAGTTATAAAATTCGTAGACCGTCTTTCTTCTCTTCAAAATTAAAAAATTGAAAACCCTACATTCAATGATAGTATAGATGCAGAACTTTCAATGGTGCCATTCTCAATGGGACCAGCAAACGTAGTTTCTACCTGATTTAAGAGCGAATAATCGACCCCTGCGTAAAATCTATTATAACTAACCTTAAATCCTAGACCGAAAGATGTCGCCCTGTTGTCAGTAAGATTAGAGTCGTAGTATATAGTACCATCATCAAGGATTAAAGAATAGTCTTTGTTACCTATAAAACTAACCGGTTCAAATTTTAGATAGGGCGCAACGCTAAATTTAGAGAAGTGAATATTGTATTGTAATGACAACTCTACAGTCAAATAAGAAAGACTTACAGAGTGAGTTCCTTCAATTTGCTGTACTGAAGAACCAGGAAACAGAACAGCCCGTGCGGATCCTTCAATACCACTATAATAATTCAAACCGGCATTTAGTGTCAGCTTGTTTGATATTCTCCCTAGATTGACACTACCTAGAATACCTACTTTATAACCAGTAGATGAAACGTCGTCATAAGATAAGAACTGGGCCTCTGGAGTAACGGTTGAACTAGTAAATCCTGCATTAACCCATAGGTTGAAAAATTTGACCTTGGGTTCTTGAGATAGTAATGTTGAAGAATTGTCTTGCAGTTTGTAGTATTCTACAAGCTTAGTGCTATTGTAATTCAGTTTTTTAAATTCTTCTAGACTCAAGTTTGATGTATTGTAATTTTTATACAGCCATTCACGGTAGGCAGGTTTGGGAGAGTTTGAATTTCGCACTCTATCTAATAAGATAAAAGTGCCGTTATCTTCATGAACAAAACGATTAATGCCTTCTTGATCGATTAATTCATAAAGTGATTTTTTGCCATCTAACAATTTACGTAGAATTACCGGCTGTTTGCTTCCTAACCCGTCAACTACGGCAGTCTGCAAATAAATCTCATTTGAGGGGGTAGCAATTGTTTTGAATCCTCCAGCACTTAAAACCATTTTGGAATTGTTGTCATCGCTAGAATAAATGACAATTTCATCTGGTCCTGTTAATAAAACAGTTTTATTCCTAAAAAAAACAGATTCTCTACTTCCATCATTTTTCGTGAGTTCGGCTGTATAAAAATTGTACTGAGCAGTAAGTTCAGTAGAAAAGGCTAATACAGCGAGTATAATTAGTGACTTGAGCTTCATAGAGTTGGTTTATAACGGTAAATCTAGTGTCTATATCACCTCCCAAAAAATTTACCTTCATTTAAATTCACGTTATCTCTGGTGTGAACTTATATCTTTGCCATTGTAGATGAGCTGTGGGGTATTCAGCTTTCACGAAAGCGTAATCACAAAAAGGCCGCAATGAACAATATAAGGATCACCAAGGAATTTAAATTTGAGACTGGACATGCGCTACACGGCTATGATGGAGCATGTCGCAACGTCCATGGGCACAGTTATAAACTAGCGGTTACGGTTATCGGGAAACCCATCGTGGATAAGAACCATGTAAAGCAGGGGATGGTAATTGATTTTGGGGATCTTAAAAAAATAGTAAAGGAGGAAATTGTTGATCCATTTGACCATGCCACGGTTTTCAATAAGAATACACCACATATAGAGCTTGCAAAAGAGCTTCAGGATCGTGGTCACGATGTAATACTCGCAGATTATCAACCCACTAGTGAAATGATGATCATGGACTTTGCAGTAAAGATTAAATCTCGACTACCTAAGAATATTTCTTTGTTCTCCCTGCGGTTACGAGAAACCGAATCCAGCTTTGCCGAGTGGTTTGCGAGTGATCAAGATTGAATCTGCGCTAGAAATAGGCTTTTAGTTGTATGCTTCCATTATGGACGGTACGACTTCTCTCGCTGCTGCGACCGTTATAGTTGAGGTTGAGATCCAGGAATTTTGTCAGGTTTTTTTGGAATAGCAGATTCCAGGTCAGATTGCTCCCGGCTTGTAATCCTTCCAGCATCTGGAAGCCTACAGGAGAAAAAGCAGACCCATCAAAGTCATTGTCTATATACCTTGCCTCGCCATTGATTGTGAATTTTTGAGCTTTATTGAAGGACCAGCTCACGCCTATATTATGTTGTACAAGCGCTGCGGGTGTGTTTACCTGATTATTTTTAGATTCTCGTTCATAGAAGAGATCTATGCGGTTGCTCGCACTAAAAAGATAGGAAACCTGCGGTTTAATCAATTCTTCATCGATTTTAAAATTTCGATTGGCAAAGTTTTCACTTTCACTTGAATTGAATCCTAGTTGTGCATTGAAGGTAAAAAGCCATTGGTCCGCAATTTTGTGCAAAAAGCTAATCTGGTGGCTTTCTATCTCGCTACGTAAAAAACCTATGCTTTGCAAGGCTTGATTTTCTGTACTCAAGTAGGTATAGTTAGTGGTGTAATACTGTTTGCCCCGGTTAAAAAACAGACTGTTTCTGAAACTGAGATTGAGCCCCAGCTGGTCATCAGACCCATTGAAGGGGTTTAAATCAAAATCCTTACCTTCTCTACGTACCATCCTGTCAATCAAGTAACTGGTCTGATTAAAGAATCGAGATATAACTTTTTTTATACCTGATTTTTGCGCCCATGAAGCTGGGTTGAGTGTAAGTGTGGTTGAAAATTTATTCTGATGGGTGGGAAGGAAGATCTGATTAGGCAACAATACCCTAACATAGTTTGCCTGATCCTGAAATTGTGCGGTCTCAAATTCATTTAAGTCCTGTATGCCATCATTATTATAATCAATCCAAGTAAATGTACCCTGGCCAGCATTTACCTCCAGGTAGGTAAAATCTTGTCTTGGGATGCTGGCGCTATTTGTTTCATAAGTCGTGAGCAACTGGACTTTATTTGAAAACAGCCTCTTGTTGAATTGCAATCTTGAGTTCAGGGAAATCTCGTCTGGAATCGTATCGTAATTACTTTTTAAAATTCGGTAGTTTGCATAAAGTCGTAGGTTGCTTGTTTTGCTTTTAAGCAGTTGTGAGTTGATGTAATAATTGTTTGAAGTGTTCACTCGGGTTAATTCATTGAGTCTTAAACTATCGTTGACCCTGTTGCGATACCCCACCTCCATGAAAGTACTCGTTGTATCGCCCCGACCTACATAAACCTCATAACCCGCAAACCGCTGTGATAGTGACGTGAGTGTTTGTGATTCCTTATTAATTTGTTCATTGCTTTCTCCATTGAACCGCATTCCCACATAATTTCTACCCAATTTTTTAAGCACATCCACATCAAGCCTATTAAAATCTGACTCTCGTGATTGAGAATTTGTATTGAGTATGCTCCCGCGGAATCGCGCCCTCCAACTATGCTCATTATAAGTTCCCGCTAGATTGTGCCGGTTGCCATTATATGCACTCCCCAGTTCCAGATGCTCAAACGAATATTGCAACGTAATGGTGGTATCTTTTTTATAATCTACTCCCACCCTGGAAAGTAGTTGATTACCAGTTACCTCGTCTATATTCCAGTCTCTACTAAATTCAATATTATAGACTCGCTCTACATTTCTGAAATTCTCGTGTATGTAGTCACCAGAAATTCTTGCAGTAAGTGAATTAATACTATCAGTACGTAAAAATTCCTGCTGGCCATCCAGTTTAATGGCTACACCTGTATTATCGTCATCATCAAAGCTGGAAAACCTATTTAAGTCGTTGTAGCTCCAAGCCAGTTCAGTAGCGACGACCGTGGATGGGCGCGGATTGTAATTAGACTTTAAACCTGCTATGGTAAGTGATTCTGGGGTGAATAATTGTACAATGGGTTCATAGTCACCTTGCGGCGCTCCCGCCACGGGTGGGACATATTTATAAATATTTTCGATTGCCTGATCGTCAACGAGATTGTAATTCCCGTTACCCGCTCCCACAAATGAGAACCTAACTGTGAACAACTGGACGGTAGGGTCTTGGGAGAATTCAAATACGGTTTCACCATTGACAACCCTAGTACGATAAAGAATCCTATTCTCAGAAAATTCTTCCGGCGTGGCGCTAGGCGCTACTGCTAGGGCAGGATCGTCCCCAGCCCTAGATAAAATGGATACCTGTTCCTCGCTTAGAGATTGTTGTAGGGGTTGATTTTTGGAATCACTCTCTGTATAAACGTAAGACTCTATGTTGAAATTCCTAGTCTGATATCCCCCTTTGCTATACCCCACCAGTCGCGTAAAGTTTCTCTCGCTGTACTGATATTCTATGGAAATACGCATTTCACTTGTGATGGGGAAGGTAGGGGTAAAGCGCACTTCACCTGCATTGTAGTCTATAATGTAATCTGCGTTTTCCCCACGGGTTAACAATATACCATTGACAAACACGCGCTCACTTCCAGAAACTACTAGAATAAAAAGCTCACCATTAGCACCTTGTAATTTATATGGGCCTTGATTTCCCTCCTCGCCGGTAAAGCGGCTTATGTTGAATGTACCACGCACCAGCGCTGCTGCGGCACCAGCGTAGCCACTTGACTGTTCACCCTTAAAATTGATATTTCCTGAAATTCCCTGAACACGTTTAGTAAACATGTTGAATTTAAAATCATCTTGTATGAGATCGACATCTCCAGCTCGTAAATTCCAATTATCGCTGTAGAGTTCAATAAAAATCTGATCAAATTCATCCAGTCGTTGTGAATAGCCATTTTGGGTTTGAGGTACGTTTGCGTCTTGTATGGAAGCCCTGAGAGAGACGCGATCATTGAGCTTGCCAGTAATACGCAGGTCTAGTTCAGAATCGACTACGCTATTTTGATTATTTCCCACGCGCAGTCCTCTGGTAATACTACCGGTAGTTTGCAGTCCGTCAAACGGTACAAATCGCCGCTTGATGTTACTTTGTCTGAATTTTACCAGCTGTTCCTGCCTGCTCTCGTTATTTAAGATAATAGCAGGATCATAAAGTCTGTACGTGCGGGTAAGAAACTCCGGATAAGGTAGGTAACTCACTTCAACCGAATCTGTTTTAATCAACCCTGTTTTCAACCTCAAGATTGATTTGCCATAATCCACATAGTAAAGCGAGCTATCCATATCTTTTCCTTTTAAGCTCTTGAGACTAAATAAAAATGGATTGATGCTCACAGAATCTAGCTTGATACTGTCCTTGACTTTAAAACGTTTCACCACAAGCCCGGGATGCGTTTGTGAACAGGCCGCATAGCCCCACAACAAAACACATAAAAATATGGCAAACCGCATATCCAGATAAAACAGCAATGTGGGGAAAATATTTTGTTTTGCCTCCTACGGTAATTAGAAATACTCAAAACTAGATCGCTAACTAGATGGACTTGTTGAAAGTTACCTAGTCTCAGTTTTAAAGAGGTGGCATCCTATTCATTTCACTAGAACGGATGCCATGGTTTGAGATAAGCAACACTCCAGCATTTGCTTATAGTCTTTCAATTTAAAAGGCCCGGGTAACACCCGAGCCTTGATTGTAAAATAATCTAATAAAACTATTTAAGTTCTTTCATTTTAAAGTCATTCATAAAAGCAGTAGTATAATTTCCTGCCACATAATCTGGCTCATCCATAAGTTGCCTGTGGAATGGGATTGTGGTCTTGATTCCCTCTATGTGAAATTCATCCAGCGCCCGTTTCATCTTGTCGATTGCTTCTTGCCGGGTACGTGCCGTGGTAATAAGTTTGGCAATCATGGAATCATAGTTGGGGGGAATGGAGTAACCCGCGTAAACATGCGTATCCAGTCTTATCCCGTGACCACCTGGCGCGTGCAGTACGGTTATCTTCCCTGGCGAGGGTCTAAAATCATGGTAAGGATCCTCTGCATTAATACGACACTCGATGGAGTGAAGAGCTGGCTCGTAATTCTTACCAGAAATTTTGACCCCTGCAGCTACCAGAATCTGTTCTCTAATCAGGTCAAAATCGATGACCTGTTCCGTAATCGGGTGTTCTACCTGGATACGGGTGTTCATTTCCATGAAATAGAAGTTGCGGTGTTTGTCCACAAGAAATTCAACCGTTCCAGCTCCCTCATAGGCGATAAATTCGGCCGCGCGTACAGCGGCTTCACCCATTGATTTACGTAATTTTTTTGTCATGAATGGGGAGGGCACTTCTTCTGTCAACTTCTGGTGGCGACGCTGTACAGAGCAGTCCCGTTCACTTAAATGGCAGGCTTTTCCATAGGAGTCGCCCACAATCTGGATCTCAATATGACGTGGCTCCTCAATGAGTTTTTCCATGTACATATCATCATTACCAAAGGCTGCCTTGCTCTCCTGCCTTGCGCTGTCCCACGCATCCTTCAAATTTTCCTTGTCCCATACGGCGCGCATTCCCTTACCGCCGCCACCAGCGGTAGCTTTGAGCATTACTGGGTAGCCGGTTTCTTCTGCAATTTTCTGGCAACTCTCAAAATCCTCGATAATCCCATCACTTCCCGGTACACAAGGGACTCCAGCTTCCTTCATGGTAGCTTTGGCAGTCGCCTTGTCGCCCATTTTTGAGATCATCTCTGCACTAGCACCTATAAACTTGATGTCGTGCTCTTCACAAATCCTAGAAAAATCTGCGTTTTCAGATAAGAATCCATATCCTGGGTGTATGGCATCTGCGTTAGTAATCTCTGCGGCGCTAATGATGTTGCTCATCTTCAGGTAGGAGAGATTACTGGGTGGCGGGCCTATGCAAACCGCCTCGTCTGCAAACTTTACGTGCAGGCTATCAGCATCGGCCGTGGAGTATACGGCAACGGTTTTGATTCCCATTTCCTTGCAGGTGCGTATGACCCGCAGGGCTATCTCTCCACGATTTGCTATCAATATTTTTTTAAACATGATGTTCAATTTTGATAGGTGTGTATGGGTTAATTACGCTTTCGCGAAAGCGCAAACCTTATAGTCACTACCTAAATGAATAAAATTATGACGGATCGACTAGAAATAGCGGCTGGTCAAATTCTACAGGCGATGAATCGTCTGTCAGTACTTTTACGATGGTACCAGAAACCTCACTTTCAATCTCATTGAATAGTTTCATTGCCTCGATGATGCATAGGGTATCACCTTCTTTGATAGAGTCACCCACTTCACAGAATACTGGTTTGTCAGGAGATGGTTTTCTATAAAAAGTACCTATAATAGGGGATTTTACCGTAATGTATTTATCACTTTCTTTACTGTCCACGACTGGAGCCGCATCACCGCTCGTAGCGGGTCCAGCGGGTGCTGCCTGTGGTAAAGTGGCTGGTGGAGCCTGCATTTGCATTGCCGCGGGTTGTGTGACATAGGTCACATCACCTGGCTCGCTTCCCGTCTTGATGGTGATTTTAATGTCGTTCATCTCGAGCTTGACTTCACTAGCGCCAGATTTTGCGACAAACTTGATTAAATTTTGTATTTCTTTTAGTTCCATGGTAAGTGGTTAAAGGATTATTTAGTTGTAAGCCCAGGTCAGTAAAATGGATCCCCAGGAAAAGCCCCCACCGAATGCGGCAAAAACCAGGTTGTCACCCTTTTTGAGTTGAGGTTCATATTCTTTAAGACATAGCGGTAGGGTGGCACTAGTCGTGTTGCCGTACTTATGAATGTTCATCATTACTTTTTCTTCTGGAAGGGAGATGCGTCGTGCCGTGGCATCAATAATACGTTTGTTTGCCTGATGTGGTACTAGCCATGCTATATCCTCATTAGTCAAATTATTGCGATTGACGATCTGTTCTGATACGTCTGCCATGCTGGAAACGGCGTACTTAAAAACGTTTTTCCCATCTTGAAAGACAAAATGCTGTTTGTTTTTTACGGTTTCCATGGATGCTGGCAGCAGCGATCCACCAGCGTCAATTTTGAGAAATTCCCTGCCTACCCCGTCGGTACGGTGAATTTCATCCTGGAGCCCGTATCCTTCAAGATTAGGTTCAAAAAGAACCGCGCCACCTGCATCTCCAAAAATGATGCACGTAGCGCGGTCAGTATAATCAATGATCGAGGACATCTTATCTGCACCGATCAGGAGTACCTTTTGATATCGCCCAGACTCTATGTAGCTGCTCGCGTTGCTCATTCCATATAGAAAACTAGAACAAGCCGAGTGTAGGTCATAGGAGAAAGCGTTTGTTGCACCTATTTGAGTAGCAACATAAGCAGCGGTTGAAGCAACTGGCATATCTGGCGTAGCAGTCGCTACGATTACTAGGTCAATGGTCAGGGGATCAACAGCATGATTTTCTATAATATCCCTTGCAGCTTTTATGGCTAGATATGAAGTGCCTTTATCGCTGTCTTTAAGGATCCGTCTTTCCTTAATACCAGTCCTGGAGGTGATCCACTCGTCGTTTGTATCGACCATGGTTTCCAGAATCTCGTTAGTGAGCTTATAATCAGGGACATAAGCACCTACGGCAGTAATGGCAGCTTTACGTTTACCCATAAAAGTTGATTCCTAATTTTATTACAGCCGTGAAAGCTACTAAAAAAGCAGTTAAAACAAATAAAAATGACACGTTTATATATAAACGTGTCATTTTTTTGCTCAGTTAGAGCAAATAAGAAATTGCCTGCTGTTGTGGATTAGGCCTCTGCTTGTTCTGTCCTGTCGATAAGTACGTTACCGCGGTAATACAATTTACCCTCATGCCAGTGCGCTCTATGGTAGAGGTGAGCTTCACCAGTAGTGCTATCTGTAGCAATTTGTGGAACACTAGCCTTGTAGTGAGTTCTTCTTTTATCTCTTCTTGTTTTGGAGATTTTTCTTTTAGGATGCGCCATGGCTATTGATTATTATCAGTCTTTTAGTTTCTTTAAAACGTCCCAACGGGGATCAGTTTCAGTATTACGGGTACTCTCAGGTTTTGAAACGCTTAACTCATTCAATTTATCTAAAATTACAGAGTCCAAAGTTCCATCCTCAATTCCTGGATGGACTTTCTTTGCTGGAAGTGATAGAACAATCATCTCATAAATAAATTGAGCAATGTTGAATTGATGCTCGCCATGCGGTAGCACTAGCATTTCATCATTTTCATCATTGAACTCCTCACCAAATTTAATCACGATATCCATCACCGTCTCCAGTTCAAGATCAAATGGTTCATTTGTAACGTCGCAATTTACATTGACGGTTCCCTCGGTTTCTAATTTAAGATCCATAATGGTAGATCTCTTGTCTAGAACAGCGGTCACATCAAGGTTGACAGAGTTGAACTCTTCAAAACCAAAATTTTCAAAAAACGAGTCTTCTAATTTAAATTGAAATTCATGCTTACCAATTTTCAATCCTGAAAAGGAGATGTCAAAGGTGTTAAGCTTCATAATCAATTCTCTTTAAAAGAGCGGGCAAAGGTATTAAAACTTATTCAGATTTCAATAACTCTTTAAAATGCCTATCTGCGCCCTCTAGAACTTGTCTTAAGCGTGTTTGAGGTCAACTCTGCATATTCTATTCTTGCCTGGTAGATGTCTGCCGCGGTGTGAATGGCTTGGATAAAAGATGAAGGGTCTGCAATATTTTGTCCAGCAATATCAAAACCAGTCCCATGATCTGGACTTGTTCTTACATGCGATAGACCCGCCGTATAATTTACACCGCTTCCAAAGGTCAAGGTCTTAAATGGAATGAGACCCTGATCGTGATAGCCCGCAAGTACCGCATCAAACTGTAGGTATTTCTTGTTCCCAAAAAAAGCATCTGCCGCGTAGGGTCCAAATATCAATGTACCATCC
Source organism: Nonlabens sp. (assembly GCA_049647945.1). GTDB lineage: Bacteria > Bacteroidota > Bacteroidia > Flavobacteriales > Flavobacteriaceae > Nonlabens. Next base: position 53,793 of record JBARYP010000027.1, on the reverse strand, counting down.
TCTCTTAATTCTTCCAACGCTGGAATCAATATCTCCTGATCATCATCACCTATTACTCCATTATCACCTACATGAGGGTTAATTCCCAGAACGGCAATTTTGGGCTTACTAATCCTAAAATCTTTTTTTAATGACTCCTTTATACTTCCAATCTTAGTTTTTATGGCTTTTGGAGTTATATGGGATACCACATCTTTAAGTGGTACATGATCAGTAATGAGACCGATTTTCACATTTTTGGAAATCATGAACATCAAGCTGTCACCTTCAAGTTCTTGATTCAAGAAATCTGTATGACCTGGGAAATTAAAGCTGTCAGATTGTATGGATTCTTTATGGATGGGCGCCGTTACCAAGACATCAACTTCACCGTCCTTGAGAGCTTGCACGCCAGCTCTCAAGCTTTGTACAGCTATATCACCCGCTACCGCTTCTACCTTGCCTTCAGTTACCTTAAAAACTTCTGCCTTGCTGCGTAATGCATTGAACTTACCATAAATAGCTTCCCTACTCTCGCTTATACCATTAATCTTAACGTTTAGGTCCAGCGATTTTGCATAGTAACTCAAAAGTTTAGGTTGGGCAAAAACAACTGGAGTATATAATTCCAGCATTCGAGAATCTTGAAATGCCTTCAATATAATTTCTCCACCTATGCCATTGGGATCACCTAGGGTAATTCCCACCTTGATCTTATTAGATTTTTGCGTCATTAAGGGAGTTTTGAATAGTACTTTTGAAGGTATAAAAGTACAAGATTAAAAGCATGTTTACAGGAATTATTGAGTCAGTCGCACAAGTGGTCCATATTGAAAAACTGGGTTCAAACAAAAACTTTACGTTTCAGTCTTCAATTACTGGTGAACTTAGGATAGACCAGTCTCTTGCACACAACGGTGTATGTTTAACTGTGGTCCATATCGAGAATGATCATTATACGGTAACCGCGATAGAGGAAACATTGCTTAAGTCTAATCTAGACTCGCTTATAAAAGGAGATCTAGTCAACCTAGAGCGAGCTATGTTAATGGGAGGTAGGCTTGATGGACATATTGTGCAAGGCCATGTAGATCAAGTGGGGACTTGTACCACCGTGGAGAGTAAAAACGGGTCTTGGGTATTCAGCTTCAACTACGATCCTTCCCTAGGTAATGTCACCATTGAAAAAGGTAGCATATGCATCAATGGCGTTAGTCTTACTGTGGTAGATTCCAGAGAATCAGAATTCTCTGTAGCAATAATCCCGTATACCTATGAGCATACGGGATTCAAGAACTTTAAGACAGGAACTCAAGTAAATCTTGAGTTTGATGTCATAGGTAAGTATGTAAAAAGATTAATGCCCGATTAAGCAGCAATCTGTTTTCTAGATTTAAAAACATAAATCGCAATCATAATGACCGCAACTACTGGTAGTATCCATAGATGATCGTCTAGTGGTACTGGTTCATTAGGAGGAGGAGGAGGGAAGCCACCGCCGCCTGGTTGTATCAATAGAAAGTAAAATAAACTATTCATCTGTTTAAATTTATGAAATGCAAAAGTAGTGGATTGAATTGACAGCTACAAAGCAACAGCTTGATATAGCTGTTGCTTAAGTGTTAATTCTACGAAACTTTTCCTACATTTTTGAGGCAAGAATCAAGGCATTGTAGAGGTTTGCCATCTTTCCAGACGTAGTAACTTCCTTGAAAGGCTTTGCATCTTCTGACTTTCCTCCTAGGTTTACAACGGCATTTGTGGAAATACCACTATCCATAATTACTTGTTTAACTTGTGCAGCGGTAAGCTTAGGATAGTAGGAACGTATCATGACAGCCACGCCAGCAACCGCTGGAGCGGCCATTGAGGTACCCCCAGCGTTTCTGTATTTATTGTCTGGTGCTGTGGAATATACTGCTACCCCAGGTGCAAATACATCAACTGAACTTTTACCATAGTTTGAAAAATTTGCCAACAAATCTGCACCATATTCAAAGTTTAAGGCACCTACCGTCAAGAAGGTGTCTGACACCTCTGGCCCGGCTAGCTCCTGATCCTGTGGATAAACTTGTGTAAAGTCTGTATCAATACCTTCATTACCAGCTGCATTGATGAATAGCACGTCATTGTCTGCTGCGTATTTGAGTGCATCCCAGACCCATTCTGGATTAGTACTATGATATTTGCCAAAACTACCGTTAATCACCTTTGCCCCGTTGTTAACGGCATAGCGTATTGCTTTGGCAATATCCTTGTCATACTCATCACCAGCACTTACCGCACGCAACACCATAATTTTTGCATTATTTGCCACACCATTGACACCTAGACCATTATCACGCTCGGCGGCAATGATGCCTGCTACGTGAGTGCCATGAAAAGCATCACCGCTTGCCGCTGGATTAGGACCGCCATAATTGTTATCGCCATACACTCCGGTATCCCACTTGTAGGGATCATCCCCACCTAGGTTATCTCTTCTGAAATCAGTTTTTAATTTATCTCCATTCAGGTAGGCAATCTGGTTGTTAAGCTCATCAGTCATCAACTTCTTGATGTTATCAAAGCTCTCGTAATTATTCATTACCTGTAAACCTATTTGTTTTGCGCGGTTACTTGCCTCATCCTTGGCATCAATTGCCTTGACATCTTCCAGGGTAAAATCTTTTTTACCGGTTAATTTTTCTAGGGTAGTTCTGGTTTGTCCTACGATTTGCAGTTGACCTTCCATGCCTGCTTTTGCTTCTCCAGCCTCGGCGATCTTTTTGTCGTACTCCTTTTGAGCCTTGGCGACCATATCTGCCGGTAACTTGTCCTTGTCTCTCAATATTCTCTCAAACTCAAGATTGTCCTCCACTATGTTTCCCAGAAAGTTCCATCCATGCACGTCGTCTATATAGCCGTTCTTATCGTCATCTTTACCGTTGTTAGGTATCTCGTCTTCATTTACCCAGATCACGCCGTCCAGGTCTTCATGGTTGACATCTATTCCAGAGTCAATTACAGCGACAACGACCGGCTTTCCTTTTTTGTCTTTAATCAGTTCCTCATAAGCCTTGTCTACGCTCATCCCTGGAATGGTATCGGTTTTCAAGTCGTAGTCCTTCCAGTTTTTCTTTTGAACCTCTGTAAGAGGTTGTGTTTTCAAGGGCATCGTGTCGATGTTCTCGATAGGAGGTGATACGATGGCTCCACCTGATCCACAACTAGCGATGATCCCGGCGATAGCTAGACCTAGAAGTGGTCTTGCGATTATTTTGTTAGTCATAATTAGTAATTAAATAATTCATTAAAAGTCAAACTGTCTTTGAGTCTTACACCACGATCTGTTTGCTCTACCGTGATGATTTCATTGTAGGGATCATGTTCCAGGATCAAATAGTAGTTCTCACGAGCTGCTTTTTCTAGAAACTTCTCTTTCTCGTCAAGAGTGATTAGGGGCCTGGTGTCATAACCCATTACATAGGGTATGGGTAAATGACCAGCGGTAGGTAACAAATCTGCCACGAATACAAAGGTTTTTCCATCATGGTTTATGTGTGGAATCATTTGCTTTTCAGTATGCCCATCCACAAATAAAATGTCAAAATCGAGTCCGGTGGAATGCTCAAAACTCGTACTTTGTTTAATATAATTAAGCTGCCCACTTTCCTTAATAGGAAGGATGTTCTCAGTTAGGAAACTAGCTCTTTCACGTTTGTTTGGATTTATTGCCCAGTCCCAGTGTGCTTTGTTGGTGTGGAATTCCGCTTTCGCGAAAGCGGGAACTAAACCATCTCCATCCCTTACAATGGAACCTCCACAATGGTCAAAATGCAAATGGGTAAGGAATACATCAGTAATATCATCACGGGAAAATCCGTACCGTTTAAGAGAGCTGTCCAGGTCAAAGCGATGGTCCATGAAATAGTAGCCAAAAAACTTTTCTGACTGTTTATTACCCATTCCCGTGTCAATAAGGGTGAGGCGGTCCCCATTTTCTATGAGTAAACACCTGGCAGCCATATCGATCATATTATTACCATCAGCTGGGTTAGTGCGTTGCCATAGGGACTTAGGCACAACTCCAAACATGGCACCACCATCGAGCTTAAAGTTTCCAGATTCAATCGGGTACAGATTCATAAACTCAAAATTCGGCTTTTTACCTATTTAAAGTGTTGAACTTTACACAGATTTAAGTTTTGTTAATTTACTAGATAAATGTTTATCATCAACTAGCTAATAACGGGATGTTAAGTTGAGAATTAAATCCTGTAAAAAGATTGTACTTTGCTTGCTTAAATTTTTTTGAATGCTAGAATTAGCGGGAATTATTATTTTGGGTATACTGGCACAATGGATGGCATGGCGACTCAAGATACCGGCCATATTGCCGTTGATCATAATAGGGTTGCTGGTGGGTCCTATTGCAACCCTTTATACTGAAGGTGCAACAAAGCTCATACAACCCAGGTATGCAAATGATGTGGGTCTTTTTCCAGGGGAGGGACTATATTATTTTGTGTCCCTAGCCATAAGCATCATTCTTTTTGAGGGTGGACTTACTTTAAAACGAGCAGAAATCCTGAATACCGGCGGGGTAATCGGTAAGCTGATTTCAGTAGGTGTGATTATTACCTTCATAGGTGGTGGGATTGCTACTCATTATCTGTTTGGGTTCACCTGGAGGATAGCCTTGTTGTTTTCTGCGCTTATTATCGTTACGGGACCCACGGTTATCACTCCTATTTTGAGAAATATCCCGCTCAAAAAGGATGTGAGTTCCATACTTAAATGGGAAGGAATCCTCATTGATCCCATAGGTGCCTTGTTTGCGGTTCTAGTCTTTGAATTCATAAGCGCTGGTGCTGGGACTGAGTTTACCATGACCGCGCTGGAGGAGTTTGGTAAAATTGTACTCTTTGGATTCACCTTTGGGTTTTCATTTGCACATGCATTAGCATTTTCAATCAAGAAAAAAATCATCCCCCATTATCTGCTCAACGTATTCACCCTGGCTGCGGTGCTGGGTGTCTTTGTGCTGAGTGACACTTTTGCCCACGAGTCTGGACTACTGGCTGTCGTGGTGATGGGAATGGTCCTAGGTAATATCAATCTACCTAATATAAAAGAACTTCTTTATTTCAAGGAATCGCTAAGCGTGCTATTAATTTCAATCTTGTTTATATTACTGGCGGCAAATATTGAGATGGAAGATCTCTATTTAATCTATCGCTGGGAAACTGCTGTCCTATTTGTGATAGTTGCTTTTGTATTGCGACCACTTAGTGTATTTGCCAGTTCTATTAATAGTAACCTTAAACTCAACGAGAAGCTCTTTATATCATGGGTAGGGCCCAGAGGAATTGTAGCTGCTGGTATTGCTTCCCTTTTTGGTTCTAAACTGGTGGCGCAGTTTGAATTTATGGGCGATCTAGATGCTGCAAATGAAGCTCGTTTCATTACACCGCTAGTGTTTATGATCGTTCTAGGTACCGTATTGCTCAATGCCACTACCGCTCGCATTTTTGCAAAAATAGTAGGGGTATTCCTTAAAAAATCTGACGGGATTATGATTGTGGGTGCCTCAAAATTTGCACGCATTATCGCAAGATACCTCAAAGAACACGATAGGAGTGTTGTTCTAGTCGATGCTAATGCAAACAACGTGCGTATCGCCAAGGAAAATGGGCTAGATGCTATAGTGGCTGATATTTATTCTGACGCTATATCAGACGATATAGAATTTAGCAATATTGGATTCTTGATGGCTCTCACAGGAAACTCTGCGATAAATGATTATGCGATAGAGAGGTTTGGGAATCGGTTTGGTGAGCATGGTGCCTACAGGTTGGTGCACAGTACTGAGATACGTAACCCGAACGAGAACCCTTTAAACGGGCTTTTTTCCAGTACAGATGACTACGTATCGATGATGGAGGTATCCCGATACCACGGTGAGATTCATGAACTTACTATCAAGTCACAAGAACATTACGAGGCATTGATCGAGATAACAAAAGTCGACGACGATATTGTTCCATTATTTATAAGGAGCGGTAAGAGCATAGAAGCGATACCGTCTGCATCACTTAAAATGGAAGTAGAAGAAGGACAGTTGTTAGTTTACCTAGGAAAAGAAATTATCGAGCAGGCAAGTGGTGAAGTGGTGGTGGGATAACTTAAAAAGTGACTTCTAAATGCGAAACTTGACCTTCTTGATTCTATTCTTTACCGTATGCGGTGCGGCCCAGATTCATAAGGTCTTCTTTGTACAAGATGCGGTCAACATATAGTATGTAACGGTTAACTTTTGTGTTGATGATGCAAAAAGTAACGCTGTGACTATTGTATTAGATAATACCACTTATAAAGACCTTGAGGTCATAGAAGAACTCAAACAGTACTTGTTGAGTGTTCAATACTACCCAGATAGTAAATTAAAGAATAATTTCTACGACTCAACTTTTGAATTCATCAATAGTAAATTTAATGGTGATGCGTTGCAGCAACCTGACAGTAATTTATGTAAGCGATTTAAAAAGGGGAAGTATAGATATGCTCATGTACTTTATAAGGAAACCAAGATCAAACGCAAGCGAAGGTTACAGAAGGAATTCAATAGCGATGAGAGGCAAATCTATAAAATCAAATGGAACTCAAATTATCATTATACATTGACTTACAAGAGGATGAGCGATCCTAGGCTACAACATCTAATAGGTGAAACTATTGATGTCGAGATATTAGGCTTACTAGAGAATGACAGTTATCTCTATTAATTAAAAGCTAGCTTTGAGGAAACCTAGGATTATGGGGTTATGGAAAAAGTGAAGTAGGACTCAACCACTTTAAACGGTTCAAGGCTGTTAATTAATATAGGCTCTGGTCTTATCCAAGGAGTGATCGATACTGATACTCGATTGGATAGTTAAATTAAAAGCTTTGTTACCTCAATTTAAGCAAACTAATGAGGGCCTATAAACTAGTCATTCAACTTAAGAACCGCCATAAAAGCTTGTTGTGGGATTTCTACATTACCTACCTGGCGCATACGCTTTTTACCCTTTTTCTGCTTTTCCAGTAATTTACGCTTACGCGATATATCACCACCATAACATTTTGCGGTAACATCCTTACGTAAGGCTTTGATTGTTTCCCGGGCGATTATTTTTGCGCCTATAGCTGCCTGAACGGGAATATCAAATTGTTGTCTAGGAATAAGTTCACGTAGTTTTTCCACCATTTTCTTGCCTATGGTATAAGCATTATCAAAGTGGATGAGCGCACTTAATGCATCTACAGATTGCGCATTGAGTAGAATGTCTACCCGCACGAGTTTTGATTCCCGCAATCCTATAGGTGAGTAATCAAAAGAGGCATACCCTTTTGAAACAGTCTTTAAGCGATCATAGAAATCAAAAACAATCTCGGCCAGCGGCATGTCAAAGGTCATTTCCACCCTTTCAGTTGTGAGATAAGTCTGGTTGGTAACAATGCCCCGCTTCTCAATACACAATGACATTACGTTACCTACAAAATCAGATTTGGTAATAATCGTTGCTTTAATGAACGGTTCTTCCACACGGTTCAGGGTAGAAGGTTCAGGCATATCGGTCGGATTGTTGACTATGATAACCTCGTCTGGGTTTTTATTAGTAAAGGCATGGTAGGAAACATTGGGCACCGTGGTAATTACTGTCATGTCAAACTCACGCTCCAGTCGCTCCTGGATAATTTCAAGATGAAGCATGCCCAGGAATCCACACCTAAAACCAAATCCTAGTGCAGCACTACTTTCTGCCTGGAACACGAGCGATGCATCGTTGAGCTGTAGCTTTTCCATACTGGATCGCAAATCTTCATAGTCCTCAGTATCAACTGGGTAAATACCCGCAAAAACCATGGGTTTGACATCCTCAAAACCAGAAATAGCGTTTTGCGTGGGTCTGGCAAAATCAGTAATGGTATCGCCTACTTTAACTTCTTTGGCCTCTTTGATCCCGGTAATCAGATAACCTACATCACCGGCACCGATTTCCTTTTTGGGAACTTGATTGAGTTTAAGGGTTCCTATCTCATCAGCAAAATAACTCTCGCCAGTATTGACAAACTTGATTTGCTGGCCTTTTTTAATTGAGCCATTGATTACTCTAAAAATAGTTTCCACCCCGCGGAATTGATTGTACTGCGAGTCAAAAATCAAGGCCTGCAGGGGCTCGTCTGGATTACCTTTAGGTGCCGGTACACGCTCCACGATTGCATCTAGAATATTTTGAATTCCCAGACCGGTCTTTGCACTTGCCGGTATTACCTCACTAGCATCACATCCCAGTAAATCCACAATATCATCAGTTACTTCTTCGGGATTTGCACTAGGTAGATCCACCTTGTTGAGTACAGGAATGATTTCCAGGTCATTTTCTAGTGCCAGGTAAAGATTTGAGATGGTTTGTGCTTGAATGCTTTGCGCCGCGTCCACGATTAACAATGCTCCTTCACAAGCGGCAATGGAACGGGAAACTTCATATGAAAAATCCACGTGTCCCGGCGTATCGATCAGGTTGAGTATGTATTTCTCGCCATTACTGTCAGTATAATCCATCTGTATGGCGTGGGACTTTATTGTGATACCCCGCTCGCGTTCCAGATCCATATTATCCAGTAATTGCGCCTGTGATTCACGCTTAGTCACCGTCTCGGTAGCATCCAGTAATCGATCGGCTAGGGTGCTTTTACCGTGGTCGATATGGGCAATTATGCAAAAATTACGGATGTTCTTCATAGTCATTCTCCTAGAGCGTGCAAATATAGTCCAATTGCCTGCCAGGGTTCAGTCTATAAAACAGGGGAAGTGCTTACAGCTCGCCCCATATTAATCAAACTATCACGGTTATAACCATATCCAACCTAAAGGGGTTCCAATACTAGGCAATTAGGAAAATCAGTAGCTTGTTGTGATCCAGTTGTGAGATAATATTCCGCTTTCGCGAAAGCGGGATTCTACCTCCACATCTCGTATTAATTATCAATTGGTTTCTCCAGAGTCTTGTTGATGAGCTGGGCAAGCTGGGTTGAGTTGGGTCTAGGTGCGTAGCTGTCTACAATGTCACCCTTTCTGTCATAGAGAAAGTATCTAGGAATACTGCTTACATTGTGAGTCTGGAAAAAAGAGGCTTTTGGGTAGTTCTTTACCAAATAATTGCTCTCCACGAGGTTAAATTGTGAAGATCCTTTTTCCCAAGCCGCAGATTGCTGGTCGATAGATAAATAGACAAAAACCACTTCCTTTTCTTTAAATTGTTCCTGCAACGTTTTTGAGGCGGGCATCATTGCTTTGCAGGGGCCACACCAGCTCGCCCATATGTCTATATAAATCACCTTGCCCGCATTCAATTTTAATACGTCGTCCAGCGAAAAGTAATTACCGCTTTTATCCACCATGTGAACAAGTTGATCAGAGCTGGTATTAACTTTCTCATATTTGATGAGTTCCATAGAATTGTCCTCGCTGGACGGTTTGCAATTTTGAAAACAAACCAGGATTATAATAGAAATGAAGATTGTGTAGTGGCGTTTCATGAAAATAAATATCTAACTAATTCCTCAATTTTTGAAAACGAGATGACCTCGCTGCCGTAACTGGTTTTTTGCCTGGAGGGCGCCACCATAATCTTTTCAAATCCCAGCTTTAAGGATTCATTGATGCGTTGTTCCATGCGGGAAGCGGGGCGTATTTCACCGCCTAGGCCTATCTCTGCACAAAAGCAATGTTGTGGCGATATTTCCACGTCAAAGTTTGACGATAATATTGCCGCTACTACCGCCAGATCAATTGCAGGATCCACCACGGTGATCCCCCCAGTAATGTTAAGGAAAACATCTTTTTGACCTAACTTGAAGCCAGCCCTCTTTTCAAGGACAGCTAGGATCATGTTAAGTCTCTTGAGGTTGTAGCCGGTCGCGCTGCGCTGCGGGGTTCCATACACGGCGGTACTAACCAGTGCCTGGACTTCTACCATGAGTGGTCTCATTCCCTCCATCGATGCTGCGATGGCCGTACCACTCAAGCTATTGTCTCGTTGAGAGATCAATATCTCGCTGGGATTAATCACTTCTCGCAGTCCGTGACCCAGCATTTCATAAATACCTATTTCATGGGTGCTACCAAAGCGGTTTTTCAATGCCCTAAGTATGCGGTAGGTATGATTGCGATCCCCCTCAAACTGTAGTACGGTGTCCACCATGTGTTCTAGAATCTTGGGACCGGCTATATTCCCATCTTTGGTAATGTGACCTATCAATAGGACCGGTGTGTTGGTTTCCTTGGCAAATTTGATCAATTCACTAGTGCATTCCCTGATTTGGCTCACACTCCCAGCGGCGCTTTCAATAAGCTCAGTCTGTAGGGTCTGTATGGAATCAATGACCAGCACATCGGGCTGTACCGTATGTATTTGTTTAAATATGTTCTGGGTTTTGGTCTCTGTAAGTACGTAACAGTAGTCTGCATGTTCTTTGATGCGGTCTGCGCGCATTTTGATCTGTTGTGCACTTTCTTCCCCACTTACATAGAGAGTCTTGTATCGTAGGTTGAGCGCAATTTGCAGCAGCAGGGTGGATTTTCCTATTCCTGGCTCACCACCTAACAATGTTACGGATCCAGGAACGATACCGCCTCCCAGCACCCGGTTGAATTCGGCATTTGACGCATTGATTCTGGGTTTTTCTTGAGCGTCAATCTCTGAGATAAGTTTGGGGCTAGCCGCCTTTGTACGTGAACCCGACTCAGGACTTACCGCTTGTTGCCAGGTAGGTTGTTTACCCACTTTTTCAACAACCTCTTCTACAATTGTGTTCCATTGTTTACAGGCGTTGCATTGTCCCTGCCACCTTGAGTACTGCGCACCGCAACTCTGGCAGAACCAAGAGGTTTTAACCTTGGCCATCAATCCCTTGCTTTTAAGGCTTCAATGCGATCTAGTACATCATCTGCGCTTATACCTGCTGTGGGTTCAAGGATATAAGCCTTTTCATAAGATTTTATGGCTCTGGAAACCCTGCCTATCCTTTCATAACCGAATCCCTGGATGAACTCACCATAAAGTAAGGTTTCAAATTCACGGTGTGCAAAGTCCCCTAGTTTGATCAATTGATCCCAGTCTTCTCGCTCTATAAGAACATCGGCTAGTTTTACAACATCCACCAGCTTGTGCGGTTCAATAAAACCGTAAGTTTTGTAGATCAACCGTTGTTTTGCAATTAATTTATTTACGGCATTCAGTTGTTCTGATCGTTTTTTGGGCTTACTGGAAATTTCTTCCCCACCATCCGTGGTATTTTCATTTTCTACAGCTTCCTCGCTTGTCGCTTGTGGTTCACTAGTATCCCCTTTATCACTTTCCACAGGCTCAAATTTTTCTACTGCTGGTGCTGCCATATCAGTATCACCTTGCGCGGTAAGTTCCTTGATCGTGTCTTCATCTATGATGGAATAGGACTTAAAAATGAATTGTAAACCGCTAGCGATGGCATTTGTAGCTACAGAATACTGGTTGGTTCCCTCAAATTTTTCAATCTTGATGTTGGTCTTAAGTCCACCGGTTCCCGTAGTGTCAATTTGATTTACCAGCAGCCCGTCTATAGAGGTGTCCTTGGCTGTTGTTCCAGCATAAAAAAAGTTGATCTTTTGTCGCTTTTGCAGTTGGACATCAAGATTTGCCTTGATAAGATCTGTATACTCTGGTCTGATGTGGATAAATGCCTCAATAGGAATTTTATCTCTCATGAGATAGAAGCTGGAAAAGTTTGCCGTGATATCCTGACCTACCATTACCGTAAACGGGGCCACTCGATAATCCTTTTCCATCATATCCTTGAGCTCCATTAGAAAATCCATCAATTTCTGCCCATTTTCTCTAGGAAGTCCATTGTTGGGGTCGATATCTGTTTCTGTGTATCTACTCTGGAGCATATTGACTCCCAGGACTATTGATTCTGGCATTTGATCCCAGTAGGAGAGATAATCCACATTTCCTGCTACGGGTTCAAAGAGATAGTCACCATCCAGGACGATGATAAGTGGGTACGTTTTCTCTGGATTCTCGCCATAGTTGCGTGGTGGCAAGATTTTGATCTTGCGCTCGCCGTTGAGAACCTTGCTTTTTACATTTCTATAGATTGCTTGACTGCTCACGGTTAGTGAAACTGAAAACAGCACTAATACAGCAAAAATTCTCATAAAAACCCATCTTTAATTATGAGTCGAGGTTTTTTCCTCGACGCATTTTCAAAGATAGTAGCAATAATGAGATTAGTCCATAAATGATCACAAGAAGCGTTTGTGACAACCACAATATCCAGCCTAAGGAGGTTCCGGCGGTCATTTCAAGACCGAATAATGCGAGAGTTTGCGCGACTAAGAATGGATATGCGCCTATACCACCATTAATTAAAGCTACCGCAAAGCTGCCAGCCACAAAGGCGCAAAGAATCCCTGCAAAAGGTAGATCTGTTGTGGCCTCCAAAGAGAAGATCGAGACGTAGAACATGAGGACGTATAATGCCCAGATCAATACGGTGTGAAATAGATATGACCATTTCTTTTCCATGGTCCAGATGGTGGCAAAGCCCTCTTTTAACCCGATGATAAATGTCGCTATTTTTTTATGCAGCCCCAGTTTTTTAAGTACTAGAAAACTGGTTATGATTATTACAACTGCTACGGTCATATAGAGAATGATGGTTAAAAGTTCCGCTTTCGCGAAAGCGGAATCCAATCGATCGCTAAAGAAATTGAGGACATCCTGCCCGCCTAAGAAGATAGCCAAGCCTGAAATAGTCAATAAGATGATTAGGTCCAGAACCCTTTCTGCCACAATGGTGCCCAGCGCTTTATCAACAGGAAGCCCATCCAACTTGCTGATAGTTCCCGCTCTAGCAATCTCTCCACCTCGTGGAATTGCGAGATTGACCGCATAGCCTATTCCTATGGCGATTATATTGTTGTAAAAGCTGGATTTAACCCCTAGAGATTCTACCATATAGCCCCAGCGCCAGGCTCTTAAGATATGACTTATAAATGCTAGGAGAACACTCAAAACGATCCAGGAATAATCTGCGTCCTGAATATATTTCCAGATGGTTTCTCGCTGCTCTTGATCAAATTGATTAAGTGAAATGTAGATGATAAAGCCACCCAGAATCAACGGCGCCAGTATCTTTAGAGCTTTCCCTAATGATTTACCCATTATCTAGGTAAGTTTGTTGTTCTCTTCATTAGGAAAGAGAAGCGTGGGCTTAAAATCTTTTGCCTCTTCAATCGACATTTGAGCATAGCAGATCAATATGAGTACATCACCTACTGCCACTAGCCTGGCAGCAGCCCCGTTGAGGGTAATCTCACCACTACCCCTGGGCCCGGGAATAGCATAGGTTTCCAGGCGATTCCCATTTGAATTATTTACGATCTGTACTTTCTCGCCTTCAACGATATTTGCACCATCCATCAAGTCCTGATCAATTGTGATGCTGCCTATGTAATTTAGGTCTGCACCAGTAACCTTAACTCTGTGAATCTTGCTTTTAACTACGGTAATCAACATGGAGCAAAGATACAATTAGTGATGCTAGTGCCATCAATTGAGCTTCATATTATCAATAAGTCTGACTCCTTCTATGTGAGCCACCACAAAAGCTCTTATAGGCAATCCTGGGGCTTTTGAAGAGACTGGTCTTAACGTTTGCTCATCAACAATGCTCACGTATTCTGTTTCGATCCCTGTAGTGTGATCTAAAAATTCTCGAGCAGTTGCGAGTAATTCATCAATCGTTGCTGTCAGGAAACCCTCTTTCATCACATGCAGCGACTTATTAATGGCTGTTGCGGTGATTTTGCCTTGTTCTGAAAGTCTGGCGTTGCGTGAGCTTAATGCCAGCCCCACAGAATCACGAGCAATGGGGCAACCTACGATTTTGACTGATAGTTCCAGCTGGCGCACCAGTTCTCTTACGATAAGTAATTGCTGGAAATCCTTTTCTCCAAAGAAGGCCATATCGGGTTGAATCAATTCAAAGAAATACTCTAGTATCGTACCGACCCCGTCAAAATGCCCGGGACGTTGAGCTCCTTCCATCTGCAACCCCAAATCCCCAAAATCATAATGTTTACTCTGGGGTTCATCGCCGTAAATATCCTGGGTAAGTGGTGTATAAACGATAATTTGGTCATCTGAAAAACTAGCTTTAATCAAGCTCAAATCTTGATCTAGTTGATTGGGGTATTTTGCCAGATCCTCACTATTGTCAAACTGTGTGGGGTTGACATAAATGCTAACTACAACTTGATCACAAGATTGTAATGCTAATTCCATGAGTGAGATATGCCCCTGATGCAAGGCCCCCATTGTAGGCACAAAACCTATTGAATAGCCGCTGGCCCGTAGTAGGTTAAGTTCATCCTTAAGTTTGTTTTTGTTGTTATAGTTCATTTTCCCAACTCAATAGGGGCAAACATACGATTATACATAGATAGGGAGAAAAGACGTATTTTTGCATCTTGTAAAAAATCTAAGTAAACCCAGAGATTTATGAAGGAGAAAAGAGTCTTGTATGTATCGTCAGAGGTTATACCCTACTTGCCAGAAACAGAGGCGTCCTCTATGTCGTACTTCACTCCTAAGATGGTGAATGATCGTGGTGGCCAGATCAGGATTTTCATGCCTAGGTTTGGTAATATTAACGAGAGAAGACACCAGCTCCATGAAGTAATCCGCCTTAGTGGTATGAATATGATCATAAACGATCTTGATATGCCATTAATTATCAAAGTGGCTTCAATTCCTAAGGAACGTATGCAGGTTTACTTTATTGATAATGAGGATTATTTTAAGAGGAAAGCAACGCTTACTGATGAGAAAGGAAATCTTTTTCATGACAACGATGAACGAGCTATTTTCTTTGCCAAAGGAGTTATCGAGACGGTCAAAAAGTTGAATTGGGCACCAGATATTATTCACGTTCACGGTTGGCTAGCTGGTCTGCTACCTTTGTACCTCAAGAACTATTATGGTAACGACCCGCTTTTTGAAGACAGTAAAATAGTAACCTCAGTTTACAATCAACCATTTAAAGGTACGTTAGATAGTGAAATGAAGGAAAAGCTTCAATACGATGCACTTGATGACGAGGCTCTCGTAGAATTTGATGACCCTACCTACCATAATATCATGAAATCTGCTATTAAGTTTAGTGACGCAGTAATTAAGGGGAGTGCAGATCTAGATGATGAGATCAACGCTTATATAGATGGTCAAGAAAAACCGGTTTTGGAATTTCACGCACCAGATTCTTTTGCAGACGCGTATGAAGAGTTTTACCTAGATAAAGTTCTGGATAAAAATGATGAAGAAGAATAGAGTGAAGATATCAAGTTTTCTTGCAGGGATTTTCCTTGTGGTACTGATTGTTTCTTGTGACAATGACCCTACAACACTAGGGAGTGAGTTTATAAACGTTGATCCTAACGGTACCATACTTGAGGATGACTTTATGGTCAAGACATTTAGCAATAAGTTAAATGCTGTTCAAACAGATAATTTTACAAGCGCGCTTGTTGGTTCCTACTCAGATGGTGTATATGGTCAATCTAACTTTGATTTTGTCACCCAGGTACAGTTTAGTGCCGTAAATCCTAATTTTGGTGAAGATCCAGAGTTAAGTAAAGTAGTCATTGATATACCATATTATTCAACACCTATAGGAACGAGTGGAGAGGCAACACTATATGAAATAGATTCTACGTATGGAGATGGGTCGATAAATTTAAAAATTTACCGTAACCGTTTTTTTCTAAGTGCTTTTAATAGTAATGATGTAACCCAGCGAGCTACATATTTCTCTGATGAAAATCCAGTAGAAGGCTTACTTGTTCCAGATGATTTGATCCTGAATCAAGGCGATCTGGTGCCTGATGCAGTAGAGGTTGAAGTTATGGATGATGATAATAACGTGGTAGAAAGATTGTCTCCACGATTGAGAGTTGAGCAGTCTGTAGATGGTAGTCAAACAAATTTGATTTCGTATTTCAATGAGCTTATTCTTGATCAGGAGGGAACTCAGAATTTGTCTAGCGCAAGTAATTTTAATAACTACTTCAGGGGTCTTTACTTTCAAGCAGAGAATGTAAATGACGAGCTGATCTATCTTGATTATCAAAATGCTTTTATAGAGCTCACGGTTACCAGTACGCAAAATATCAATGGCGTGGATCAAAGATTTGATTCAGCATTTAGGATTACACCAGGAGGTATAGCGGTAAATTTTATCGAGTCTAACATACCCCAATCCACGTTGGATGAAATTCAGAATGGTTCTGAGGCCAGCGGCTCTGAAAAGATGTATTTAAAAGGTGGCGATGGGAGCATTGCATTGATCGATCTATTTTCTGGTGAACCAGATCCCATAACGCAGCTTACTCCCTTGGAGGAACTGCAACTTCAAGAAATACTTGTCAATGACGCTTTCATTGAGTTTTATGTTGATCAGTCCGCAGCTTTGTCAAATACTGAGCAGCCTGAAAGAATCGTAATTTACAATGCCGAGACTAGGTCGCCACTCGCAGATTTTCTACTTTCAGAAACTGAAAGAGCAGACGTGGTTAATTCAAATCTCTTTCATTTAGGTCGTTTGCAAAGAGAGGATGAAGGGAATGTAGATTCACCCGGAGTGAAATATAGAATTAATGTGACTGACCATGTCAATAATATCATTTTGGGAAATATTGACAACGATAGATTAGCTCTTGCGGTTTCGCAAAATGTCAATCTTTTTAATAGAAGCGAGGTAGATGGCATAACGCAACCGGTGGAGATACCAGCCATATTACTGGGTACTGCAATTTCTCATGAGGGAACTGTATTGCATGGTAACTTATCGTCAGACCTATCAAAAAGACCGGTCTTAAAACTTTTTTATACACCAACTAAATAAAGAGACACGCTATGTGTGGAATTGTAGGATATATAGGTCATAGGGAAGCCTTCCCGATCGTTCTCAACGGTCTTAAAAGACTTGAATATAGGGGCTACGATAGTGCGGGTATCGCATTATATGACGGTAGCGAGCTTAAATACACTAAAACCAAGGGTAAGGTTGCAGATCTTGAAGCAAAAGCTTCAAAAGACATGAGCCTAGATGGAAACATAGGAATAGGTCACACCAGATGGGCAACGCATGGGGTGCCCAATGATGTAAATTCTCATCCACATTTCTCTAATTCAGGAGATCTGGTGATTATCCATAATGGTATCATTGAGAATTACGAGCCCCTCAAACAAGAATTGACAAACCGTGGGTATACCTTTGAATCTGATACAGATACAGAAGTTCTCATCAACCTGATCGAGGATGTCAAAAGGAATGAAAACGTAAAACTAGGTAAAGCTGTCCAGATCGCCCTGAACCAGACCATAGGCGCCTATGCCATTGCAGTATTTGACAAAAACAAACCTAACGAGATCGTCGTAGCTAGATTGGGTTCTCCCCTAGCCATAGGTGTGGGAGAGGGAGAATACTTCATTGCGAGTGACGCAAGTCCATTCCTGGAGTTTACTAAGAATGCTGTATATCTTGAAGATGGCGAGATGGCTGTTATCCGTAGTCATAAGGACCTTAAGATTAGAAAGATCAAGGATGACTCCCTAGTGGATCCCTACATTCAGGAGCTGCAAATGAACCTTGAGCAAATTGAAAAAGGAGGCTATGACCACTTTATGCTCAAAGAGATCTATGAACAACCCAGCGCGATAAGAGATACGTTTAGGGGCCGTATGCTCGTGGAGCAAGGCCTTATAAGAATGGCAGGGATCGATGAAAACCTCGACCGTTTCCTAAACGCAAAACGCATTATTATTGTTGCTTGTGGTACTAGCTGGCATGCTGGCCTAGTGGCGGAATATGTTTTTGAGGAGTTGGCGCGGGTACCCGTAGAAGTAGAGTATGCGTCAGAGTTTAGATATCGCAACCCCGTAATCAATGAGGACGATATTCTCATAGCCATATCACAAAGTGGTGAAACTGCAGATACGATGGCAGCGATTAAACTGGCCAAAGAATGTGGCGCCTTTGTATTTGGTGTTTGTAACGTAGTGGGAAGTTCTATTTCTAGAGAAACCCATGCTGGTGCCTATACCCACGCTGGTCCTGAGATAGGAGTGGCATCTACCAAAGCATTTACCACCCAGATTACGGTCTTGACACTTATGGCCCTGCAGCTAGCAAAGAAAAAAGGCAAGCTCTCAGAAAGTGATTTCAGGACTTACTTGACTGAACTGGACAGAATCCCAGGAAAAGTTGAGAAAGCTCTTGAATCAAACAGTCATATTGAACAAGTCGCGAGTATTTATAATCAGGCAAAAAACTGTTTGTATCTAGGTAGAGGATTCAACTTCCCAGTAGCTCTGGAAGGTGCGCTTAAACTTAAGGAAATCAGTTATATTCATGCAGAGGGTTATCCCGCAGCAGAGATGAAGCACGGCCCCATCGCCCTGATAGATGAAGAAATGCCCGTAGTGGTCATCGCAACTAAAAAAGGCCATTATGAGAAGGTGGTAAGCAACATACAGGAGATTAAATCCCGTAGTGGTAAAATTATCGGAGTGGTAACTGAGGGAGATGTGGATGTCAAAAATCTAGCTGATCACGTAATAAGTGTTCCAGAAACCATTGAATTTTTAACCCCATTGTTAACCACGATTCCATTGCAGCTGCTTTCTTACCATATCGCGGTCCAGCTTGATAAAAATGTGGATCAACCACGCAATCTAGCAAAATCTGTAACCGTAGAGTAGGGGTTTCCATTTATAAATTTTACTATAGCCACTATCTATTATGATGGTGGCTTTTTTTGCTTTCGCGCAAGCGGTATAACAAATTTTTTCTTACTACTGGTTTTATGGTTGTCCTAGTCAATAGGACATTATGAAGCTTGAAAATAGCATGGGCGTGACCACGAGGGTCGGGCTTTACGTTACAATTCCTCGTTCCATAATCCACAATTATGGTCCTGCGGGATTTACACTTCAATCCCTCACGCATACAAAATAATGAGAGGTTATAGCGATGATTTAATCTGGGTAATTCTTGATTAATGAAAATTTAGATAGAACCTATGGTGGCTAATTTTTAGGTAGTACGCAGATTGAGCAGTTACAATGCTGTCATATAATACACAGACTATTTATAGAGCTACAAAAGGACAGTTGAGCGAGATGAGTGTCACCATAGACACTTTAAAAATTGTTGTATGAAATTAAAACTCAAAAGAGTATCTTTGCGCCACGTAAAAACAGCCTTTTCGGCTGTCGATTATAAGTCTTAAAAGTTAGAATAAATGGCTCAGAATACAGGTAGTGTTTCACAGATTATCGGTCCGGTTGTGGATGTGGCATTTGATAGTGCAAAAGGCACATTGCCAAAGATTTACGACTCCCTTGAAGTGACTAGGAAAGACGGTTCACTTCTCGTTCTTGAAGTACAGTCACACATAGGTCAGGATACGGTAAGAACAATTTCCATGGATTCCACAGATGGTTTGAGCCGTGGAACAGAGGTTGTCGCGACTGGTAACCCCATACAAATGCCTATAGGAGACGACATCTACGGTCGATTGTTTAACGTGATCGGCGATGCTATTGATGGTTTGGGAGATCTGCCTAAAACCGGCGCAGATGGACTTTCTATTCACAGACAAGCCCCTGCATTTGACCAGCTATCCACCTCTACCGAGGTTCTTTTTACCGGTATTAAAGTAATTGATCTTATTGAACCCTATGCAAAAGGGGGGAAAATTGGACTATTTGGTGGTGCTGGAGTAGGTAAAACGGTACTTATTCAAGAATTGATCAACAACATTGCAAAAGGTCACGGTGGTCTTTCTGTGTTTGCAGGAGTGGGAGAACGTACTCGTGAGGGTAATGATCTACTACGTGAGATGCTGGAGTCAGGTATTATCAAGTATGGTGATGACTTTATGCATTCTATGGAAGAAGGAGGCTGGAACCTACAGCAGGTTGACAAGGCAGCTATGAAGGATTCTAAGGCGACTTTTGTATTTGGACAAATGAATGAGCCACCTGGAGCACGTGCCAGGGTAGCTTTGTCAGGTCTTACGATTGCAGAATACTTCCGTGATGGTGCGGGAGACGGACAGGGGAAAGACGTTCTTTTCTTTGTGGATAATATTTTCAGATTTACACAAGCAGGATCAGAGGTTTCTGCGCTACTGGGCCGTATGCCATCTGCAGTAGGATACCAGCCTACACTTGCTACAGAAATGGGAGCGATGCAGGAAAGGATTACCTCGACTAAAAAAGGTTCCATCACATCAGTACAGGCAGTTTATGTACCAGCAGATGACCTTACAGATCCAGCACCGGCAACAACATTTGCCCACCTGGATGCCACTACGGTTTTATCGCGTAAAATCGCAGAGCTGGGTATCTACCCCGCGGTTGATCCACTAGATTCTACGTCACGTATTCTTACGGCAGATATTCTGGGTGACGACCATTATGATTGTGCTCAACGAGTAAAAGAACTTTTACAGCGTTATAAGGAGCTTCAAGATATCATTGCCATTCTGGGTATGGAAGAACTTTCTGAAGAGGATAAGATGGCTGTAGGAAGAGCAAGACGCGTACAGCGATTCCTATCTCAACCATTCCACGTTGCAGAGCAGTTTACAGGTCTTAAGGGTGTGCTCGTTGATATTAAGGATACCATCAAAGGTTTCAATATGATTATGGATGGTGAACTCGACCACCTTCCAGAAAGTGCCTTTAACCTTAAAGGAACTATTGAAGAAGCTATTGAAGCTGGAGAAAAGATGCTTGCAGAGGCATAACTTTATTTAAATAAACAATGCAATTAGAAATAGTCACACCAGAGAGAGTCCTTTTTAGCGGCGCCGTAGAATCGGTGTCGGTACCGGGTACTACTGGACAATTCCAGATGCTCGACAATCACGCACCTATCGTATCCTTACTTACCAAGGGTGAGATCAAGATTTTTGGGACAGTTGAGTTAGAGGATGAGGTTGCTGATATGTTCCATAAGTCAGACGGCACTACTAATTTTGCCATAACCGGTGGCGTACTCGAGATGACCGATAATAAAGCTATTGTTTTGGCAGATTAAGTAAGTTTTGAAATGCTTATGTTATTCAAACCCATTCTAAAAGAGTGGGTTTTTTTTACGCTTTCGCGAAAGCGTAAACTCGTATAAGATTTTATTGAATCAATGTCAATAATAGACTTCAAAACTTATTTAAACTTTACCAGATCAGGAATGTGTTATCGCTGGACTGGATGATCGGTAAACTGCTGCTCAAATAAGCTAAACGTCTTTAAAGCTCCAGAAATAATTTCCCATTGATTTGTGGTACTTGTCTCAACTGAATTCATCTGTTTAAGGAAGTGTGGCCATTGTTTGCTTTCAAAAGCTGTAGGCTTGCGATAGAATTGCTGCGGCTCATTAATCAGAAATTTACAGTCTTCCAAAGCCCTTGCAATTATAGCAGCGCCCATTTGTGAGCCTAGAATTACGTAGGTTGCCCCTAGTGCTTCCAGCTCACTATCAAGTGAGTAAGAATTAATGTTAGCAGCAGGTAGTTCCTCATCCGTCTCATTGAGATCCTTAAGGATTCTTGTGGCGTATTTTGAGATATAACCGTAGGGTTTTAGATTTCTTTCAACTGTATGGTAGCTATGGTAATTGTTCTTTAAGATGGTGTTGTACTGTGATGTAGTGACGGTTCCATCTATGATTAAATCTACGCCGCTCAGCTTTTCAAGCCGGTCGTGGATCGCTCTAGTTTCTTTTCTAAGTACACTTAATGTATCCAAGCTTATTTCATGACACTTTGAATATTCTCTGAAATCTCGCTGAGCAACTTCTCATAGTAATCTACAGATTTTTGATCGCCAGGTTTTACCTGCGCGGCATTTTTTAAAATGGCATGAATACGGTTGATATTCTCGCGCTCTTCACGCTCCCGGTCCAGCTTTGCAAATAATCTTTTTTGACTGTCTAGAATTGAATTGAGTATGGGTTCCAGTCTTTTAGCAAGATTGTTAATGTCCTTTTTGAGCAAAAAGGCATCAGCTCCTTTTATGATCGTACTTGCGGCCAGTTCCTCATTATTCAACGTGCCTGTTATAACGATTACTGGAGTATTAGGGTAGATCTCCCGTAAATTATTGATAACGTCAATTCCGGTAAATCCCACCAGATCATAGTCTGTAAAAACAAAATCCGGTATGAATGTTTTGAGTGCGTGCCTGAAGGAGAGGAGATTATCCGTAATGGTGATCTCACAGTTTTCTACGCATTTTTCAATCTGACGCTGTATCAATGCGGCATCTGTCAAACGATCTTCAATCAGTAAAAATTTAAGTGGAGTAGTAATCATATCATGACAGGTTTATGTTGAGCCAGTAGTCAACGGTTTGCAGTAATACGTGTTTTAGATCTTTGAAGCTTTTGGGCTTCTCAACAAAACTATTTACGTGATGGTTATAGGCATTTTCTAGATCCGTAGGATGGGTACTGGAACTAAAAATCACTTTTGGGATCTTCTTATAATTGGGGTCAGAATCAAACTCTTCAAGCAATTCCAATCCTGAAATCTTAGGCATTTTAATATCGATCAACAACAAGTCTGCACGTCGCTTTAAAAACTCACCTGATCTAATCTCTTCTACCACTTGCTCAGAATCATTTAGACTTACTACTTGTGCATTGTCAAATTGTTTGTCCAAGACTCTCTTTACGAGAGCAATATCCTCTTCCCGATCATCAATATGGATTATAGTTTTTACTCCCGTGTTCATAGCTTTTTGTTAGCCTGTAAATAAAATTTGAACGTTGCACCTTCTCCCAGCTTTGATTCAGCCCATACTTGTCCATGATGTCTCAAGACGATACGCTGGGCTATGGCAAGGCCTACTCCTGTTCCCTTAAATTCATCCTTAACTAGTCTGGTAAAAACACCAAATATTTTTTTTGCGTACTCGCTTTTAAACCCTATACCATTATCACTAACTGCATAAATGTCGTTTGCGCCATCGTTGTATGAAAATATACGCACCTCGGGGTTTTCTCCCTTGCCACTATACTTAAAGGCATTGGTAATTAAGTTTGTAAAAAGCTGGTAAAGCATTGCGCGATCTCCGTAAATTTTTGGCATATCTCGCTCTATGCTTAATGTCGTGTTCGGATAATACTCTTTAATCTCGTTATCCTTAATTACCTCTAGACAAAGATCATGTACGTTGTGATAATCATCAATTTTTGTGACCTTACCTAATCCACTATAACCCAGGATGTCATCCATAAGGTCATTCATTTTACTCGCAGACTTGATAATTATGTTTAAAGAATCCTTGCCATATTCGTCTAGGGCTGTGCCGTAGTCCTCCATGAGAATTTGAGCAAAGCCATCAATGCCACGCAATGGACCTCTCAGGTCGTGACTTACACTATAACTGAAGCTTTCCAACTCTTCATTAAGGCTAACCAGCTGCTTGTTGAGCTGCTTGATCTCTCCGTATTTTGCAACAATCAAATTACGTATATCTTCTACTAGGCTTTTTACCGCGGCTACTTCATGATCTTCCCAAGGCAATGAGGTACATTGTACTTTCTCTTTCCATTTTTCAAAACTGTGACGTGGACTCAATACTTGATTTCCCGTCTTAATGGTGACTTGTTTATTTGGGTTTCCCCCCCAGTTGACAAATTGAACTTGTTCTGGCCGCAACCACAATAAATGCTCATTCTTTTTTCTCGAGATGCGTGCCAGCAGCACCCCCGACACATCTTTTGGATTGATCTTAAGATCAGGTAGATCTTTTGATAGGCAATCAGATATAAAAAGATCTTCATTGGGATGAGTAACGTCTATAGCATCTATGATGCTTTGTATAACAGCTTGATCACAATAGTTTCCCACACACCTCAATTCACTTTCATAGCTTATAGCAAAAGATGACCTAGGCAACAAATCAGACGCATCAGTTTTATGCGAGGTCAATCCTTCCAGGATGTTCCAGTCCTTACTCATTTGCGTGACTAGAGTGGATCGCACTCTAGTCATGTTTTCAATATTTAAAAAGTACTTATTACTACTCTTTATGTTGATTTGAGCGCTCAATAGTTCACTAAGCAGGATGCAGGACTGCCTTTCTTGGAAATTGATGAACTTTGGGGTGTTGTGATGACACGCGAGCAAACCCCATAATTTATCATTATTCATTATGGCGCAACTTAGGGTTGCACCTACTCCCATATTCTGTAGGTATTGAATGTGAAAAGGAGACGAGCCCCTTAAATGGGATTTACTCAGATCAAGTAAAGCGCCAGTGTATGGGTTGATGCTGGGTACCATCTCAGAATAATGATCATCTACATTACTAATCATCCTTACCCTCTGATCTAGGTATAGTTCTCGAGCCTTCTTAGGAATGTCTGACGCTGGATAACGCAGTCCCACCCATTTTTCGGCCTCCTCACTTACTTCCTCGGCAACTATGCTACCGTTCCAGTCTTTGTCAAACTGGTAAATCATCACTCTATCGTAACCAATTAATTGCTTAATCTGTCGAGCAGCCGTATCCAGCAACTCCGTTCTCGTGCCAGCAACTGTTAGACTATTCATAATGCTCAACATGCGCCGCTGGAAATCAGATGGGTCCCAGTTTTCATCGCAAGGTTCGATATCTAGCATATATACCCCATCTATACTGTGCGGGATGGCTACACATTCGGTTTTGAGTTTTATATTGAATGAATCGTACTCAATGGGATTTTGAACCCATTGCTGTACCCTAATAAAATCTGTAGGTTCTAGAACATCACTAAGACTCCTTTCTGTAAGAGAAGAATGCTTTTGGTTTATAAAGTTTGAGAGGTTTTTACTGTGTTGTAGAATACTGAATTCTTGATCAAAAACGATTGCACAGCCATGAGTTTGAATCTTGGGAATGAACTGTATAGGCTCATTCTCACAAGCGTCAACATCTTCAATTTTTGGATAGGCGGTCAATAACATCGGGATGCAACATAACAGTATGTAAATGTACGATTACTTGTAGGAAAAAAACGATTAATTATTTAACACTCAAAATCATGAGCATTCAATATTATCCCATAAAAAAAGCCCCCATAAAGGAGGCTGGAACAAATTAGTAATCTGTCTATTTAAGAAGCGCTAGAATCTCGTCTTTTTTATATTTACTGACGATACTCGCAGCAGTTTTACCGTCTACGACAATACTGGAGTCAGCGCCGTTATCAACAAGTAACTTCACCATTTCTACGTGACCAAATTTTGCAGCGTACATCAATGGTGTAAGATCTCCACAAGTTTTATTAACATCCACCTCTGCAGTTTCAAGCAAATATTTGCCAGTTTTTGTGCTGTTCATTTGTACTGCGAGTTGCAATAGGGTTGACTTGCGCTTTCCTACCACTAGGCACTCATCTTTATTAGAATCGTCTACTAGTTGAGATAAGGCTGCGGGGTCATTATTCTTAAGCGCTATAGTCATTTCTTTTGATAGCTGCTGCGCACCAGCCGTAGTACATACGATCATGAGTGCAATTAGGGAAAGAATGTTTTTCATAAGAAAAATTTAAGAGGCTAAATATACATATATCATTTAGATTTATTTAGGAATTCAACTTTCGTTCCATATTTCAATATTGGTTATTCAAAAACCATTTTAAAACAGCAGGGCAATCTCTTACCTCAAGATGATATGATCTACATTTATCAGTATGAAAGAACAAATAACATTTTATAGTGCCAGCGCAGGTTCTGGAAAAACCTTTACCCTATCGCGGGACTATCTGTTATTGCTTTTTAAGGGGTACGGTTCTCAGGTTTTCCGTGAGATACTGGCGGTAACTTTTACTAACAAAGCGGTAATTGAGATGAAGGAGCGAGTGCTGGGATACCTTAACTCCTTTGGCAGCGATACGCTGGATGCAGGATCGCGAGAAATAAGAAATTATATTCAGGAAGAACTGGATCTCGATAAAGAGGAGTTTAAACTACGTGCCGCATCTATCTACAACAACCTGCTTCATAATTATTCCTCTTTTGACATTGTTACCATAGATGCCTTTAACCACCGGTTGCTGCAGACATTTGCTCGTGATCTAGATTTGCCAGAGGGATTTGAGGTTGAGCTCGATACTCAAATCTTTTTTCAAAAAGCAGTCAAGAATCTACTGGCACGCGCCGGGTCTGATCCCGTCCTGACTAAGATTTTGGTGGAATTTGCGCTAGGTAAGATTGATGAAGGACGCAGCTGGAATATAGAATACGACCTACTTGACATTTGTAATCTTATTCCTGTAGAAAGTAATTTCAAACACCTACAGCAATTGAGGAATCACGGTGTTGAAGAGTTTTTACGCTTTCGCGAAAGCGTAAACAGCAAAATAACAACATGGTCAAAAAAACTTACACTTACAGCCCAGGACATAGACCAGCAACTTACATCACAGGGTGTAACCGCTGCGGACTTTAAACAGGGTATGAGAGGTGGATATAGTTACGTTGTTCAAGCAAAAATGGGAGTATTCAAAGAACCCAAAGCGAGGTTTGAAGAATTTTTGAATGGCTCATTCTACGCACAATCAAAACAGCAATCCATTAAAGATATTATCGACATTTATGCAGCCGATCTGGTTTCCTATTTTGAAACATACAATAAATTGTATGAGCAGATAGTCTTCTATCAAAACGTGTTGAGAAAATTGACGCCGCTATCGTTGTTGAATGAATTGCTGAAAGAGGCAGATAAAATTAAAGCCGAGGAAAGGATAGTTCCCATCTATGAATTCAACTTCCTGCTGTCCAGTAGTGTAAAGGACCAGCCTGCGCCGTTTATATATGAAAGGATAGGAGAAAAGTACCGGTATTTTTTCATTGATGAATTTCAGGACACAAGTACGATGCAATGGGAGAACCTCTCCCCACTCATT
Organism: Nonlabens sp.; assembly: GCA_049647945.1. GTDB lineage: Bacteria > Bacteroidota > Bacteroidia > Flavobacteriales > Flavobacteriaceae > Nonlabens. Next base: position 26,778 of record JBARYP010000027.1, on the reverse strand, counting down.
GCAAATGTCCTATCGCAGGCTGAAACAGAACAGGAAAAAGGTAGCTTGATGCTGGTGGGCGATGCTAAACAAAGCATTTATAGATGGCGGGGCGGCAATGCAGATCAGTTTTTGAGTCTTCTAGGTAATGATAAGTTGTTCTCGCTGGATAAACGTAATGACTCATTAGCCCATAACTGGCGCAGCGCTATAAATATTGTGGAGTTCAACAATGGTTTTTTCAAATTTTATGCGACACATCTTGCCAGTCCCCTATACAAGGATCTTTATACAAATTACCTTGAACAAAAAATAAGTAGTAGTAGCGCGGGATACGTACAAGTTGATTTTTTAACCGACTCGGCTGGAGATAATAACAACAATGATGGACCTAGCCTATCTGAACTTCAGGTTCATGCTCAGATCAAACAAATCGTATTAGACGGTTATGATTATGGTGATATATGCGTGCTTACCAGAACTAATAAACAAGGTATAGCCATAGCAGAATATCTAGCCTCTCAGGGAATTGAACTAGTGTCTAATCAAAGTCTGCTAGTTGCGTACTCTGATGCCGTAAGGTTGCTTGTTTCTTTGATAGACTTTTTAAAACATAATGATCAACGAGCTACAAAGTTTGAGTTTATAAAAAACTACTTGGTACACAATTCATTGCTTGATAACGAGAGACTGCTCATTGAATTACTAGAGTTATCTAAACCGATTTTATTGAGAAAACTTTTTCCCGACCTTGCAATAGAACAGATATTTGATGACCAGGATTTGTTTACTGCCGTAGAATCACTATCAAAAACGCTGGAATTGTCAAGTGCTGATAAAAGGCTGCATGCTTTTATGGAACTTGTGCACGATTACTCTGTCAAACAAGGTGCGTCCATTACGGGATTGCTCGATCTTTGGGAACAAAAAAGTGAGCAGCTAAGCCTAAGCTCAAACCCGTCTTCCAGCGCTGTTACACTCATGACCATTCATAAATCTAAAGGGTTGGAGTTCCCGATAGTAATTGTTCCCTATTGTGATACGGGTATATCTGAATCTAGAGGAATCACGGACTGGGTAGATGTAGATCCAGATGAACATTGTGGATTTTCTTCCCTATACGTATCTGTTAACGACACAATTAAGAATTTCTCGCCACAGGCAGCCCAGCTGTTAGAGGATCATATAGAAAAAACGCAGCTGGATCATATCAATGGGCTTTATGTAGCAATGACTAGACCCCGCAAGCGACTTTACCTATCGACCCCTTGGAAACCAAAGAATACCTTGAGAACAGAAAAGCACAGCACATTGCTATGGCAATATTGCGAGTCGATCAATATGGGTAAAAGAGAAATGGGGAATTGCATTTCATTTTCTAGTGTAGAGCGAGATATTAAAACAGACGCTTTTGAAACGGAACAGGACGCACTAGTCAAAAATTATAATACCGGACCAGCAGCATCAAGTTATTCCATCGCCTTCAAGAAAGGTCATTTATGGGTGCAGAACAACGAGGGTACTAGAAGTTTTGGAATATTGCTGCATCAATATATATCTATGATATATAAAAGCCGAGACCTTGATGTGGCTATAGAAAAAATTAAGAGCGATGCTTTTCTGACAGCTACTATTAAAGATGAGCTTATAGCTGCCATTACAAATATTGTCATGAGCGATCGCTCTGCTCATTTATTTGAATCTAACCATATAATTAAAAACGAACCGAGCCTGCTGTTACCTGATGGCGGGAAACTAGTCCCAGACCGTTTGGAGTTTTGTGACAATGGAGTCACTATAATCGATTATAAAACGGGAGCTGAAAGCGAAAGTCATGTCCTGCAGGTGGATGCATATTCCAAAGTCTTGATTGATATGAACTATGACATAAAAAGTAAAATTTTGATCTATGTCAATCAATCTATACGACTCAAGGAGTGGTCATGAGTATAAATAGCGTATTACCTTTGTTGGGAAAATAATATAGAATGTCAAAGAATATATCAGCATTCCTAAAAGAGGAAATTGCAGCTATTAAAGAGGCTGGGCTTTTTAAGGAAGAGCGAATAATAACCTCGCCGCAAGACGCAGTAATCACACTAGACGACGGTAAAGAAGTACTCAATTTTTGTGCAAACAACTATTTGGGATTGTCATCCCATCCAGAAGTGGTCCAGGCAGCAAAAGATACGCTGGACAGTCATGGATTTGGTATGAGTTCTGTAAGGTTTATATGTGGAACGCAGGACATCCATAAAAAGTTAGAGAAGAAGTTAGCAGATTTTTATGGTTGCGAGGACACCATACTTTATGCAGCATGTTTTGATGCTAACGGTGGCGTTTTTGAGCCACTGTTGACTAAAGAAGATGCAATCATTTCTGACTCCCTGAATCACGCATCTATTATTGATGGAGTACGACTATGTAAGGCCGCAAGATATCGTTATGCTAGTGCAGATATGCAAGATCTAGAAAAGCAATTGATTGCAGCAAATGAGAATGGTGCACGCTTCAAGGTCATAGTGACTGATGGTGTTTTTTCAATGGATGGTATGCTCGCACCGCTAGATGAGATTTGTGATCTGGCAGATAAGTACGATGCGCTGGTCATGGTTGATGAGTGTCACGCTGCTGGATTTTTGGGTGACACAGGTCGTGGCACTCTAGAGGCAAAGAACGTTCTAGGCAGGGTAGATATTATAACTGGTACTTTAGGTAAGGCTCTAGGGGGTGCGATGGGCGGTTATACCTGCGCCAGTAAAGAAGTGATAGAAATTTTACGACAACGCTCTAGACCCTATCTTTTTTCAAATTCTCTAGCCCCGTCGATAGTAGGTGCCTCTATTAAGGCCATAGAATTATTAAGCGAGAGTACCAGTTTGATTAAGAAAGTGCAGGATAATACGGCCTATTTTAGAAATGGACTGGAAGCTCTAGGTTTTGATGTGTTAAAAGGTGATAGTGCCATAGTACCGGTCATGCTCTATGATGCCAAAATCTCGCAGCAAATGGCTAGTCTTTTATTAGAGCAAGGGGTGTACGTTATTGGATTTTTCTATCCTGTAGTTCCAAAAGAAAAAGCCAGAATACGAGTACAACTAAGTGCCGCTCATTCAAAAGAACATTTGGATAAAGCGATAAACGCATTCAAAACTGTCGGTCAAAAAATGGGCCTGATCAACGATTGATACTGGATATTATTATTCATTTATTGTAAATTTTTTGCCTAATGTCTTGTATAGCGGGAGTAACCGTTTATTTTTGCCACGTTGACCAGTAAAAACAATTCCAACATGAAAAACATTTATAAATTATTAATTGCAGGTGCATTCTTGCTTTTTGCAACGGGAGTACATGCACAAAACGATGAGAACAGATGGTCTTTCTCAGTAGGTATTAATGCAATAGATCTATGGCCTGTGGGTGATACAGATCAAGGTACCGGTGAGTATTTTGATCAATTTCTTGACGTGAGTCACTATAATATTCTTGAGGCACCTTCAAGATTTGAGATTGGATACTATGTTGGGGATGGAATTGTTGCTACAGGAGCTTTCTCTATAAACACTATTGATAGAAGAGGTAATGTAAGAATTGAAGAGCTTACCTATGTAAGTGCAGATGGAGGACTACGTTACAATCTAAGTGAATTATGGAGCGATGGAATGTCTGTTTTTAGTCCTTACTTAGGAGTAGGTGGTTCATATCAGTGGTTAGAAGATGATGGTTTTGGAACATTTAATGGTACCGCAGGATTTGATATAGCAATTACTGAAAATGTTGCCTTTAACTTACAGACAACCTATAAGCATGCTTTTGAAGATGCATTTCCCAAGCACTTTCAACACTCTGTAGGTGTTAAGATTTTGTGGGGTGCTGTTGACACAGACGGTGATGGAATCGTTGATTCCAAAGACAAGTGTCCTGAAGTTGCTGGTCTTGAAAAATTCATGGGTTGTCCAGATACTGACGGTGATGGAATTGAAGATGCTATGGATGACTGTCCTAATGACTTTGGCCCAGCAGAAACTAACGGTTGTCCAGATACCGATGGTGACAGCGTATTAGACAAGGATGATGACTGTCCAGATGTTGCTGGTTTAGTAGCGTTGAAAGGTTGTCCTGATGCTGATGGAGATGGAATCGCTGATGGTGATGATGCATGTCCTAACAAAGCCGGTATTGCTAAGTTCAACGGATGTCCTGATACTGATGGAGATGGAATCCAGGATTCTGAAGACAAGTGTCCTAATGAGGCCGGTATTGCAGAACTTCAAGGTTGTCCTAAGCCAGCTGCACCACCAGTAGAAGTTCAGAAGCAATTGAATACTTATGCTGCAACAGTAAACTTTGCTACTGGAAAAGCAAAAATCACTAAAGAGTCTGAAGCAGTACTCGACAAGATTGTTGATATCCTTAATGAGTATCCAGATGCTAAATTCTCAGTAGATGGTCATACAGATAGTCAAGGAAGAGATTCTTCAAACCAACGTTTATCTGAAGCTAGAGCACTTTCTGTAAAAGATTACTTGACTTCACATGGAGTTAACGAGTTCAGATTAAGTTCAAAAGGTTTTGGTGAGTCTATGCCTATCGCTGACAATAAAACTAGAGCAGGTAGAGCTAAAAACCGAAGAGTCGAAATCAATTTGAGTAAGAAGAAATAATTACTTCAACTACTGACAATACAAACCGCTTCACTTGAAGCGGTTTTTTTAATGTATCTATTTTCCTTTCAGAGTTAGTCCCAGTGCTCAATAGAACGATTGATTACGCCTTGAGAATTGTATCTATGTCTGACAGTTCCAAAGTAGTGTTGAACCATATGGCGCAATAACTTTATACAACAATGGTCATTCTTCTTGAGAGAGTTTGTTACGTTCGTATATTCTAGCTATACATTCTCACGCAGACCATTCATCTAGATTGCTTTGCTCGAGCTTATTAAACGGATTTATAAACCTAGAAAACTAACTCCACCTCTTTAAGTACTTAAATTCAAGTTACTAGCGTTAACTGTGCTTGTAAGATGTTTATTAAGTGGTTTAATCTTATTGCCAGTCTTAAGCTTACGGGGTATAAAAAATCCCGCTTGAAGAAAGCGGGTTTTAATTAAAGGGTGTCTTTAAGATACCAGAGCGGGAGTCACCCAACTGAACTTAGTCTGTTCCTGTGGAACTTTCATGCGCTGTGCAATGCGCTCCATTCTAGCGGGTAACTTCATTAAATAGTCTCTAGCCTTCTCGGCTTCTTCATTAAGCCCGTTGATACTAGGTATATCCCATTTTATAATTAGTTTCTCCATGATGTCGATATAATCCTGGGCTGTATAAACGCCTATGCGCTGGGCGCAATTAGAGAAATCTTCAAATGCTTCCCCTATAGACTGGCCGGTCTCACGTAAAAAATGCGCAGGCATTACGATTTTATTGACCATCATTTCCTTGAAGGCAATCATCATATTGCTGGGGTCCACTTTAAATATTTCATCCACAAAAGTGCAATAGGCATTATGGTGGCGCATTTCATCTCCAGAGATGATACGGCACATTCTGGAAAGAGCGGTATTCCCGTATTCTCTAGCCATTTTTGCAACACGGTTGTGTGAAATATAAGTCGCTAGTTCTTGAAAGCTCGTGTAGACAAAGTTCTTGTAGGGATCGCGATCCGTACCTATATCAAAACCATCATTAATCAAGTGATGAGTAGTGATTTCTACTTGCTTCATATTGACTCGTCCAGATAGATAGAGATATTTATTGAGAACATCACCATGTCGGTTCTCCTCTCCAGTCCATTGACGTACCCATTGCGACCACGCATTACCTTTTCCTTCTACCTGGTTGATTCCCTCTACATCCATAAGCCATGATTCATAGGTAGGGAGTGCTTCCTCGGTAATGGTATCGCCTACGAGAACCACCCAAAAGTCGTAAGGCAGCTCCTTTGCGAGTTCCCTCAATTCTTTGACCTCGTCAAAAAAAGAGTCACTCTGTGAATCTGGCAGGAAATCAGTAGGTTGCCAGATCTTTTCGACCGGGATCAAGAAGTTATCCATAAATGATTGCACCTTGCTCTCAAGGGACTGCATCACCTCTATCCGGATGTTTTTTAAGGGTAAATTCATATGGTGTTAAAGATTAACTCTAGTTATTTATTAGTTCCGCTTTCGCGAAAGCTTAATCTTACAATATACGTACTACAACTATTAGACCGCAGTACTATATACGGCACTATGCACTATTTCTTGAGCTTCAAAAATTACTTGCTCATGGTCTCTACCTGCGATGGGTATGGGAGCGTGAACGGTTAGGTTGATATGGTTGCCTATTCCATAGGGGAACTTGCCGTATCGATCTACCTTCCAGCTGTTATTTACTGTAACCGGTACTACTTGAGCATCAGGGACTTTTTTCAGGATCATCTTTAATCCATTAGTCTGGAATGGTTTGGGAACACCAGTCCTGCTACGGGTTCCCTCGGGAAAAATGACAATACTCCGCTTTTTGCGATAGGCGTTTTCGGCAAAAGCAGATAACGCTCCCAAGGCCTGTTTGCGATCCTTGCGATCAATTGCACAATTCTCTCCTATCCTCAGATTCAAAGAAATACTGGGTATTCCTTTGGCTAGTTCTTTTTTGGCAACAAATTTTGGATAGTAGTGCCTTAGATAATAAATAAGCGGGGGTATGTCAAACATGCTCTGGTGATTACTCGTAAAAACATACGAGGGACCTACCGGCAATTCTGTTTCAAATTTTATACTAAATGTGTTGAACAATGGCAGCTGACTCTGCATTAGGAACCAGTTGAGAATCGCAACGCTTTTTTGATGTGCGTCATAACCTAGTAGATGATGGCACAACAACTGGATAGGGTGAAAAACAATCAACGCCAGGAAAAAAAGTAGAAAATGTATAACCGTTAAAGGATAAGCGAGAATTTTCTGCATTTTGCAAAGTTAATCCGTAGTAGGTCACCATAGTCAGAAGTATAGTGATTTTAGTATGCATGCATAGCGTTATGCTACGCATAATAAAAGTGTAGTCCCGTCCTTTTCTAAATCATAGATAAATAGAACCAGACTTGTTAAGATCAATTGATAAGTCTTACCACGTTTTTTGCAAAGTAACTCGCAATCAAATCAGCTCCAGCTCTTTTAATGGAGGTGACTTGTTCCATCATTACGGCATCATGATCCAGCCACCCTTTATCAGCTGCGGCCTTGAGCATAGCGTACTCACCACTTACCTGATAGACACTTACGGGAATATTTACATTGTTTTTAATATCTCTTACGATATCCAGATAGCATAAACCTGGTTTAACCATGACAATATCAGCACCTTCATCGACATCCATAAGGGTTTCCTTAATGGCTTCATCCCTATTTGCAGGATCCATCTGGTAAGTCTTTTTATCACCAAAACCTGGTGCGCTGTCCAGCGCATCCCTGAATGGTCCGTAGAAAGCACTGGCGTATTTTGCCGAATAGCTCATGATTCCTACATCAGTAAAATTACTGTGGTCCAGTCCATTCCTTATTTCACGTACCCTGCCATCCATCATATCACTAGGCGCGACCATGTCAGCTCCAGCAAGTGCATGAGAGATGCTCATTTGTGCCAGCACCTCGCAGGTAGCATCATTTACGATCTTGCCATCCTCCACGATCCCGTCATGACCATAGCTGGAATAGGGGTCAAGTGCTACATCGGTCATCACATATAATTCAGGTACGGCATCCTTGATGGATCTTACGGCTCGCTGCATCAAACCGTTGGGGTTGATAGCTTCGCTTCCCTTGTTGTCCTTCAAGTCATCATCAGCTTTTACAAAAACTAATACAGACTTGATTCCCATGGACCAGATATCCTTTACTTCACCGATGAGTCGATCAAGAGAGTATCGATAATAATCTGGCATTGACGCGATTTCCTCCTTGATTCCCTTTCCTTCAACTACAAAAAGCGGAACGATAAAATCGCTGGGTGCAATAATGGTCTGCTGTACCATGGATCTTATGGAATGTGTAGTTCGCAGGCGTCGGTTGCGTCGGGGTAACTGCATTATAGTTCTAGTTTTGTGAGTAGTTGCTGGAAATTATCGTTGTCACCTGCCGTTTTTATAACAACTTTATACTGGGGACTTTCAACAATTGTGGCGTTGGGAACGGCTTTATTGTCATATTGTACGAGCTGCTGCTGTATAAAATTATTGACCGCAAGCGCCTGCTCGTAGGAAATAGTTTCCCTTATAGTATTACCATTGTGTTTGTAAGTCATGTAATCCTGACGAAAACCCATAAAGTGCTCTTTTTCACCTACAATAAAGGTTACCGTAAAATCTCTTGTGTCAAAAATCTTTTGAAGGTTGTCGGTACTGGCTGGCAACTCTTGCTGGCAGCTGGCAAGTAACAGGAGAGCAACCAGTAAGAAACATTTCTTGGGGGCATAAATTAGCGTCATTTATAGGTCCTTTTTAACGATTACACTACTGGCTTGCGCAGTGCACATTACGGTAAGGTCGGCAATGTTCACGTGGCTGGGTCTTGTGAGTGCAAAAAGAATTACATCTGCTACATCCTCAGGTTGCAGCGGTAGATAACCTTTGTAGACGTTGCTGGCTCTGGCTTCATCACCTTTGAACCTCACCTTACTGAAATTAGTCTCCACCAGCCCTGGATTGACAGCTCCCACCTTGATCTTATATGGATTTAAATCAAGCCTCATGCCGGTAGTTATAGCATCTACTGCATGTTTTGATCCACAATATACATTACCGTTAGGATACACTTCCTTTCCTGCGGTAGAACCTATATTGATGATATGACCGCTTTCTCGATCCCGCATTTGTGGGATTACCTCATGACTTACGTACAAAAGTCCTTTCACGTTAATATCCATCATGGCATCCCAATCGTCAATCGACCCGCGGTCGATGGGATCCAGACCATGCGCATTACCGGCGTTGTTTATCAAAATTTCAATCTGGGAAAATGGTTCATTTAATCCACGTATATTACTTTTTACCGCATCTTTATCCCTAATGTCAAAGGATAGTGTGACCACTTCGGTTATGTCTTGAAGTGTGTGTCGTAGCGCTGCAAGTTGTCGTTCATTCCTGCCGCACAATATCAATCTGTAATGATTTTCTGCTAGAAGTCGCGCGGTCGCCAGTCCTATTCCGCTGGTGGCTCCTGTAATCAATGCTGTTCTCATGGGGTAAAGATAATTGGTGATGGGGTATGATGTGAGTTGCGCTTTCGCGAAAGCGTAAAATGCTCAACAATCATGCACCATATCTAAAATTGTACGCAGTAAACATAGCTCCCCACCATTGCGCATTTGCTAATAAACGATATTGCCTGTTTGCCTACGGAAGGATCGAATTTCCCTAACCGTAAAAACCATTTTTAACGAGCAGTTAACAAACTAAACTATAAGAAATAAAGATTTTGCAAGTTAGCAATTGCAGTAAATAGAACGCTTTTATGGAACAACAAGTAGATATAGCCAGCATCAACGATATGGTGGCTCGTGAGAGCCAGTTTGTTGATGCGCTGGTAGGGGAGATGAATAAGGTGATCGTGGGGCAACAGTACATGGTGGAGCGTTTGCTCATCGGGTTGCTGGGTAGAGGCCATATCCTACTGGAAGGTGTTCCAGGACTTGCCAAGACGCTGGCCATTACCACAATGTCACAAGCGGTCAACGGTAGTTTTTCCAGGGTACAGTTTACGCCAGACCTACTACCTGCCGATGTTGTAGGTACACTTATCTATAACATGAAGGATGCAGACTTTTCCATTAGGAAGGGGCCCATATTTGCAAACTTTGTCCTAGCAGATGAGATCAACCGGGCACCGGCCAAAGTACAGAGTGCACTCCTTGAGGCCATGCAGGAAAAACAGGTGACCATAGGTGATACCACCTTTAAACTTGAGAAGCCGTTCCTGGTAATGGCCACGCAAAATCCGGTAGATCAAGAAGGAACCTATCCTTTACCCGAGGCACAAATGGACCGTTTCATGCTCAAGACCGTCATCGACTATCCCACGCTGGAGGATGAGCAATACATCATGCGCGCAAACCTTAAAAAAGAGTTTCCAGTACCTAATGCCGTTATCAACCCAGAGCAGATTTTACGAGCTCAGGATGCGGTAGAGCAGGTCTATATGGATGAAAAGATCGAGAAATATATTTTGGACATCGTTTTTGCCACCCGTTATCCAGAAAAATACAAGCTGGATGATTTAAAACCGTTGATCAGTTTTGGTGCCAGTCCGCGTGGATCCATCAGCCTTGCCAAAGCTGCAAAATGCTACGCCTTCATCAAGCGTCGCGGTTACGTAGTTCCAGAAGATGTGCGCGCGATAGTGCTTGATGTATTGCGGCACCGTATAGGAATCACCTATGAAGCTGAAGCCGAAAACTTCACTAGCGAGGATCTAATTACCAGAATTGTAAATACGATTGAGGTGCCGTAGGCGCTTCGCAAGCGCCCCAAAAAAGATATAAAAGGTCGATGCGATCGACCCCAACGTAAATATTTTACGCAGTAATAATTAATGAACACCAAAGAACTCCTTAAAAAAGTACGCAAAATCGAGATCAAGACCCGTCGTTTAAGTGATGCGGTTTTCGGTGGCGAGTACCACAGCGCCTTTAAGGGACGTGGGATGACCTTTAGTGAAGTACGGCAGTACCAGTATGGAGACGATGTACGCAATATAGACTGGAATGTAACCGCCCGCTATAACGAGCCTTTTATCAAGGTTTTTGAAGAAGAACGAGAGCTTACGTTAATGCTCGTGGCAGATGTAAGTGGCAGCACGCTCTTTGGTACGCAGGAACAGCTTAAAAAAGAAATCATTACCGAGATTTGTGCTACCCTAGCCTTCAGTGCGCTACAGAACAATGACAAGGTAGGGCTACTCCTCTTTTCTGATCAGGTAGAACTCTTTGTGCCTCCTAAAAAAGGCAAATTTCACATACTGCGCATTATACGAGAGCTACTGGAATACAAACCTGCCTCAAAAACTACTGATATAGGTGGCGCACTAGAATTTCTGGGCGGTGTTCTCAAGAAGAAAGCCATAGTATTTGTGATGTCAGATTTTATCAATACCGGTTATCAGCGCTCCTTACAGATCATAGGCCGCAAGCACGACGTTACCGGCATACGTGTTTACGACCAGCGCGAGGCTAGTATGCCCAGTATGGGGCTGGTTCAATTTATGGATCAGGAGTCAGGGCAGACCAGGATGATCAATACCAGCGCGAGCAGCGTGCGCCGCAAGTATAGCGCCTACCATAAAGAAAGTGCCGCTTATTTTAAAAACGCGTTTACCCGCAGCGATGCAGGTGCGATAGATCTAGAGACAAGAGATAATTATACCACAAAACTATTGGGATACTTCAAGACCAGATGACGCGACTAATTCCCTATATTTTCATGTTAAGTGCCCTATGCGCTACCGCCCAGATCAATACGCAGGTAGAGCGTGACAGCGTACTTATGGGCGAGGAAATAAGGCTGGGCATCACAGTAGATGCAACCCCCGGCGATCTCATCATCTTTCCAGAACAACCTACCATGGGAGCGCTGGAGGTAATTGAGAGCTATCCTATAGATAGCCTGCGAGAAAATGATCGCCTTAGACTTTTTAAACAATACGGATTAATTAATTTTGATAGCGGCGACTACTGGATTCCCCGACTCAAAATCATTAAGAATGACTCACAACTTTTGAGTGACAGCGTACTGGTAAGCGTGCGCGAGGTGGTAGTAGATACCACCAAACAAAAGATGTTCCCCATAAAACCAGCAATTGAGATCCCTACAAATGCCCCTACAGACTACAGCTGGCTCTGGTGGCTGTTGTTGTTGATACCAGTAGGGATTGTAGTGTTTTTGCTTTCGCGAAAGCGGGAACAGAAAAGCTATGAAGAAACGCTACAACCTTATGAATGGACGCAATACCGTTTAAAATTATTGGACGAGAGCAATCTGCTGGAAAGCCGTGACTGGAAGGCATATTATACAGAGCTTACTTATATCATACGTCGCTATATCGATTCAAAGGTATATGGGCATACGCTGGAAAGTACCACGGGACAACTCCTTACAGAGCTTAAGGTAGCCATGACTGAAAAGGGAATGAGCATTACCGACAATACCCAAATGCGCCTGGAAGAGATATTGCGCAAGGCAGATCTCATGAAATTTGCCAGCGCCCAGGGTGACGCCATAAGTGCCAAAGAAGACCGGCAGCATACGCATAATATTATTCAAAACATCCATAAGGTGCTCCCACCACCTACCGAGGAAGAACTGATGCAGGATGCACGCTACCGCCGCCAGCAGGAGTTGAAGCGACGTGGGCGCAAGATCGCGCTGGGCATAGGTGCAGCGGTCCTGGTCCTACTATTTGCCGCAGGTGCGTGGATCTATAGCGCTGGACTGGACGAGGTAAAGGATCAAGTGCTGGGCAATGAGTTGCGAGAACTCTATGAGCAGGACTGGTATTCAACCACTTATGGCTTGCCCGCGGTTACACTTAATACCCCAGAGGTGCTGGTACGTGTAGACAGCGTCGCACTTCCTGATGAAGTGAGTAAGGCCGTGGGACTTATGAACGCATTTGAATACGGTTCTTGGGGCGATGCCTTGTCGATAGGTGTGGTGACTCTCAATTTCCAGCAGCAACTACCAGAAGATATCGATGCCGCCGCATTTACTGATCCCCTTATTGCAAGTATGGAAAATAAAGGGGCGAGTAATATTGTAATGCTGGATAACGATGTAGAAATAAACGGCAATAAGGGCGTAGACTTGACGGGTAGCTATGACTATCAGGGTACAAAATATAGTTATGACATCCTTCTTTTCACCAAAATGGGTGGATTGCAAATGATTACCATATGTGTGGAGCAAGAAAATGAAGACAACCCAGAACGTGAGTACGGTAGGCTTATGAAAGAACGCATTAAGCAATCACTTAACATCAAGGTGCCTGCCGGATTAGAACGCAAAAAAACCAAGGAGCAATAAATGGACTGGTTCGGTAATATTGAGTTTCTAGACCGACAAATGTTCTGGTTGATGCTGTTACTGCCTCTGGCCTTGGCGTGGTACGTCTGGCAACGCAATAGGCAACAGGCACGAGTTAGGATCAGTAGTTTAAAAGGCTTTGAAGCCGGTACAAGTTTACTAGCCACTTTGCGACCATTATTATTTGTACTACGACTGCTTGCTCTAGCATTGATTATTACTGCTCTCGCACGTCCACAAACCACCGATGTTACTACCAAGACCAAAACAACAAATGGTATTGATATCGTTTTGGCCGTAGATGTAAGCGCCAGTATGCTGGCACGCGACTTGAAACCTGACCGTCTTGAAGCAACAAAACGTGTGGCTGTAGACTTTATAAAAGGCAGGCCCAGCGATAGGATAGGTGTGGTGGTCTATGCTGGCGAGAGTTATACCGTGACTCCCATAACCACAGACCAAACCATCTCACTTAAAGCTGTAAATGACATTAAGTTTGATGGTGTTCTTGAGAATGGTACCGCAATAGGAATGGGGCTGGCAACTGCCGTAAACCGGTTAAAGGAAAGCGAGGCGCTAAGTAAGGTAATTATATTGATGACTGACGGGGTCAACAACAGTGGGTTCATCGATCCTAAAATAGCAAGTGAGCTTGCGGTAGAATTTGGTATAAAGGTATATACCATAGGTTTGGGGACTAATGGTAACGCTCCCTCTCCCTACGCACCCCTGGCAAATGGTAAATTCCAATTCCGTATGATGCCAGTTGAAATTGATGAGGATCTAATGAAGCAGATTGCAGAGGATACGGGAGGTCAATATTTCCGTGCTACTGACAATGACAAGCTTGAAGAAATTTATGGCGAGATTGATAAATTAGAAAAGACCGAAATTGAACAGTTTGAGTTCTATAACGTGCAGGAGAAATTCCGGGATCTAGTGCTGTTGGCGCTTGGTCTCATCATGCTGGAATTATTGCTTAGGTATACCATTTTCAGGACGGCAGCTTAATTTTACGCATGTGAATGGTAAGAGCATAAGCCAGTTAGGTAGCTAGGTAAAATCAATAGATAATGGTTTGAGAATTGGTTTTGTCGACTGTTATTTTAACAGTACCAGTCTATGATTTGGAGCTTGAGGTCAACTCATAAACAAGTAAAAAAGCCTTTAATGGGGCTGGAGCTATGCGTTTGCTGCGCTTAACGACAAGCTAGATTTGAAGAGTAAGGATTCTCCATTATAAGTTTGAATAATGCTATTAAAGGGATTGATTGGCGCAATTATCGTATGGTAGAGTCAAATAATTTGGTAATCAGCATTGCAGTAAGTAGGATGCGTAGACGGTATAAGAATTCAATCGAGCAATAGCACTAAATAGAACTAATGAACAATAACGAGATCAAATGTCCTAATTGTCACAAGGCGTTCCAGGTGGATGAAGCGGGCTTTGCCAGCATTTTGAAACAAGTGCGTGATGAGCAGTTTGACGCAGAGCTAAACTCACGTATGGCGGTAGCAGAACGTGAAAAAGTAAATGCCGTTGAGCTCGTAAGAAGCACTACCAAAGGTGAGCTACAGGAACAACTCGCCACGATAAAAAGTCAAATGCAGGAACAGCTGGCAGAACGAGACAAGGCGCTCGTGGAACAACGTGCCAATTTTAAAAACCACTTGCAGCAAGAGCTTGCCAATAGGGATAAAAAGCTCATGGAAGCGCAATCTGGTTTTGAGAATACGCTTTCGCGAAAGCTAGCCGAAAAGGAAAACCAACTGCACCAGAAAGAATCTGAGTTAAATAAACTGGCGGCACGCCTAGAGAATGCATCTACCCAAAAGAAACTTGATATTGCCGAAGCAGTAAAGTCGCTTGAAAAAGAGCGGGACGATTATGCCAACAAAGTCCAACTAAAAGCCGCTGAAGCACAACTGCAGGAAAAATCCATCATAGAGGAATACCAGAACAAACTACAATTGAAGGAGCAGACCTTACTGATGAAGGACGATGAAATCGCGAGGTTAAAAGACTTTAAGCAAAAACTGTCGACAAAAATGATAGGCGAGACGCTCGAGCAACATTGCGAGGCAGAGTTTAATAAAATACGCGCCACGGGTTTTCAAAATGCCTATTTTGAAAAGGATAATGATGCCAGCACCGGCTATAAAGGGGATTACATTTATAAGGAGCATGATGCTGGCGGTAATGAAATCATCTCCATCATGTTTGAGATGAAAAATGAAAACGATGCCACGGCGACTAAAAAACGCAATGAAGATTTTTTCCAGAAACTAGACAAGGATCGCAATAATAAGGGTTGTGAATATGCCGTCCTGGTAAGCCTGCTGGAATCAGATAGCGAATTCTATAATACAGGGATCGTTGATGTGTCCTATCGTTACCCAAAAATGTATGTGATACGCCCACAGTTTTTCATACCTATTATCACCTTGTTGCGCAACGCAGCCATGAACTCGATGCAATACAAGGCAGAGCTTGCACAGGTACGTAATCAAAATACGGATATTACTAACTTTGAAGAGAAAATAGAAAGTTTCAAAAAAGGGTTCTCACGTAATTATGAACTCGCCAGCAGGCAATTTGGCAAAGCAATTGACGAGATAGATAAAAGTATATCGCATCTCAACAAGATTAAGGAGGCGCTTACGTCATCAGAGCGCAACCTGCGCCTGGCAAACGATAAGACTGAGGAACTGACCATAAGAAAACTAACGTATAATAATCCTACCATGAAACAAAAATTTGAAGATTTGTAGTTTTTAAAGCGGTGGCTTCTAAGTCTTTTTCTGGATCTGATTTTGACCCAGATTAGATCTGGTCAACAAACAATTAATAAATTTATCAAGATTTTAAAATCCCAGTTTTCTGTTATGAAAAACCCTAAAATCTGCTAATCACAGAAAACAATTTTACAACTGTATATCTTGAAGAAAACTATAATAACTGAGTCCTAAAAAATATAAATGTACCTTCTAGAAGAAAAATCATTTTTCTGGCTTTTGCTCCTCATACCCATTATCGTGGTATTATTCATCATGCTGTCTTACTGGCGATATCGAGCACAAAAAAAATACGCAGAAACCCAAATGCTGGATCACTTGATTCCCGACAGATCCTGGTTTAAGCCCATCCTAAAATTAGTTACCGTAAGCGTTGGGATTTTATTTCTCGTACTCGCTCTAGTCAATTTAAAGGCTGGCACAAAACTGGAAACTGTTTCTAGGGAGGGAGTGGATATCGTATTTGCCGTGGACGTATCAAAATCCATGCTTGCAGAGGATATTGCCCCTAATCGGCTGGAAAAATCACAACAACTCGTCACCCAGATCATCAATAACCTTGCAAGCGATCGCATTGGTTTGATTGCTTATGCAGGGAGCGCAGTTCCACAACTTCCCATCACAACCGACTACAGCAGTGCAAAAATGTTCCTGCAATCCCTTAATACAGATTTAATCTCCAGTCAGGGAACCGCAATAAGTGAGGCCATTCAATTGTCCGAGAGCTATTACAATAGCGATAGCGATGCTGCCAAAATACTGGTCATTATAAGCGATGGAGAGGATCATGAAGGAGAAAGTGTCGCCATTGCCGAAGCCGCTGCCGAGAAGGGAATACGCATTATAACCGTAGGCGTGGGAACCGTGAAAGGTGGAACAATCCCCTTAAAACAAAATGGCATTACCCGTTCCTTCAAAAAAGATCGAGAAGGAAAGACGGTCATTACAAAGTTGAATCAGGATAACCTGTCTGAAATTGCTAGCGCAGGTAAGGGAATCTACATTGATGGAACGGTTACTGCAAACGTAATTGAAGAATTAAAAGAAGAATTGGCTGGTATTGACAAGGTGGAATTTGAGAGCCAACAAGTTAGTGAGTTTGAAAGCCAATTTCAATGGTTCTTGGGCTTTGGCTTGTTCTTTTTATTCCTAGATCTGTTCTATCTCGAGCGTAAAACCGCGTGGTTGCAAAAACTCAACTTATTTGGTGAATCGGGTAGTTCCGTAAAATAATAATGTTGCTCAAGCAGGTTATGTCGTTGACATTTATAGACCTCAGTAATACCCGCGACCGCCCATCTATTCCTTGTTTGCAAAGTATTCCAGTTATTTTACATTAGAGAGGTAGATATCTGGCAAACAAATTGTTTTACCCAAAGCAAATCGTTCAAATGAAAGAATTCTTTCTATTACCAGCTTTTATTGTTCTCTTACTTCGTCCTGTAGAAGAGAAATTACCGTCCGTTATTGACGACGATTACAACACCTACTGCTCCTGTATAGACATGGGAGTCATTAATCAGAATCAAGTGGATCAATATGATTATATAGCCACCATAGCAGTCACATCAGTTGCTTCTCATGACAATAATCTTGTGATCAGCGCAACGGTAAAACAAACCTTTAAGGGCGAGTCTGTGGATATCATAAGTTTAACCACCCCTGCTGACGGTGCTTCTTGTGGTTTGTCGTTTAGAAATGGAGAGGAATGGCTGCTCTACGCATACGGTGATCTGGATCATCTCTCTAGTGGACTCTGCACCCGTAGCGTGCGATATGGGATTGATAATACTATTTACAAACAACGGTTGAAGCAGGACCTTGCCTTTCTCAAGAATATGTGAATCTGCTGTAATTCATAATTTATTATTTAGATAGGACAAATGACGTTCAACACTTCTTGTTAACGATAAGTTATAGTAAGTCCCATGCGCAATCATTATTTTGCCATTTCGTTTCAACAGCTTACGGAGTATTGAATGGAGTTTTTGGTACGCCACTTGTGGAGCGATTGATATGAAGAAAATGAATAAAGTTTTTACCGTACTGTTGTTGGTTTTGGTTTTCGCTTTCGCGAAAGCGCAATCCACCACCAATTCAAATTCCAGCGACTTGACACCTGTAGTAAACGTGCCATATGAGCGTGCGCTGGAAGCTGCTCAAGAAAAGGCTCAAGAGGGTGATTTCAATGCTGCCGAGGCGAGCTACAAAAAAGCGCTGTCCATAAATCCTGGTAGTCCAGACGCTGCATACAATCTGGGGAACCTACATTACGACAACAACAAAAAATTTGAGGCAGTAGAAAATTATAAGCTTGCGGCACAGGCTGCAACGAGTAAGGAAGACAAGCATCGCATCTTCCATAACCTAGGCAACAGCTTTCTGGAAAACAAGCAGTACAAAGAAGCGGTAGAGGCTTATAAAAATGCCCTACGCAACGACCCCACAGATGATGAAACCCGCTATAACCTTGCGCTGGCAAAACAAGAAGAAGAGAAGCAGGGCGGCGGCGGTGGCGGTAATGATGACCAACAAGATCAGGACAAGGACAAGGATGGCGATCAGGACGACAACAAGGATGGCGATCAGGATGATAAGTCTGATGGTGACAATGATGGTGACCAGGACAAGAAAGAAGGTAAGGACGGGAAGGATGATGGAGAGGAAAAAGAGGATGACAAGGGTAAGAACAGCGAGGGAGACAAGGGTAAGGAAAAGGATAAGCCCAAAGATCAACAGGGCAAGCAGCCCAAACGTCTAGAAGGTAAGATGACCCCACAGCAAATCAGGCAACTACTGGAGGCCATGAACAATGAGGAACAAAAAATCCAGGAAAAAATAAAGGGAAAGAAGAACAAAGCGAAAGTGATTAAATCAGAAAAAGACTGGTAATGAGGCGCATAGCGGTCATGTGTATTTTGTTGATTTCTACAATTGCTGCGGGACAGGAAGTTTCATTCACGGCAAATGTGAGTCGCAGCAAACTTGCGCTCAATGAGCGATTGAGAGTAGAGTTTAAAATGAATGTGGATGGTGACAATTTTACCCCACCTGCTTTTGAAGGGTTCAGTATCGTTGCGGGACCCAGCCAGTCAGTAAGTCAGCGCTGGGCAAATGGTAGGAGCAGTATGAACAAGTCCTACACCTATGTTTTGGAACCTAACAAGACTGGTAGATTGCGTATCGATCAGGGAACGGTTACTTATCAAGGTAAACAATATAAAACCACCCCAGTTATAATTAACGTCACCGGTGCAGTCAACAAACCCCGTGAAGCCGGGGATACTACACCTAGGGCAAACGATCAAGTACACCTAGTTGCTGAGGTCTCAAACCCAAATCCCTATCTCAATGAACCCATACGCGTGGTTTACAAAATTTATGTGGCAAACAATACTGGGGTAAGTGGCTGGAGAGAAATCAATAGTCCCAAATATGCCGATTTCTGGTCTCAAAATATCGATAACCGCAACCGCCAGGCACAACAGGGAACCTATCAAGGTGAGGCCTATAGGTATTTAGTACTACGGGAAGCTGTCTTGTATCCACAAAAAACGGGTAAACTAGAAATCGAACCATTGACCCTGGACGTGGACGTTGAGATTCCTACAAACCGCCGGGACTTCTTCGGTAGGGCCTACACCCGTACCGAAAAGATAAGAGTAAGCGCGGGTAAGCGGGGAATTAACGTCAAGGACTTACCCAGTTCTGGTAGGCCGGCAAGTTTTACGGGAGCGGTGGGTCAATTTGATTTTAATCTAGAAACAGATCGCGCGCAACTGGATGCTGGCGAGAGCTTTACGGCGACGTTAAAGGTAAGTGGGTCTGGTAACCTCAAATTGATGGAATTACCTAAGCTCAAAGTGCCGCAAAGTCTTGAAGTCTATGAGCCGGAGCGTAGCAATAATGTCAAGACTAACATCAACGGGATGCGAGGCAGCATACAGGATAGTTATACGATCGTTCCACAGTACGGTGGCAAGTACGTCATACCACCGGTAGAGTTTTCTTATTTTGACCCGCAAAAGGGTAAATACATCACCCTGGACAGCGGTGAGTCGCTGGTCGAGGTAGAAGGTGACGCCCCCACTTCCAGCACCGGGAGTCCTACCGCAACAGCATCGGGAAAAAATGTCATTACAAGCGATTCACAGTTTGCCTTCATCAAATCGGCAACTGATCTGGAACCTATGGAAAAGGAGCTCTTTTTCAATTCCACGACCTATTGGGCTACTATGGGCGGCATTTTATTGTTATTGCCGCTAGTTGTTCTGTTGCGACACCAGCAAGAAAAAAGAGGTGCAGATGTAGTGGGTAATCGCCTACGCAACGCAAACCGACTGAGTAAAAGGTATTTGAGTGCTGCCAGAAAAAACCTGGGGAATCACGATCTGTTTTATATATCGCTTGAAAAATCCCTGCATAATTACCTGAAATCAAAACTTAATATCCAGACCGCAGATATGTCAAAGGACCGCGTTGATGACCTTCTTGAACAGCGTGGTGCCACGACTGATACTCGCAGGGAGTTTATTGAACTACTCGCGAGTTGTGAATTTGCCAGGTACTCACCATCTTCAGGCACCACCATGCAACAGGATTATGAAAAAGCGGGAAGGGTGCTCAATGCAATAGATAAACAGTTAAAGCGATAGACCATGAAAAACCTACTTACTGCTTTGATTGTTTTAATGCAGATATTCGTAGCTGCGCAAGACGGTGGTGTAGATGATAATTCCGCTTTTGCGAAAGCTAACAAAGCCTACACAACAGAAAATTACGACCTGGCCATTGCGGTCTATAAACAGATTCTTGAATCAGGACAGCATAGTGCAGAGTTGTATTTTAATCTGGGTAACGCCTTTTATAAAAAGAATGAAATAGGAGAATCTATTTACTACCTAGAAAAAGCACGACAGCTCAATCCCGACGATCCAGAAATAAAGAACAATCTAGCTTTTGCAAATCGTGCCAAAATAGATTCCATTGAAGCGCTTCCAGAAAACGCCATAGGTAGCAATGTGGATGACTTAATCAGGAATTTAAGTATTGATGAGTGGGCATATCTAAGTATCGTAATAGTACTTATTACTTTATTGCTAGCCATATTTTACATCTATGCCGCCACGAGTGGGAAGAAGCGATTGTTTTTTATTTTGATGGTAGTGGGGATTCTATTTTCTGCACTAACTATTATGGCTGCTTTTTACGCCAGGGATCAAATCAATAGCCAGCAGTTTGCGATTGTTATGATCGACGAGATTGTGGGAAGGGAGGCTCCTAAGCAAAATTCCAATAGTGTATTTACTATACACGAGGGTACAAAGATTGAAGTAATTGAGCTTTTTGAGGACTGGGCTCAAATCTCTCTGGCAAATGGAAGTAAGGCCTGGTTACCTCAGGATGTTTATAGAGGTTTATAGGTATCGATGTAGGTGAGAGGATACTACTCTTGGTTTGCTACTTTGTACTCTGTTCTTTCCATATGGAAACATGGACAAATTTCAAAAATCAACAGTAGTCTTGTTATGTCTATTTGCCTCGGCAATTAGTCTCTAATATTTTATACAATTTTACCGGGGTACAGCCATATATCAATATGGAAATCTCGTATTCCTGATCGTTTTTTATTCTAGCGTTGTCTGGTCAGCAGTTGCGCTAACCATGCAGATCAGAAGACTAAAAGTATTTCATTTTTACAAAATCCTCTGGTCAGTGCTGGTGGGAATCCCATTCTCATATATCATCTTTAACTTAATGATTATAAGGTTCAATTAAGATCAGGGCTATAACGATCTATTTTTTAAAGAAACCTCTAGTATTAAACAGCAGGGTTGCTCCTAGAGCGATTTAGATTTTATTACCTGCCAAGTTTAGTTTTATATTTAATTACCAGCAGTAGAATTTGCTATATCTTCCATAGCTTTAAACTTACTGAAAAGACTAATGGCAACTAAAAACGGAATATTCAAGCATATAGGCGGCGACCTATTCGGTGGTTTGACAGCTGGAGTGGTGGCGTTACCGCTGGCACTGGCCTTTGGGGTACAGTCGGGAATGGGTGCCATTGCCGGTTTATACGGTGCTATATTCATAGGCTTTTTCGCCTCACTTTTTGGAGGTACAAATACGCAGATTTCAGGCCCCACCGCGCCTATGACGGCAGTTAGTATGACTATTATTGCTGGGATTGTGGGTATTTATGAAGGAAACCTTGAGAAGGCTATTCCAGTAATTCTAGCCGTATTTATTTTGGCAGGACTATTTCAGGTGGTACTAGGAATACTAAAGTTAGGCAAGTACATCAAGTACATTCCCTATCCCGTTGTGTCTGGTTTTATGACTGGTATAGGCGTCATAATTTTAATTACGCAAATACTACCCGCCATAGGGTATTACCCTGCCGAGGATCTAGATTATTTGAACAAGTTCAAACCACAGGCTGAGGAAATTATTCTAGAGGATATATTAGAAGAACAGGCGGGAGAAGGCTATCTGGTTCTGGAAAACTTTCAGGAAACCATCTCGCGCAGCGGGGAGATCACACAGGAACAGATTCTTACAGAGTCCAAAGCCCTTGCAAAAAGCAAGAGTAGTGGCGTGCTGGGAACGCTGCGTACCTTGCCACGAGCTATTAATTATATCAACTGGCTAGAGCTGGGCATTGCGCTGGTAACCGTGTTTATCATCTTTGGCTTTAAGAGGATCACCACCGCAGTACCTTCAACCCTTATCGCCCTTCTAGGGGTATCACTTGCCGTGTACTTAATAGGATGGGATGTACGTACCATAGGAGAAATCCCCAATAGTTTGCCCATGCCTAAATGGGAGATCATCACCGGTTTTAATTTTGCTGCCTTTTCTCCATATATACTCACGGCAGTTACGCTGGCATTCCTAGGTGCAATAGATTCATTACTGACTAGTGTGGTGGCAGACAATATGACTAAAACTAGGCACAATCCCAATCGTGAACTGGTGGGTCAGGGAATTGGTAATACGATTGCAGGTCTTTTTGGTGGAATCCCGGGTGCCGGGGCGACCATAAGAACTGTAGTCAACATCAATTCTGGTGGAAAGACAAAACTGAGTGGAATGATCGCAGCAATATTACTGTTTATCATCGTGATGTTGTTGGGGAGCTTTGCAGAGCGTATTCCCAGCGCGGTTCTTGCTGGAATACTTATAACGGTAGGTATAGGTGTGATGGATTACAAAGGGCTCAAAGCCATCAGGTCCATACCAGCAAGTGATGTGGTGGTCATGTTTGTGGTACTCATACTTACGGTTTTTTGGGATCTGGTGCCGGCAGTAGGCGTAGGTCTCGTGATAAGTAGTCTCATCTTCATGAAGAAAATGGGAGATGTAACGGCAGATAGTAGCAAGATCGTACGCCTGTCTGACTCGTTGCTCAAAGATCACAAGGACTATTCCCGCGTACCGGTCAACCTGCGTGAAGAAATCTACTTTAAGGAATTGAAGGGCCCGGTATTCTTTGGGTACACCAGCGAGTTTGTTGCCATGAGCAGCAATGTTCCCAAACATGCAACCCACGCAATCATTAAAATGGTCAAGGTGCCCTTTATCGATCAGTCCGGTCTTTTTGCTTTTGAAGATGTTTTCCAGTCACTTATCAAACAGGGTGTGACGCCTTTGCTGGTCAACATGCAGGAACAGGTGAGGTACCGTCTAGAAGCTATCGATATCGTCCCAGACCTTATTCCAGAGGAGCACATCTTCCCCAACTATGACGCCTGCATGCAATGGGTTATAGAAAATGTAGAAGATACCGTGAGTCCTCAGGATTTAGTGGAGTAGAAGAATTACGCTTTCGCGAAAGCGTGACCCACAACCACACTCTGGATTAACCACTACAACCTTATAGTGGTGACCTCTAAAACCGTATATTTAGCCTGCCAAACTACGTAATGGAAACACCTAAGAAAATAGCCGTCCTAGGCGGCGGTAGCTGGGCAACAGCCATTGTAAAGATGCTTTGCGAGAATCTGGAAACTGTAGGTTGGTACATGCGTAGCGATTATGCCATTGAGCACATCAAGCGTAACGATCACAACCCCAGTTACTTGAGCGGTGTGGAATTTAAGGTTTCTCAGCTGGAACTGTCCAGCGATATCAATGAGGTCGTAGACAAGGCAGATATCTGCATTTTTGTCATTCCCAGCGCATTTGTCTACAAGGAACTAGAAGCACTTACCGTACCCCTGGCTGGCAAGATTGTTTTCAGCGCGATTAAGGGAATCGTGCCAGAGACTGGACTTATAGTGGGAGAGCATTTTAACGAGCATTATAATATCGATTTTGAGGATATAGGTGTTATTACCGGTCCCTGCCATGCAGAGGAGGTTGCGCTAGAAAGACTATCCTACCTCACCATTGCCTGCGCAGATCAAGAAAAAGCGCAGTATCTCGCAGATCAATTAAGCAGTGACTACATCAATTGTAAGATAAGCGACGATATCATAGGAACAGAGTATGCAGCGATGCTCAAGAATATTTACGCCATCGCGGCGGGTATTGCCCATGGTCTAGGTTACGGTGATAACTTCCAGAGTGTACTTATGAGCAATGCGATACGTGAGATGAAGCGGTTCATCAAGAAGGTCCATGACATGAAACGCAATATTAACGATAGTGCCTATCTAGGAGATCTACTCGTTACGGGCTACTCAGGTTTCTCGCGCAATAGGTTATTCGGTAATATGCTGGGTAAGGGTTATACCGTACGTAGCGCCCAGCTGGAAATGAGCATGGTTGCCGAGGGTTATTACGCCACAAAAAGCGCCTATAACATCAATTCAAAGAAAGGTGCACGCACCCCTATTCTGGATGCAGTCCATGGGATACTATATGAAAATAAGGATCCTAAAAAAACATTTAAAAAACTAGCAGATAAGCTGGACTAATTATACAATCAATTACATGTCACAAATTGCAAAAGACTTTGGGATGGATGTTGCCATGGAGCAACTAGGTCTCAAGGAGATGAACCACGGTACCTCTACTGGGAGCGATAACTTTGGAGGTGGAGATGCCATCGCATCACATTCTCCAGTTGATGGAGCTTCCATAGGTCAAGTCTCAACGACTACCCAGGAAGATTACGAAAAGGTAGTTGCTGCCTCTCAAGCGGCCTTTAAAGGCTGGCGTACGACACCAGCACCAGAGCGTGGTGAGATGGTACGACAATTCGGTAACGAGCTGCGTCGCCTTAAGGAGCCTCTAGGTAAATTGGTTTCCTATGAAATGGGAAAATCTTATCAGGAAGGACTGGGCGAGGTGCAGGAAATGATTGACATCTGTGATTTTGCCGTGGGGCTTTCCCGTCAATTGCATGGTCTTACCATGCACAGCGAGCGACCCGGTCACAGGATGTATGAGCAATACCACCCGCTGGGGATCGTCGGAATCATTAGTGCATTTAATTTTCCTGTAGCCGTATGGGCGTGGAATACAGCTCTTGCCTGGGTGTGTGGCGATGTTTGTATATGGAAACCTAGCGAGAAGACACCACTATGTGGTGTGGCTTGTCAGAATATTGTAGCAAAAGTCCTTAAGGACAACAACCTTCCAGAAGGTATTTCCTGCCTAATCAACGGTGATTATCAAGTAGGGGAGATGATGACCACAGATAAGCGCGTACCGCTTGTTAGCGCCACGGGATCTACAAGGATGGGTCGTATCGTCGCCAGTACGGTAGGTGAACGACTCGGTAAATCTTTACTGGAACTAGGTGGAAACAATGCGATAATAGTCACCCCAGATGCAGATGTTAAGATGACGGTGATAGGTGCGGTTTTTGGCGCGGTAGGAACTGCGGGACAACGTTGTACGTCCACTAGGAGACTAATTATCCACGAGAGCATGTATGATCAGGTAAAAGACGCCATTGTGGATGCCTATAAACAACTCAAGATAGGCAACCCTCTGGATGAAAATAATCACGTAGGCCCATTGATTGATACTGATGCAGTTGCTGGTTATAACAATGCCCGTAAGAAGGTGGTTGAAGAAGGTGGTAAGCTTATAGTGGAAGGTGGCGTACTGGAAGGTGAGGGTTATGAAAGTGGTTGCTACGTAAAACCAGCAATTGCCGAGGCTGAGAATAGTTTTGAAATCGTACAGCATGAGACGTTTGCACCAGTCCTATACTTGATGAAATATAGCGGTGATGTTGAAGATGCGCTGGAATTACAAAATGGCGTGGCACAGGGACTGTCCAGTGCCATAATGACTAACAACCTGCGTGAAGCCGAGCGTTTTTTAAGTGCTGCGGGATCTGATTGTGGTATTGCCAATGTCAATATAGGTACTAGCGGGGCAGAGATCGGTGGAGCTTTCGGTGGGGAAAAGGATACCGGTGGTGGCCGTGAGAGCGGTAGCGATGCCTGGAAAGTTTATATGAGACGCCAGACAAACACTATTAACTACACAACAGAATTACCTCTTGCTCAGGGAATCAAGTTTGATTTGTAAGAGTTAAAACCAAAATTTTAAAAACCCGCTACATTTGATTAAAGCGGGTTTTTTTATTGGTTCTGTAAGAGGGGAGGAGACCTGCTATTACTGTTCTACAATAGGTCGCGGATAAACCATAATTATTTGGATTAAGTAGTGTTCAGGTTAAGTACTAGACACTAGTTAAATTTTAAATTTAGAGAGTCGCTAGAATGTGACTATAAATCATACTATAAAGTGTTCATTCAACACCACTAATAATTTTCTTTAATTCAAAACCAAACTCTCCGTGTTTTCCACCAGCAAAACTCTCGTATAGAATTCTAGACGGCATCCCACAGCCAGGAAAATAGTAGTCCAAGAAAGAACTTGGAATTTCAGTCAGTTTTACTGTCATGAAATCACTCATCTTTTTTGCATCTAAATTTTTAAGATTTGTAAAATTGAATGATTGATGTTTTCTTAAATCTC
>JBARYP010000026.1:0-22555 GCA_049647945.1 Nonlabens sp. | reverse complement strand
GGTTTTCCAGAATATTATTGTCTTTGACCACTATCACAATCAGGTCTATGTCTTTGATCATGGCTATGAATCCCGCAAATCTCGGTTAGACTTTATCGTCAACCTAGTTGAGCACAGGGATACGGCGCGCTATGACTTTAACGTCGTGGATAGTGAAAAGTCAGAAATGACAGATGCTGAATTTAAGGAGCTAATCAAGAAAGGGAAGCACCACGCACAGGTGGGAGACACATTTCAAATGGTACTCTCTCGCAAGTTCTCCCAAAAATACAAGGGTGACGACTTTCAAGTTTACCGACAATTGAGAGCCATTAATCCCAGTCCTTATTTGTTCTACTTTGATTATGGTGATTTTAGAATCTTTGGCTCTTCACCAGAAGCCCAGCTCCTAGTTAACGGTAACAACGCGAGTATACAACCTATTGCCGGCACCTATAAGCGCACGGGTAATGATGATCAGGATTTTAAAGCCTCACAGGCGCTTAAAAAAGACCCTAAAGAAACCGCAGAGCATGTCATGCTGGTAGATCTCGCAAGAAATGACCTGAGCCGTCATGCAAGAGAAGTAATCGTAAAGGATTACCAAAGCATACATTTTTATAGTCACGTGATTCATATGGTGAGCAAGGTTACCGGTACCATAGACTCAGGCAATCAACTTAAATTAGTGGCAGATACCTTCCCGGCGGGAACCCTAAGCGGCGCGCCTAAATTTAAGGCCATGCAATTGATTGATGGTTATGAAAAATCTGCAAGGGAGTTTTATGGCGGTGCGATAGGTTTTATGGGATTCAATGGTGATTTTAATCACGCAATTATCATAAGAAGCATTCTATCTCAAGGAAATGAACTACACTATAGGGCAGGCGCAGGAGTTGTTGTAGAAAGCGATCCCGATGATGAATTGCAGGAAGTTTATAATAAAACCAATGCGCTGAGGAGCGCAATAAAACAAGCGAAAAAATGAAGATAAAATCTATTGACAAACTAATTGTATTGTTACTGGTGCTGGGATTGACATCGTGTGTGGAAAACCCCATGGTCGTCAAGGCAAAAGTTATCGAGGATGATGGCAATTTTAAAATGAGCATTACCCCGCCGATCGAGTTTGAAAAAATCACGCCCGACAGCACCCGATTTTTTTTCAATGATGCCGATTTGTACCGCATTTTGGGCGGCGGCATGAAAAAAGGAGACGTATTATGTTCGACCTCAACTTTTACAATCCGCCCGCTACTACTTGAGAATTTTGCCAATAGAACAGTAACACACCAACTATTGCTTAGATCCTTTGATTCTACCATGACCATCATTGATACACACATACTGTCATCCTATGCCACCACTCCAAAATATAGTGGTCAAATGGATGCACAGGGTAAGATTACCAGGACTTTTCTAGACGGTACCAAAGAGTATTATGTGCTTACGGATCGCGGGACCTTTGAATCGACAAACATTCCAAATGAATAGGCACATTCTGGTCGTGGATAACTACGACTCCTTCACCTACAATCTGGTACATTATCTTGAAGATCTAGGTACGGAGGTATCGGTTTATAGAAATGATAAAATTACCCCAGAAGAATGTCTGGCCTACGATGCCGTATTATTATCACCTGGGCCAGGTATTCCTGAGGACGCTGGTAATCTTATACCAATCATAGAATTTTTAAAAGAGCAAAAACCACTATTGGGTATTTGTCTGGGTCATCAGGCAATCACCCAAGTATTCGGTGGTGAGATTATCAATCTGGATAAGGTGTATCATGGAATTTCTACCGTGATGTCCCATACAGGTTCTGAGTTATTTAAAGAAGTTCCCACAAAATTTGAAGCGGGACGTTATCATTCTTGGGTTGCAGAACGTGAGTCTTTTCCGGACAGTCTAGATGTAACCGCAGTCGATGAGAATGGCCAGATCATGGCCTTAAGGCACGAATCACTACCCGTATATGGAGTTCAATTTCACCCTGAAAGTATCATGACTCCAGAAGGGAAAATAATGCTTCGGAATTTCCTGGAACTTATCTAGAGCTGTTTAATTAGAAGCAACAACCCAACAAGTAATGAAAGAGGTTTTACAAGAGCTATACGATCATCGCACTCTGACAAAAAATAGTGCGTACCAGGTATTGAAATCTATCACACATCATGAGGTTAATGACGCACAGATTGCTGCATTCCTTACGGTTTATAGTATGCGTAGCGTTACCGTAGAAGAGCTTGCCGGGTTTAGAGAGGCCATGCTCGAGCAAGCGGTGCGCATTGATTTGAGTGATTACGACCCCATTGACTTATGTGGTACGGGTGGTGATGGCAAAAACACTTTTAATATAAGTACCCTAGCAAGTTTTGTAACGGCGGGTGCTGGTATACATGTGGCAAAACATGGTAATTACGGTGTCAGTAGCGTGAGCGGTTCAAGTAATGTAATGGAGTACCTGGGATTTAAGTTTACCAATGATAGTTCCCTCCTAGAAAAACAAATCGACCTAACGGGAATCTGTTTTTTACACGCGCCACTATTTCATCCTGCAATGAAAGCGGTTGCACCCATAAGAAAACAACTGGGTACCAAAACATTTTTTAACATGCTGGGACCGCTCGTCAACCCATCCCAACCTAGAAAGCAGAGCGTAGGCGTTTTCAATTTACAACTGGCACGCAACTATGAATATCTTTTTCAAGAAGAGCCAGATAAGCGCTATGCCATTTTGCATGCCCATGACGGCTATGATGAGGTAAGCCTTACCGGTAAAGTAAGAGTTGCCAGCAACCATGGTGTAAAGGATTTATCTCCTGCTCATTTTAAAATGAAAGCGCTCGCACCAGATGAAATACACGGAGGCGCTACTATTAAGGAAGCTGCTGCCATTTTTATGAAAGTCCTCAAAAATGAAGGTAGTACAGCACAACAA
This sequence comes from Nonlabens sp., assembly GCA_049647945.1. Taxonomy (GTDB): domain Bacteria; phylum Bacteroidota; class Bacteroidia; order Flavobacteriales; family Flavobacteriaceae; genus Nonlabens. The sequence goes on along the minus strand of JBARYP010000026.1, from coordinate 19,634 downwards.
TCGGTAGTGGTGGCAAACGCTGCTACCGCCATCATGACTGCACTTGACCTGCCCTTACTTGACGCTGTCGCCATTGCGCGAGAATCGCTCATTGCTGGCAGGGCGCTGGACTGCTTTCATAAATTGCTTGACTTGAATTCCTAAGCCATGGTCGATATATTAAAGAAGATTACTGATAGAACCCTGGTTGATCTTACAAAACGCAAAAAAGAAACAACCTTAAGTGTCCTAAGGGAAATGCCGCATTATTCCAGACACGCTTTATCGCTGGTAACAGCGTTAAAAAATGGATCTGGCATTATTGCAGAGCACAAACGGCAAAGCCCCAGTAAAGGGAGTTTTGAAAACTTAAATAGCCTTGCCAGTATAGTGAAAGGGTATGAGAATGCAGGAGCAAGTGCTATTAGTTGCTTGACTGATATGCCATTTTTTGGTGGGAGTCTGGCTGATCTGGTAGAAGTGCAACGTACCGTTGACATTCCTGTACTACGCAAGGATTTTATGATTGACTCTTATCAAATTCATGAAGCCAAAGCTTACGGAGCAGACGCCATTTTATTAATTGCGGCATGCCTGGATGACCAGCAGCTGGCAACTTTCTCAAGTAAAGCGGTTGAATTAGGGCTTTCCGTACTGTTTGAGGTGCATGAACGTAAAGAACTGGATCGAGTGAACATAATCGCAACATCCTTGCCTGCCGCCACCTATGCTATAGGAGTAAATAACCGCAATCTTAAAGAATTCAAGACTGATATTCAAACCAGTCATGAGTTGTACCACCACATCCCAGCAGATGTGGTAGCTGTGAGTGAAAGCGGTATCGATGATCCTGCCGTAGCAAATGAGTTGATAACTACTGGATTCAAAGGCTTTTTAATTGGAGAATATTTTATGAGACAACAATCCCCTGGTAGCGCCTGCGCCACATTTATTAAAGAACTAGAATCATGATAATTAAGATATGCGGCATGAGGGATGTAGAAAACATTGACCAGCTGCAACAGCTGGACTTTGACTTTATGGGCTTGATCAGATATCCCAAAAGCAAGCGATTTGTCGATGACAATGTAGTAGGCAAGCTAGAGAACTACAGCTATAACAAGGGAACGGTAGGAGTTTATGTGAATGCTCAACTTGAACAGATCCTGCAGGATTTTATTCCCTTACAATTGGATATAGTCCAGCTGCATGGTGATGAGGATCCCGCTTTCGCGAAAGCGTTACTAGAATTAGACATCAAAATATTTAAGGCCTTCCAAATAACCCAGGGCTTTGATTTCAACGGGTTGGATCCATGGATCACTTTGGGGAAAGAATATAAGGGGAAGCTGTTTTTTCTTTTTGACACCGCTACCGTAGATTATGGAGGTAGTGGTAAGAAATTTGACTGGACATTACTCGACCAATACTGTGGGGAGATTCCCTTTATGCTTAGTGGTGGTATAAGCCGTGAAGATGCGGCGGCTATTAAACAAATTAAACACAAACAATTGCTGGGAGTCGATATCAACTCGCGATTTGAAACCGATCCAGGAGTCAAGGATATCGATGCAATAAGTGAATTTTTAAAAAAGATGGGAAGATGAAGTACCAGGTAGATGAAAAGGGTTTTTACGGAGAATTTGGCGGTGCATTCATACCAGAATTGCTGCATCCCAATATTGAAGAATTACAAGAGAATTATTTAGAAATTGAAAAAAGTGAATCCTTCCAAAAGGAGTTCAATCAGTTGCTCAAAGATTATGTGGGTAGACCCACCCCCCTATTTTTTGCTAAGCGGTTATCAGAGAAATATCAGGCACAAATTTATCTGAAACGAGAGGATTTGTGCCATACTGGTGCTCATAAGATCAATAATACCATAGGGCAAATTCTCCTTGCAGAGCGACTGGGTAAAAAAAGAATTATTGCAGAAACTGGCGCAGGTCAACATGGCGTGGCGACTGCCACGGTATGTGCACTCAAGGGATTGGAATGTATCGTCTACATGGGGGAAAAGGACATTGAACGACAGGCACCCAATGTTGCCCGTATGAAAATGCTGGGAGCTAAAATCGTTCCGGCAACCAGCGGTTCAAAAACCCTTAAGGACGCCACTAACGAGGCGATGCGCGACTGGATCAACCACCCAGAGGACACGCACTATATCATAGGTAGCGTCGTGGGACCACATCCCTATCCGGATATGGTAGCAAGGTATCAATCCGTAATATCTGCAGAGATCAAGACACAGCTGGACGGTCTACCCAACTATGTGATTGCCTGCGTGGGGGGCGGTTCCAATGCTATGGGAGCCTTCTACCACTTTCTCGATAATGAAGATGTTCATTTAATAGGTGTAGAGGCTGCAGGTCTGGGAATTGACACCGACAAAACAGCTGCCACCCTTACCCTGGGAACTCCTGGGGTCCTGCATGCTAGCCGCTCAATCATGATGCAGGATAAAGACGGTCAGGTCGTAGAACCACACAGTATAAGCGCAGGTCTAGACTATCCTGGAATAGGACCTGCACACGCCTGGCTTAAAGTAAGTGAAAGAGCGCATTACATGGCGGTAACCGATTCACAATCGCTGCAAGCCGCGGTAGAATGCAGCCGCCTAGAGGGGATCATTCCCGCACTAGAAACCGCTCATGCTTTTGCAGTACTAGGGGACCTAGACCTGCAACCTACGGACAAGGTCGTAATCAATCTATCTGGTAGGGGTGACAAGGATATGGATACCTACATCAGGGAACTTAATCTAACCTAAAGAGATGAACAATAAACTCACTCGATTGTTTGCTGAAAAGCCCAACCATCTACTCAACATATTTTTTACAGCGGGGTACCCAAACCTTGATGACACAACTACTATTTTAAAGAGCCTAGAGTACGCTGGCGTCGATCTGGTAGAGATCGGGATACCCTTTAGTGATCCCCTAGCCGATGGTCCTACGATTCAGGAAAGTAGCAAGCAGGCTCTTGAAAATGGGATGACTATAGCACGTTTGTTTAATCAGTTGACCAAATACAAAAATCAAAATCCCAACTCTGAACTTCCCATATTGCTGATGGGCTATTTCAATCCCATAATGCAATATGGCGTTGAGAAATTTCTTATTGAATGTAAATCTGTAGGAGTGGACGGTGTTATTATACCAGATTTACCCTTGCAAGTGTATGAATCTGGATACAAGGATTTATTTATAAAATATGACGTCAGTAATGTTTTTCTGGTTACTCCCCAGACTTCAAACAAGCGCATAAGGGAGATTGATGCTCTTTCAACGGCTTTTATATATGCAGTAAGTAGTGCAAGTACTACTGGATCAAAAACAAACTTTGGCGATTCAAGCGATTATTTGGCACGATTGAGAGATCTAAACCTAATCAGCCCTGTATTGACTGGTTTTAATATTAAAACTAAGTCAGATTTTACTACGGCATGTAAGTATGTAAACGGCGCCATTATCGGTAGTGAGTTTATTAGACAAATTACCGATGTTGCTGATCTTGAAGATGCAGTAACAGAATTTGTAAGTAGTATAAAATACTAAGCTGAATCACTTATATTAAATTCGGCTGAGCATCATTTTGGGTTACCATGATTCCAGAAAGTCCTTAAATCTAAATCTTACTGCTGAGTCGCAGGATAGAGTATACTAGCGCAGTGTGAATATAGTAACGCAAATTAAGTATGAGGTCTTTAAGTTTGGTTAGTCAGATTGACATCAAGTATTACGCGAGGGAAGTAATTTCAATAAGTAGGTAGCAATGAGCAATAAAGGTTTGAGAGATGTAATTATAATCGGTGGGGGACCCATAGGAATTGCTTGCGCGATGGAGGCTCAAGACGCCGGCTTTAACTATCTCGTTATTGAGAAGGGAGCGCTAGTCAACTCGTTGTTTAATTACCCTACTAATATGCAGTTCTTTTCCACCAGCGAGAAACTAGAACTACATAATGTTCCTTTTATATCAAAGGAGGCCAAACCCAGTAAGCAGGAAGCACTTGAATATTACCGCCGTATTGCAACCAGTAGAAAATTGCACATCCACCTATACGAAAAGGTAATTGACGTGACGACTGGAAGTCACTACGTAATCACAACTGATAAAGCAATCTACCACTCAAAAAATCTAGTACTGGCAACTGGGTTTTACGATTTGCCCAATCGCATCAACGTGAGTGGTGAGGACTTACCAAAAGTCTCGCATTATTACGATGATCCACATAAGTATGCTTTTCAAGATGTAGTCATAGTGGGCGCCAGTAATAGTGCGGTCGATGCTGCGCTGGAGATTTATCGCAAGGGAGGTAGGGTCACCATGATCATAAGGGGAAAAAGCATAGGTACTCGCGTCAAATACTGGGTCAAGCCAGATATAGAGAATAGAATTAAGGAAGGAGCCATTCAAGCTTACTTCAATAGTGAAATAACTAGAATTACCCATGATGCGGTTTATTTCAAGAAGGACGAACATTCAGAAACACGCGTGGCCAACGACTTTGTGCTAGCACTAACTGGATACAGACCCGACTTTCACATTTTGGAAAAACTGGGAGTGGAGTTATCTGGTACCAGTAGGATCCCCACTTACGATAAGTACACCATGGAGACAAATGTAGAAGGTCTTTATCTAGCTGGAGTCATTTGTGGTGGGCTGGAAACATCAAAGTGGTTTATAGAAAACAGTAGGGATCATGCCCGCTTAATCATGCAAAGTTGCCTGAATAGCTAATATTGATCATAATTATCGTCACAAAGTGCTTTAATTCTACAACGGCTACAGGTATTATTGGTCTAGGGGATACCGCGCTCTATTAATTGCTATACTCTCTTTAAGTACCTGCCGCAACTTTACGATATCGATGTCTGCCAGCTTGTTGATATAAACGCAAGACTTACCCAATTTCACTTTACCCATTGCCGCTTTTTTCTTATCCAATTCTTCATCATAGGCACTGGTGTAAATACTGATATTTTTTGCCCTGGGAGCAAATCCTATGATAAAGAAATCGCCCTCGCGACCGCTAGCGTATTTATAGTGATAGCTACCTAAACCGATCATATTTCCCCACAGCACCGCAGGCTCTCCCATAACATCTTCCATAATGGCGAGCAATTCCATACAATCCGTCCTTTTTTGATCAGGCTGTACATCTGTAAGGAATTTAATGACACTTTTTCTAGTGGGTTGGGTTTTGTTTGGTTGGGACATAGCGACGACAATCAATTAAAGTAGGGTTAAACACAAAATGAGTTCAAGAACTTTCAAATAATGCGTGAGGGATAGTAGTGAAAATCCTTTTTGTGAGGTACGAGCAAAAAGATTGCAACGCATAGCCTGACCCTACTCTTTTTAAAGGTAGGGTCACGCCCTGAAAATCAAATTCCTCACGATTTAAATGCATGAAATAAGTATCACAATAAAAAAACTTGCCATAACCGAATAGCAAGTCTTTTAGTTGAAACAAGTCAATCCTTACATCTTTGTGATGTCGCCACTACCCATGACGGTTTTTTTGACTTTGGACGTTTTACCTTTGTACCGCAAGTCACCAGAACCTACAATGGTTGCCTTAAGATTACCGCCATTGCAGTATACTGATATATCACCACTACCCGCAATGGTTGCCTCGACATTATTTGCCTTAAAGCTGTAAGCAGATATGTCACCACTACCAGCAACAGATGCTGCCATTTGTTCTGTACGGCCGGTAAGTTTCATATCCCCACTACCGGCTATACTCGCGTCCAGGTACTCACATTCCAGTTCTACGTTAATATCACCGCTACCAGCTATCGCAGTCTGAAATCTTTTACTGCGCAACATAAACGTACCATTGATATCACCGCTACCGGCAAGGTTGATTGCTTTGATTTCTTCTACGGGAACCCTAACCAGTACTCCCTTTCTAGTGCTCATATTGACCCCGTCCTTCATTCCTATAGAGAGATTATTTCCTTTTACCTCTATTTCTATAAACTCCATGAGATTGGACTCTGCCTCTACCATTATCGCACCTTCTTTTCCCTGAACGAGCTCCACGTCAAAACTGCTTTTAAGTGAGACCTTATCATAGTCGCCGGTCTTGAATTCTTGAGTGATTACCTCACCATTGCCGGTCACTTTTTTATTACTGCCCCACCATTGTGCATTGCATAATTGGATCGAAAACATGAGAATGGTTATTACTGCTATATTTTTCATGATTTATTGTTTTGAGATTAATTGCTTTTAATTTTCACACTGCCAAAACTGGCTTTTATATCTACATTATTTCCCGTATCAGCACTATTGAAATATCCAGACTTCAATTTATCGCTACCATCAATTTCTGACCGTTGCAATTGACAATCGCGATCTAGTGTGATTCCTGCATATTCCGTATCCACATGGAAGTTGAAGCTGGCTGCTGGATCAAATCTAATATTTATATGTGTATAGTCAGATTTAACCTTGAATTTTTGAAAACCACTCATTAATTGCTGTACGTCTATGGAACCAAAATCTGTAGTGAGATCCACCCCACCCATTACTCTACCCAGCCTGGTCTTTGAATAGTCACCACGCCCGGTAAGACTCGCTACCTGATCCACTCTCACTCCAGAAAAATCACTATTAAAGTTGAGCTTCTTCACTTTTTTGATGTGAGCTTGTGTATAGTCGCCTTTAAAATCTAATGTAACAGCTTCTCCCAATTCAAAACCACTAAAATCTGCCCTGATGATTCCAGAAGCCATGTAGTCAATACTGGAGTTTTTTGTGTAGTCAAATTTGATCTCGTTATCACCGCCCATCAACATGCCTATGTCCAGTCTTCCAAAATCACACCTGATCTTTGCGTTACCTTCAAGCCTATCCAGGATGATGGCACCATAATCGTTTGAAATATCGAGGCTGGCAGTTACGGGCATTTTGACCACGTAGTTGACCTCGATCTTACCCTTGCTATCCTTACTGGAAAAAATATCCCAGAAACTCCCGTTGCTATTGTTTCCTATATTACTGGTAACAGCGGCAATTCCTTTTGTGGATTCCTCAAAGGCCACGTCTACACGGCGCAGGCGATCCTCTACCTCGTCCAGCTGGTTACCGCTCACAATTACGGTGATCTGCAATTCAACTCTAGGCTGGTCCCAGGTAGTTATCGTAACACTACCAAAGCTGTTGTCGATCTTTACTTCACATGTCTTGCTGACCTCAAAATCCTTTGAGAGCATTTTTCTTTTGGTATGATTATAATTGTGATCGCCGGCTATGGCTAGCCCCGGCATGATGGCGAGGACTAGTAATACTCTATATAAGTTCTTCATCTTGTGATTGAATTAATTGTAATTGTTGTTGTTCTATTTGCTCAAGCGCTGTTTCCAGTATGGCGATGCGGTGCTGGAAGTTCTCGATCATCGCTGCTATTACTGCCTTGCTATCTTTGTTAATGTTGAGATCCTTCTGGATATTGAGGTATTCCTGCTCCAGTTTTCTAAGGCTGGATTTGGCATCGGCAATGATTCTCTCGGTTTCTGGGGATGACTTTTCATTAAGTTTTGACAGCTCCTGGTCAATGGTTGTGGTAAAGAAATCCTGTGCCCTGGCCATTTCTGGAGAGATGCTTGCCAGATCTGCACCCTGATTCATGGTTGCCTTGTACTGCATTCCAGATATACCCAACAATAAGGCAATCGTAGCCACAAGAGCATACACGTACCAGTTTGATAATCGTACGACTCTACCTTTTACGGGTTTTGTGGTCCCAGTAGTCACTACCTCTTCTTTGCATAACGCATCCAGTCGGTTTATGAATCTAGACCGGTGCCCGCTGGGCAAGGAGTCCAGGTCAAAATCCTGTTGTTCAAACCACTTGTTCATTTGGTTCATAAATTAGTTAGCTTTTGTCTCAGACTCGCTTTGGCTCTGGAGATGGTCGTGCGGCACAACCCATTTGAAATTTGCATGATCTCGCTTATTTCTTCATTATCCATTCCCTCGATTAGGCTCAATGTGAGTACTTGTCTATAATTGGATTTCATTGTTTTAAGGACTTCCAGCACCCTTGCCGCCGTTATGCCGGCATTTTCCATATCAATATCATCGACGACCTGCGTTTCTAGGTGGAATACATTATCGTCTATAGATACCGTAGGCATGCGTTTTCCCTTACGTATCGCGGTAAGGCTGTTGTTGATTACGATGCGTTTGAGCCAGCTGCCAAAGCTGGCCGTACGGTTCCATTGCTCCATTTTTTGTAATGCGGTGATCATGCTTTCCTGCATCACATCTTCGGCCAGGGCGCGGTCATCCACGATACGCAGCGCTACGTGATACATGGCTTGCGAGTAATTGTCGTATACCTGCATCTGCGCCTTGCGGTCACCTTTTTGACATAGGTCGTAAACATCAAATTCAGTTTTAGTTAAAGTCACTTGGTTAGAGTTACGTTTTATAGATGCGGCAATAATGAAGTTGTTACAGTTAATTCTACCATTTCCACTAAAACATTCAATTAACGCGGTTGACTCATTATTCACGATGGTGGCTTCACAGCCTTGGCAGGGATTTTGAAAAATAGGTTTTGGCGATCAATATTTAATGTTACCGGTGGACGCCTTTGAAGTTTAAATATATATAAACTATTTATTTTCAATGGGTTGGGTTTTATAATTCCGCTTTCGCGAAAGCGTAACCCCTGCAATCACCATTAATCGCCATTAACTTAATTACAAGTCCACAAGTTTTATGACATTGTGGCTACAATAACTATATGTTTGACTCTAGAAATTCAAAATTAGACAGGTTGTCACTACAGGAATTTGATCAGGATGCAGAATTCATCCCATTGTTGAGTAGTGCCGATGAAGAGGAAATGAACCAGGAGAGCGTGCCTGAGACGCTACCCATTCTACCCTTGCGCAACATGGTATTGTTCCCTGGAGTGGTAATCCCCATTACGGCAGGTAGGGATCGATCCATCAAATTGTTGCAGGAAGCAAATAAGGCGCAAACTGCCATAGGCGTGGTCGCACAAAACGATGAAGACGTGGAGGAGCCAGCCCATGCAGACCTGCATAAAGTAGGGGTGGTCGCAAAGATCTTAAAGGTGTTCAAAATGCCCGACGGCAATACCACCGTGATCATCCAGGGTAAAAAAAGATTCCAGCTGGGTGAGATCGTGAGTGATTCTCCATATCTACTGGCAGGAGCTACAGATATTCCAGAATCTCGACCTGATGCAGACAATGATGAATTCAACGCGATCATCGATAAGATCAAGGAAGCATCACTAGAGATCATTAAGCAAAGCCCCAACATCCCAAGTGAGGCCTCATTTGCCATCAAAAATATTGAGAGCAACTCCTTTCTAGTCAATTTTGTTTCATCAAACATGAACCTAAAGGTTGAAGACAAGCAATCGCTTCTTGAAATTGATGACCTTAAGGAACGTGCGCTGGAAACCCTGCGGTTCATGAATATTGAATTACAAAAGCTGGAGCTCAAAAACGACATCCAATCCAGGGTACAGACTGATATCAACAAGCAGCAACGAGAGTATTTTCTACACCAGCAAATGAAGACCATTCAGGAAGAACTGGGTGGCGGCGTCTCCAGTCATGAAGAGCTGGACGATATGCGTCAACGTGCCAAAAAGAAAAAGTGGGACCCCAAGGTCAAGGAGCATTTTGACAAGGAACTGGCAAAGATGCAACGCATGAACCCGCAGGTGGCAGAATATTCCATACAACGCAATTATCTGGATCTGTTCCTGGAATTACCCTGGAACGAATATTCAAAAGACAACTTTGACCTGAAGCGAGCGATGAAAATTCTAGACCGCGACCACTACGGCCTGGATGAGGTGAAAAAAAGAATTATAGAGTATCTCGCAGTTTTGAAACTGCGCAATGATATGAAATCCCCTATTTTATGTCTTTACGGCCCTCCAGGGGTAGGTAAAACATCGCTGGGAAAATCTGTTGCAGAGGCGCTGGGTCGAGAATATGTGCGAATCTCCCTGGGTGGTTTACGAGATGAGGCAGAGATACGAGGACACCGCAAGACCTACATAGGCGCGATGCCGGGTCGCATCATCCAAAGCATCATAAAAGCCAAAACCTCAAATCCCGTCTTTGTCCTAGATGAAATAGACAAATTGAGCAATAGTCATCAGGGTGATCCGTCCAGCGCAATGCTTGAAGTACTTGATCCAGAACAGAACAACGCCTTTTACGACAATTTCCTGGAAATGGGTTTTGACCTGAGTAAGGTCATGTTTGTTGCCACCTGCAATAGTCTCAATACGATCCAGCCTGCATTGCGCGACCGTATGGAAATCATCAATGTAACGGGCTACACGATTGAAGAAAAAGTTGAAATAGGTAAGCGTCATTTACTACCCAAACAATTGAGGGAACACGGTCTTAAGCCAGAACATCTTAAAATAGCCAAACCACAACTGGAGAAAATAGTGGAAGGTTATACTCGTGAGAGTGGTGTGCGCAACTTAGATAAGCAGGTTGCAAAAATGGTGCGGTATGCAGCAAAGAGCATAGCGATGGAAGATGAATATGATCTTAAGGTAAGCAATGAGACTATTATAGAAGTTCTGGGGGCGCCTAGAATGGAGCGAGACAAATACGAGAACAATGATGTGGCCGGTGTGGTAACTGGGCTCGCATGGACCAGCGTGGGTGGTGATATTTTATTTATAGAGTCCATTTTGAGCAAGGGTAAGGGTACGATGACTATAACGGGTAATCTAGGTAAGGTCATGAAAGAAAGTGCCACCATTGCCATGGAATATATAAAGGCAAACGCAGATGTATTGGGGATCAATCCCGAGGTATTCAGTAAATACAACGTTCACATACATGTTCCAGAAGGTGCAACGCCCAAGGATGGTCCTAGTGCTGGGGTAACTATGCTTACCTCACTAGTATCATTGTTTACGCAACGCAAGGTTAAGAAGAGTCTAGCAATGACGGGAGAGATCACCTTGCGGGGTAAAGTTCTACCCGTAGGTGGAATCAAAGAAAAAATCCTAGCGGCAAAAAGAGCTAGGATCAAAGAGATTTTACTTTGCGATCAAAACCGTCGTGATATAGAGGAAATCAAGGCCGACTATTTGAAAGGTCTCACGTTTCATTATGTAAGTGACATGAGTAATGTACTGGATCTGGCACTCACTAAACAAAAGGTAAAGAACGCAAAGAAGTTATAAGTTAGACCTGAGTCCATCGGCTTGACTCAAGCTTAGTGCGATTCCAAAAAAAAGATCCCCCAGGCGAGCTGCGCTCGCCTGGGGGATCTTTTTTTTTATAGCTGCAAATTTATTCTTTCACAATTTTTCTAGTCAGACTGTTGCCGTCTTCATTGGTTATTTGTAATAAATAAATACCGCTAGGTACTGACGTAAGATCCATACGTTTTGCATTGACCACTACAAGTTCTTTTCCTAGAAGATCAAAAAGTTTTAGGGTCAGTTGATCATCTTCATATTGGGTAAACACATTTACGATATCAGTAGTAGGGTTGGGATGAACTACCACTTGGGCAAGATTCTCGATACTGGCCTCATTAAGCAAGGAGGTAGTGTAATTATAAAAGGTTCTATTATCAACCGCATTATAATTCATATTGCCTGGATTGTACTGCTGGCTCGTCCTAGACAGTGGTTTATTTACAAATGGAAAGCTGTTGAATACGTAATCCAAGCCCGTTTTATCGTTAAATGGATGATCGATTACATTGATACTGGTACTAGTATCGTAAGAATAAGTTCTGCGCTCATCTGGTGTGGGAATATTTAAAAAAGAGCTTATCTCATCAATATTGTTACCCGCTGCATCAAAAGTGTAGGAGGTCAATTCATCTGTGACAAACGTGCCACCTACCTGATCTTGATAAGCATCACTTATCACCCGACCAGCTGAATCATAGGATAGATTTTCCCTACCGTAGGAAACAAAAGTATTGTTGATTACCTCTTCAAAGAGTACAGAAGATATTTGCTGGTTGGCATTATAGGAATAGGTAGAGCGCTCCTCTGCAACCCAACTCGTTCCATCCCATATCTCAAAGAGATCTGTGGCTATTTGGGTTACATTGTAAAAAATGGTGAATCGCTCACTATTCACAAAGTTACCCGCTTGAAATTGCTGATCCAGAATCTGTATTAATCGGTTACTGACATCGTAACTGAGAACTTCTCTTTCTATAAATGAATAAGAGCTGGTCGCGGTATCATATTCTTCTTGTGTAATAAGAGTTGCGCGGCCTTGAGCATTATAGGTGTAGGTTTCCCGCTCAAAAGGGATCCACGTATTATTGCCATCATCCCAGAAGTAAAAAATTTGCTGGGCTAGGTTACCTGCGCTATCATAGGAGTAATCGTAACCATTGTTGTTAACAAACGTATTAGTTGACGTATCAAGAAATTCCTCTCTAGAAGAAAGCATTTGATTTTGCGCAGTACCCGTTAAAAAGACGACTAGTAGCAATGAGATGGTAATTTGTTTCATGGAATTTGTTTCATGGAATTTGTTTCAATAAAACAAAACTAGAGACCTATGCTAGTTCATAAAATACCCTTTATACGGTATTCTTATGTGCTCAAACCTGAGACATTTAAAAGGAAGTAACCTAGCTGTAATAATCCGAGAAAATAATTATCAATAGGTTATAGGAGAGGATTTGATCTTGTTTCTAGCTACCTATAAGTTAATTCCAAAGCGACGCAGCATTTTCTTCTCAAAGGCCCAAAAGAAATTGAATTGTCCAAATATCCAGCCTATTAGTACCAGCAGGACCTGATAAACGGGAAAAATGATGAGCAGGCGTATGGGCCAGAATACCCACGGCGACAAATGATCTAGATCAATATTGAACCATTCAAGAAATGGTCCAGACAGTCTCGCACTTGCAGACCCAGTAATGGCAAAAACTATAAAAATAGCGATAAGCTCCCAGCGGTGCTGCACCTTCCATTTGGGTCGCAATTTAACAAATAACCATAAGGTGAGTTTGTAAATGGTATAACTTAAAACAATGGTAAGCAACACTAAAATTAAGTAGTAATAACTGTTTTCAGTAAAAAAGCCAGTGATCTTATTAGCTATGAACAATCCACAGGCTATGACCACTGCGATACCCAAAAGAATATAAATAAGTTGCCAGTTTTTGGTAATATCCCAGCGGTCCTTTAATTTTTGCATGCTGGCAAAAATACTCTAGCGGAAACGTTGCCGGTACTTCTGTTTAAAGAAAATAAAATAGTTGAAAAGCAGGTAATTTACCTCGTAACCATAGTCAACATCCCGCCTGTATTCAATGGGGAAAGGATAGAGATTTGCGTCATATCTAATAGGATCCCGCACCCGTAGGTTATAGTCCAGCACATCCAGCCTATTTCTTAATTCCATGGTAGTTTGCGCATAATGACCCTCTGGGGGTTGGGAGGCTAGCCAGCCATAGAAACCAGGTTCAATAATTATAATTTCATACTCTAGGCTATCATTTGCAATCCGTATGGTATCACCCTGCTTGGCAAGATCAGCTGTGGTAGTTTCTCTTGATGTTTTCTTTGTTGCGCAACTAGCCATCACAATGATTAGGCTTGTAACTAACAGTATGTAGGTTATTTTTTTCATGGGATAAAACTAGTTTCAACTCCAGGCACAAAAAAATAGGATTGAGTGAGCGTGGAGTCTCGTCTAGTGAACTTGTATGAAATAAGAATTCCGCTTTCGCGAAAGCGGAATTCTTCAAAAAATCATACTCAAAAGTAGATTCAACGTCTTTTACGACTATGGTATTATTTACCTAATATTCCACCTAGCAAACCGCCCAGGCTACCACCTCCTTTTTGCTGGTTACCGCCCAGTAGCATTCCCGCCACATCATCCAGAGCGCTACCATCGCCGTCACCGTCAAGTATTGAGGTTAGGAAACTTGAATTGCTGGTACTTGCGCCGCCCATACCCCCTAGAACTGATCCTAGCAAACCGCTTACATCATTGGTTTGTGGATTGCTGTCGTGCTTTTTCTTACTTAAATAGCCCATGACGATAGGTGCCGCAAATGAAATGATCTTACTGACGGTTGCCATGTCCATCCCGTTGTTTTGGGATAGCGCAGATTCAACTTGTGGCTTTTTAGCTCCAAAAACATGATTTAGGATGCCGTTACCTTCATTTTCTAGGGCTGATGGTGATCCAGCCCCATCACCAAAGATGCTGCCTATCATATCCATCATTCCGCCACCGCGGTGACGAGGATCATCTAGGGCATTACTTAGCGATGCTGCACCCTGTGGGGTTTGTGCATTGCGCTGCATGGCACCCATTATAAGTGGCATGGCCTGGGCTAGTACGCGTTGTGTCTGGCTGGTACTGGTACCTGTTTTTTGAGATGCACCATTGATAAGGGTTTGTCCTGCGCTCGAGTTAAGAAGATCAAGTATTCCGTTCATAATATGTTGTTGTTTGCTCACAAAGTAACAAAAGACATGATATTTTCCTTAAAAGATTAAGCTAATTGTGTGTTCGCTTTCGCGAAAGCGAGATAATTAAAATCTCAATAGAAATAAAAATATCCTACTAGAACTGCACAACATTAGTACAGAATGCGCTGCAAGTGGAGCAATATAACCTTTGCTCTTTAGCAGGAGTCATCATCGTTGTCATTATTATCGGTAGGAGAAAGTTGCTCTTCTTCAGTAATTTGAGGTGCTTCAGTTGTGCTTGCTACCTTACTTTCGTCGTAAATAGGTGAAGGTTGAACAACGGGTCCATAAAGTCGTTGTAGTTTTTTACGGCGGTAGTAACTGTGTAGGGGCGTTAGGATCCCTATCAAAACATAACATAATCCTGCGAGGGATGATGCTTGACCACCCGCTACCAGCACTATAATAATACTTACTAGTAGAATCATCATATCCAGTAGATATCGTTGCAAAAATGTACGGGTAATGAAGCACTCCCTATCGGTAAGCTTCAAGAGTATACGCTTGCGGTAGGCATTGAGGTGCATAAAGAAATAGATACCAAATATAAAAAACAGCCCTATGCCAAATCGCACTAGGAGATCCTGCCATTAATCTGCATTTAAATCTGCGGTACGCAAGCTATCTATAGCCATGTCCATTGCCTTGCCACTCCAGCCTAGTTTATCTGCCAGGACGGTATAAATTGCGGTGCCCTAAAAGCCGAAGAGGTACTTTAAGGGATAGATGTAGAACAGTAGCACAAAAAAAAAGGAAGTTGAGTCTGGTGGTAAGTTGGTCTCGCAGCCCGCAGTGCAGGAAGAACTTATTGTGCGACGCCCAGATACTGAGCAATAAGTTAATGCAAAATACAAAACCTATAAACCCATACATACTGGCTTGCAGTTCTACATAAGTAGCAGGGACCTCGTTAGAAATGACCAGCAGGGTAATGGCAAATCCAAAGACGGTATCGGTTATGGTTTCCAGCCTACTGGGAAACATCCCCGGTAACGAAAACCATCCTCGCTATAGGTGCTTTTTTTAGATATGAGCCGCTCTAACATAGTGCCGTAAATATAACGGAACTTCTACGGCATGCCATAACTACATGGTTCGGGCAGGGTAAGTAGCTTCCTAATAAATAACATTTTAAGAATATACTTTCAATAATTATTGAAAGTATAGAATTATGACCTACATTTGGCTTATGAAACTAGAAGAGGGCAGGTACAAGTTTATTAATGCATGGGGATCGCTGGGGAGTGCCTGGGGTATTTCTAGGTCCATGGCGCAGATACATGCGTTACTGCTTTCTAATGGTCATGGTCTATCTACTGATGAGATCATGGATAAAATCCAGCTGAGTCGGGGCAATGTAAATACCAACGTGCGGGAACTTATTAACTGGCGGCTGGTACGTAAGGAAAACCAGTTAGGAGAGCGCAAAGAATTCTTTGTGGCAGACCATGACGTGTACTCCATTGCCCAGAACATTATGGATGAACGCAAACGTCGCGAGATCGAGCCTGTAAGGAGACTTCTAGATGAATTGAAGACGGCAAAATTTGATGGCAAACCAGAAGAAGTAAAGCACTTCAAACAACTGGTAACAGATCTTTCAGATTTTGTAGGACAGATGGAAAATCTTATGGCGCTAGCCAGTAGAATCAACAACAATAACTACCTAAAAAAGATGATCAAGGCTATATCATAATCCTTTTTATTTCACTATAAGTTTCAATAAATACTGAAAATATGAAAAATACAAACTTTTCTATCATGTACACTACTAACAAGGTCATGACCATCGCGACCGCTCTTCTCATGCTCACCATATTTCTAGGTATGCTTGCCATGATGCCGGTAGGACTGGTACAGGTTCTCTGTGCATTCTATTTACTAGGCCTTTACAACAGGCTGGATTTTAAGATCCAAAGATTGTTGCAGATCTACTTTGCGGGTGTTCTGGTAGTGCTAGCCTATTTTCTGGCGTGTTTTATCGAGAGTGGTATTATAGGTGATGAGCTGGTGTATTACGTCCTGGGTTTTAGTGGTATCTGGATGATCTTCTTTACCTACATCACTAGACGTTGTGCTCATTGGGAAGCTCAAAAGTATCACCAAGAGATCAAACCCGATACACCTGTTCTTGAGCCAACTGAATTATAACCAGTGTGAAAATACTATTGTCATGATGCGTCCTTTTAGAACCCTGTTTCTTATCAATACGATTCTGGTAGTAGTTGCGCTGTTGTCCCTACCTACCATTTACTTTGCCATGCTGGTGCTATTGATCACCATTCTTACACAATTATTCTCTGTTGCAATCTATATGCTTAACTATAACAGTTTGCGGCATTTTACTATAAGGTTGCTGGTTTTGTATGGTGTTCTAATCATCGCATCATTTGTAGGCTTTTTTGTAGTAGGGCGCCATTATCCTACGGCTATTCTACCTGTGCTATTGCTTTTCCTATTTGCAATCTCCCTGCTGCCGTTCATTTCTTTTGCGGTTCATAAAGATCTTTCCCATGTATAACCTTGCTGCCTATGCCATTTACACGATGCTGGTGTGTACCATCATACTTTATGTGGGGCATTACTGTTACCGTTACGGTGCTACTTATCTAGTGGTGGCCATTCCACATGATCCCCATCAGGCTGCATGGATCAATAAACTGTTACTGGTAGGCTATTACTTGTTGAACATAGGTATAGGTATCTACCTAGTCTCTACCTGGCCGCTGTTGCCCGATGGGCTAGCTGTCCTGCGCAGCGTGTTGCGACAGGTCAGCAACCTGATCTTCCTACTGGGTGTTATGCACCATATAAACCTATTTATTATAAACATCCTATTTCTAGACTCAAAAACTTAAATTATGGAAACTTCAAAAATTGTCATCGGCTATCTCGTTTATCTGCCAGTAATACTGCTACTTACCTTTGTTGTGTCGCGCACGCTCTTCCGCAATGCGCAGGTGTTTATGTTGGATATCTTTCATGGCAATAAGACCATAGCACTATCTACAAATCGCCTGCTTGAGATGGGGTTCTACCTACTTAATCTGGGTTTTGGACTATGGATACTGGAGATCAATAGTTATGGTTTTGACGAGACCTACCGCAGCCTTATAGAAGTACTCAGTACAAAAATCGGTGGTTTTTCTATCTATCTGGGCATCATGTTGTTTCTCAACCTGTTCCTGTTTTTTCGCGGTCGCCGCAAGAGCAGGAAAATGCCTGTAGCCACAACATCCAGACCTGCATAATATGGATAAGGTAAAAATGCACAGGCTTATATATAGATGCAGCAGCCTAGCTGTAGGGATCACCATTCTATTGTACCCTACAGTTTACCTAGCCATTGTGGCCGTCATGTCGCTACTGGTGATACAAGGGATACTACTGCTGTACTACTGGTGGCAAGTAGGAAGTAAAGCTATACTGTCGTCTCTTTATTTGAGGTTGTTTACACTTACCTACGTATTGACCTTGTTATTCCTGGTGCTCGTTAAATGGAATGTTGCTTACACACTAGTTCCATTTCTTGTTTCACTACACGTCAACTATTTGGCTCACGTCCTATGCTGTAGGACACACTTTTTAAATTTCTATACTCATGAAAGAACTTAAAAGTAAAAGGATCGTCATTGCCGGTGGTACTGGATTTCTAGGAAAGTCCCTGGCCAGATACTTTGAGGAACAGGGCTTTGAGGTTGTCACGCTTTCGCGAAAGCGTAATCCACAAAGCACACCCGCCACAACCAAAACAATGTACTGGAACGGTCGCGACCTGGGCAACTGGACCCTGCAACTGGAAGGTTGCCACGCACTCATCAACCTGGCTGGAAAGAGCGTGGACTGCCGCTATACCCCAGCAAACAAAAAGGCAATTGTCGACTCACGCGTACTGTCTACCCGCATACTGAACAAGGCCATAGCCAGCCTGCAGGAACCACCGCGTTATTTTCTAAATTCCAGCACGGCAACCATTTACATACACAGCGAGACCCAACTCAATACCGAGACTAATGGTATCATAGGTGATGACTTTTCCATGAACGTGGCGCGCAGTTGGGAACGGGAGTTCTTTTCAACCGAGAGCCATGGTACCCAGAAGATAGCCTTGCGTACATCCATTGTTCTGGGTAATGGGGGAGGCGCCCTACCCATCATGAAGAATCTTGCCCGTCTGGGCATGGGGGGCAAGGCAGGTCGCGGCACCCAGATGATGAGTTGGATCCATATTCAGGACTTTTGTCGTGCGGTGGGCTTCCTACTGCAGTCCCGACTTACCGGCCCTGTCAATGTTACTGCGCCTACTTCCGTGAGCAACGTTAACTTTATGAAAGCATTACGACAATCACTTATGGTTTCCATAGGAATTTCCCAACCGCGATGGCTGCTGGAACTTGGCTCCTTGTTAATAGGAACTGAAACAGAACTTCTACTTAAGAGTCGTAACGTGTTCCCGGAACGACTTCTTAATCATGGATTTAGCTTTGAGTACTCAGAAATCAAGCCAGCACTAGAAAACCTGTTATAGGGTTTAAGATGATTTAATTGGTTGGAGATTATTGATAACCGGCGGCTTGCAGGTTGAACAAACGCCGGTAGATCTGGGGACTTGCCATAAGTTGTTCATGGGTTCCTATCTCGGCTACCTTGCCGTCATCTAACACCAGGATACGATCTGCCATGCGTACGGTAGAAAAACGGTGGGAAATAATGATACTCGTCTTACCTTTTGTCAAACCTATAAATCGTTCAAACACGTCGTATTCTGCTTGTGCATCCAGCGCGCTGGTGGGTTCATCAAGAACGATTACATCGGCATCTTTCATATAGGCACGAGCTAGCGCGACTTTTTGCCATTGCCCACCACTCAATTCCTGTCCAGCGGCAAACCGGCGGCCCAGTTGTTGATCCATACCATCCTTAAGTACGTTGATAACTTGATCTGCAAGACTACGTTGCGCAGCATCGCTTATCATCTGGTCATTATCCAGCTGTTTGATATTACCTACCGCAATATTTTCCCTCAAACGAAACTCGTATTTGAAAAAGTCCTGAAAAATTACGCCAAACCGTCTTCTATAGGCTTCTTTATCAAACCGTGCTATATTAATCCCGTCCAGCAGGATCTCGCCGCTGGTGGGTTCGTAAA
>JBARYP010000025.1:0-81143 GCA_049647945.1 Nonlabens sp. | reverse complement strand
CCATCATAGAGTTTAATCAAATCAATCTCTTGCAGTAGTGAGGTACTGCCCACAACATCTGCATCGCACTGGGTGAACTCACGATACCTACCCTTCTGGGGACGGTCTGCTCGCCATACATTCTGTATTTGATACCGTTTAAATGGAAAGGTGATCTCATTTTGGTGCTGTACAACGTAGCGGGCAAAGGGTACGGTTAGATCATAACGCAACGCCTTATCGCTTATTTGAGGCGTAAGTCCTTGCGATGAACGGCTGGCAAGATCCTGATCCTCAACTTTTTTGAGGTAATCACCACTATTCAAGATCTTAAAGATAAGGCGGTCACCCTCTTCACCGTATTTACCCATCAAGGTGTCGTAGTTTTCAAAACTAGGAGTCTCTATGGGCATGAAACCATGTAATTCAAAATGTTTGCGCGCAACATCAATAATATAATTCCTACGTTGAACCTGCAACGGACTATAATCTCTTGTTCCCTTGGGAACGCTGGGTTTTTGTGCCATATCGCAAAAGTAAACCGCGTGAATGGACTAGGATTCCATTTTAGGTTCAGATTTAGGTAATTTGAAAACAGTTAATTGAATACTACAGTGGTGGTTTTTATAGTTACGCTTTCGCGAAAGCGTAATTCCAACTAAAACCGTCATTCCAATCGAGTTACTTCTATTAAATATTAATGTCTTTTAAACTGTAACTTTCCTCCAGATCTGAAGTCAAACGAGTCATGATAGGAATGTTTGGTCAAAATGTAAGTATTGCACAACAGTCAATACGCGGGCAACTGCTGCGCACCATTCTCACGGTATTCATAATCGCCATAGGTATCACCGCGCTTGTCGGTATTTTGAGCGCCGTAAACGCGCTGCGCGGTACTCTGGACGAGGGTTTCTCTGGTATCGGGGTCAATACGTTCAATATCCAGCGGTATGAGCTTAGTTTTAGAAGCCAGGGTCGAGGCAGGCGCAATAAAATTAATCCGATCATTACCTATAGACAGGTGCGTGAGTTTGAAGAAAAATTTGATCCATCCTATGGTCAGGTGGGAATATCTTTTCAGGCAACTAGCAGTGCAGAGGTCAAAAGCGGCGACCGTAAGACTGAGCCCAAGGTCATCATCACCGGTATCAATGACAAATACATAGAAAATACCGGTCTAAAACTGGGAGATGGGCGTTCCATATCACCATTTGACGTTTCTAATAATGCAAGGGTTTGTATCATAGGTAGTGATATGGAAGATGATTTATTCCCTGGGATCAATCCTATCGGTCAGACTCTAGCCATACGTGGCAGCAAGTTTACCGTGGTGGGCGTGCTGGAGGAAAAGGGATCCACCTTTGGCAACAATATAGATTTAAGGGTGCTAATACCGCTGGATGTAGCACGCTCCATTTATACAACACCCAATATTAATTATGATCTAAGTGTCAAGGTAAGTGATGCCAATTTCATAGAAACCGCCAAGGATGCCGCCATCGTACTCATGCGCAGCATCAGAAAATTGAAGCCGGTCGAGAAAAATAATTTTGGCATCCTGCAAAGTGATGATCTCCTGGCCGAGGCCATTGCGCTAGGAGCTACGCTCAATGTTGCCGCCTTTGTTATAAGTGCCATCACCATATTCGGTTCTTCCATTGCTTTGATGAATATTATGCTGGTAAGCGTAACTGAAAGAACTAGGGAAATAGGCGTGCGTAAAGCACTAGGCGCCAAACGCAGTACGATTTCATGGCAATTTTTTATTGAAACCTTACTAATAAGCCAGTATGGTAGCCTGCTAGGGATATTTCTAGGAATGCTGATAGGATGGGGAGTTTCCAGCTTCTTTGAAATTCCCTTTGAAATTCCCTGGACTGCTATCATCGTTGCTACCGTCGTATCAATTTTGATTGCAATTTTCTCTGGTGTGATTCCTGCCATCAAAGCATCAAGACTGGACCCGATCGAGGCGCTACGCTATGAGTAGTGAAATTGATTTCCAACCATTAACCTTAAACGATCTCGATGAGGTGCTGCATAATTTTAAAGTTGCAGCTCACAAAATTGCGCTCAAGAAAGTAGATCACTGGCAGTACTGGATTGATCCTCCCTTACACAAGATCAACTGGGTAAAAGAAGGATTACGCAACACAGAATACCATAGAATATTCTTGCAAAATCATGAGGTAGGTATGGTGCGCATTCTTCTAGAAGATGAATTGTACTGGGGTAAACAACAAGCAACCGCGATGTACTTGCACTCATTGATTGTCTTTGATCAGTACAATGGGCGTGGACTGGCTCGACAAATTATGGAAGCCATAAAAGTTAAGGCAAAAATAGATCGTCGCCAGTTCCTGCGGCTTGATGCCGATGTCAAGAATCAAGCTTTATGCAAACTATATCAAGACATGGGATTTAAAAAGGTGGGTGTCGTTCATCATACTATTTCTAGCTATCAATTGATGGAAATGAAGGTCAATTGACTTTAGGCTCCCATTTTACTTACCCATACCTCTAGAGCTTGTAGCACTTGGTTTTTTGTAGCATGTAAAGCCTTTCAATAGTAGTATTTCAACTAGGTATTGATATAAACCAGTAAGTTCTTTTAGATCTTACTGGCTGTTTATTAGTCGTAAAGAACCTCTTCATCTAGAACTAGATGATCGATGAATGCATAGGACTTTTCAATGTCCAGGCTCAATACTCGATCTTCTTCCAGTATAGGAATCTCCTCCCTAAACAAACCCTTTATGGTTTCAATGAAGGTAGAGGAAGTACTCGTACGATAGCTTAGTGCTTCACATGATGCTATTAATTCAATAGCAAGAATGCGCTGTAGATTCTTTGAGACACGATGCAATTTTGTGGCTGCGTTTGCGCCCATACTTACATGATCTTCTTGACCGTTTGAACTCACGATACTATCGGTTACCGCGGGATTTGCAAGCTGCTTGTTTTGACTTACAATACTTGCCGCGGTGTATTGTAGTATCATCATCCCAGAATGCAGTCCTGCCTTTTTTACCAGGAACGGTGGTAATCCCCGCTGGCCAGACATCAACTGGAAGGTCCTGCGCTCGCTTATGCTACCCATCTCTGCCAGGGCGATGGAGAGATAATCCATGGCAAGAGCTAGTTGCTGCCCGTGAAAATTACCACCAGAAATTATCTCTGCACTATCGACAAAAATATTGGGGTTATCTGTAACTGAGTTTGCCTCTGTAACTATAGTATTGGTAACAAATTTGAGCGCATCATGGCTGGCACCATGAACTTGGGGAACGCATCGATAACTGTACGGATCCTGTACATTAGGCTTGAAGTTTTTGAAGATGGAACTGTCACACAACAAATCATTGATCAACGCGGCGCTTTTGATTTGACCTTTATGAGGTCTTATCATATGGATTTTTACGTCATAAGGAGAGGCATTGCATTCAAAACCATCAATTCCCATTGCAGTGGTAATGTGCGCCCAGTACCATAATTGATAGCTCTTAATCAGATTATAAGTACCGAATGCCAGCATGAACTGAGTACCGTTAATTAAGGCAAGTCCTTCCTTACTTTGCAATTTAATAGGGTCCCATCCCAGCAGATTGTTCAAGTCCATGGCTGCCATACGTTTTCCCTTGTAGTGTACCTCTCCCAGACCTATCAAGGGAAGTGATAGGTGTGCAAGTGGAGCGAGATCTCCAGAAGCTCCTAGTGATCCCAGTTCATAGACCACGGGATAGACCTGATTGTTGAAAAATTGGATGAGGCGTTCCACCACTTGTAAGCTTATTCCACTATGTCCATAGGAGAGACTCTGGATTTTGAAAAACAACATCAATCTTACGATCTCTGGTTCCACAATATCTCCAGTACCACAGGCATGCGACTTTATCAGGTTGTGTTGTAATTCTTGGAGATCAGTATGATCTATGTAAGTATTGCACAACGAGCCGAATCCCGTATTGATACCGTAGGTAGGGACGCTATCCTTGCTTCCGTAATGCTCATCTAGAAAATTACGGCTGCGATTTATGGATTGTATCGCTGCATCTGACAGCTCTATGCGATCCACCTCGTGTACGATTTTGTGTAAATCTTTAAGGGATAACCGCTTACTGGATATGGTATGGGTCAATTTTGGTTGGTTTTAGGGTTTCTAAATAGATTAAGAATCGCAGGACCTACAAAACTACTTATAATGCTTGCCTTAACCCCTTCATGCGCATAGGTTTGAGCCGCAAGGTCTGCACTAGCACCGTGAATATAGATCGCAAATGCCGTTGCGGTAAGCGTATCATATCCTTGCGCCATGAATGAGGCGATCATACCAGTCAATACATCACCGCTACCGCCAGTTGCCATACCAGGATTCCCGCTATCATTAACGTAAAGCCCCTCGCCTATCACGGTAATGGTGTAGGCGCCTTTCAAGACTAGGATCAAGTCATGCTTGATTGTAAATTTTTTGGCTTTCTCAAGACGTTCATAGTCATTTTTCCAGGTTCCCAGCAAACCAACCAATTCACCATCATGCGGGGTGAGTATGGAACCATTGGGCACTTTATCAAGTAAATCCTTATCCTCAGCCAGCATATGAATAGCATCTGCGTCGATAACCATGGGTTTTTGCTGGTACGATAACGCCTTCGCGAAAGCGGAATAACTATCCCTCGCGAGGCCCAACCCACAGCCTATACTAATTACAGGATCCTTGATTTCAATATCAAAGGTGGAAAGGAAATATTCTTCAGGGTCTAGGACGGTCATGGCTTCTATTACCGTACTTTGTAACATTAGATTGCCGTGTTTGGGTATGTAAGCGGTCACCTTGCCCGCACCACTATTTACCGCGGCCCCAGCCGCCAAAGCAATAGAACCCATCTTTCCTAGACTACCACCCGCACAAATCACATGACCGTAATTTCCCTTGTGGGTAAATGACTTGCGAGCGCGATACATATTTTGAGCCGCCTCCCGATTGATCATTTGTGCCAAAGGTTTTACCTGAGATAGAAACTCTGGATCCAGTCCAATATTAATCACCTCAAAACTACCTACGTACTCCCCGGTATGAGGTAGAAAGAAGGCAAGTTTAGGAGTCTGGAAAGTGAATGTATGATCTGCCTTTAATACAGCGCGTGCATTCTCTAGTGGTTGATTTGCGTATAGCCCGCTGGGCATATCGATTGCAGCGGTAAATGCGGGTATATTATTCAAATATTCAAACAGACCCACCATCCACCCCGTAATGGGTCTATTGATGCCAGTTCCAAAGATGGCATCTATAATAAAATCCTTTTCCGTAATGACGGGAAAATCTTCCTCACAACTAAGTAGTACTGGCCAGTCTTTGGTCACGTTCTTGATGCGGTCATAATTCTTAAGGAATTCTGGTGATCTAGACTTGCTGCAGTTGGTGATAAAAACCTTTACGTGATAACCGTGCTGGATAAGATGTCTGGCTATGGCTAGGCCGTCACCGCCATTTTTACCGATACCACAAAACACCTTGATGGGGACTGGCGCACCGTTAAGACGCTCATGAATCTTGTTAAAGACCAGCGTGGCCACTCGCTCCATAAGATCAATACTGCTTATTTGCTGTTTTTCTATTGTTGATGCATCGGCCTGGGACAGCTGGTCTGCGCTAAGTATCTTCACTGCGTTAGTTTGAGGGCAATTTAATAAAAACCTATTCCATAAAGAGGTAAGGCGTTCATAAGAAGCAACTAGATTATTGAGCACCCAACTGACCTGTAATAATGATCCCATAATGGGAGCGAACCAAAGATTTCTAAAGAGTCCTATTTTTATAATGTATTGATTTATAGGTTCCTAAAGTCTTTATAGATGGTTTGTTCGACTAATTTTTGCTAGTTTGTAACAAGTTGAAAACCTAGTCGTCATGATAGTATAACCAGCGGTGATGAACCATAAAGACTTTGTAAAAACCTTTGAAGGAGCGCAAAAGAAAATGTTCTTTCTAGCCAAAAGATTGCTGTCCAGCCAGGATGAAGCTGCAGATGCGGTACAGGAAGTCATGGTAAAACTCTGGCAGAAGAGGTCACAGTTAAAAGAAGTCAGTAATAAAGAGGCTTATGCGATGCAAATGGTCAAAAATTACTCTCTGGACCGTTTAAAAAGCAAACAGGCCAGTCATTTGAAGATTGTCCACTCTAATTATGACGACCATGCTCTCAATGCACAGCAGGAGCTGGAAAGAGAGGCCAGCATTTCCATGGTTAGAAAAATGATTGCTGGACTGCCTGAAAATTATCGCATGGTCCTACAGCTCAGGGACATTCAGAAATATGATTTTGAGGCCATTGAGCATATTATGGAAATGAAATCCACCGCGGTAAGAGTGACATTGAGTAGAGCACGCAAACTATTAAAAGAAAACATTGAACAACATTATAAAGCCGAAATAGCATGAATTTCTTATTGGAAAAATATTGGAACGGCGACACTACGCTAGAAGAAGAGCAAAAACTGAGGGACTATTTTAATTCTGGAGCGGTTGATCCAGCTCATGAAATCTATAACGATCTGTTTGCTGGTCTGGAATCTGAATCTGTAGTTGAACAAGACTATGAGTTTGATGCATTTGCAAGGCTTAGTTTTAATCACTCAGAACGTCATGAGCACCTGCAACGCTGGAAAGGTATTGCTATCGCCGCGGGTTTTGCCTTAATGATTGCGGTAGGTGCTGGAACCTACAATCTCAACCAGCAACCCGATTTGGGTTCCTATGACAATCCAGAAGAAGCCTATGCGGCAACCATGGATGCACTACAATTAATAAGTACAAAGTTTAACAATGGGCGCGAGAACTTGGCGCCTGCCGTAGAAGTAGGCAACAAAACTTCACAAATCTTTAAATTAAACAACAAGTAAAAATAAAATCGATGAAAAAATTATTATACACAGCAGTTTTTCTAGCTACTATAGGTATGGGTACTGCACAAAATCTGAATAGCCTAGCTAGTCTCGATAATATGTCAGAAACGGTGGTCACGGACGAGATGTTCAAATTGATTGCCATGATAGATGTGGATAGTGAAGATCCAGAATTCAGGGAAATGAAAACCATTGTGGACAATTTGAAAGAGCTGCGCATCTATATGACAGACAATCCCGCGAGCGGCAAGAAAATGAAAACAATCGTGGACAGTTATATCTCAAAGAATAACCTAGTCAAACTTATGCACGTAAAAGAAGATGACCAGATGTTTACCTTTCATATGAGGAAAGGTAGCAGCGATCAAAAAGTGAGGGATCTAGTCATGTTTATAGATGGTGGCATAAGTGACAAGGTGAAAGGTACACCACTAGATAGTGAATCCATATTTTTAATAATCTCTGGGGATATCGATATGAATCAGATAAGCAAGATCACAAAACAGCTCAATACCCCTGGGCAAAAGCAAATTGAAAAAGCTACCAAAAACAACTAATTAAAACACTAGCCATGAATAAATTAATTTTGAAAATCGTAGGACTGGGAATACTTGCAGTATCCCTATTAACCTCCTGTGAAGATGACTCCACGCTGCAAACCTACCTGGTAGATAGCCAGGAAAAAACAGGGTTTATAAGTACTACAGTCCCTAAAAGTGTATTGGGTATAGATGACTCCAGCTTTACGCCAGATTCACGAGAAGCCTTTAGATCTATTGAAAAGGTCAATCTATTGATGCTTCCTGCAACGGCAGACAAAGAAGCCATGATAAATGAAGAGAAAGAAAAACTAGAGGCAATTCTGTCAAGAGGCAACTATAAAACGCTTATGTCCCACAATAGTGATGGCATAAAAGCGAGATTCCTTTATGAAGGTGATACCGATAGTATTGATGAATTCATCATATACGGTAGTGCAAAACAAGGTATGGGACTTGCCAGGGTGATGGGTAACGACATGAACCTTGGTAAAATCATGAAAATGATGAGAGAGCTTGAAAAGAGTGACATCAGCACGTCTGGACTTCAAGGGGTATTCAAGAATCTAGGAGTAAATACTGATGACCTAGGTAATGGCAGCGATGGGTTTGAGCTCAACATAGAGGAAACCGACTCCATTTAATTACCTTTTTTTTCTAGTAGTAGGCGTCAAGATATTGATTATTTTGACGCCTTATTTTTTGCTTCTATAAATTTACTCATAAATCGACATGAGTTGTTTGAATGGTAATTGAGCATTCTGACCTTGAAACTATCTTCCTTTGAATCAGTATCGTGCAAAGAAATTTTAAGTGATAACGCTTTCGCGAAAGCGGAATACCCGAATCTTTTCTCCAGCACCTCATAACCAAAGTCCTGCGCCTCTTGCCACCATTCTGGGTTGCGGTACAGCTGTACCGTGCGGCTCACAAAATCTGCCGTATCGTCTGTTACGACACCGTTGGGGTCATAGTTTCCGTACATCCCCTCTGCAGCGATGGTGGTCATGGCAGCTGGGGTGCCGTAGCGCATGGAGTCAAAGATCTTTCCCTTGAGCCCCGCACCGTACCTTAATGGACTAAGTAACACTCGATGTTTTCTGAATACCGCGTCAAGATCTTTTGCGTGACCATGGACGTGGAATCGCTCCTTAGTATTATTCATCTCGATAATGTGTTGCGGTGCATAGGCACCATAGATATGTAGATGAGCCTCTGGTAGGGCGTTTGAAAGCAAAGGCCAGTAATGTTCCTTCAATTGTACAACAAGGTCGAGATTAGGATCATGTTTGAAATTCCCAATGCTGAAAAAGTCAACTCTTTGATCAAAACCGGGGTTATCGTCTATGGCTGTTTCTCTATTAAGAAATGGAAGGTAGAATAGTTTATCAATGTCAATCTTAAATTTACTTACCAGAAAAGCCTGTTCCTCCTCAGATATGATAAGGCTGAAATTACAGCGCTCCATGCTGGCAATCTCACGATAGGTCACAGGGCTATTCTCAACGATGTGGTGAAAGCTTTTACTAGTGAGTAACTGCTCCTTTCTAGCGTTTCTCAAAAAATGTAGATCTTCAGTATCCAGGATCTCGAGAACTTTATCAAGATTTTCCCTAACTCTCCAGCCATACTTCTCTTCTGTCATGAAACGGTCGTATAGGACTACGGATGGTTTAATTTTTAAAAGGAGCTCATCAAAACTGGAATCGTTCAATTTGATATCATGCGTTTTAACGGCGTTTTCAAATTGATAAGAATACTTACCCTGTTGGGCATCAGTTACAAAATTGATCTCAAAACCATCTAGATCAAATAATTCTATAAGTTGCAACAATCTCGTACCTGCTGCGGTACTTTCTGGTTCTGGCCAGTTTTTTCCTATAACAAGTAATTTTCTCTCCATGATGTGTGGTGAATTATTTCGCTATTAATCATAAATGATTGATCTCGATTCGTTTTGTAAAAGTGATCAAATATGGTTGATAACCTTGATGTTCAACCATAAAAATTCTACCGCAAAATAATTAAATTAGCATTCTAATTTCCAAGGGGATTCATGGGTAAGATTATTGCGATAGCAAACCAGAAAGGTGGTGTGGGAAAAACAACGACGGCGGTTAATCTAGCTGCTGCGCTAGGTGTTTTAGAGAGAAAGGTACTGCTTATCGATGCAGACCCACAGGCAAATGCGAGTTCGGGATTGGGTATAGACATAGATGCAGTAACTGCTGGCACCTATCAATTGATAGGGCATTCCTGTACTGCCCGGGAAGTGGTCATACCCACCGATTCACCTAACCTAGATATCATCCCTGCCCATATCGACCTGGTCGCCATTGAAATTGAACTGGTTGATGAGCAACAGAGGGAGTACAAATTAAGGACTGCGCTGGAGGCGATTAAAGGCGATTACGATTACATAATTATTGATTGCGCGCCATCACTAGGATTGCTAACCCTTAACGCACTTACTGCCAGCGATTCTGTTTTGATACCCATTCAATGTGAATATTTTGCGCTGGAGGGACTGGGTAAACTACTCAATACCATTAAAAGTGTGCAGAAGATTCATAATCCAGCGCTGGATATAGAAGGTTTGCTCCTTACCATGTATGATAGTAGGCTGCGATTATCAAATCAAGTAGTCCAGGAAGTGAACCAGCATTTTGAGGGACTCACTTTTAAAACAATTATACAACGCAACGTACGTTTGAGTGAAGCACCCAGTTATGGGGAAAGCATCATCAATTATGATGCAAGCAGCAAGGGATCAGAAAATTATCTAAGCCTGGCAAATGAATTCATTCAGAAAAACCAATAATCCAGATGGCTAGAGCAACAAAGAAACAAGCTTTGGGCCGTGGACTATCTGCCCTTCTTAGCGATCCCAAGAATGATATTGCGTCTTCTCAAGATAAAAATGCAGATCGTATCGTAGGTAATGTCATCGATCTTCAACTGGACGCCATAGAAATGAATCCGTTCCAGCCCAGGACCAGTTTTAATGAGGAACAACTGCGTGAACTGGCGTCCAGCATCAAAGAACTGGGCGTGATCCAACCGATCACGGTGCGTAAAAAAGGTTTTGAAAACTACGAGTTAGTAAGTGGAGAGCGACGCTGTCGCGCCAGCAAGTTACTGGGGCTTGAAACCATACCCGCCTACGTACGACTGGCAAATGATCAGGAATCACTAGAGATGGCACTAGTAGAAAACATCCAGCGTCAGGATCTGGACCCGATTGAGATCGCACTTTCCTACCAGAGGCTTATCGAGGAAATAGACCTGACACAGGAGCAAATGAGTGAACGCGTAGGAAAATCGCGCAGCGCCATTACCAACTATTTACGACTTTTAAAGCTTGATCCCATAATTCAGACTGGGATGCGAGATAACTTCATAAGCATGGGTCATGGACGCGCGCTTATCAATGTGGACAGTCTTGAGCAGCAGCTGGACATCTATCAAAAAATACTATCACAATCGCTATCAGTAAGAGAAACCGAGTCGCTGGTAAAGGAGATTAAGGGAGATACGCTTTCGCGAAAGCAAAAAATCACCAAAAAACTTCCTGAAAAAATGAGCTTGTCCACCCAGCGACTCAATGAGATTCTAGGTACGGCGGTATCTACCAGTATGAGTAACAATGGTCGTGGTAAAATAAGCATCAGCTATAAATCGCAACAGGATTTTGACCGCATTATAAAATTGTTGAATGCAGAATAAGCTTTTTCTTATTGTGGTTTTATGTTTTATAGGAATCTGTGAAGGTCAATCACCTAATCAACCTACTATTTACAATCCACAACTAGTAGTAACAGATACCGTAGTTGCTCCCTATGATGCAAATAGGCCTGCCAAAGCTGCCTTTTTTAGTGCAATTTTACCGGGACTGGGACAAGCTTATAACAAAAAATACTGGAAGATTCCCGTAGTCTATGCAGCCCTTACCGGTGGCGTACTGGTCTATAGCGAGAATCGCAGACAGTACGATGAGTTGCGCGACGCTTTTAGAATAAGACTGGCGGGTGGAACAAATGATCAGTTCTCAACCGCAGATGGGACACCACTGGTTTCTACCGCGGCCTTAGAACGTGGACAGACTCGCGCCAGGCGCAATTCTGAATTGACCATTCTTGTTACCGCTGCATTCTATGTACTGCAAATTATTGATGCAAACGTAAACGGCCATTTGGACCAGTTTGACGTAAGTCGTAATCTCTCATTTACTCCCTACCTGCCGGAATTCAATAGTGGATTTTCCAGCGGCGGTATCGGGATGGGAATCAGTTACACTTTTTAAAATGAAAGTTGCAATTGTAGGTTATGGTAAGATGGGTAAGGAGATCGAGAGCATCCTAGTTGAGCGCGGTCATGAAATCCATACCAGAATAGGAAGAAATGACTCACTAGACTCAATCTCAGGCTGTGATGTGGCCATTGAGTTTACCCGACCAGAACATGCGCTAAAGAATATCCGCCAAATAATAGACTCGGGAATACCGCTGGTTTGCGGTACAACGGGATGGTACGATTCAATTGAGGAAGTGGAAGAATGGGTGTTATTAAGTAACGCTGCACTCGTTCATGCGTCTAACTTCAGTCTAGGTGTTCAATTGTTCTTTGAACTCAACAGGAAACTTAGTCTATTAATGCAATCCTTTAAAGACTATAGACCGTCAATCACAGAAATACACCACACAGAAAAGCTGGACGCTCCTAGTGGGACAGCTCTATCTCTATATGAGGATCTAGCTAAAGTTTCAGACTATAGAAATTGGCATCTAGGCACATTACCTAGAGAAAATAGCTTGCCTATTGAGGCAATAAGAGAAATGGACGTGAAAGGCACTCATAGAGTTAAATTTTCTAGTGAGGTAGATGAAATTGAAATTACCCATAACGCCCATAGCAGAAAAGGGTTTGCTCTGGGAGCAGTAATCGCGGCAGAGTGGGTGCTAGAAAAACGAGGTACGTTTACCATGCGTGACGTGCTAGGTATTTGAACATTGAATAAGTATTATGAATTGGTTTGAGTGGTTAATATTTTTCTTGATTGTACAGTTGATCCATGGAATAGAAACCTGGAAAATGTATAAGGCGGCTGGTTTCTCGCCAGTTGCTGCTTTTATTCCAGTTTACAATGCTGTGGTAATGATGAAAATCATCAACAGGCCATGGTACTGGACGTTCCTACTTTTTCTACCTGTGGTGAATATTATTGTTTTTATTGTGGTCTGGGTGGAAATGTGTCGAGCATTCGGTTACAATCGTACCGTTGATACGGTACTGGTCGTAGCCACTCTAGGACTATACCTGTATTATTTGAACTACACCCAGCCTCTAGTTCACATCAAAGAACGTAGTCTGGACCCCAGAACAAAAGCTGGAGAATGGACAAGTTCAATCCTTTTTGCCGTAGTTGCAGCTACCGTTGTACACACCTATTTCATACAGCCATTCATCATTCCTACGCCGTCACTAGAGAAAACTCTTTTAGTAGGTGACTTTTTGTTAGTTAGTAAATTTCACTACGGGGCGAGGTTACCTATGACTACCGTTGCCTTACCCATGGTACACGATTCCATCCCTGGGACAAAACTTAAGAGTTACCTTTCAAAACCACAACTACCCTATACCAGGATTCCCGGCTTTCAAGATGTACAACGCAATGATATCGTAGTGTTTAACTGGCCAGCAGATAGCGTCGATGTCTATGGCGCAGATGATGGAAAGTTCCATTATAAACCCATCGACAAGAAGACCAATTATGTTAAACGATGTGTAGGTATTCCCGGGGACACACTTTCAATGGTTAATGGAAAAGTTCATATCAATGGTGAGCCATTAGAATTACCCGAGCGGGCAAGACTGCAACATTCCTATGAGTTGGAGACAGATGGGTATCAATTCAAGGATGAAGACCTAGTTCTTAATTACGATATCACAAGTGGATACAGTCAGGGTAGAAGGAAGGACAATAATAAAAATGTTTTGATCCTACCCGCGGCAACAACGGAAACTATCGAAAAACTTAAAGCTACTGGAGTCATTAAGAATGTTACCAAAAAGGACGAACTGGCTAATTCTCAATTTGTAACTAGGATAAAGGACCCAAAAGATGAGAATACGGTATTCTATCAACCCCATGTATTCCCGTACACGGGTTTATTCAATAATACTAACGACGATAGAGATCCTTTCCTGATACCAGCTAGAGGTCAAACCGTTGATATAGACTATAAAAACATTCATTATTTTAAAAGGATCATAGAGGTTTATGAGGGGTCCCAGATGGGTGTTATCAACCAGGTAAATATCGTAGGTAACAATGTATTATTGAATAACGCTCCCTTATTTGAGTACACGTTTAAACAAAACTATTACTGGTTAATGGGAGACAATCGTGACAACAGTCTTGATAGTAGATTCTGGGGTTATGTGCCAGAAAATCACGTAGTAGGTAAGCCGGTTCTTGTATGGATGAGCTATGATACTAACAAGTCTTTTCCAACCGGAGTACGGGTAGAGCGACTATTTACTACCGTTAATGGTACTGGAAAACCCGTATCCTATTTCTTCTACGTACTAATCATAGGCGGTTTACTATATGGTACCATAAAATTTGTAAAAGCTCGCAAACGCAAGGCAAATAAAACACTATAACAGCGTGTGACGATTTTGAGCCATTTCTATCAACTAGTAAGAGACTACCTTAATTGATTATACATCCCTCCTACTTTATTGATATTGAGTCTTTGGTATACCTGTATCATTCAGATCGCGTTGTTATAGAACTGCACGATAGCTATCTTAAACAAACCTACCGCAATCGTTGCTGCATTCTTGCTGCAAATGGGAAATTAAACTTGACCATTCCCATATTGCGCGACTCAAAACAATCCAGTCTTTACAAAGATATCTTAATTGATAATCGCCAGGACTGGAAGCTTAATCACCTCAAGAGCATTAAAAGTGCTTATCAGAGTAGTCCTTACTTCGAATTTTACGAGGATGATCTGCTACGGCTATATCAAGTTTCTACGACAGGTTTGCTCGACTGGAACATCCAGACTCTTAGGTGGATCATGGACCAGCTCAACTTGTCTAAATCCTTGTCTTTTACTACAGACTTTTACAATGATGAACTAGCAGCGCATTTAATAAAAGCTAAGAGAGAACACACTCAAAAACTTTCTCGCTATATTCAAGTTTTCCAAGAGAAGCATGGTTATGTAAGCGGCTTGTGCTCTCTTGATCTTTTATTCAATTTAGGTCCCGCGAGCAGCGCGTACCTCAATCAACAACAACTTGGATCATAATGATAGTGATTTAGAATCTCAAAACTTCAAAAGGTTCAAAGCCTTTTATGGAACTAAAACGTTGTGGAATGGATCTCTTTGTGGTTTGCAGCAGTTCAGTTTATCTGAGTTTGAATTTGACAACCTAGGACAGGAAAAACTTCTGAAATTACCCGCTATTCCCGTGGGAACCGTATTAGGCAAGCGTGCAGAGCATTACTTTAAATTTTGCATAGACCAGTCATCAAACTATCAATGCCTATTGCACAACGTCCAGATTTTTAATAAGAAAACAACTTTGGGTGAGCTTGACTTCATTGTCCAGCACAATAAAAGCCGAAAATTAATTCATATAGAACTGGTCTATAAATTCTATTTGTACCGGCCGGGGGCAACTAACTTAACTTCAATAGTGGAAGCAGAATTAATCAAGTATCGTGGCCCAAATGATCGAGACAACCTAATAAGAAAAATCAATCGCCTCACCACGCATCAATTACCGATGCTTTATAAAAAGCAAACGCAATTGCTTTTAAAGGAGCATGGGATCAAAGCAAAATCCATAGCTCAAAAAGTTTGTTTTCTAGGCCATGTTTTTATTCCCAGAGAGCTATGGGATCATCCCTTCAAGTACATCAACAGGGCTGCTATTTCTGGTTATTACTTGGAATATTCCGCTTTCGCGAAAGCGGAAACCACTGACATTTACTTTCTACCCAGCAAGCATGCCTGGAAAATGACACCATTCCCGATCGAGCCCGCTTATTCTCATGAAGAAGTCACAACAGAAGTAAAATTGAGCCTTGAGCGAGGTTATGCACCTATGGTATGGATGCTGACTAAATCAAAAGGTTTTGAACGATTCTTTGTCACAAGCTAGTAAATACTGATTTAACGCAATGTTTTCACACTTACGTTAGGTATGATCTTATTTTTAGTCAAAATCAATATTATGGAACGCAAATTTGAAAGATCAGTTGAACAAGACAAACCACTAGGAAGCATAGGAGATCGCTCCCGTCCCAAAGAAACGACTCTTAATGAGTCCTCTATTACCGAAAAAGCCAAACTAAAAGAAAAACAGTAAATGAATTATTTGAATTTTAAAAAGGAAGAAGCTCAAGAAGTCGCAAAAGAACTCGATATTCTTTTGGCTGATTATCACCTCTATTATCAAAAATTAAGAAATTATCACTGGAATATTGTAGGTAAGTCCTTTTTTGACCTGCACGAGAAATTTGAAGAAATGTACGATGATGCCGTCGTTAAAATTGATGAAATAGCAGAGCGCATATTGACGCTGCGATTTCAGCCGACTTCAAATTACAGCGATTATCTAGAGATGTCAAACCTAAAGGAAACCAAATCCGGTTTTACCGATAAAGAAATGGTCAATAATCTTCTAGAGGATCATGGAGAACTACTCAAGCAAATGAGTAAAGTGGTTGAAGAAGCTACAAAATGCGAGGATGAGGGTTCTATAGACTTGATAGGCGCCTACATACGTGAACTAGAAAAAAATAGCTGGATGCTGGACGCGTGGCGCATGAATACTGAAGAAACTAGGAAAGCGATATAACGATATAATTAACTGCTCCTTTGTAGAAATCCCCGTTTCTATCATGCTACGGGGATTTTTTACTGACTTTTTTTGTTCCTGTAGTAGTAGAATAGAGCCAGCGCCTCAGTAACTAGACCCAACAGAATCAACCCAATTGCTCCAGCAACCTGCATCATATAAAGCCCCACACCTATTACAACAATGGCACTACCCACGATTAACAATTGTCTACTCAAACTACAAACTTTTATCAGAAATTAAAACCTACCTGAAAGCTGAATCGCAGTCCATCGTCTCCAGAAAATAGATTGAAAGTCGCTCCTATGGCATCTGTACTATTTACCCAGAATCCTCCCCCTACGTCACTGTGCCAGCGCTTACTATTTACTCCATTCTCCCAGACTCTACCTACGTCACCTCCTGCAAATACACCCATTTGAAGTGGTACAAATCCGGTCTTAAATTCTCTAAAACTATATCTAACATCAGCACTACCGGCAAATGAGCGATTGCCTGAAAATCGCTGGTTTCTATAACCTCGCAATCCCGTATTCTGCCCCACCTGCGCACTTTGATAGAACTCAAATGTATTTCCAAAGTTGACGGTTCCTTGAGCAAGGGTTTTTAGGACAAGGTTGCGTTTTTTATTAAGGGCGTTGTAAAAACCTAGCTTAGGTCTCACGTAAGCAAATGTCCTGTCTGTATCTTCTAGATTAGTATTTACTCCTCCCTTTAAATCAAAGATCATCCCGCGGGTGGGGTTTAAGGGTTCATCATAACTTTCATAGTTATAGCCACCGTTAACTTCCATGAACCACTTGCGATCATAAAAACCTGGATTGAGTGCTCGTGGCTCTAGCAAGGCAATGAAGCGATCCTCGTCAAATTCTACCTGAAATCCTTGAACCTCAACCCCTGCATTAAAGTTAGAGCCATATTCTCCATTATAGCTTATTCCCAGCCCCGCACTAATTTCACTTATCCTAACTCGATTAAAGTCAAATTCTATTTCTTCTTGATCGTCAAAATTTAGACTACGATTCCCAAATCCGAAGAAGTTCTCGGCAAATGTAGGACCAGCAAATCTGGCTTTGGCGGTTAGATTCAGGTTATTAAAAATTCCCGCATAAGTACCACTGTAGGTAAGATCAAAACCATTTGTAGCAAAATAGTATCCACCAGTAAAGGTATGCACCCGGGTATTGGGATTACGATTGAATCCATCAATGGTAAATGTGTTCCTAAGGCCTATCTTAAATCCATCATCTGGGTTGAATCCTATGGCAGGGGTCAGGACACTTGATTTTAAAATTTTCTTTTTGGGATCGTATAGGTTGCGATTATAGCGATCTGTAAGTCTTACCCTAGCCTTTGATTTATTAATAAAGGTGTTCTCTTTAGACTTATGGTCGTAAATTGAAATACCCTTCCCGTTATCTAGATCGTAGATGTCATTGTTCTGACCGCCTATAATACGTACGTTAATACGATCTTTTCCTATTCCTACGGCGTTGATAATATCATCGTCATCTAGGGCATAGATCCAGATTTCCCTGGTGTCTGCCCTTAAGAAAGTACGATCTGCCACTACATCTGCTTTCTCGCCATCTTTATTCCTGTATATAGAAACTCTTGTAACACCATCACCTACCCTGTTCACCTCTATAATATCATCCTTGTCGGTAGCGCGCATTATGGCAAGATCTGATAGATAATCGTAATAGCGATTGGCAATTTCAACTATCTTACCACGCCTGATCTTCATGTTCTTAATGATCCTATTGGTAGATTTATGGGCTTTGATCTCTGGTGGTAGTTTATTGAATGCTTCTTCTATTACCTGATCGGTAAGTGCGTCCTGAATGCGCTGCGCCTGATCTACCCACACCTGCCTATCAGAATTTTGGGCAAGAGCACGGTCTAGATAATTTGCCGCGGTATTGAACCATTTCACATTGTCCAGGTCTTCATCATAGGTAGCAAATTGTTTAGTGAGTCCCACCATGGTCCTGAGTGTGGCAAATGCGGCGCCATCAAAATTTGAATAAACCTGATCCCTATCTCTAGGTATGGCTTTGAAGGTTACCGTACCGTCAGGATTATCATACTCTGCCCAGCGCCATTGATCCTGGTGCCTATCCCAGTCACCTAGTAGCATATCAAACATCCGAGCGCGCACGTAGTGCGGTTCATCTATTTTATATTTCTCGTCCTCGCGTAGTTTCTCAAACACATCGGCGGTGCTTTCCAGATGGTCTGGACGCCCAAAGCTTGCTAGATTTTTATGGTTTTCCTCTGGTCTTTCCACCAGCATGTAAATCTCATTACCGTATTCCTCGTTATAATTTCCCAGCGCTTTTTGTTGTGGAACGTAGTAGAATTCTGGGTTTGTGTGAAATACTCCCACGGCATCGCTCAAAGTAGGCACGGTAAGAGCGGCGTAAGGATGTGCAGCTGTATAAAAATCATACAATAGATCCTCGGCTAGCGTTTCCTCATAGGAGTCTGCAATATCATTACTCTTAAAAACCGTGGTTTGCAAGAATTGCACGGCACTCTTTTTAATTGCTCTTAAGTTATACTCCTTTCCATCCTTGTCAACTAGTCTCAAGGAGCGCGTCTGGTGACCCCCTCCAGCACGTTCCACTCGTAATCCTCCTTTGAGAGTGTCTAGAATTGCGACTGGCAATTCCACGGGAATTCCGTATAAGTCCCTGTACTTGTTTCCCCATATGGATTCAAACGCCGCGCTTTTCTCCACGCGTTCTTCTGGGTAGATACTCGCTTTCGCGAAAGCGGGATATTCCACAGGCAAATCACTGGGATCAAACTGTTTAGGAGTATCTATAGCTTTATGGGTGAAAAGCAGTTTTTCCTGATTGTCTTCAAAACCGTAATATCGTACATAAGAACTGCCGTCTTTCATAATATCCAGACGTGCAAAACCCTGGCCACCGTAACTGAATAGACCATCGTTACTCAATGCGGCATACGATTGCTTTGCACCGCTTCCAGATACAATTTGCTTAATACCCTTATTCTCGATGTATTGCAAGGTATGTTCATGGCCACTAGCAAAAATGAGCCTGGATGCCTGCGATGCCCTGGCTAGGGTGGTGATGCGGTTTACCATTTCTTGATAACGCTCATTTTGCTTATCCTGTGCGCTTACACCGCCGCTGGTTCTTATCAAGGTAGCAAGGGAGCCTAGAATGGGAACCGGCAAGGAACTTTGCGATGGGTATAGGTGTTTGATGGCGGCGTACTGTCCACCGTGAATACCGTTTGTGTAGAGAGGATGATGCAAGGCAAAAACGATGGTTTTGTCTTGATTTTTTTTAAACTCACCCTCAATCTCAAGGAAGAACTGTTCTCTGGTTTTAATCTGGTCGCAATTGTCGTTGATCAGGGGGTGTTTATCCCATCTGGAGAGATACCATTGACTGTCTGCAATCAACAACTGGACTGACTTTGAGATTTCAATACTTTCTAGTGGACAACCCACTTTGGGCTGCCATATGTCCTTTTTATCAAGAGCATCCTCGATGTATTCCTTTTCCCGCTTGACATTTTCCAGCCCTTCATCATACCAATCATGGTTGCCGGGGATAAAGACGGTCGTGCCGTCAAACTGTCTGGCAATATCCAGCTGTGCGTTTAAATGGTTTTCTGCCTCGGGTCTGTATTCGTCATTCTTTGTAGGCATTCCCGTGGGATAGATATTATCACCCAGAAATATTAAATGGTCCTTGCTGGTTGTTTTATTTTTCAAATAGTTCTCCAGCGCAAGTAAACCATCGCTTTTACCACCTATGGGACTTTTACCTACATCACCTATTAAATAAAAGGTCTTGTTGATTTTTTGACCCTCGGGAAATTCTGACTGGTTTGCTTCTTTATATTGAGGCTTAAAACTGGCACAGCCGGCTAGAATAAGGAAGACTAATAATAAAAGATTGTTATCGAATTTCATTATTTGGTGGATATACTATTACTTTTAGCCGTTATAGCTATTAAATTATGAGCGATCTGCTGCAAAAGACTGATGAGTTTGTTTTGAATCTTTTCAAAGATGGGCTGGATGAAATATACGTATATCATAATTACACGCACACAAAACGGGTAGTTAAAAGTACTCGTGAAATCATTGACAACTCTGAAATAGATGTTAAAGACAAAGAGGCACTATTACTGGCTGCCTGGCTGCACGATACGGGATACATTCATGGTGATGAGAATCATGAAGAGGCCAGTGCCAAAATTGCCAAAGAGTTTCTGCAAGCAAATAATGTGGATACTCCTACTATCCAACTTGTTGAGCGTTTAATACTCGCTACAAAATTCAACGGTAAGCCCAGCGGTATGCTTGAAGAGATTATGCGCGACGCAGATGCTTCTCATTTTGCCAAAGAATATTACGATGAAACCAGCGAACTTCTAAGAAAGGAACTTAAACTGCGAGGCAAGAAATACTCCAGTAAAGAATGGCGCAATGAGAATATAAAGGTGTTTACTGAGATGCACCGCTATTATAGCAGTTACGCCGTAAAAAACTGGAATACGCTTAAAAATGAAAATCTCTTAAAATTAATTAACAAGAAGAAAAAGAAGAAAAAGAAATTTGATAAGGAGAAGATCAAGGTAGATCTCAAAAATCAAAGTCCTGAAAGAGCTATTCAGACATTGTTCAGGACCACCTTGCGCAATCATATCAAATTGAGTGACATTGCAGACACAAAGGCAAACATCCTATTATCAGTAAATGCCATTATCATTTCACTAGCTCTAGCTAACTTAATTCCCAAACTAGAACAGGCCAGCAATCGACATTTGCTATGGCCCACACTTATATTGATTATCTTTTCTGTAGCGAGTATTATTCTCTCAATTATGTCTACCAGACCTAACGTTACCTCTGGAGAATTCACAGATGAACAGGTACAAAACAGAGAAGTCAACCTTCTTTTCTTTGGTAATTTTCATAAAGTGCCATTCCCCAGATATCAAAAAGCACTCATGAGTCTTCTAGAAAACAAGGAAGAAGTTTACGAGAGTCTGCTTAAGGATTTGTGGTTGCTAGGGGTCGTGCTCAATCGCAAGTATAACTTACTTAGGTGGACCTACACGATCTTTGTGATTGGAATTATTAGTTC
Organism: Nonlabens sp.; assembly: GCA_049647945.1. Lineage (GTDB taxonomy): Bacteria > Bacteroidota > Bacteroidia > Flavobacteriales > Flavobacteriaceae > Nonlabens. The sequence continues at coordinate 59,707 of JBARYP010000025.1, read as the reverse complement.
TGTTATTGCTTTTATAGTAGCATTTACTACTCTGGACTATGCGTCGGTTCAGGATGTAATTCCTTAATCATATCGCTGTAGGTAAGTGGTTTCATGCTACGGTTGTGATCATATAGTAGGCTTATGCGTATGGCTTTGAGCCCTATAACTCCCTGAACATCTTCTAGCTTCAGAAACTCAACATTCTTACTGACCATGTTTTTGTGCTGGAGAAAGTTTACGTATCGCATGTACTCACGCTCCGTATCCCCATTAGTATAGATGATGGCTAGTTTACCCCTTTGGGTAATTCTCTCTTTAGTGTTTTTAATGTTTGCCTTGTCGATGCGTTTTTTGATGACTTCATAACGCGCATTATAGGTACCGTCTACATCAAAACGCTTTTCATCGATCCTGTATCGTATACTCAACGTATTATCAAATACCAGGATCATGGAGGCGGCTTCCACCTTTACAGCATAATCTTTTTGAATGCTGTAGAATCGATGCTCCATTTCTATCATCGTTTTCAACTGCCATAAGCGCAGGTTGTATAGGTAAACGATGTTAAAGGAAATTTCTGGAGCAATACTGGGTCCTACATAAATGTTGTGTTCAACACCGTCTGTCTTGAAACGCTCAAAATAATGTGGGTAGATCTTTTGGGCATTCTTCTGTTTTGAATCAATAAAAGCAGATAGGTTTTCATTGATATTCTGAACGGTCATGTCATAATTGTTGCGGTTGTTGTAAATAACACCGCTACCAGGATCGATCTCCTTTTGATAATCTAGCACCTTGTCCCTCAACAAATCTGAGAGTCCTTTAAGGTGTGTCATTATGGGGTTGATCTCGTCAGTAAGTAGTTTGATGATGTCCCGCTCTGAATTTGCATCAATACTTCCAGCCTTTAACTCATCCTGATATTCCTTTACTCTATATGAGATTTGATCATAGATGGGTATTGGTTCTTCCGCTTTCGCGAAAGCGAATATATTACAAACCAGATCCAGTTGAGAAATGAGATCATTTTTAATCGAATCGTTGCGAGCATCGCTACTCCCTACTATATCAATCTGCCCGTAGAGTGGATAAATGTTGGGAAATCGTACATCTGTAAACGATGCCAATTCCTGGCCGTTCTCCCGTTTGCTTAGAATGCGTTTTGCCTCCCGCTCAAATTTCCATTGAACACTATGGTGTATAGAGGTACATTCAGTCTGTATCAATGCCTTGACACTATTTAAATATTCCTGCTCTGATCGTATTACGGCTGCACGTATATAATCTGCAACGTTCTCGATCTTGCGTAGATTAAATGAATTGAGCGCATATTTCTTTTTACTGACTACTTCAAGGATGCCTATTAGGTGCTTGCCCTTTGTGATGGGATAAAGAATTGCACTCTTAATGCGTTTTTTGAGAAGGTTGTCTGTTAAAAACTTGTTGACGTCTGACTTTCTGTAATCCTCTACATCAGTAATTACTAGCGGAGTCATACGGTGAATCAAGTGGTCATAACTGTCCTTGCACAGTGCCTCGCTACAGCTGGTCTCCACACTATCACCTAGTATAAAACTATCAGAACTGGTGTACCCTATGGTTTCTAGGCTTTTATCAAATCGATCATAAGAGGTATAGCCTACCCTAAGTTGATCCAGACCGAACATTTTACGGAAAATGGTCTGAATCTTTTTAGACTGCTCTGACCCTGTAGATGTACTGTCCAGCAAAATCGTTTTGAGGTCAGATACCGCGACATCCATGGTAACATCAGTCATGCTTATAATCCCGAACCCTTTGAAGGTATACGAATTAAAGGGTATGTACGATTCCCACAAATCAGCATCCTCAGGATTCCTGAGTAACGTATTGATGTCTTCTTGGGTCAACTCCCTAGCTTCTGGTTGCTTGATAACATCTATGAAATCTGCATTGAAAGTAACTCTATACGTTCTTTCAAATCCATCCTCCTGCGGTATGTTGCGTAAAATAGGTTTGGAAAATTCTATTTGCTGACCATAGAATTGATTAAGGATCACACCGCAAGCCACTTGATAGCTATCAAATGACTCTGATGTCATAATCTTCAATTCAAAATCCTCGCCTGCTTTTTGTAATATTCTTTCAAGTCTCTTGGTTGCATTGAACAAGACATCAGAAAATGGAACTACCGCCGCTTTAAGCTCGTTGTGAGTAAGTGCAGATGGGAAAAGATCGCCCAGTACCGCATTGATAGCCGTTTTATATTCTGAAATTGATTGTGGTTTGATACCGTGAATAAGCTCTGGCTGCTTGTCTGCAATTTGTAGAACAGAAGATAAATAAAGCTTTTTAAAATTGCTTTCTTCCTTGTCCAGTCGCGCCCTGTATTGATCCAGAACCTTTGAAAAGCTCAAGCACACATTCATCACCTCCTTTACTTTGATAGCACCCATAATCAAAGATACTTACTCATAGTTCTTAAAACATTTTCTAACAATATTTTAAGTCATTTTCTTATAGGGTGTGGCTACTGTATTTTTGTAGAAAGAAATTTCTAGATGAAAAAGTGGCTTACAGTCTGTGCAATAGTGGTAGCGATATCTTGTTCTGAGCAAGAAAAAAAAGAAGTGGTTTACATAGACGGTACGGCGCCTGGTGTCTATAATGGTATGAGGGTCTATTACAAGAAACTGGGACCTCAAAACAAACCAGTCAATATCGATACCGCAGTAGTCATGAATGAAAGGTTCAAGTTTGACTTTCAACCCTCTGAAAGCTCAGAAGATCTGCGATTTCTAACGGTCGATGGTGTGGACGGTAGTTTGTTATTTCTCTCCCAACCAGATGGTTTGAAAATCTCTATTGACAAGGATACCATTTTTAACAGTAAGGTTGAAGGAGGTCCCGCGAACGCAGCACTTTTTGATTATCAGACTAGTCAAGCCAGTTATCAAAAGAAAGCCCTAGGGTTCAATGCCGGTCGCAAAAAAGCACTCCAGTCTGGAAACGCCCAAGGTGCTAACCAATTTATGAATCAGTGGAAGGACGAAGAGCAGGCCTACGTTGAAAAAACAACGGACATAATAAACGCTAACAGCGACAATATTTTAGGACCTATGATCCTAGGTGAGCTCATGACTGCCAAAGTTATTAAAGAAGAAAAAGCAAGGTCCATATTTTCCAAATTTTCAGAAAAGATCAAACAGCATGAACTCTCCATGCGCATAGATAATTTCTTAAAACAAACTGAGGTAGTTGCCATAGGTAAGGTAGCTCCAAAATTTGAGGGGTCTAATCCAGAAGGTAAATTAGTAGCGCTGGATGATGTACTGGGAAAGGTAACCTTAATAGATTTCTGGGCTTCATGGTGCAGACCCTGCCGCATGGAAAATCCCAATGTTGTTGCGGCTTATGAAAAATACCACGACAAGGGGTTCAATATCATAAGCGTTTCTCTAGATAGAAAAAACGGTAAGGAGGCCTGGAAAAAAGCTATTATAGATGACAAGATGGACTGGAATCATATTTCCAGACTTCAGTACTTTGGACCTATTGCAAAACAATACAATGTATCCTCCATTCCCTCCACTTTTTTACTAGATGAAAACGGGGTCATCATTGACAAAAACTTGAGAGGAAAAGCTTTACATGACAGGCTTGCAGAATTGCTCTAGAGTTTTCCCGAGTAGTACATTACAACTAATACCACAATCGGTATTAATAAAGCTCCCACGATAAGAGGCTCGTTTACAATTATTGTCGGGTCGTATAGGAGTGTTATCGCATATCCCGTCACCGCCCCGCCAAAATGTGCATCGTGACCTATGTTATCTCGTTTCTGCTTCATTCCATAGATGGAATAAAGCAAATAACCAAGCCCGAAAATATAACCCGGAATTCCAAAATAGATCTTCATGTTAGGTTCTACGAGGATCGCAGAATAAATGATACCAGAAACGGCACCACTAGCTCCCACCGCACTATAGTGAAATTCATCCTTGTGGAACAAGTAACTCAGCAAATTGCCCGCAATAAGACTGGCAACATAAATAATCAAAAATTTTACTGCGCCCAGGTTAAAGACCACCACTCCAGCAAAGAAATAAAGCGCGAGCATATTAAAGCCTAGATGTCTTCCATCAACATGTAGAAATCCACTTGTAATAAACCTGAATTGCTCGCCTCTTCTGATATCACCTATCCTAAAAAGATACTTTTCCATAAATCCAGGATCCTGGAATGCTTTAAAGCTAATTACACAGTTTACGGCAATAATGATGATGGTAACTAGATCCAGGTTGAGAGGCATTTTTAAAACGATAGTTGAGATTTCAAGATAGTATATTTGTTGAAAACAACAGGATGCAATCTGTAGGCTACTATCTTATCTACCCGCTGCTGTGGTTTATTTCAATACTCCCCTTCCGGGTGGCGTATATCATAAGCGATATACTTTATGTTATTCTCTATTATCTAGTAGTTTACCGCAAGGAGACCATATTAAAAAACCTCAACATCGCATTTCCAAATCAGTCCGCGGCATGGCATCAGGAAATCCATAAACAAAGTACTAAACATTTTTGTGACACTTTTATTGAGATCATAAAATCCATGGGTATGAGTAAAGAGGCAATGAGAAAGCGCTATACCTGTGAGAATCTTGAGTTGATCAACCAGTTTGCAGATCTAGGAAGATCAAACATTACCATGCTAGGCCATCAAGCAAGTTATGAGTGGTCAATGGTTCTTGATGGAAGTCTGAATTTTGAGAGTTATGCCGTTTATAAGCCTATTAAACACAAAAGATTTGACAATCTGATCAAAAGCGTGCGCAGTAAATTTGGTACTACCTTAGTTGCCATGAAAAATGTGTCTAAAGTAATGGTACGAGCCAAAGAAGTACCAGTATTCTTTGGATTTATTGCAGATCAAGCGCCTAAACCCAGCAGAGTCAAATACTTTACAAACTTTTTTGATACTCCTACGGCAGTTTTTAGAGGTGGTGAGTTTCTAGCGGCCAAATATGATATGTCCGTATGTTACCTAAGCGTAAGAAAAGTAAAGCGCGGTCATTATAAATCCACGGTTCACGTACTTTCTGACAACGCAGCAAATTCTCCAGCCTGGGAGATTACGGATCGCTTTTTTAAACTCCTAGAAGCTGATATTAAAAAACAACCTCAATACTACCTATGGTCGCACAAGCGATGGAAGTCAACGCTGGAAAACGTCAAGCATAACGTTGAGCTATCTCCTGTAATTCATCAATAAAACGGTCAGCTAGTTCACTCGCCTCTTTTTCACTCAAAGCCTCTGTATAAACCCTAATTATGGGTTCAGTATTTGATTTTCTTAAATGTACCCAGCTTTTATCAAAATCTATTTTTAATCCATCGATGTCAGTTACGCGCTCATCTTTGTAGTTGGAATGTAGATCTTCTAAAATTTGATCTACCGGCATCCCCGCAGTCAGGTTAACTTTTTTCTTACCCATAAAATAGGATGGGTAGCTGGCACGCAAATCACTTACTTTCATTTTCTTTTCAGTAAGTAAGGAAAGAAACATGGCAATACCGACCAAGGAATCCCGACCATAATGCGATGCAGGATATATAATACCACCATTACCCTCACCGCCTATAACAGCTTCTACATCCTTCATTTTTTGAACTACATTGACCTCGCCTACTGCACTCGCGTGATAATTACAACCGTGCTTTTCCGTGACGTCCCTCAGCGCTCTAGAAGAGGAAAGGTTTGATACCGTATCACCTTTTTCGTGTCCCAGAATATAGTCTGCGCAGGCTACTAGCGTGTATTCCTCGCCAAACATTTCTCCAATCTCATCCACAAAGGCCAGTCGATCCACATCTGGGTCTACAGTAAGTCCAAAATCTGCCTTGTGATCTACTACCGCTTTACATAGATCTCCTAGGTGTTCCTTGAGAGGTTCTGGATTGTGCGGGAAATGACCAGTAGGCTCACAATACATCTCTACAACCTCTACTCCCAATTCTTTTAATAATGCAGGTACGGCAATTCCTCCTGTGCTATTTACCGCATCCACTACGACCTTAAACCTAGCCTGTCTTATGGCTTCAACCTTGGTGACTGGCATATCCAGTACCATGCGTACATGTCTATCTATGTAGTCGTTTATGCTTGTAACCGTTCCCAGATCGTCAACTTCTACGTAAGTAAACTTCTCGCTCGCCGCGTTATCCAGAATTTTTTGACCTTCCACTCCATTTAGAAACTCGCCTTTTTCATTGAGAAGTTTTAAGGCATTCCATTGTTTGGGATTATGACTCGCGGTAAGTATTATACCACCGTCAGCCCCTTCTTCAGGAACGGCGATTTCTACCGTGGGAGTAGTGCTCAATCCCAGGTCAATAACGTGACATCCCATACCTATAAGCGTGTTTTGCACAATGGACTGAACCATTGCACCACTTAATCTCGCGTCGCGTCCTATAACCACCTTAGGAGATTTTTTCCCGCTTTTATGCTTTATCCATCCCGCATAAGCAGTGGCAAACTTGACAATATCGAGAGGCGTTAGATTTTCTCCAGGTTTACCGCCTATGGTACCGCGTATTCCAGATATGGATTTGATTAAAGTCATGGGTTGAAGTTATACATTTACCGCAAAAGTAATCTTATCTCTCACAACCACAAATCTTGAACTTTCTAGCTCACATCTATCTGTCTGGCGGCGATCCAGAATTGAGTATAGGCAACTTTATTGCAGATAGTGTGCGCGGTGGAGATTACAGCTACTTCCCGCCCCGCATAGCAGATGGGATATGGTTGCACCGTCGCATAGACACCTATACGGATTCTCATCCCATCGTGAAACGTAGCAAGGATCTTATAAGATCTGAATACAAACACTACAGCAGTGTAATTGTCGACATATACTACGATCACTTCCTCGCGGCTCAATGGCAGCGGTACCATGACACACCTCTAGGCGTGTACACCCGGAACTTTTACGATTTGCTAGGTGACCATAGGTCAATACTCCCCGAGAGAATACAGCAGTTCCTTCCTCGTATGATTGAACAAGACTGGCTTACTAACTATAGCACTCTAGAAGGCATTACCACTATTTTCAATCAGATGAACCGGCGTACCGGTGGGCGGGGCAGGATGAATTTTGCCCCAGTGGACTTGGTTCACTACTATGACAGACTTGAACTGGATTTTCATGGTTTTATGGTGGAGCTCATAGCTTACGTAAAAGAAATTACTCCATAAAAAAACCGCTCATAGAGCGGTTATAACATTATATTATTCAGTCCTACAAATTGGGAATGATTAGTTCCTGTCCTGGGTGAATCATATCTGGGTTATCCAGTTTGTCATCGTTAGCCTTAAAGATCTCGCGATACTTTTGGGGATCTTGATAATAGTGCTTTGCAATCAAGCTCAATGATTCTCCACTTTTTACCGTGTGGCGAGTGTAGATTGACGTATCCTCCACCTTAATATCTGCCATGATATCATCTGGATTCTGGCCACCTACTTTTTTTATTTCGTCCCAAAGTAGATCCTTCTCATACTGAGTTTTTGCGGTACCACGCACCTCAAGGGTTTGCCCGTTAACCTTTACGTCACCATTTTGAATGTTGAGCTTTTCTCCAAGTTCTAGAACGCTTTGATATTTTTGTTTAACCATTTTTCTTTTAAATTAATGAAGTGGTAAGATAAAGGATTTGACTGCGATAATTTGTAAATTTTACCATAATTCTCTTCTTGATAACTGGGATTTTAAGAATTACGCTTTCGCAAAAGCGGTACAACTCAAAACTAATCAGTCCTCTTCCTGCATTGTCGTATACACGTTGTTCACGTCATCATCCTCTTCCAATTTTTCAAGAAGCTTGTCCACATCCTCGCGTTGAGCGGCGCTTACCTCTTTTTGAATGGTGGGAATGTACTCAAAATCAGAACTTAGGATCTCAATTTTCATTTCCTCCAGCGCAGATTGTAGGGAGCCATAATTGGGGAAATCTGCATAAATCATGATACCATCGACGGCGTTGTCATCATCAACGTCTGCTTCATCTAGAAATAATTCCTCTGCGCCATGATCGATCAGTTCCAGCTCGAGCTCTTCCAGGTCGTGGTTTGCCGCCGGAATTCTAAAATGGCATTTGTGGTCAAACATAAATTCTACAGAACCTGAGGTTCCTAGATTCCCATCACACTTGTTGAAATAGCTGCGCACGTTTGCCACCGTCCTGTTGTTATTGTCGGTAGAGGTCTCTACGAGTACCGCTATTCCATGAGGTGCGTAGCCTTCAAACAATACGGTTTCATAATTTGCGGTGTCCTTGTCAGTAGCTTTTTTGATGGCACGTTCCACATTTGCCTTGGGCATGTTAACTGCCTTGGCATTTTGAATAACCGCGCGTAGCCTTGAGTTGGAATCTGGATCGGGCCCTCCCTCTTTAACTGCAATAACGATATCCTTTCCTATTCTTGTAAACGCCTTTGACATAGCGCTCCAGCGTTTCATTTTACGCGCCTTGCGGAATTCGAATGCTCTTCCCATATACTGTACTATCTTCTATATAACCTAATATCTTACTGTCCTCTTGCGTATGTTTTCATGATATTTGTCATGAAAGCGCTCCACTCTCTTGGGTTCTATGGTTCCGTCCTCGTCTAGAACCTTATTTTTAACCAGCCACTTAATAAGTTTTTCCATGTCTTTTCTGGAATTCATACCCATTCCCTTTACGATATTGTTGAAAGCGGTGGATTCAACCTTAACATCTTGTTCCAGAAAGTTGATGATAAAATAGTCATCACCACTATAATCTCTAGTCTCATTATGGTGATATTGATATAATATGACTTCTTCTTCATCGTCTAGACTGTAGAATGAATATTCTAGGACACTCATCTTTTCATAAGTAAGAATTTGATTTCCATTGACAAAAACTTTGTCATCTTTCAGTTTTACTTTTTGCGCAAAAGACATACCAGCAGTCATCGCCGCAATCATTACCAGAAGTAATGTCTTATACATAATTTTCATTTATTCAAATATAATTTAATTCAAGAGTTGAAATCATTAAAATCAAGACGTGTATCTAGATAATATCTTACTAAATTCTGGTCTGAAATACTGGGGGCTTTTGAGTACCTTACCATCCTCGCGATAGATAGGTTTACCACTAGCGTCCAGCTTTGACATATTTGAATTCTGTATTTCATCAAATACATCTTCAATAACTTCTTGCATTCCATGTTCAATAATAGTACCACACAATATGTAGAGCATGTCCCCTAGCGCATCTGCGACCTCGATAAGATCATTGTTCATGGCGGCATCCAGATATTCCTCATTTTCCTCTCGCATCAATTCATGTCGCAGTTTAATGCGCTGCTCAGTAATATGTGCGGTGGGAGTCGTATTGATACCCAGTTTAAAGGTGTCGTGAAATTTGTACACACTCTCAATTTGCTTTTTCATCTTTTGTAGAATTCGGTTTGTAAATTCGTAAAAATAGGAATGATGTTTCAGTTGCCACTAGTTGTAAAAGACCCTATGTTTTCCACGGGGCAGATATATTTTGGGATTGCTTTTTTTATCGTCTTTACCATAATTACGGTATTTATGTATAGAAAAGACAAATCGCTGCACGCTAAAAATTACCGCGGAGTCAAATGGGTACTAGTGGGATTTTTAGCTTTTTTCCTATTGCTGATTGCGCTTAAATTTGGCTTAAAGCAAGACTGATATGAATCTATATTCCCTTAAACTTTACGCCTTCCTCATCGTTTTTATGGGCATAACAACCGCCTGTTCACAAAAGTTCCCAGAGGCGCTTACCTTTAAATCCCCTATTGCAACAGACACTATAGTTTACTATAACAATTTTCCATCAAAATTTGTGGATGGGCGCAATATGGAAATTTGGTTACCTAGGGGGTATCCCGCCAGCGGCGTTTCCTATAAAGTACTTTATATGCACGATGGGCAAAATGTACTGAATGCCTCGAGCGCTACCTATGGTACCGCATGGGAAATTGACGAGAAGCTGGATTCTCTATATACCGCTGGAAAAATTAAACCTACCATAGTCGTCACTACCGCATCACACCCTAAGAAGCGTTTCAACGAATATATGCCACAGCAGCCCGCCAGCGCATCACAATCAGAAATGGTTAAAGGATTGCTCAAAACAAATTTTGGCTATCCTGATCTATATTCTGATGACTATTTAAAATTTGTAACCCAGGAAGTGCTGCCGTTTGTGAGAGAAAACTACGCCGTTTCCAGCTCCCCAGAAGATACGGTTGTCATGGGCAGTTCCATGGGTGGTCTTATTTCTCTTTACGCCATGATTAAATATCCACATTTGTTTGGCAAGGCAGGCTGTGTGAGCAGTCACTGGCCGGTACCCTATCTAGGTGATTTGTTTATCAACTCTTTAAAAGAGACCTTGCCACCAGCACAAACCCATGCAATTTACTTCGATCACGGTACGTTGACCCTGGATCATAACTATGAACCCTATCAACTTAAAGTAAATCAGATTTTTAGGGATGCAGGTTATACAGATGATAATTTGCTCTACAAAAAGTTTGAAGGTCATAAACATAACTATGTAGACTGGCAGCGGCGTGTAGCCATTCCTTTGCAATTTTTGCTGCAGTAAGTCCTTGTCAATTGAGACTGCTTCAAACGCAGGCACAAATTTTCTGTGCTATCTTGTAGCCATATGAGCTTCAAAAAAAGAAGAGTGGTCGTAACGGGTCTGGGCGTCGTAGCTCCTAGTGCCGTTGGAGTTACCGCTTTCGCGAAAGCGTTACATTCTCAAAAATCCGGCATAAGACACGATCCACAGTTGGCAAACCTAAATTTTGGCTGTCAAGTTTCGGGAACGCCCCAAATTACCCAAGAACAGATTGCCGAGAACTTTACGCCGCTACAGTTGCGCGGCCTCAAAGCCAGCGGATTAGTCTATGGTGTGATCGCGGGAAAAGAAGCTTTCAACGATGCGGGGCTGTCGCCCAGCAATGCAGGAGAAACGCACATTGATACGGGAACCATATTCGGCACAGGGCAAAGTGGCGGTGAGAAATTCCGTGAGGCAATACACTTGATCGATGATAAACGCGTGCGCCGTCTGGGCAGCAATAGCGTGATCCAGACCATGACCAGCGGTATAAGCGCGTGGCTTGCCGGAGAACTGGGGCTGGGTAATATCGTCACTTCAAATTCAAGCGCCTGCTGTACGGGAACCGAAGCATTTATCCAAGGCTACGAGCGTATCGCCCACGGTTTTGCCGATAAAATGCTTGTGGGATCTACCAGCGATTCTGGGCCTTACATCTGGGGTGGTTTTGATGCTATGCGCATTCTTCCCACAAAATATAACGATCATCCAGAGCAGGCCAGCCGGCCGATGAGCGCACAGGCCAGCGGTTTTGTTCCTGGGAGCGGTGCCGGTGCATTTATGCTGGAAAGCCTAGAGAGTGCTACCAGCCGTAACGCGAGAATCTATTGCGAGATAAAAGGTGGCGTGCTCAATAGCGGTGGGCAGCGCAATGGCGGTTCCATGACGGCACCTAATAGAGCAGCGGTACAGCAGTGCATTAAATTGGCCGTAAAAAATTCCGGCATCGAGCCAGCGCAGATCGATGCGATCAACGGTCATCTTACCGCAACCAGTAAAGATGCTTTTGAAATTCAAAATTGGAAGACGGCATTAGGCTTGTGTAAAGCTGAATTCCCACCCATCAATACGTTCAAATCGACCATAGGTCATACCCTTGCTGCCGCGGGTAGTATTGAATTGGTGGGTAGCATACTACAAATAAGAGACCAGGTGATCTACGGCAATAAAAATTGCGAGCCCGTTAAAAGTGAAATTCTAGATTTGATCAACACCACCAGTATTCCACAAGATACGATCGAGAAACAAGTAAACCATTTGATTAAAGCCAGCTTTGGATTTGGTGATGTGAACGCGTGTGTAGTTTTAAGCAGGTTGAGTTAATCTTGAAGTCATTGTAATGTGATATTATACTGCTATGTGTCATCAAGAATGAGTAAAACTGTATTTATTAGGTAAGACCTTGCAAAAAACCGCGCATTTTAAGATCTCAAGCTATGTTCAAATTCGAAAGTCGATACTACAGCTAACGCCTATCAATTCTGTAAAAAACGATTAGTTAATAATTTGTTATATTTACAGGCGTACTGCTATATGCTATAAAATAAGACTTAGCCAATTTAATCTTCACAACTCCCAACCATGAAAGCATTCAACTTTTACGCATTATCTTGTCTTTTCTTATTATTTGCTAATTATGCTGACGCTCAATCAGATATCCTTATTAAATGGGATAGCAGCGTAGGCTGTATAAACTATGATGATGAAATAGTTGGTGAGAATTTAGACGTTACCCAACCCTTAGAGGGAATATCAAATGCAGATTGCATCAAGTTTTGTGTTGATACAGAAATGAAATTTTCACTGAATGATCCCAATGGCGACATAGTTAACGTTAGATGGACCCAGCTAGGCGGTACCCAAATAGGATCTGATACCGCACAGGAGTTTAAGGTTAGATGGAATAATGTTACTAATAATGCCGCTATAACGGTAACCGTATCTCTACAAAACGGCTCTTCTATCGAAAGAGAACTTTGTGTACAAGTAATTGACAAACCAGTTGCGAATTTTGACTTCCTGGCTGGTTTTGAAAAAAGGTGTTCAGGGAATTTCCAACTTATCAACAACTCATATGATCCTAGCGGAAGTGACTTAGTTGCGTATGAATGGCTGTTTGCTGGACCTAATGGCGTCATTATAAGTTCTAGTGATGAAGAGCCAGAGGTAACTCTTACTGAGGGTTTATGGCAAGTAGCTTTAACGGCAACTAATGCTTGCAACTGTAGCGGTAAAATTGAAAAAACGATTGAAGTAGAAGATAGAGACGTGGTAATTACATGTCCTACGGTGGTTTGCGAAGGCTCAAGCGAGTTTTATACTTTAGAAGAACCTATAGAATGCGAAGAGTTTTCATGGAATGCGACAGGTGGAACGATACTGAGTGGACAAGAATCTGCGATAGTAAATATTTTATGGGATAATGTTGAAGATGGCTTTGGTTACCTAACTTTTAATCAAAGTAGTTGCAATAGCTGTTCAGAAGAAGTTATTACTAAAATTCCGGTCATTCAAGCCAGAGGAAAAATTAATGGAGATGCTACCATCTGCAATTCTGAGCAATCTTTATTCGATATGCCTCGCTGGCCTTCTGTTGAGTTTGAGTGGGAACTAATTGATGCTAATGGTAATGTTATACGACCATATGACATTTTAATTACTACCGACCAGCCAAATGAGATTGCGATAAACACCGAGAATCTTGAACCGGGACCGGGATACGTACTTACTTGTAGATATAATAGCCCTTTATTGCTTTGTGGTGGTGAAGCCTCTAAGGTAATAAGAGTAAGCGAGCAGCAGGGTGTAGAAGGTGTTAATTCAACTTGTATAAACAGTACCGAAACTTTCAACTCTTCCTATCAAGATTCAGGCATAACTTGGGAAGTCTTTTACAATGGAGTAAGTATTGATGTGGTGAATAGCAATTCACTACAAAACTACCTTTTTGACAGGGCTGGGGAGTACACAATTACAGCTCTATCAGATCTTTATTGCATTAGTGAAAATCATAAGATAACCGTTGGTGAAGAACCACCAGTAGTTCCCTCATTAGCAATTCTAGAGGGCGATATAGAAGACGTTTGCATTGAAGTTCCTTACAATTACTCCATAAACAATTTAGATGAAAATTACTATTTAGAGTGGTTTATCGATCCCCTGCAGGGAAGTATTGTTGGTTCAACGACCGGTAATAATATAGTCGCGAGTTATTTAGAACCCAGTAGTGCTTTGGATACACATGAGCTTCTGGTGAGATATGTTTCTGTAGCTGGTAATTGCCCTGGGCCTTGGAGAACTCAACAAATAACTCCAATTAACTTTCGGTACGCTAGTGATTCACCCATTATTCATTACAATCCTGCAGACCCAATCGACCCTGTACAATCTGTTGCTAATCAACGCAGTTTCTGTTCTAGCTCATCTGCTAATTTTAGAATAGATCTTGATAACGCAGAAACTTACTTTTGGTACTTCGAGAATGAAGCCTATGGAAGTATAACAAGTGGCCAGGGTACTAATGATGTTGTAGTCTCATTCAATGAAGTCCCTACGGGATTAGATAATTCTACCTTCTTAAAAGTAGAATTGCGTAAGTGTAACGTAGTATATGATAAAAGTAGCGTTGAGCTACTGATAGGACTTCAAGGTGCATCCCTAGGTTTCCCACAAAATGTAACTCGGTGTGGTGGAGAATTTATGAGCTACACTATACCCGCATCAGAATTACCCTTTGGATTTGATATTAATACTTGGGTATCTGAATTTGAAGTTACCTATAGAAATCTAGGTGCACCGATCGTAAACGAAACCATGGAAGCAACTTCCACTTTTCTAAATAGTTCAGGTGATTTTGTAGTTACTGGCTTGCAAGTTCCTCTTCCTTCACAATTTGGACAATTTGTACTCAATATTAATTTGTACGATCCTACCTTCTGTGACCCAAACATTGGAACTGGATATGAATTCTTTAATTTAATAAACCCAACGCCTTACGCAAACATTATAAGAAGCGGTAATGACATCTATTGTGATGTTAGTGAAGTAGATGTGCAACTTACAGCGGTTTACCAAAACCCTAGTTCAGGTAATGTAACTTACCAATGGAAAAGAAATGGTGTTGAAATTACAGGTGCAACGGCTAATACTTTATCCGTTACACCAGCACTAGGCGGTGGGTTTTACACTTGCACCCTCTCATATGTAAATGGTGTTCCATCTACTTGTGAAATAGATTCAGAAGGAATACAGATTACAGTTAATAATTGCACTAGTCAAGGCTGTAGCGTTGAAACCGTTGAGATAACTAATTTAGAATGGGATGGTTGTGATATTATTGAACTAGATGTCCTGACTACGGGTGGTACGTTAAATTCAACTAATGTTTTTACTTATGATAATCTTTTTGTGGTAATCTCTAATACTGGAAATCATTATGTTTTACAGGGTGTTGAGGACTTGATGCCAGGATCTTATAATATTATTGCATCTGCAGCATTTGGCAGTTGCTCTATAACTGATACTGAAGTCATTCAAATAGGTTACCAGGCAGATCTAGCGGTAACTGTGGATTGTCCTACTAATGGGGTGCACAATGTCACGCTTATTAATACAGGTTTGGTGCTGGATACCTATACCAATTCCACAACCGTAAGCTACGAGTTGGTGGGGCACAGCACGGCTATTGTTGACAATAGCGGTTCATACACTTTTAACAACGTGCCAAACGGTACTTATACTGCAAACCTCATGATCGACGGCGTGGGAACAGATCCCGTATGTATTGCCTCTCAAGAGTTAGTCATAAGTTCTCCTGATGCCGGCTTTACCATTGTAGATGCTATGGACGTAAATGGGGGAGCCATCACACAAACCTGTACAGAATGCCCTTTTACCCTCGTACCTAACACTCCCAACCCAGACCATGACTACTCTTGGAATTTTTTAGGAATAGCTTCAAACACTCAGATGTCTCCTACAATAGCATTACCCATAGGGGTGCAACCTATAACCCTAGTAGTAACAGATCAAAATGGTTGTAGTGTTTCTCAAACAAAACAAATTGATGTTATCAGCCCACAATACACCGGTATTTATAATGGCTTTGGAACCTATTGTGAGGGTAGTTTAATTAATCTCACCTACATTCCTGATATTTCTGATGACGCCATTGCACCGAGTGATTCAATAAATGCCTCGCAAAGTGGTTTTTTATGGATGATGGGAGAAGAAGAAGCATCAGGGATTAATACCAATGCCACCTATAATCCCACTCGATCCGGAGCTTATTGGGTAAAACTGAGGAATCAAGATTATTGTCTAGACGATTTAGAAACCGTCAATGTAACCATTTTGCCCGAACCATTTTTTGAACTGGATGTTCCAGCAACAGTTTGTCTGGATCAAGAGTTTGAGGTACTGGCAAGCGTACGTGGTATGGGTACTGGTATAGACGATTACCGATGGATCATAGATGGCGATGTGGGCGCATGGCTTGATGTGTTTCCTATTGAACCTTTAGAAGAGATTTATGGCACATTGGGAACACATGCTTATGAATTGGAAGTGCGTACATCCTCAGGTTGTAGTTTTAGTAAAGCCTATAATCTGGATGTGGTTACTCCACCTGATGCACCTATCGTTAATCACACCTTAGTCAACAGTAACCCTTATACCGTGGAACTCAGCATTCAAAATATTAGCAATGCGACCTATCACTGGAGTAATGGTGATTCGGGCAACATTATAGAAGTTACCCGTGGTGGTGCTTATCAAGTAACCATGATACCCAATTCTTCTACCTGTACGGTAACTGCGGATTTCTATCTACCCAAAGACCCTTCACAGTACCTTTGGTATTTCCCTACGGGTTGCCTGGATTATTGCGCGGTAGACGATTTTCCTGATCGATATATCCCTGGTGGTACTGCTTTTTTTGATTACTGGAATTATGTTGGTTCTTATGCGAATCTAGATGGTGACAACGCGGTTGCAGATTACTTTCTGGAACAGCTTCAAAACGGTGGGGGAAGCCTCTTGCTGGAACTGGACAATCTAGGGAGTACAGTTTCTAGCGATACGCTTGTACTTACGGTAGATGAGGAGTGTCGTGAGTGCAGTATTGATTTAGAGATTACTGAAACTAAGAAATACGAAGAACCATTTGTGTATTTTGAACTTACCGGAGTACTTATCAACAATTCTACTCAGGACCTTAATCTCGATTTGAGTGTGGTAGGCATCAATGGATTTTTTAACCCAGCTATTATTTCAATACCTGGGAATAGTTCCATCAACTTGAACCCTTTACAATTCATTCCCCAAGGGGCTTTTGCTGGTGGTACTGTTACGATTCTTATGGAACATGTAGGAATAGAAGATTCTAGCTGTGTCAGTAGTTTTGAGTTGTCATTTCCTGAATCTTCTGGAAGAAAAGGTAGAATGGCTAGCAATACAATGAAAGTACACCCTAATCCAGTTACTGATCGAGCGACCGTAGACTATGCTATCTTCGATTCTAAAGGTCAAAACCTTACATTGGAGATCTATGATCTGTTTGGGGTACGAATTGTAAGTCAACGGCTTAAGCAATCTCAGGGAGAAGTTAGCATTGCGCTATCCCAATTACCACCATCCCAATACATCATAGTAATCAGAGATACTACTGAAGTACTCATCCAATCTCATATTGTAAAAAAATAACCAATGCGCCCTATCCTCTGTCTCTTGTTCATCACGGTTTGCCTGATCCCCGCGGGAGCCCAGGAGTTTGTCTGGGCGGGACGGGGCGGTGGTACCAACAACTTCAGCAACCAGTTGCCCCAGGAATTCTTTCAATACGAGCACATACGCGACATCGTGGTGGACAGCCAGGACAACTACTACTACCTGGCCATCATCTCCGGTGGTGCCACCGATCTCGACGGGGTGCCTTTCACCAACTATAACGGTACCCAGACCCGTAGCGACCTACTGCTGTTCTCCACCGATTGCAGTGGTAATCTGCGCTGGCAAAAGGTTATCGGGAACCATTCAACTTTGGAAACCCAAAATCTGACGATTGACGATCAAGACAACGTGTATTTATCGGGATACATTGCCCCACGGTTTTCACCCTTTAATTCTGGCGTTCATTTTGATACCGACGTGGTCATAACCTCCACCCTGGGTATCAACGATCCGGGACCCCACAACAAGTCCATCTTCCTGATCAAGTACGACGCACAGGGAGTCTTTCAATGGTTACAGCGACCACAGGAGGATATGGTAGCTCTTGCTGGTTGGCAATCAACCTATGCCTTTGGACACTATACCCAGGGCGATGGGACCACCCACTGGCTGGTCACGATGGGTGCTGGTGCTCACCTGGATGGGGCCTACACCCTGACCGGTCAGACCTATGCCATCCTCAGGTTTGATCCCGCGGGAACCTTCATCGACGCCACCCCCATTGATATGGTTATCTCAGGCGGTTTTTCCAGCTATTCATTCAACTTTACCATGGATGAGATGCTGGATCGCTACTACCTGTCCTATAAGAGGAACACATCATCGGGAACATCGATGACCTTTTATGGAAACCAGAGCGACCACGGCATGGGCATCGTGGCGATCGAGCGGGGATCGGGCAACCTGGTCTGGAACCAGGAGAGCACGGGAAGTACCAATGGGTCCGATATCCAGGAATTGCGGGTGGACGACCAGTCCAACCTGTACGTGACGGGCAAGAGCAATCAAGCCACCTCAAACGGGAACGTGGAAAGTTTTGCCGGCTATGTCTTTGACCAGGTACGCCCGGGCTTGCCTGGCTTTTTGCTTACCGCACCCTACCTGATCAAACTGGATCAGGACGGTGCGCTGCTGTGGGGTACCAACCCCACGCGGGGTACGCGTGCCAGGTCCTATGACATCGCCCTGTACGGCAATGAGGTCGCCATCGCCACCGGGCTGGAGGGGGCGGGCGACTGGGGCGGGGTGGACTTCATGCGCCCACCGGGTTCCTTTTCACACGAGGTGGTGGTCATGCGGTTTGACACCCTTACGGGCAACGCATTGAGCTTGAGTGACGTCACGGGATCCACCAGCGGCGACGAGGAGGCCACCGCCATCGCCGTGGACTCCCACGGGAACTATGCCGTGGGCGGGTTCTTCAAGAACCAGGTATTCCTGGGCCATCCCAACATCAACACCATCTCAAACAACACCACCGGCGCCTCGGATTTCTGGTACGGCAAACTCGCCCGCACGGACTGCGCGGGCGTACCGCTGCACAACAAGGAGGCAGGCACAGTACTCGAGACCAGCATCTACCCCAACCCCGCCACCCACGGCGTGAACATCAACGGCACCGTCGACTTCCAGGGTTATACCATTCATGACACCACGGGCAAGCAGCTGCGCAACGGCAGGCTGGACCGTGATCGGTACGTTCCCCTGGATGGTTTGCACACCGGCATCTACATGCTCACGTTGGAATCGGATAAAGGTGAGCTCGTTACCGTAAAACTGGTAAAAAAATAATCCATGCGCACTATTCTCTGTCTCTTGTTCATAACGGTTTGCCTGATCCCCGCGGGAGCCCAGGAGTTTGTCTGGGCGGGGCGGGGTGGTGGTACCAACAACTTCAGCAACCAGTTGCCTCAAGATTTTCACCAATACGAGCACATACGCGACATCGTGGTGGACAGCCAGGACAACTACTACTACCTGGCCATCATCTCCGGTGGTGCCACCGATCTCGACGGGGTGCCTTTCACCAACTATAATCGAGATGGTCAATCCGGAAGTGACCTACTGCTGTTTTCCACCAATTGCAGCGGTAATCTACGCTGGCAGAAGGTCATCGGTAATTATAGTGCGTTAGAAACACAGAACTTGTCGATCGACGATCAAGACAACGTATATTTATCGGGACGCATTATCCCACGGTTTTCACCCTTTAATTCTGGCGTTCATTATGATACGGACGTGGTCATCAGCTCAACCTTGGGTATTCTTGATCCAGGTCCCCACAACAAGTCCATCTTCCTGATCAAATACGATGCACAGGGAAACTTCCAGTGGCTACAACGGCCCCAGGAGGATATGGTAGATCTTGCTGGTTTTCAATCAACCTATGCCTTTGGACACTATACCCAGGGCGATGGGACCACCCACTGGCTGGTCACGATGGGTGCCGGGGCGCATCTGGACGGGGCCTACACCCTAACCGGGCAGACCTATGCCATCCTCAGGTTTGATCCCGCGGGAACCTTCATCGACGCCACCCCCATGGATATGGTTATCTCAGGCGGTTTTTCCAGCTATCCATTCAACTTTACCATGGACGAGGTGCTGGATCGCTACTACCTGTCCTATGTAAGGAACTCATCATCGGGAACATCGATGACCTTTTATGGAAACCAGAGCGACCACGGCATGGGCATCGTGGCGATCGAGCGGGGATCGGGCAACCTGGTCTGGAACCAGGAGAGCACGGGAAGTACCAATGGATCCGATATCCAGGAATTGCGGGTGGACGACCAGTCCAACCTGTACGTGACGGGCAGTAGCAATCAAGCCACTTCAAACGGGAACGTGGAAAGCTTTGCCGGCTATGTCTTTGACCAGGTACGCCCGGGCTCCAACATTAGAATTACCGCACCCTACCTGATCAAGCTGGACCAGGACGGTGCGCTGCTGTGGGGTACCAACCCCATGCGGGGTACGCGTGCCAGGTCCTATGACATCGCCCTGTACGGCAATGAGGTCGCCATCGCCACAGGGCTGGAGGGAGCGGGCGACTGGGGCGGGGTGGACTTCATGCGCCCACCGGGTTCCTTTTCACACGAGGTGGTGGTCATGCGGTTTGACACCGCCACGGGCAACGCATTGAGCTTGAGTGACGTCACGGGATCCACCAGCGGTGACGAGGAGGCCACCGCCATCGCCGTGGACTCCCACGGGAACTACGCCGTGGGCGGGTTCTTCAAGAACCAGGTATTCCTGGGCCATCCCAACATCAACACCATCTCAAACAACACCACCGGCGCCTCGGATTTCTGGTACGGCAAACTCGCCCGCACGGACTGTGCGGGCGTACCGCTGCACAACGAGGAGGCAGGCGTAGCGCTCAAGGCCAGCATCTACCCCAACCCCGCCACCCACGGCGTGAACGTCAACGGTACCGTCGACTTCCAGGGTTACACCATTCATGACGCCACGGGCAAGCAGCTGCGCAACGGCAGGCTGGACCGTGATCGGTACGTTCCCCTGGATGGTTTGCACACCGGCATCTATATGCTCACGTTGGAATCGGATAAAGGTGAGCTCGTTACGGTAAAACTGGTAAAAAAGTAGTTGTAGTCAAAAAATTTACGTGAAGAATCTATGGCTATAATTCTAAAGATCGCTACATCATACGCTCCCATACCGCATCACCGGCAGGTACCGGTGCTACAATCGTAATGGGAGTTTTTTTGACGGGATGGATAAATTCTAGCTGCCTGGCGTGTAGATGTATGCTGCCATCGGGGTTGCTGCGCCTCGCGCCATATTTTAAATCGCCCTTGATGGTGTTACCATTTTTGGCGAGTTGGGCTCTAATCTGGTGGTGGCGACCAGTTTCAAGTGCAATCTCTAGAATCGTATAGCGATCCAGCGTGGCAACCGTGTGATAATTTAAAATTGCCTTCTTGCTGTTGGGAACCTCATTAAAGTGCGCGTAGCTCTTGTTCTGTTTAGGGTTTCTTACCAGGTAATGGGTAAGTCGATCTAGAATTTTACTGGGTTTGCCCTCTACCGCTGCCCAATAGGTCTTTGAGGTCTTGCGATCTGCAAATAGCTTGTTCATACGCGCTAGTGCCTTGGAGGTTCTAGCAAATATGACCACACCACTTGTAGGTCGATCCAATCTATGAATTACCCCTAGATACACCGCTCCTGGCTTGTCGTACTTTATGGCGATATACTCTTTTAATTCGTCGATGAGCGTGCGGTCCCCGGTCTTGTCGCCTTGTACCAATTCTCCCGCATTCTTGTTGATCGCAATCAGGTGATTGTCTTCAAAAAGGATGCGGGAGCTTATGGATGTATCCACTTTCTCCACTCTAGATGAGCTTCTTACTCGTGTTCTTGAAGTAAGAAAAGTCGTGGTCGTTCTCAATATTCATCAAGGTTTCATAAATCATCTTGATAACATTCTCGACGTCGTCGCGGTGTACCATCTCTACGGTGGTATGCATATACCGTAACGGCAATGAGATAAGTGCGCTAGGCACACCACCATTGCTGTATGCAAACGCATCGGTATCGGTTCCCGTGGATCGTGAAGTCGCCCGTCGCTGGAAGGGAATTTCTTTATCCGTAGCCGTATCGATGATCAAGTTGCGTAATTTGTTCTGTATTGCTGGTGCATAGGCGATTACGGGTCCTTTTCCTATGGCGGCATCTCCATTTGACTTCTTGTCAATCATGGGTGTGGTGGTATCATGAGTAACGTCGGTCACGATGGCTACGTTGGGTTTGAGGCGCTGGGTAATCATCTGGGCACCTCGCAATCCTATTTCTTCCTGTACGCTATTTGTCACATAAAGTCCATAGTCGAGAGTCTTACCGTGTTCTTTGAGCAATCTGGCAACCTGCGCGATCATGAATCCACCCATGCGATTATCCAGGGCGCGGCAAACAAATTTATCCTTGTTCAGTACAAAAAATTCATCAGGGTAGGTGATGACACAACCCACGTACACCCCCAATTTCATCACCTCGTCTTTACTGGAAGCGCCTATATCAATAAAAATATTGTCTTGTTTAGGTGGTTCTTCCTTTGACTTGTTGCGAGTGTGAATGGCGGGCCAGCCAAAAACTCCCTGCACGATACCTTTATCGGTGTGGATGTTCACTCTCTTGGATGGTGCGATCTGGTGGTCGCTACCCCCATTTCTCACCACGTAGATCAAGCCATCGTCCGTTATGTAATTGACGTACCAGGCGATCTCGTCAGAATGTGCTTCTATTACGACCTTGAACTTTGCCTCCGGATTGATAACACCTACCGCGGTACCGTAATCATCGGTAATGAATTCATCTACATAGGGTTCCAGATAGTCCATCCAGACTTGCTGGCCATTCCATTCATAACCCGTAGGTGATGGTGTGTTGAGATATTTTTCTAGAAAGTCCAGAGCATCCTGGTTCAAAATCGTTTCCATGCATTTCTTGTTTTATCCGTTTGTGAAGATAGCTACGTCCCGCCGCTAGAACCTATTAAGGCTTTCTTATTTTTGGAACACTTTTAGCACGAGGTCCTTTATGAATTACCGATTTCTCGTTTATGGTATGGTCTTTTGGGGTCTCGCTTTCGCGAAAGCGCAACAGTTACCCACCCCACAACCCCAGGACAGTCTTGAAAACGTCGTTAAAGAATATTTTTATATTGATGGGGACTCCGTAAGTGCCATCGAGCTGGACGATGTCCTGTTATTGCAACGCCTTAAATTTTCCAGCAAGTACGAGCGCATCAGGTATCTGATCCTACAACGCAAAGTGATTAAGGTGTGGCCGTATGCAAAACTGGCTTCAGAGCGGCTGGTGATACTGGATCAACGTCTGGAAAAACTGCGCACTAAAAATCAAAAGAATAAGTATTCCCGCACGGTAGAAAAATATATTGAAAAGGAATTTACCGCAGAGCTCAAGAAATTCTCACGTACAGAAGGCCAAATCCTGATCAAGTTGATCCATCGCCAGACTGGTGATACTGCCTACAACCTGTTACGCCGGTTGCGCAGCGGCTGGAGTGCCTTCTGGTTTGATAAGACCGCTCGCATTTTTGACCTCTCGCTCAAGGAAATCTATCAACCAGAGACCGTGGTAGAAGATTTTTATATCGAGGACATCCTACTCAATGCATTTATCGATGAAAAACTGGAAGAGCAGGAACCTGCATCCACCAGTAACTATTACAAGGCCAAAGACAACTGGAAGTTTTTTGAGCAAAACCTCCCAGCAGATTACGATTCCATCAACATTGCACAGCGAGCGCAACGCATCAAAAAATACCGAGAGAAAAAAGCACGGAAGGCAAAGCGCAAAGCAAGAAGATCAAAAAAGGACTGAACTTTTAATGGAGTCTGCTAACTATCCAGTTGCGCAGCAGTGCACTAAAATTAGAGTAATAGTCTAAAACAAATACTCGTACATTTGATTTGTGGATAAAATTGGAGAAATAGAAATCCGAGTAGTAGGAAAATCAGGGCATAAGGAATTAAGTCCTGACAATTATGATATTAAGCAAATTGCAGCTATACTGCAAAATGTTGAGGATTTGTTATATCCGAATAACAAAAGGGACAGACCTATCATAACATACGATATTGAAGAAGGTTCTGTAAAACATAAGTTCAAAACTACTATACAAGCCGTTATAGGTTTTAGTGCAATTTTATCTCAAGTTCAGGCTAATAACTCTATTGACTTTCTGGAATTTAAAACCGCTAGAGCAATAGAAAATATCCAGAATTTATCTAGACAAAAGAACTACGAATTTCAAATTAAAACTTCCTTAAAAGATGAATATGAATTAACTATAAATCCTTCAACCAGACTTATACAAACCGAAAACACTTGGGTTGAGGCGGAACTCTACTTTTATGGCATTCTGAGAGATGCAGGGGGGAAAAGTAAAGCAAACATTCATCTGGACACGCAAGATTATGGTTATCTAGCAATAGAGACAGGACAAGAGTTTCTAGAAGAAAGGGAAGAAAATCTACTTTATAGAAGATTTGGAGTTAGGGCTGTCGGATTACAAAATCTAGAAACAGGAGAAATAGATACCAAGTCATTAAAACTATTAGAGTTGATAGATTACAACCCAAAGTTTGACAAATCCTATTTAAATGGTTTAATTGAGAAAGCAAAAAGTAGTTGGGAAAAGATTAATTCAGAAGAGTGGCTAATTGACTTGAGAGGTGGTTATGAAGCATAGAGTTCTACTTGATACTAGTTTCTTTATTCGCTTGCTAAATGATGAGGATAAGCTCCATATTAATGCGATTGGATATTACAAATACTTCTTAGAAAATGAAATCACGCTAAAAGTCTCAACAATAACAATAGCAGAATACTGCGTATTGGGCGAATTAACAGATTTACCATTAGTTAATATTCAAATACTACCCTTTAATATCAAAGAGGCGCAGCGTGCAGGGGAATTTGCCAAAATTCTCTTTACTGAAAATAAAGCAAGTATCACAAGTCTTCACCCTAGAGCAATTATACCAAACGATTCTAAGCTATTTGCACAAGCAGATATTGATAAATCGATAACACATTTTGTTACTTCAGATGTTCGTTCAAAAGGCACATTGAAGATGCTTCAAAATGGACTTAAACCTAAGTTTAAAATTATCAGTATAGACGTGCCTTTTTCAGAAACTTTTGGAATACTGGACCTGTAAAACATCGCTCAACAAAACTTATATCCAATACGGGCTTAGGCTTTAAACACAGCGGTTTTAAGTTTAAAAAACGCAAAACCTATTGAATTTTGCTTTTAATCAGGACAATAAAAATATTAAAAAGATTTTGCTATGGGGGTGGGAGAAAGCAAATGCTAGTTTGCTCCGGAATTATTGATGGCCCAGGCCGTTAATTCATATCGCACGATCAGTTCATAGACCTGTCGGGATACTTGACACCGCGATTGTTTCAACCTGTATTGAGAGTGTTCCAGCACGTGGTTTGAAAACTCATAACATCGTACCATTGAAGTGGTGCACCTGTTTGATCTGGTTAAGGGAGTATAGAAATAGATCAAAATACAGCATCATGTGCAGCATCAATCCTCTAGAAATTTTTTACAAAACCACCATCACCCCTATCTTATAGTTGCGACCCCGAGTTTGGAAACCAAACAACTCCTGAAAGTCCTCATTAAATAGATTGCTGATACCGGCAAAGAAGGTTACTGGTTTTTCTTTAAGTTTATACGTGGAATATAGATCTACCAGATTGAAGCTGTCCAATTCTACAGCATCATTCACAAAAGTCATGTTGTTAAAAAACAGATCCCCACGTACATCGTTATATTGATACTGGGCGGTAATGGACCATCGGTCTATAGGCTTGTAGGTAACACCTAGATTGACCTTATGGGCTGGTATCCTGCGCAAGGTCTCGATATTATTGCGTCTGGTATAACTATAATTTGCGTTGAGTTGATATTTACCATCGGCAAGGCTGGTACGTCCCGTAAATTCAATACCTCTTGCAATTAGTGTTTCCTTTTCATTAAGATATTGCGAGATGAAGTTTGTTGGATCTATGGTCATGAATTGCACAAGATTACGCTCTTCCCGATAAAAACCGCTTACCGTAAGTAAGGTATTACCCGCTATATAGCTGGAACCCACCTCTAGCGTTCCATTTCTCTCAGGTTGCAGGTTTGCATTGCCAAAGCCAGCGGCATATAGTTGAAATAGTGATGGGGTAATGTAGGCAGTACTCGCACTGCCGTAAAACTTAAGTGAAATGCTCCCCAATTCAATTCTATAGGAAG
The DNA here is from genome assembly GCA_049647945.1 of Nonlabens sp. Taxonomy (GTDB): domain Bacteria; phylum Bacteroidota; class Bacteroidia; order Flavobacteriales; family Flavobacteriaceae; genus Nonlabens. The sequence continues at coordinate 33,505 of JBARYP010000025.1, read as the reverse complement.
GATTGATGTTGTACACTAATTCACTATCATAATTACTGTGATTGTTAAGTCTCAATCCCGCATTAATATTAAATCCCAACTTGCTGATAAATACTAGATTGACATACGGGTCGTAGATCTGTGCATTTGCAAAATCAGTATCTGCGTTTTGTTCTAGTTCATTGCTACCAAAGGGTATACTGAAATCCTCATACTGATCTGATCGATAGTTGAAGCCTAGAATGGTTTTCAACTCCCCTACCTCGTCGCCTAGATTAAAAGAATATCGATTGTAGATATCTAGGCTGTAACCATCTGCATTAAATACGCTAGGAAAACTACCCCTAGTATCACGACGCGTATGAGTGCTGGCGTGTGCATAAACCAGTTCTCCACGGTCAGAGTATTTCCAGTTCATGTTTGTTCCCCAGCGTATCTGGCGGTTGTATGTTTCATTACTGGCATCCACCTGATTGAAACTGTCATCAAACTCGTTCTTGAATTCATCAAATGAAACATAGCTGGTCAACGTAAAGTTTATTGCATTATCATACCCGATTCTACCCAGCAGATTGATTTTATTAACTGCGTCTGCCATGTTGGGTTGATCCTCATTGCTACTTTCAATAGCACTCAAGCCATCGGTGCTTTGATGATTTAGTCCTGCGCCATAGGTGAGTCCGTTAGTCAATCGTCCCCTTACCTGTACTGAATTGTTGAACTCATCCATGCCAGAAATGGATCTCTCGGCGCTATTGTTAGTTCCTAGATAGGAGGCAACGGTAACACTAGTACCCGATGACGGTGCTTTTTTAAGCTTGATGTTGATTACTGCCGTACTGGCATTTGCACCATAAAGAGTGCTGGCTGCACCCTTTAAAATTTCAATTTCTTCAATCTGCTCAAGATCAATCAGCCTCAGGTCAAAATCGCTGGCTATGGTGCTGGGATCGTTGACCTGCGCACCGTCGATAAGGATCGCCACCTGGCGATTATTACCTCCACGGATAAAATATCCTAAATTTTGACCTGCGTTGCTGCGTGCTCCATTGACTTCCATACCAGCGTACTGGTTCAACAAATCGGCAACGCTGGCAGCGCGTTGCGCCTCAATATCTTGCCTCGTAATCTTGATTACCGGTTTACCGCTGTCCTTGCGTTTTAATTCTAGTTTTGAAGAGGCAGTAACAACAACATCCTCTAATTTTGTGGCCGTGGAATCTACCTGAGCCATTCCCGTAGCTGCAATGGTAAACCCTACGGCTAGTAGTAGTTTGTTTTTCATAAAAGCTTTTTTGGGAAATGCAGCAGCGTGGCATGGGCTGGATTGCCTCCATGCCTTTACCTACCGTCATCAATTTCCCGTTGATTAACAATTGTTATTAATTGGCAGGTCTCCTGACTTCAGATTAAAGTGACCTTCCCAGACTCGACGCCCAGTGGCTATTCATTTCAACCCCTTAATAGGGGACATTCAACATTGAATGTTCTGTTTACAGTTGCGGGAACAGTTCTAGAATCACACTAGATTCCCTTTTAATTTTTAGCTTTCGCGAAAGCGTAACTTTCCAAAAGCTTCAAAACCAAATAACGCCGCGAAAATAGATCTTTAAACCGCTTTTACCCCTACAACTTAAACTTTTATGGCATGGTCATCTATTGCAAGTAACCCAGTAGATTTGCTTTATGAAATATCTTTCCTCATCACTCCTATTCTTATTGCTGATTGCCGCTTGCCAAGAAAAAAATAGTTTGCCGCAGGACACGCCTACCGTAATAGATGCAAAAGCCGCTACTAACTCAATAATCACTAAATATGCTCGTGGTTTTAAACTAACTGTAATTAAGGATGGTTATCAACTAGATATCATCAATCCCTGGCCCGGTGCCGACAAAACATATAGCTATAAGCTGAAAACAAATGCCAAGGGAATCGATGAAATACAAATCCCGGTAACCTCGATAGTGGCCACCTCTACAACGCATATACCACCACTCACACTTCTAGGGGTAGAGAAATCCCTGGTAGGTTTCCCATCCACAGACTATATCAGTTCACCTTCAGTACGTGATTTGATTGATGCGGGAAACGTGGAAGAGCTGGGAAAGAACGGCGAGATAAACCTAGAGCGCACCATACAGTTACAACCTAATCTAGTAATGGGCTATGGTGTAGAAGGTGGCAGTACTAGTCAGGAAAAGCTAAAGGCAGCGCGAATTCCCGTACTGTACAATGGAGACTGGACAGAATCACACCCACTGGGAAAGGCAGAATGGATTAAACTTTACGGGGTACTTTACGATAAATCTCAAGAGGCAGACAGTATTTTCAACGAGATCGAGCTGCGATACCTCAACTTGAAGAACCAAGTCAAGCAGCTTAAAAAACCGCGTGTCATAGCTGGAGCGACCTATAAGGATGTGTGGTACCTACCCTATGGGAATTCATGGCAAGGAAAAGTACTAGCAGATGCGGGAGGCAACTACGTTTACTCAACAACCAGCGGTAACGGGTCACTCTCCTATGAGTTAGAAACAGTTTTAAATAGCGCAAGTGAAGCAGACTACTGGATTGCACCTGGGCAGTATACTACGTATAATAAGATGCTGCAAGACAACAGAGCCTATGAAAAGTTCAAAGCTTTTAAGGATAAACAGGTGTATACTTTTGCAAAAACCGTAGGCGCAAAAGGTGGGGTAACCTATTATGAAGAAGCTGCGATGCGGCCCGATCTCGTTCTGGCAGATTTAATTAAAATCCTACATCCTAGTTTCTCCATGGATCACGAATTATATTTTTTTAAACCGCTGGATGAATAGAGTGGTGATTACTAGGCTATTAAAATCAATAATTATTGGGATATTAGAACCTAAGCTAGTTCAATCGTCGACAGGACAGACTCTCATCATGTTCCATTGCAGTCGTTCTATGAATAGCTCTAATTTTTTGCCTGCCACGGCGTAGAAATAGAACGCATTAATTATCAAGCTTCAAGGGTACCTTTGAGTTTAAGAAAGTGATATAATTAAAATTTCTTTTACCACGGTTTACATTTAAAATGCAACGTTAATTAACCTGACCTAGTGTAGTATTTTTGTATTGTGACTTATGCCCGCCTATGAACTCCTCCAGGATCGTACTTTTTTTATGGTGCTGCGTGATCGTCCTTTTTGTGGCAGATGTTTGTTTAGGTAGCGTCTACATTCCTATAAGTGATATTACAAATTCACTACTACCAGCCGGGACAGGATCAAATGCCAATTCCTATATTATTGCCAACCTAAGAATTCCAAGAGCAATTACCGCTGTACTTACCGGTAGCGGGTTGAGTATTGCTGGATTATTGATGCAAACCATGTTTAGAAATCCGCTGGCGGGACCGTTTGTTCTGGGAATTTCAAGTGGTGCCGGTCTAGGCGTGGCGCTCGTAATAATGGGGGCCGGGATATTGGGATTTGGATTTTTAAGCAGCGCCTCGCTGGTAATTGCTAGCTTTACGGGTAGCTTTCTAGTCTTACTGCTTACATTATTCATGTCTGCCCGCATAAAAGACAGCATGGGATTGTTGATTGTGGGTTTGATGGTAGGTAGCTTAAGTAGCGCGGTTGTGGGAATCTTAAGCTATTTTAGTACTGGGGAGCAATTAAAGAGATTTGTATTCTGGTCATTAGGCAGCCTGGGCGGTACCAGCTGGTCAGATCTGTTTTCATTATCAATCATCCTGCTTGCCTCGATACTACTGCTTGCTTTTATCATTAAATCGCTCAATGCATTGCTGCTGGGAGAGGACTATGCAGCTAGTCTAGGGGTAAATCTCAAATCTACACGATGGGTCATCATTATAGTTACTAGCCTGCTGGCAGGGAGCATTACCGCATTTGTAGGGCCCATTGCTTTCATAGGCCTTGCCGTACCCCATCTGTGTAGATTATTATTCCCCACGGTCAATCACAAAATATTGCTGCCTGCCGTGATTGCGATGGGTGCCGCGCTACTATTAGTCTGTGATATCATCGCCCGCCTCCCTTTTTCAAATTATAGCCTGCCTATCAATGCGGTGACCTCACTTATAGGCGCACCGGTCATTATCTGGCTCATCATTAAAAAACGTAGCTTGCAGTTCTAATGCTTCAAATTCACAATCTACAAATAGGCTACGGCGATCAAGTGGTTGCAGGATTTGAGGGTGATTACGCTTTCGCGAAAGCGGAACTAACAGCCATCATAGGCGCAAATGGTGCAGGAAAATCTACATTGTTGCGCGCTATAGCAACTGGGGAGCACCTGATTGAAGGTAAAATAATGCTGCATGGTAAAAACCGAGCATCGTACGGTGGCGATCTGGCCAGGGAACTAGCGGTAGTGCGTACAGATAGAACCTTCAGTCACTATTTGAGTGTTATAGAAATGCTTGAATTGAGCCGTACGCCATATACCTCCATAGCGGGGAAACTTAAACAGAAAGATCATGAGATCGTGGAAAATTGCCTACATGAGTTTGACTTAAAAAGGCTAGCCAGAAAACGATTGGGTAATTTGAGCGACGGTCAATTGCAAAGGGTGCTTGTTGCCAGGGCAATAGTTCAAGATACACCACTTGTTTTAATGGATGAACCTACCAGTCATCTCGACATCAACCATAAAACCGATTTACTGCTACAGCTCAAGTCCTACTGCGAGCGCAATCATAAATGCGTCCTATTTGCCACGCATGAACTGGAACTCGCCTTATCGCTTGCAGATCACGTCGTTGCTATCCATGATAAGCAAATTACCTACCAGGATGTCGCTGCCTTTAAAAGAGAAAATTTGCTAGATACCATGTTTCCCTCCCGGCATATTTCCTTTGTGGATGGTAGGGTGCGATTTACTTTTTAGGGGTTTCTGCTAGTATGGCTTGTAGAAATTTCCAAAATTTTTGTACCGATTTTATTTCTGCTCGTTCATCTGGGCTGTGTGCGCCTCTAATATTAGGTCCAAAGGAGATCATGTCCAGTCCAGGGTAACGTTCTCCCAGAATCCCGCATTCCAGACCTGCGTGGCAAGCGACTACTCGTGGTTTGTGGTTAAAAAGTTCGGCATATTTAGTCTTGGCGATTTCTAGTATTGCAGAATCCGTGTTAGGCTCCCAACCTGGATAATCGCCTGATAGTTCTACCTCTAGACCTGCCAGTTTCATTACAGCACTTATGGATGACGCAAGATCTTCCTTAGAGCTTTCTACTGATGATCGCGTGAGACAGGCAATTTGCAGCATTGCATCTTCAACAACTACTCGAGCAAGATTGTTTGAAGTTTCAACGAGATCCTCCATGGTGGGACTCATGCGATAAACTCCATTGTGAATTCCCAGAAGTGCAAAGACTACCGCTCTACTATCTGTGGCGCTTAAAGAATTTTGGGGATCAATAGATGTATAATCAATTTTCAAATCTGGTTCCAAGGTTTTGTATTCATTAACAATTGCCTTCTTACAGCTATCAAAGGCTTTCATCACAGATTGCTCTTGATCTAGGTTATAACAAACCCGTACCACCGCCTCCCTGGGAATCGCATTTCGCAAGCTACCGCCCCTAAAAGACTGGATACATACCTCACCTTTCTTTTGCATCGCATCCAGTAGGCGGGTTGCCATCTTATTTGCGTTTCCTAATCCCTTAATGATGTCCATACCGCTATGACCCCCTTGTAGTCCGGTAATAGAGATCTTGATCGCATGTTGATCTTTTACTGGCTCAATCAGGTCATAATATTTGCTGCCGGTTATGTCTACACCCCCCGCACAACCTATGTCAATTTCATCGTCCTCTTCAGTATCCAGATTCAGTAAGATCTCGCCCTGTAGTACGCTTTTATCCAGTTCTTTGGCACCAGTCATGCCCGTTTCCTCATCGATGGTAAACAATGCTTCTATGGCGGGATGCGGTATGGAACCAGAAGAAAGTACTGCCATGATTGCCGCTACCCCCAAACCGTTATCGGCACCTAGGGTTGTTCCGTTTGCTTTTACGTGACCATCTTCCACGTACATATCGATACCCTGCGCCAGAAAATCAAAATCTGTGTCGTTGTTTTTTTGATGCACCATATCAAGATGGGATTGTAGGATTACCGTTTTCCTATCCTCCATTCCAGAGGTTGCTGGTTTTTTGATAATCACATTACCTATTTCATCTGTGAGATAGAGCAGGTCATGACTTATGGCAAAATCGATCATGAACTGTCGCACACGTTCCTCCATTTTTGATGGTCGTGGTACCGCATTGAGATCGGCAAAATGATTCCATACTAATCTGGGTTCTTGTTCTCTTACTTTCAATGACATGAGTATAGGGTTTATAGCGGGACTCAAATTTAGCCGTGAGTAAATCAAGCCTTCTTAATAGTATCTAAAAGCGGTACTTCCACCCATGAATTAAATATCTTGACTTTGACTAGGCTAAATATCTAACTTGCCCCAAAATTAAATCTGCAACCCATCAACCTATCTAAGCTTTTCCAGATTATTCTATTGGTACTAGCTGCCGAAGCCAATTTTATCCTACCCTTTGTACTACCACGGGTATTCCGTTCTACCATGCTGGATTTGTACCAGCTGACTAATGTCGAATTGGGAACATGTTTCAGTATCTATGGTTTTGTGGCATTTGCCTCTTATTTCTTTGGTGGTGGTATTGCAGATCGCTTTGCACCTGGAAAGTTGATGGGTTCATCCCTTTTCCTAACAGCAATAGGAGGTTTTTATCTTGCCTATTTCCCTACGTATCAAAGTCTGCTAGTGCTATATGGGATCTGGGGATTTACGACCATCTTTCTCTTCTGGGCAGCCATGATTAAAGCCACGAGTATATGGGGAGGTAACCACAGGCAGGGTATCGCATTTGGTTTGCTGGACGGAGGTCGTGGCCTGGTTTCCTATTTATTTGGCTTCCTGGGTGTTGCCGTGTTCTCATTCTACCTAGCAGACCAGACTGAGCTGGCAGATTTTCAAAATCGTAGAGCCGCATTTCAACAGGTCGTACTTAGTTGTACCGTGCTCATCCTAATCATCGCCGCACTTACCTACTTCTATCTTTCCAGTCCAGAGAATGCGCTAGAAAAAACAGAAAATCCTTCATTCAAACGAACCATTTCCAACTATGGAGATGTCATTAAACTACCTAGCGTCTGGCTATTGATGGTTATCGTTTTATGTGCCTATACCGGTTATAAAATTACAGATATCTATGCGCAATACGCATTTGAAATTATGGGATACAATGAGGTCGAGGCTGCACACATAGGTAAGAACCTACTGGGGATAAGGATAGTAATAGGTATCGCAATAGGTTTTATTGCAGACCGTAGTAGCAGTACCCTAATCTTAATTGCTGGATTTGCTGTGACTGCCGTGGGGGCAATGGTATTTGCGCTAGGATTTGTTTCTGCTGGTGAATTTGTAGTGTTTTGGATTTCAATTATTACTACTGCGATAGGGGTTTACGGGCTACGCACCCTTTATTTTGCCGCACTCAATGATAGTAAGATTCCGATTGCGGTGACTGGTACTGCCATAGGATTAGTTTCATTGATAGGCTATACACCAGACATTTTTATGGGCCCTTTAATAGGTTACTTTATTGATAACTATGATGGATTGCTGGGATTCCGTCTCGTATTTGGAACGCTAGTCGGTTTTTCTATCATTGGCTTTGGCGCTAGTCTAGCCTTATATATACTGCAACGTCGCAAATTAGTCACTATCAAGAGATAGGTAGCCAGGACTTGATAAATTTAGTGTGTAGATCTAGGTCCAGAATTTAATTTGTCTATCTAAATTTTTAATACTCTGAAATATTTGAAGTAGTGTCTTAACTGACCTTAGCCTTTGAATAACCACTTAATTTTGAAGAGGTGATCAAAGTACCTAGTACTAGATCCTAAAATGGCACAGTGGATAGCTGCCTTAATCAACTGGAATGAAGGTTAAAATTTTAAAATGATTTTCTTTATGACGCTTTCGCGAAAGCGTAAAAAATCCCAGCCCTAGAGGAGAACTGGGAGAATATTAAAACTTCAAGATTTACTAAGAACGAGGATTTAAAATATAATCCACCCTAGCCAGTAAATCGTCGTAATGGTAGCGATCCACGGTATTGCGAGCTGCAGATTTTCTACTCCTGAGCGTGCTATTCAACTGCTTCAATTCCCCTCTTACGAGAGCACGCAAATCGCTTTGTGAAATGTTATAGCCGGCAAATCTAGACTCACTGGTCATCAAGTATTCTAGACGCTCTACATAGGCGCGCTGCAAATTGCGCTTATAGATGTCCATGCCGCTGGATTTAAAGATTCCTCGTCGTACGTCCTGCATCATTTCCAGCGCAGAATAATAGTCATCGTTTACAGTCTCTGCATTGATCAACCTACCTATACGGTCAAAGCTCAACAAATTGTTCAAATGACGTACCTGCAGCGATCGCAAGCGGTCAAAATAACCATCAGGCCTTACATTCTGGACGATCTTTTTATCAATCAACCAGCTGGGGGTATCAAATGCATTGTCAATTAACCACCTGACGCTTTCTTTTTGTACTGATTTGTCCACATTACTATAAACGGCTCCAGATTGTGAAGGCATTTTGAGGTTCTCGTTTACTCCACCTACATTAGTAACTACGTGACCTATGTATCTGGACCACACTCCCAGCATCTCACCATACAATTCACCTAGATCATCGTAATCCTGTGTCTTGTCTGATGTCCAGCTGGGCAGGTTTCTCGCTACGTATTTTAGGTTTTTAATGCCATATGAACTTGCCTTGATGGGATCGTTTCCTATAGCCTCAGTTTGTGATTGCGGATCAAAACGACTGCTCTGGCGACCAAATTTATAGCGTGGATCGTCGGCCTTATCCATAATCCATTTATTGAGAGTGGACTTCTCTTGTTCTGCAGATTGTGCCTCTGGAATCCAGCGGTAACCCCAGTTTGTGGCATAGTGGTCATAGGGACCCATCTGGCGTACAAATCTAATATTTTCATCTCCTGGCTGTGCAATGTAATTATACCGTGCGTAGTCCATGAGACTGGCAGCAATACCGTTTTTCTGGGTAAAGTCGCCATCTCTATAATCTTCTACATCATAGGCGTAACTCGCCGCCATATTGTGAGGAAATCCTAGGGCGTGTCCCACCTCATGAGCGATCACCTGGCGCATCATCTCCCCTATCTCCTCTGGCGCAGTATCGAGTGTACGTGCACTAGGATTTGCGGCACCTGTTTCCAGTAGATAGCGATTGCGATAGGATCGCAGGTGATTGTGGTACCAGATGATGTCGCTTTCAATAATCTCGCCGCTGCGGGGATCACTCACGCTAGGTCCTACGGCATTACGGGTTGTGCTCGCTACATAACGAACTACGGAGTATCGTATATCCTCTGGGCTGAAATCTGGATCCTCTTCTGGGCTAGGAGCATCTCTAGCAATAATGGCGTTTTTAAAGCCGGCAGTTTCAAAAGGTTTTTGCCAGTCTTCTATGCCTTGTTTAATGTACTTCTTAAGACTCTCTGGCGTACCTGGATCCAGGTAGTACACAATGGGTTTTACCGGCTCTACCTGTTCACCTCGCTGGTATGCCGCCTTATCCTTGGGTTCCAGTCTCCATCGTCTTATATAGCGTTTCTCATCTGCCTTAAGCGCCTGGCTGGAATAATCAATTTGTCCTACGGTAAAAAACCCTACCCTGGGATCATACAATCTAGGTTGCATGGGCTCTTCAGGCAATAAGATCATAGATTGATTTACCTGCATGCTTATGGATTCCACCGCAGCGTTGGATGGAGGTGATGAGGCATTGTAGGTAACATCCTGTTTGACCTCTATATTTTGTGGGAACGACTTTATGCTGTTGATAAAGCTGCGACTCTTGTCTAGGTTACGCACTTTGTACTCGCGGCGCATTCTGGACGGCATTCCACTTATCGCAGGCACGTCTGAGGTGAAGATCTTTGTTACATCAATCACGGCAGCCTTTGTATCTGGTGCAAAAGACACGATATCAAATGCATAGAGTGTAGGTTCATAATTATTGACCTTAACTGAATTACCTATTGCTGCGGTGGAGTCCAGGGCCACCTCAGAAAACGACTTTACCTTTAATAAGATGCGGTCCTGAAAACGTTCCCAAGACACTACCTGCTCGTTTGTCTTACTCCCCGCATTGATGTAACCACCACCCAGATTTGCGGGAATCTGTGCGATGCGTGTTACCCAAAGCATTTCTTGTCCCATCATATCGATGGGTATCTCGTAATAATATTTATCAGCTACCTGATGTACTTTGAAAAGTCCTTCGTCAGTTTTGGCGTCGTCAGTAATGACTTTTTTATAGACTTTGAACTTTGGCTTTTTCTTTTCTGCAGTTGCGGTTTGCGCAGCTGCGGCCTTAGTTGCTTGCTGCGGCGACTTGCAACCTGTAAGAGTGATCGCTGCAAGTCCCAACAGCGGTAAAAAAGATCTAATTCTCATAAACGATAAGTAAGTGATAAAGGTAGGAAATAGATAGGAAGCTTATAGATAAGATTGATAAAGTGTAAGGGTATCATTCTGTAAAAGCAGAATGATCAATAGCTTTAAGCATAAATTATGATGATGTGTTGCATGGTTATTGTAATTAATATTTTAAGCCACACTCAGGAGATTATTGAATGCCATAGGTCGTATGCTAATAGAAAACACCCACTAAGATATTTTAGTGGGCGTTCAAAATTTAAAATCTGCTATAGCTTACAATAGCGTCTATTATCTATTTGTTTCTAAACTATGTGCAATGTGTCGCAGACTGATTCCACTTCTTTGCATCTATAATTATTGAATTGATCAGAATTATGAAATTTACATCTTATAAAGCTAGATAGGAAATATTGAATACACCGCCGGTAGCTTGATTGGTTATGGTGCTTCCATCTTGAGAGTAATTAATTTCAAAAGTTCCATTTATGGTACTGTTAAGTCCTGATCCTACCGTATTTTCTATTATAGTTATCGTCCCCGAAAGTCCAAAATTGAAGGATGCGCCATCGGGCGAGTATGTAGATAGAATTCCACTATTTGAGTCCCCCGTAATTGTATAAACGCCCACATCATTTGATGGTAGGGCGATGTCCAGTTGTTCACCACTATCCAGCCTTGCTACGAGCGTAAAAAAATCACTACCCGCACTAGCGAAAACCTGTGATTGTGTTGCGGTGAACATTTCGCCGCTTATAGTAGCTGTAAGTCCAGTAAATGAAGCAGGTTCATCGCTGGGATCATCACTAGAAGAACACGAGGTAAAAACTAATGATATGATAAAGAATAAGCAGAATACTTTTGAGGATCTAATAATTTGATTTTTCATAGGATTGTTGATTTTAAAGTTTTGAAGTATATATTATCGAATTAATTAATTATTTGACTTGTAGCGCTACCACAATCTGTGACGTTAATAGTGTTGTTTTAAAATAGCTTTCTACTACATAAAGTCAAGGCCAGATCTACAGTCAGATTGTTTATAAATTTTTTGTGTGTTGTTATCTCGCTTTCGCGAAAGCGTAGCTACAACAATTCTCATTAACCTAAAATTTGAGCAATTTGTAATCAGACATATTGACCACGGTTTTTTTAAAGCTGATTTCCTTCACTTTAGTACCGTGAAAAACATCTGTTTTCTTGTCGATAAAATCCATTTGCATGACAAAACCTGATATCATATTGGACATATTCTGTGGTGAATTCTTCAACCCATTTGGTAGTGCGGCAAACATGTTCATGTATGCGCTCATATCAATATCAAGTTCATCTGTGTACCAAAGGTCGATACGTTCTGTACTGGTCTCTATGGATTTGTGCTGGCATTTATAGCCGGCTATGACAATGGTAGTTCCCAGACTTGAGATTACCGGCTTCTCAAGATTGTCCTCCTCACCATCTTCTTCACCCATATTAACAAATCCTTCCATCATGGCCATACTCATTACTTGGGCTTCTTTAGTATCTTCCAGCAAGGTGATTATCGCCTTGTTTTTTGTATCAATGATCATCTTAGTTAGAGGAACCTCAGTCAGCATGCTGTTTTCTCCCAGGCGCTGTATCATGGTACGATCAGTACCCATAACCCCATCACCAAAACGATCCATTGTAATGGTAGTATGAAATACGTATTGTGACTCTGTCGCTACGTCCTTACCCATCATACCCGACATTCCTTTCATCATACCTGCTATAGAGGTGCTGTCATTTTTATAAGCATCTTTTTTCTTTTTCCTGTCCTTAAAAAGACTATCCAGAGCTTTGTCAGTTTTCTTGTCTGCTATTTCCTCTAATCTCTGTTCAGTCTTCTTTTCAGCTTTTTTAATAAGTCTGTCACTCATTTTTTTAAGCCATTGAGCATTTGTATTAGTACTGGCTGCCATAAAAGAGATCAGTAATACCAGTTTGATCGTAGTTCTCATGATTGAAAGGGTTTTATTCACCTTTTGTATTCTGAACTCCCAATAGGTTAACAACTCCTTATAAAATCTTCATGCTTTCAAAATTGTTAACTTTACTAGTTCGCGAGTTACTAAATGATAAACAAAGAGCAATTACTGGTAGATAGAATGCATCGGGATGATGTTACGGCACTTGATGAAGTTTACAGGACATATAGGGACGGTTTTATCAACTATGCTTTAAGGTATGAACTGGATTACAGCGATATAGAAGATGTGTATCAAGACTGCATCATAGCAGTGTATCAAAGCTTTGTTATTAAAAAAATAGTGCTTAAATCAAGCAGTTTAAAAACCTATATCTATGGGATAGGCAAGAATATGATTTATACTAGATTTTCTAAAAAAGTGCATACGGTGGATTTTGTAAATGACATCATGTATAATGACTATCCAGCACCTCAAGAAGAACTAACGCTAGAACAACAATTGCTGGCAAAACATTTCAACACCATAAGTTCCAGCTGCCAGGAGATTCTTAAGTTATTTTATTACAGGGGTTTAAGCGTTAAAGAAATTGTGAATGCTACTAATTACAAAGATGAAAACACCGTGAAAAGCCATAAGTCCAGATGTTTAAAGGGTCTGAAACAAAAAATTGCCACAAACAGCTTAAATGAATAGAGAAGAATTAATCCAAGCTTACGTACACGGCACTCTAAAAGACGCTGATGTTGCTGATCTTAAACGGCAGATGGAACTGGACAAATCGCTACTTGCGGATATGCGCGAATACGAGAACATCCAAAAGGCTATAAGGGAAGCTGACCGCCAAATGTTGAAAAAACGATTGCAGGCCGCAGAAGATTTAGGAGAAGAACAATCAACCGCTGGTTCTGAACAAACAACGGCAATTAAACAATTACGACCCTATTTATTACCACTGGCTGCTGCCTGTATTATAGGAATAGTCTTGATGTCAAAGAATTTTTACTTTTCCTCTCCTAATGATAGCAGCGTTTTATACGATCAATACTATACAACCTATCCCAACACTCTACTACCTGTTACTAGATCTAATGATGTGGAAAGCAAGAATATGGAAGCTTTTGTAGCTTATGAGGCGAATGAATTTGAAAAAGCAGCTGGTCTTTTTAAAGAATATCTGAACCTTGAAGAAGATCCAGATGTTGAATTTTATTATGCCATGAGCCTAATTAATAGTGGTAATGAAGATAAGGCATTACCTCTACTGAATGAACTACATGAAGCAACTACCGTTTACTTACCGCAAGCCTATTGGTATGCAGCACTTATTGAACTTAAGAACGAAAAAACAAAAAACGCTCAAGCCCTAATAGACTCGTTATTACATCTGGACGTAGAGTTTAAATACAAAGAAGCGGTACAGTTAAAAAAAGATTTGAATGAAGCTAATCGATAGAAAAAATATGAAGCGTATTTCAATTTTTTTCCTGTTCATAGGATGTTCAATAGGTTATGCTCAAAAATTGTCAACGGATAGAGATAGTGTTTTACAACATTTATCCCAATACAATATATATAGCGAAGAAGCCAAAACAATGAACGCTGAAATCCTTCAAATCCTTGATGAATTGGATATTGAGAGACAGGAGGACAGTTTATACGCAGCAAGACTTATTCTTAAAGAAGCTGAATCTGAAGCCAGCGGTTGGGACATTACGCTTTTAAGAAAAATCTTTGCTCGTGCCATGAAGATGTCTCCACAATCTCGCGAGGGTAAGATAGTAAAGGCAGAGGTTTTAATATCCAGCGTCTGGACAGAGGCTCCTCTTGGGTTTGAGGTGATAGCCTATACACAAGCCAAGGAAACGCTAGCCATACTAGAAAGCCTAGATTCTGAACCACCAGCAGAAATATATGAATACGCGCTAGACAACATTGCTACGCTTACCGCCTACTTTGGAGATTACGATAAGAGCGCGTACTATCTAGAAAAAATAAAACAACTTCATAATAATAAATCTGCACTTACTTCACGTGATAAAGTAAACCATTATGTTCCTACAATTATGAGCCTTTATCAAACTGATGTAGATCATGAAATCCTTTTTAATTATCTGCAAAAGTTGAATGATCAAATCCTTGAAGACCCGGATCCTAGCTACCACTACTCATATGGCTCCAGCACGTATCGAGTTCTAGAATACTGCTTAAGGACTTATAAAAAAGGTGGAAAAGAACTTCTTGAAAACGGCATGACCCTGAGTAACGAGTTCCTCAACAAATATCAAAACTCAGCAGACCCGAATCTAAGATTTCATATTGATTACGTGAGGCATCTTAAAGCAGAGTTCTTATTGCTGGATGACAAACCACTCGAGGCTCTTAAATTAAATACTGAATTAATCGCCCGACATAAGGAGAAAGCAACCAGAAGAGTACGATTTACCTATGCACAGCGCATAAGAATACTTCTAACCCTCGACCGTGTGGAAGAAGCCATACAACTGGTGCCAGTCACCTTAAATAGTTTTCACAATGGTGCAGAAGAATTGAAGGACGATTACTCTAACTTTTCAACCAGAGAATTTCTGGACTATGTAAGTACATTTCTAGATTTGTCAGATGCATTTAAAGAGGTAAAATCAGACAACACAGAACTCTCTAAGATTGTTTCTCAATTCAATAAACTTGCTATAAATCAGTTTGAAAAGTCAATCAATAATAAACTTACTACCTCAAAAACCCGCAAATTATTCCAGCGGATTATATCTAATATGCTCTCGGTACGCAGTAATTCTGAAGATTTATATTCATTTGATAAAACATTTCTGTCAACCGTAGAGAATTTGAGTAATACACTCGACTGGCAGGAATTTTTACAGCAGCGATCCTTTTCAGATTTTCAAGATCTAGATATCTTGAAAATTGAACAAACAGCTTTAAATGATAAGTTAGTTGACGCACGTCTTGATGAAAATGACACTTTGGTCAAAAAATACGAGTTGCAACTTGAACAGCACATAGCGAGAATGAATCAAGAACGTGATAAAAGGGCACAAATTGATTTACCCATCTTCAATACTCAGGATTTTCAGGAATCATTAAGTGATAGTGAGCTCACCCTTAAATATCAAACGGTAGAGGATGATCTTTATCTATTTGCAGTAAGTAGAAATAATATTGCGATTGAGAAAATCGGCAGTACTGACCAGGTAGTTGGTGTAGCCCAGCGATATCTAGAGGCTATTAAAACGAGGAATAATGAAAAAAAATCGTCCATGGAACTGCGTCGTTTACTTATCCCACAGGACGCCATCGCATTTACAAACCTAAATATTATACCTAATGAATTCCTGTATAAGATTCCCTTTGAATCGCTACTTGATGAAAACAACACGTACCTACTAGAAAATCATAGTATTCTTTATGCTCCCTATATCTCATTACTGAAATTTCAAACCACAAGAGACGGTGAGATTACAAAAGATCCAGATACCGATCAATTAATGATATTTACCCCATCTTATGACACAATAAACGTGAATGAAGATAGGATCGCTGTAAGAGGAAATGAATATCGACTAGAAGGCGCAGCCAGCGAGTCAAGACTTATTAATGCTATTTTTTCTAACAGTTCTTTCACAAACCATACCGCTACTAAAGAAAATTTCAAACGCCACGCACCTGCGGCTCATATACTGCACCTATCGATGCATGCTAACCTAGACCCAAAAACACCAGAGCTGAGTCATTTTGTATTTACTGAAGGTTCTGGTGATAATTTGCTGTATTTACAGGAACTGTATGGAATGAACTTAAAGGCAGATATGGCCGTTTTAAGTGCTTGCAATACGGGAGTAGGAAAATTTAAATCTGATAAAGGTGTGGTATCACTTCACAGTGCCTTTATCCAGGCCGGTGTCCCGACTACGGTTTCCAGTTTATGGAGCGCCCCAGATAAAGCTACCGAAAAAATTATGTTAGAATTCTACAAACAACTTAAAGCTGGAAAACCAAAGGCCAAAGCATTACAAACAGCTAAAAAGTACTATCTAGAAACTACGGGAAACAAGGAATTGCAACACCCATTTTACTGGGCTGGATTTGTCATTAACGGTAACGATTCACCCGTGCTGGTGGATAGCTCCCTATCGACCCAATATATCATACTCATTATTGTAGGTATCTGTATTCTTCTTGCGATCATCCTTTTCATTTTGAAAAAACGTCGTTCATCGAGCAGTTAAAAATGTTTTATTAACTCTATTTCCTTGCTATTGATCAATTTATCTCAAAGCTCCAGACTAATATCTTGTCAATCGGTTTGACTTACGCGCAATAAAAATGATGGCGGTACGGCGTTATTAAGAGGCTTGAATGCAACGGCACTATAATTTGAAAAACGGGATTCCGCTTTCGCGAAAGCGGGATTACCACTACTCCATTTACATCTCAAACAACATTTCATAAAGTTCATCATAGCATACCTGCGTTGCGGTACTGTCCCTATCAATTCCTAAAATTTGACAATCGTAGAACTTAATACTTTGCTTATTAGGGCTTATGCTTTTCATGCGTACGAGATTATCGCGATACAGCTTCTCATTTATCTGGGAAGCTAGATAGAGTCGCCACGCGGCAAGTCGTGGCGCGTCTTGAAGGGATTTGGGAATGGTTTCAATCAGATTATAGGCGCCCATTGCATCTCCATAAGCTAACTTTTTCTGGGCCTCGTCCTTTATGGCAAATGATCGCAATAAATTGGCCTGCGGTGTATAACTCTCGGAATTTTTGCGAGTGAGCATGTCGTTAACATTATTCTTACCGATTTGTCCCATACTGAAACCTGATTGTAAATTGTATAGGTTTACTATTTTAAATTCTTCATTACTATCCTGTTGAAGGTAGATCACCAAGAAATTTGTGACGTAAGGCTCCCCATTTTTTAAAACAGAAATCTCGTAATTGAGCCTATATACACCGTCCTTTTTATGAGCCTCAAGAAAGTTAATCGATAAGTCATTCATTGCAAGCGCGTTGACGATTCCCTTTACCTCATCGGCAAATATTTGATGGAAAAACTGATATCCCTCACGCTTAAAGTCATTGGGCAGATCTCTAAAGCTATAACCCAATCGCTTTGAAAACCTTGCAACGCTAAAAGTTGCTACTATTGAAGCCACGTCTGCACTATTGAATTGATCCTGTATCTCCAGTCCTATACCTTCTACTCTACGCAACTCACGCATATCAAAAAAAGCGCAAGAACTTATAACCAGTACTAAAATTAAAATAAGTAATTGTCTTATGTGGCGCATCATAGCTTATTTAAACCTTGGCTGAGTTCAATATAGTGTTTTACATCCTTCTAAAGAGTTTTAAATTCCCTTCAAAAAGTTGCTGTAGAGATCATTGATTTGGTATCCTTCCGTAAAACGCTTCTTTGTGAGCTTGTCATATTCCACTAGCCCCCACAGCACAAACTCTTTAAGAAAGTATCTATCTATTGAAGTAGTTTGCGGTTGATGCTTTTGTATCAAATCCTCTAATGGCTCTATGCGATCTATCAAAGTTTTGTAATCTGAATTATTGAGCTCGTCCAGCAGCTCTATCCCACCGTTGTGGAAAAACCATTCTATTAGGGGATCGTAAGCAGTAGCCTCATCCTCTTTCTTCAGTTTTTTGATCTCGGGGAATAGTGTCGGAAAAATGGTTTTGATTGCCTCACCTATTAGTTCATTTGCGACAAAGGCCGCACCCTCTTGCTCTCCCTCATAAACTAGTTCTACCTTACCAGTTATGGAAGGGATGATCCCCGCAAAGTCGCTTAGTCTTACGGTCGTTTCTTCATCGCCGTTCATTAAGCTGCGACGTTGTGCGGTACTCAGCAAATTTTCAAAAGCAGTAATGCTCATACGAGCGCTTACACCGCTTTTTTCATCCACATACTCACTATCTCTTGCGCTAAAGCTTATTTGTTCCAGCAAGTCTCTTGCAAGTTCTGGAATGTGTATGTGTGCTGCATCATTTGCAATCTTTTGTGCCTCCTGCTGGGTGATGATTTTGGCGGTTTCAATCGATTCTGGATAATGAGTCAGAATCTGGGAACCTATTCTGTCTTTAAGCGGGGTCACGATACTGCCACGATTTGTGTAATCCTCTGGATTTGCGGTAAATACGAACTGCATATCTAGATGAAGCCGCAGTTTGAATCCCCTGATTTGTATGTCTCCTTCCTGCAGGATATTGAAGAGTGCGACCTGTATTCTGGCCTGTAGGTCTGGTAATTCATTGATGACAAAAATACATCGATTGGCTCGAGGTATCATGCCGTAATGGATCACGCGATCATCTGCATAACTCAATTTTAAGGTAGCTGCCTTAATGGGATCGATATCACCTATCAAGTCGGCAACCGTTACGTCTGGGGTGGCGAGTTTTTCATAAAAGCGATCGCCCCTGTGCAACCAGGATAAGGGCGTGTCATCGCCGTGCATTTCTATCAGTTCTTTTGCAGTTCTAGAAAGTGGCTGGTAGGGGTCGTCGTGTATTTCACTACCCGTAATATATGGAATGTACTCATCCAGTAATCCAGTCATTAATCTGGCTAATCTAGTTTTTGCCTGACCGCGCAACCCCAGTAGATTGATATTATGCCTGGAAAGAATAGCACGCTCCAATTCTGGAATAACCGTATTCTCGTAACCGTGTATGCCTTTAAAAGTCTCTATGTCATTCTTTATATTATGGATCAAATTATCACGCAACTCATCTTTGATTGACTTGCTCTTCCAGTTTGATGTTTTGAGATCACCTAGAGTATTGATATCAGTATAGTTCATGTATGCTCAGTATTAAAACCAAATTACGCAGCAGATTAAAACCCGCACCAGTCCTATACAATACTTTAACCTATATCAGTATAATCCTACGTGCAATTGGCGGGTTAGGGTTTACGCTTTCGCGAAAGCGCAACAATTACCATCTAGAAAATTATTAAGCAAATGGTAATGACGGAGAGTCGCTAGGAAGCTTTGCCATTGTTTCCATCATTCCTTAAATCCAACCATTATAGGAAGTCGAATCTTACAGCATTTCTCAAACAAGACTACCGTAAGTTGCCTGAATGGTTAGCTTATGTATTTCCAAAGTCCTTTCTTGCTTTGTAGGTAGGTCATTACCTTGCGTACCCCTGCGTGGTCAGGATTTTCCAGTTTTGGATCTTTTGATAGTAGATCCTGCGCCACCGCCCGTGCTACTGCGAGTAATTCATTATCCTTGACAATATCTGCCAGGCGCAATTCCATCACCCCGCTTTGTCTAGTGCCCATCAAGTCGCCCGGCCCGCGTAGTTTAAGATCAACCTCTGCAATCTCAAAACCGTCTGTGGTGCGTACCATGGTCTCTATGCGGGTACGGGCTTCCTTACTCAATTTATGACCAGACATTAGGATGCAATAGCTCTGATCTGCACCGCGACCCACCCTTCCACGCAACTGGTGTAACTGACTTAAACCAAAGCGTTCCGTGCTCTCAATAATCATCACGCTCGCATTAGGAACATTTACGCCTACCTCAATGACCGTGGTGGCAACCATGATCTGCGTTTCTCCTTTTACAAAGCGATTCATCTCGTAGTCTTTATCCTCAGGTTTCATCCTACCGTGAACTATACTGACCCTGTACTTGGGGAGGGGGAACGCCCTTACTATACTTTCATAACCGTCCTGCAAGTCCTTGTAGTCCAGTTTTTCAGATTCCTCAATCAAGGGATAGACCATATAAATTTGCCTTCCTAGTTCAATTTCATCACTTATGAATTTGAATACGCTCAGCCGGTCTTTGTCATAGCGATGCACTGTTCTTATCTCCTTGCGACCCGGTGGCAATTCATCAATTACCGATATATCAAGATCACCATATAAACTCATAGCCAGCGTGCGCGGGATAGGCGTTGCGGTCATAACCAGAACGTGTGGCGGCAGGTCGTTCTTCTTCCATAATTTTGCTCGTTGTGCAACGCCAAAACGGTGCTGCTCATCAACGATGGCGACCCCCAGGTTTTTGAACTTTACCTTATCCTCAATCAAAGCATGTGTACCTATCAAAATATGTAGCGATCCACTCTCCAAGGACTCATGTATCGACTTGCGGTCCCTGGTTTTGACAGATCCTGTTAGTAATGCCACCGTAAGTCCAGTTTTTTCAAGAAGTTCTCCCATACCGGCATAATGCTGCTGGGCAAGGATTTCAGTAGGTGCCATAATGCAAGCCTGAAAACCATTGTCTATGGCGAGCAGACAGGTGAGTACCGCCACAATAGTCTTTCCTGACCCCACGTCACCCTGCAATAGTCTATTCATATGGGCGCCTGTGGCCATATCTGCCCGGATTTCCTTTACTACCCTTTTCTGGGCACCGGTCAACTGGAAAGGCAGGTGATGATTATAAAAGTCGGTAAAATTGCTGCCCACCTTAGAAAACACATAACTTTTAATTTTGGTCTTGCGTACTTTATTCTGCAGCAGTAGCTCCATCTGGATAAAGAACAATTCCTCAAACTTGAGCCTATGGATAGCCTGTTGCAGCAATCCAGCAGATTGCGGAAAGTGAACCTGCAGCATAGCCTCATTCTTTGCAATCAGGTTTTTCTCTTCTAGTAAGTCATTAGGCAGCGTTTCCATAAAGCTGCCCTTGATCTCGCTGTACAACTGCCGCATCATTTTTGAAATCGCGGTGTTAGTCACCTTGCGTTTTGCCAGCATTTCAGTACTTGGGTAAACCGGTGCCATAGCCTGCCTGGGTTTGCTGTGGTGATCTGCTAGCAGCTCTAGCTCTGGGTGGGCGATACTATAGATAAACCCAAAACGTGATACCTTACCAAAAGCGACATAAGCCTCATTGATCTTCAGGCTATCCCTAAAAAACTTGTGACTCTTGAACCAGACCAGTTCCATCGTTCCGGTTTCATCCCTAAACGTAGCAACCAGCCTATTTTGTTTACCCGTGGTTACGGTTTTTAAATTAATGATCTTACCGATAATCTGGACTTGCGCGAGTTCTGGAACCAGCTCCTGAATCTTGTAGTATCGGGTTTTATCGATGTAACGACTGGGAAAGAAATTGGCTAGATCACCGTAGGAGTGAATATTCAGCTCGCTTTTGAGCAGTTTTGCTCGCTCAGGACCGACTCCCTTAAGATATTCTATCGGACTTTTTAAAAAGTTGAGCGGCACTCATTTATAATTTAGAGGATTACATATAAAATTTCAGAACCAGAAGACTAATTCATCAATCATAATTGTAACACGAATTTAGTTTTACTCAAAATATACCAAGATGAGAGCTTAAAATCAATAAGAAACGGCATAAACTTACTGTAGCATCTCCCTCACCCACCTTACTGCCTCGCTACCCAATTTCTATAGGCCACGGCATTACGATTATGCTGGGCAAGCGTTTTGGCAAACTTATGGTAACCGAAGTTCTCTACATCTGCCACAAAATAATAGTAATCGTGATTTTCTGGATTGAGAACGGCATCGATTGCATTAAGGTCAGGGGTAACGATGGGACCTGGAGGCAATCCCGCATTCTGGTAAGTATTGTAGGGAGAATCGATTTCTAGGTCTTTGTAGAGTACGCGTTTTATTATCTGGTCAAAGTCGTTGTCCGCCAGTTTTTTACTATAAATTACTGTAGGGTCTGCATCCAGTTTTATACCCTTGCGCATACGATTCAAGTAGACACCGGCCACTCTGGGACGCTCGTCTACTGCGGCAGTTTCTTTTTGCACTATACTTGCTAGCACATAAACCTGGCTAGGATTCAATTCAAGTCTGTTTGCCTGGGCTAGACGCTTTTCATTCCAGAATTTATCATGATATTCCAGCATCCTCTTTCTGAATTGCGCCGCACTCGTATTCCAGTAAAACTCAAACTGGTTAGGCAGGTACATGCTCAATGCATTGTTCTGATTGAATCCGTGGTCTTCAAGAAATACCGAATCCCTCATTGCGGTAAGTAAGGAAAGAGAATCTGCCTCCAGTTGTGAACCGATTCTCCCTGCAAGATTTTCCAGTCTTTCCTGGTTGTTGAACTGTACCCTAATCGGTACATTACTGCTGCGTATATTATCTACAATATCGTTGTTACTCATGCCCTGTTTGAGAATGTAGCGACCGGGCTTCACATTTTTATGGTAGCCCTTCTTTGTCGCGGTCTGGTGAAGGGCATCGCGATCATCTACCGCAGCAGCCACGATCTTAAATGCCTCTTCATAACTGGATCCCGTGGGTATGTATAACTCGTAAGATTTAGTGGTGAATCTAGTGTTAGGGCCAAAAAACGTATCATAAACCCTGTAGGCAAACACGCCCATGACAACTAGACCCGTCAGGGAGGCAATTAAAATAATTTTGGTGTATTTCTTCATTATTAAGGTTCTTCCCCTCTTTGGAGTCTAATTATTGATAAGTTGATAGATAATTTCGTTTTTATAGCTGTCCATGGTGGCAATCCAGTCTTTTTTAATTCCGCTTTCGCGAAAGCGTAACTTTTCAAACAACCTTCTACTCGCCATGTTCTCCTGGGCTATATCTGCATATAATTGATGCAGGCGCAGGTGGTAAAAGGCATAATCAACCATGAGCTGCAAACCCGCAGTCGCCAGACCTTGAGCACGATCTGCCTCGTGGCTTATGACGATTCCCACCCCGGCACGCTTGTGATATGGATTGAAATCATAAAGATCTACCACACCCTTGATCTCATCTCGCAAATTACATATCGCAAGGCGTAATTGTTTGACCTCATAAATATCGCGATGGGCGTTTTCTAGGTATTCCCTGAGAGCAAATTTAGAATAAGGAGTTATGGTGTTGCCCACCTCCCACAGGGCTGGATTGTTCTCCAGCTGGTACAGGAAATCCAGATCATCTGGATCAACTGCACGCAAATAACAGGTATCGTTACGCAGGCTTACCATAAAAAACTACCCGTAAAGACCAGTTGGGCTGGACCAGTAAGCCATATATTTTTATAACCTTGTGGAGCAGGTTCAAAGCTCACCTGTAAGTCTCCCCCTTGCGTTTTAATCTGAACCACCGTCGCGCTGGTGTGTTGTGTATTGTGCATTGCCAGGGCGACCGCTGTCACACCGGTACCACAACTTAGGGTTTCATCTTCTACCCCACGTTCATAGGTGCGCACCTTAAAGGTACTGTGACCTAAGGGTTGAACAAAGTTTATGTTTGATCCAGTATCGCCATAGATATCGTACCGCAACCTCCTGCCCTGGTCCACCACATCTAGATGATCCAGGTTATCCGTAAGTTGTACATGGTGGGGTGATCCCGTATCAGTAAACACATGGTTATCCAGCACCTGAATGCTCTGCACGTCAATCATTTGTAAACTTACCAGCCCATCGCCAGCTATAGTCGCGGTATGCATACCATCTACCGCTTCAAAAACTGCTCTATCCGTTATGATTCCCAGCTGTTTTGCAAAAGCTGTAAGGCAGCGTCCTCCATTCCCACACATGGTACTTTCCTGACCGTCTGAATTGAAGTAGACCATCTTAAAATCTGCACCCGTATGATTTTCAAGTAGGATGACCCCATCTGCCCCCACGCCAAAACGTCGATCGCAAAGCGCTGCAAAAAGTTTGGTATCTTTTTTGGAAAACGGTTGTTGACGATTATCAATAATTACAAAATCGTTACCCGTTCCCTGATACTTGAAAAATGGAACTTCTACCATGAAAACAAAGGTACATTCTTAAAGACAATCCTGTAAGTGAGTTAAAGAATGTTAAACCATTTATGGCAGTATAATCAAGCGGGTAATTTTAGGTTAGTAATGAGAGTTGTCTATTTCTAGACCAGAATAAAATAGCACAAAAAGAAAAAGATTAAAATGAAAGGATTTTTAAAAACACTTGGTGCCGCAATACTGGGCGGCGCCATCGTTCTAGGAACAGTTGAGTTAATCAGTGACCACGACGACCAGAGAGAGCCTGCCACCACGGCAGCATTTTTTAATGAATTACCGGTACATGACACAGCAGCCCAGCAAGTTAATACCGGTACTTCATACGCCATGATGAATGATGCCGGGATCGACTTTACCGAGGCTGCGGAAAAGACAGTAAACAGCGTGGTGCACGTATTTAACAAAACCGTGACTACTGGATACCGTAATAGACGAGACCTGTATTACGGCAAGAAATCCCAGCGTGAGGCAATAGGTACCGGTAGTGGTGTCATCATCACACCAGACGGCTATATCGTAACCAACAATCATGTTATTGATAACGCTACAGAATTAAGAGTCACCTTAAACAACCGCAAAGAATATAAGGCAGAGTTGATTGGGACGGAACCGGGGAGCGATATAGCCCTGCTTAAAATTGAAACCGATGAGGAATTGCCCTACGTCGTTTTTGGCGATAGTGATCAAACTCGACTGGGAGAATGGGTTCTTGCAATAGGCAATCCCTTTAACCTAACTAGTACGGTAACCGCTGGTATCATAAGTGCCAAGGGTCGTGATCTTAACGAACAAGATCCAGTTTTACAAAACTTTATCCAGACTGATGCAGCGGTAAACCCGGGGAATTCTGGTGGTGCACTGGTCAATACCAATGGTGAACTTATAGGGATCAATACCGCTATTGCTTCAAAAACGGGATCGTATGTAGGGTATTCATTTGCCGTACCATCTAATAATGCCCGTAAGATCATACAAGACCTAATGGAGTATGGTAGTGTACAAAAAGGAATGCTGGGTATCGCAGGTACGCCCATTAATGGTGCTCTGGCAAACCGCGACAACCTACCGGTCGCCGAGGGGATCCTTATCGGTAACATCGTGCCCGGTAGCGGTGCAGATAAGGCTGCAGCCCGTACCGGCGATATTATCACTTATATAGATGCCATAAAGGTGCGTTCTTTTGCAGATCTATCAGGTTATGTAGGAAGTAAAAACCCTGGAGACGTGGTCCAGATAAGAGTATTGCG
The DNA here is from genome assembly GCA_049647945.1 of Nonlabens sp. GTDB lineage: Bacteria > Bacteroidota > Bacteroidia > Flavobacteriales > Flavobacteriaceae > Nonlabens. The sequence goes on along the minus strand of JBARYP010000025.1, from coordinate 8,062 downwards.
CAATGGCCGTGAACTTACCCTACCGGTAACCATAACCTTAAATACGACAGTTACCATTCCTGAACTGGATATGCAGGTGCGTGAGCTCAACGATGCCGAAAAGAAGCTCTATAAAGTCTCAAAAGGAGTTAAGATACTGCGTACCGTGGGAGAACTGGCGGCCCAGCAAATTGACTTGAGTGACTACGTAATCACAAAAATAAATGGAGAAGAAGTCGACAATGTAGATACACTCAAATCCATTATGCAGGATGCCTCTCGCTATCGATATCAAATTCTGGAAATGAAAAATTCTGCGGGCGAGACTGAAAGAGTCAGACTATAGATTCAATAAATCCTTGATTGAGCCTTTGGATGATTATCCAAAGGCTTTTCTTTGCTTATGGATATGACGGAATATAAACTGGTTATTGACTTTGCCTTATTGGTCTTGATCTGGATGGTGCAATTGTTAATTTACCCTGGTTTTGAATACCTGGCACCCATGACCTTTCATAAATGGCACAAGCGATATGCCGGGAGTATGACCCTTGTCGTGGCGCCACTTATGTTCATGCAAACTGGACTTGCGGGCTACCTATTATATACAAATCCAGACCGTTTTACCGTAATACACGCAGTACTAGTGGCGCTTACGTGGGTAACCACCATATTCATCTTCATACCCATTCATCATCAACTGGACCATAGAACTCATGACGTCAACCTGTGTAAAAAATTGGTGGACCTAAATTGGGCCAGAGTGATCTTGTGGACGATGATTGTGGTCATTCACTTCATTCAAATCCTCTTGCGCAGTTGAGGTGACCTACTGACAGATAACAAATTACGTACAGCTGGCTATTGCGGCTCGCAGTAAATTTTTTAGCACACAAGCTTTCGCGATGTTGTGAGCGACTCACTAGAAAACTTAAATAATCATTTTAGCATAATATGTTTACCAGGTGTGTGGCACGATGCTGTTATATGTACCGCTTTCGCGAAAGCGTAAAAAAATTAATAAAAAGTGTAACAATAAAAACATCCAGCGACTAATAGTGCAAATCCTAAAGTTTAGCGCGCGTCTCTAAAGTCAATCTTCATGACATGGAACCATGCGGTACAATTTTTGCTTTATAAAAAAGACTGTCAAAAGTTGACTTTCAACATTATTTAAACATCATTTTACTACATGAGACAACTCAAGATCACAAAACAGGTAACTAACCGTGAGTCAAAATCACTAGATAAGTACCTACAGGACATTTCTAAAATCGACCTTATTACTGCCGAAGAAGAAGTGGAACTTGCACAAAGAATTAAAAAAGGTGATCAGCGAGCTCTTGAGAAATTGACAACGGCAAACCTGCGTTTTGTGGTTTCTGTTGCAAAACAATACCAAAATCAAGGACTTAAACTACCTGACCTAATTAATGAGGGTAATGCTGGACTGGTAAAAGCTGCCAAACGTTTTGATGAAACACGTGGTTTCAAATTTATCTCTTATGCGGTGTGGTGGATCAGACAATCCATCCTGCAAGCACTTGCAGAGCAGTCACGTATCGTAAGAGTGCCTCTCAACAAGATAGGATCGATCAATAAGATCAACAAGGCGTTTTCTCACCTAGAGCAACTACACGAGCGACCACCATCGCCAGAGGAACTTGCCAAGGAACTGGACATGACGGTAAGTGACGTAAAGCAGTCGCTTAAGAATGCCGGTCGTCACGTAAGTATGGATGCCCCGCTCAAAGAAGGTGAAACGTCAAATCTTTATGATGTGGTGCGCAGCGGTGAGTCGCCCAACCCAGATCGTGAGTTGATGCATGAGTCACTTACTCTTGAAATAACTAGAGCTCTGGAAACACTTTCTCAAAAAGAAGCTGATGTGATTTCGCTATATTTTGGTATAGGGAATCAACAACCCATGAGCTTAGAGGAGATCGGAGAAACTTTTGACCTGACTCGTGAGCGCGTGCGCCAGATCAAAGAAAAGGGAATTAAGCGCCTGCGCCAGAATTCCAGAAGCAAAATTCTAAAATCCTACCTAGGATAGGTTTAGACTAATTTTTACTATAACAACGCCCTGAGATCAGGGCGTTTTTTTGTTATAGGGTTTTTATGTTTTCAAGAACTGGTCTATAGTTAGACAAAGATTCCATCTTCTATCTTGCTGATTACCGCCTGCGCCGCCGCCTTGCCATTAAGCATGGCTGCATTGAGCGATCCATTGCTTAAATGATCTCCCGCCAGAAAAATATTTTCCGTTAACTGCGTCTCGGTCGGGTGCATCGCATAATTCAAATTGTTGAGCTTAGGTAGCGCTTTTTGAATATCACAACGTTTGATAAGCTTACCCACTTCAATACTAGCGTGTATCTTCAGTTCCTGCTTAACCTTTTCTATTAATTGAGTTTCATTAAAATCATGCTGTTTTACAATGGAAACGCTTAACACCTTTTCATGGTGGTCAAAAACATCATGAAGGAAATGAAGGTTGTTTACCAGTACTTCCTGGTCTGCAATCAAACCTATTATCGGCTCTGTAAATCCCTCGTGATTTGTTGTAAAATATAGAGTAGTCACTTGATGCCATTCTTGATGGTCTGCCGGCAAGTTTGAGATAATTCCCCCGGCTGGTGTCGCTACAATTGAATAATCTGCCTTCAGGTTCTCGCCAGAATTTAGGATTATCAAATTGCCACGTATTTCCCTTACTCTGGAATCAAACTGTATGCTAGTAGATTTTAAACGTGAAGCGAGCTGTTTAGGGATCTCTGCAATTCCATTTTTAGGCAGAGTAGCATTGCCGGTAGAGAACATTTTAAAAACGAATTCAAACATCCTACTGCTGGTAGACAATTCAGATTCCAAAAATATTCCGGCATAAAAAGGTCTAAAAAATCGCTCGATAATCTTATTAGAAAACCCATAATCCTCAAGGTATTTTAAAGTCGATGATTCAGGCTCATTAAAAATGGCCTCGAGACTTTTTTTATTCAATTCTCTAGAAAGAGAAAGAACCAAAAACTTATCCTTAATACTACCTACTGCTGCCATCGCGGTAGGCAGTAGAAACCGTAGGTCTCGTAGCGGGTCTCCAAGCTTATAGCGCTTCCCATTGAAAAAAATTATGCTTCCCGGACTAAATTTGACTAATTCTAAGGCGTCTAAATCTAGAAATTCCTGAGCTGCAGGATAGTCATCCAGCAAGACTTGGAAACCAGTATCTAGTATATTATTATGGGAATAATCTGTAGTTACCCTCCCTCCCAACTTACTAGACGCTTCAAGAATTATAGGGTGATATCCCGCATTTTCAAGTGTAATTGCAGCTGTCAAGCCACTCACGCCCGCTCCTACCACGTATATCTTTTCATCGTTTTTTGCCATTTAACAAATGTATAGGTAGGTTTCTGTAAGTGTGAAATCTTGAGCAAAGGTTAACAAAAACGTTCTGGACTTGAAGTAATTTACCGCTATGATCTGGCAGCAAGAAGAATCCATAACCCAGGAGGTAAGCACCTCCCTTACTGATTTTTACCATGAGTTCGTAGATTTTCTACCCCGCCTAGGATTGGGAATTATAATAGTTGCCTTAGGTTATCTTCTTGCTACGTTTATAGGAAACTTTGTCAAGAATAGGGTGATCAGTCAAACTAGGGACCCATTGATGAGTATGTTTCTGGGTAAGGCACTTAAATTCATTCTGGTAATCGTTTTTATCATGCTTGCATTGCGTGCTGCGGGACTGGGAGATATAAGTGCTGGGATTCTTGCTACGGCAGGTGCTAGCGCCGTTGTACTGGGATTTGCATTTAAGGACATAGGGCAAAACTTTATTGCTGGCGTCATCTTAAGCTTTAATAGACCGTTCCAGATCAACGATACCGTAGAGATAGGGAACAACTTTGGCAGGGTCAAAACACTAGGATTTAGGAATACAAAATTAAAAACCTTTGATGGGAAGGATGTTTATATCCCAAATTCTGACGTTATTACACAACCCGTAACCAATTATACCGAGGACGGCTTTTATCGCTGGAACTTTAACGTAGGAATTGATTATGACGATGATATCGAGAAAGCCAAATCTACCATAATGGAAACCCTCAATCGCGATGAGAAAGTGATAAGCGATCCAGATCACGTCAATTTTGTCATTGAAGATGAACTGGCAACCAGTACGGTAAACCTTAAGGTTTATTTCTGGGTGGACACGCTGGACTTTGGTCGTGTGGCAAACACCACACGGGGCAGGGTAATAGGTAGCGTAAAACGAGCCCTAATGAAAGAAGGATTCTATTTACCAGCGGATATACAGGAATTAAAACTCTACGGAAAGGAAACTGAATTACCTTTGTCATTGCGCAATATCAACAATGAAACCAATGGTAAAACTGTTTAAATATCTGGCAATTGCAGAGGGTTATTCCTTCCTCGTGGTACTTTTTGCTACCATGCCGCTCAAATATCTAGCAGGTATAGGTTTGCCCAATAAATTAATGGGTATGGCACATGGGTTTTTATTTCTTGCCTATGTTGTAATGGCCGTTGTAGTGGGACAATTACTTAAATGGAAACTAAAAGATCTTGCAATCGTGATAGTTATGTCTGTAGTACCTTTTGGTACGTTCTGGATGGAACGTCAGTATTTAGAACCCGAACTACAAAAGCAGCAGAGCAAAATCGGCTACTAATTAGCGTAACTGGGATTCAATGGATTTTGCTTCTATTTTGCGGTTGATCAGATGGCCCAATGTATTAATTACCGTCTGCACGCAACTATTTATAGTTTTTGGTTTGCTGTCACATATACCAGATGCACAATCACTTAAACCCTATCAACTAGTTTTACTGATTATGGCCACCGCCTTGCTCACGGCTGGCGGTAATGTGATTAACGATGTCTATGATATAGAAATCGATAAAGTGAACAAGCCTGATAAGGTAATTGTAGGTGTAAAAGTAACGGAATCGCAAGCCATGGGCCTGTACCTTGTAATGACAGTTGCAGCGGTAATCTGCGGTTTTGTATTGTCAAATAGCATCGGCCGGCCTTTATTTTCTGCCATATTTATTGTCGTGGCATTCTCGCTCTATCTGTATGCAAGTTCTTTGAAAAGTATGCTGCTGGTGGGCAACATACTGGTCTCCATACTGGTGGCATTTGTAATATTGGTAGTCGCTATATTTGAGTTAATACCAGAAATTGATGAGGCTACGCTTATTGAATATCAGCAAGTTTTCAAGATTTTGTTGGTTTATAGTGCCTTTGCTTTTCATCTAAACTTGATTAGAGAATGGATCAAGGATTGCCAGGACGTCAATGGTGATCGAGCTGGTGGTCGCCATACTCTTCCCCTGGCTGTAGGAGTAAATCGCAACATGAAGCTAGTAGCTGTAATGACAGCTATTGCTTTAGTCACGCTAGTCTATGTTGTGAATACTTATTTCTACCGCCATCAGTTGTTACTTTTATATGGTGTATTCACTCTTATCGGTCCATTGATGTATGTAACTCTCAAGGCGTGGAATGCAAGTTCAAAATCTGAACTGAAACAGTTGTCATTGATAATTAAAGTAATCATGATTAACGGAATCAGTAGTTTTTTCTTTATCCATAATCTTTTCTATTAATGCTTAAAAATAAACTGCGCAATTATAAAATTATTCTTGCCTCACAGTCATCCCGGCGTCAAGAATTGTTGAAGGGACTTGACATAGACTTTGAAATAAAAGTGCAATCGGTTAACGAGCATTATAGTTCAGAACTCCAGGGAGTAGAAATCACGGATTATCTTTCAGAATTAAAGGCAACACCTTTTACACAAGACCTTAAAAAAGAAGAGCTTTTAATCACCAGCGATACTATCGTTTGGCTCAACGGTCAAGCTCTAGAAAAACCCAGAAATCTTGATCACGCTAGAGAAATGCTCATGAAGATGTCTGGACAGACCCATAGCGTCTTTACGTCTGTTAGTTTTACCACAGTTGATGGAATTCAAACCATTAACGATGAAACCAGGGTTACATTTAAGAATCTAGACGTGGATGAAATTGATTATTACCTAAAGATCTATCAACCGTACGACAGAGCAGGTGCATATGGGATTCAGGACTGGATTGGGTACGTTGCTATCAATAAAATCGATGGCTGTTACTACAACGTCATGGGCTTACCTTTACCCAAAGTTTATGCGTATTTAAGTAAACTGTAGAAATAATTTGATAGTTCCGCTTTCGCGAAAGCGTGATAACAACAATAATAAAAATGACCCGTAAACCATCTTACAAAGTTGCGTTTCTAGGACTAATTATGACTTTGTTTTTCGCAATACTATTCTACCTCTCTGACATCAGTTTTCAAGTGGAGTATTTCAACTGGTGGCACTTTGGTAAAAGGTTGTGCTTTTTTATGTTGATAGGTTTGATAACTCTAGCGTCAATTTTTTGGTCAAAGAAGCGGTAGAGAAGCTAGTATTAAATCAATAGGCAGTATTTATGATTCCTTATTTATCACTATCCTAGTTTCTCATGCAGAAGCTTTTCAAGAGTATAAATGTTTAATGACAGTCCCTGCATAATCTGTAGCTGCACTAATTTCAAAATTTAAGAACAGTATACTAAACACTTCACCATTAGACCCCCTAAAATCCGCATAGCCAGGTAGCCATATTATACGTTTCTTCCATAACCTAAAGCACTATAGTCGCAGCTGTATACTTTATTTAAATTCCAGTAGGCTATTTAAAAAACGTATACATAATCTGAACTTATTAAGTTTGAGGTAATTAAACCAAAAAGAAGTATTCTAACTAGCTAGATTTTAAAAGACTCGTAGCAAGAGTAGCCTTTAATACCGTAAGCATTAAATTTAACTATAAGTAGCAAAATTTCTTAAGTTGCAAAAGTTTGATACTTATGACGTGAAGTTTCTATAGTTTGTTGATTAACTGCCTTATCTCCACCAGCCTGCTTAACAATCCTTCTAAGTGTTGCAGGTCAAGCATGTTTGCACCATCACTCTTTGCGTTGCTGGGGTCAAAATGAGTTTCAATAAAAAGTCCGTCTACATGATTTACTACTCCTGCACGAGCTATGGTTTCAATCATTTCTGGTCTCCCGCCAGTTACACCAGTAGATTGATTGGGTTGCTGTAAACTATGCGTTACGTCCAGGATTGTAGGTGCAAATTCCCTCATGGTGGGAATACCGCGATAATCCACAACCATGTCTTGATAGCCAAACATAGTCCCACGATCTGTCAGCATGACCTCATCGTTACCTGAATCCTCAACTTTTTTTACGGCATGCTTCATTGATTCTGGCGACATGAACTGCCCTTTCTTGAGGTTAACCACCTTCCCAGTTTGAGCGGCAGCTACCACTAGATCTGTCTGGCGCACCAGAAATGCAGGGATTTGTAAAACATCAACATATTGGGCAGCTAGTGCGGCATCGCTTACTTCATGAATATCCGTAACAGTAGGAATTTGAAAAGTATCTGAGACTTTTTTAAGTATCTCAAGTGCTTTTTCATCGCCTATTCCCGTAAAACTATCAATTCTACTGCGGTTTGCTTTTTTAAAACTGCCTTTAAAAATATATGGAATGCGCATTTTATCGCTGATTGATACGACTTTCTCTGCAATGCGCAGCGCCATTTCCTCCCCCTCTATTGCACAAGGGCCAGCTAGTAAAAAGAAATTGTTGCTGTCCAGGTGTTTGAGTTGTGGTACTTTTTGAAGGTTCATAGGATAGATGATAATTATATTATTTGGGGTCGATTACGGTAGCACCATTCCAGCCAGAATAGCCGCTCTCTAGATTGTAGGTGCGCTCAAAGCCCATTTGATCCATTATTTGACATGCCTGACCACTACGCCCACCAGACCTGCAATACATATAATAACTTTTACTCTTATCCATACCTTCTAGCGCGGTCATGAACTCTTGAGGTTTATGGATATCATAATGCAAGGCGTTTTCCAGCATCCCTTCGGCCACTTCTTCATCGGTTCTTACATCAATGATGATTGCATCGGCATCCTCTGCAAGTTGTTGCTGGAACTCGTAGTTA